>NZ_FOIL01000102.1 GCF_900101295.1 [Clostridium] aminophilum | reverse complement strand
GCAGACTTCTTTGCGAGGTTGCCGACCTCATCCGCAACCACGGCGAAGCCCTTTCCTGCCGCGCCGGCTCTCGCCGCCTCGACCGCCGCATTCAGCGCCAGGATATTGGTCTGGAATGCGATGTCCTCAATGGTCTTGATGATCTTTCCGATCTCCTTGCTGCTGTCGGAGATGTCCTTCATCGCCTTCACCATCTCGTGCATATGCTCATTGCCCTTCTGGATTTCAACCCGGGCATCTTCGGAGAGTTTCTCCGCGTTGTCCGCATTTTCCGCGGTCACTTTGACATGGGTGGAGATATCCGCGATGGTTGCGGAAAGCTCCTCGATGGAAGACGCCTGCTCGGTGGTACCCTGGGCCAGAGACTGTGCTCCGGAAGAAAGGGTGGATGCGTTGCCGTTGACCTCTTCCGCAACGTGAAGGATATGGGACATGGTATCCGTCATGGTGCTTCGGATATTGAAGAGCGCATCCTTGATCTCCGCAAAGCTTCCGGCATAATCGTACTTCAGATTGAAGGTCAGATCGCCCTCCGAGATCTGGTTCAGAACCTGTGTGATCTCATGGATATAATCGATGTAAGAACTCAGCATCGTTGCCGTCTCGTGCATTGCACTCGCCACATCGCCGGTCTCATCATTGGTCTCCGCATTGATCTCAACCTTCAGATTGCCGTCCGCAATCTCCTGCGCCGCCGCAGCCAGTTTCTTCAGCGGACGCGTAATCCGGTTCGCCATCAGAACCGCCAGCACAGCGGTCAGAATACCCATCACGATGGTGAAGATCACAAAGAAATGAACCATCTCATTGACGGAGGCGTAAGCTGCCGCCTTCTTCTGGATGGTAACCACACCCCACTGCTCGGAAGTTCCCGGAATGGCAATGGGCCGATAAGAGTAAATGGCATCCACACCTTCACGGTTCTTGAATTCCTGCACGCCGCTGCCTCCGGCAAGAAGATCCGCGGTCAGCTTTTTAAAGTCATCAGTCTCGTCGAACGGTTCTCTTGCGGAATCGCTGCCGGACTTCATTCTGGTTCCGTCTTTATAGTTATAGCTGTATGTCACATAATCCGCATTGGGATGGGCAATGCAGATGCCCTGTCCGTCGATCACCAGCGAATACGTTCCCTCTGCATCAAAACTGGATACCACCTCCTGGACTTTTGCCAGGGAGAGGTCTGCGCCGATGATGCCGCACATGTCACCGCTCTCGTCAAACTCCGGGAAGAAAATCGATGTCGTCGCCGCTCCGTCGGTCGCACTGACATAAGACTTGGATACAAACGGACTCTTCTGTTCTTTCATCTGCCTGTACCACCAGCGGTCGCTTCGGTCTGCCGGCTCACCGCTGCTTCGCGCGGTCTGCATTCCGTCACGGTCCACCTGATATACCAGTGAAAAATACGGATTGTTTTTCGCCGTTGCCTTCACGATCTTATCCTGCTGTACCGGATCCATGCCCAGCATGTCGCCCGAAACAGACAGTCCCTGGATCACCGCGTAGCTCTTATTGATGTACTCCGATACTTCGCTGGAAATACTCTTGGTGAGGTTCTGAACCGTCGTATACGCCGTTTCTTTTCCCGTCTGTTTCGACTTTACCGAACTGACCGCTGCGCTCAGAATCAGCGGGATCAGCGCCACGCTGATCGCCAGCATCAGGATCTTTGTCCGGATACTCATCCGAAATGAACCGGATCGGTTCGTTGAATTGCTGCTCTGTTTATTCATTTTTTTCCTCCGTTTTCTGTTTGGGGGTTATCCCGACTTCTATAGTCGGCGCGGTTAGATAAAATATGATTTTCCGTCGTTTCACGGCGGTTGTTTGGGGTCGGCATTTTTCACAGCATAATAATCGTTTTTCTTTTCCCGTTAGCGACTCTGTATTATTCCTTTTCCTTTTGCGTTTCCTCTCCGGCGCCATTTTGACCGTATTAGAAAAACATAACGTCTCCTATCTGTGAACCTTTGATCAAAAAACGATCTGTACTTTTTTGTTAAAGAAACCGAATTATATCATCTTTTCTGTCATTTCTGTTTTTTTATGACTTTGTGCCTTTCAGCCACATCCCGCGCTATCCGGTCATTTTCCGCACAGAAAACGCGGGCCGGCGCTCTCGCTCCGACCCGCGTTGTTCCGATATTCACCGATGCTTTCGTCTCCGGGTTGTTTTCAGCAAAACAGACCAGCGGATTTGCACTCTGTTATTTACTCATTCAGTTTAAATTTGCTGACAAGATCATTCAGAACAGAGGCCTTATCGGAGAGTTCCTGGCTGGTTGCCGCAGATTCCTCCGCCGTCGCGGAATTGCTCTGAACAACGGAAGATACCTGATCAATACCGATGGATGCCTGTGAAATCGCATCGGACTGTCTGCCGGACGCCTCCGCGATCTCCTGAACCAGTTTTGCGGTCTTCTCACTGCCTTCCACGATGCTGTCAAGACTCTTCGCCGTCTCATCCGCAACGGTGATGCCGTGCTCGACCGCCTGAACCGCCTTCTCAATCAGATGCGT
>NZ_FOIL01000005.1 GCF_900101295.1 [Clostridium] aminophilum | reverse complement strand
CAGTATTTATATCGCGGAAAGAAAAATGTTCTTGCGCAAAGTATTCTGGTTGCGTTGGCATACAATATCAATAAGCTCCATTTTAAGATTCAAGGCAATCGGACCGGAACCTTTCTGACAGAGATGTCGAGAATTGCATAATTTTTAGTAGTTCAAAACAGAATCCAGAAAATGGAATCAGCCACATCAGTGGCTTTGTTAAAGTGCGTTTTCGAATCGTCTTTGCCTCACATAAACTTAAAATCAGCGGCGAAAGCCGCTGATTTTGCATACGAAAAGGTGCTGCGCACCAGTTGAAAAATCAACTAATGCGACAGCACCATTCTTAATTACTAAAAATAGTAGTTCTTATGCCGAAATTAAGTTTTAGGCCTTCACATTTTAAACCTAGCTTTTGACATATCCCCTGATATAACCAACATCTAACTCCATCATATAACGGATTTCCAGACGATATAATTCTTCCTAAAACACTTGAATGCGTTTTTGAGATAACGCTCTCCTCTAACTCAATCCGAAAATCCGGGTTAATATAATCAACTAAAGAAATACTGATATCATCGTTAGATTTATATGTATTTATAATCTCATCATAAAGAATCCCCGATTCCGAACATTTATTTATCGAGAACTCGACATTACACGAAAACATATATTCATAGTTTTTCCCAAAAATCATTTTATACATATCATGATAACTATCAGGAAGCTTTTTAAGCCATTCATTATATAGCTTTTTTACAGAATCTATATCATCTTGATACACTAAACACCTACGCTCATACCAATCATTATGAATCTTTTTGACGCCTCTTTCTTTTAGTTCTTCCAAATCTACAAACAACTCAATTGATGCTTTTGATAATAATTGTAAAACAAACTTTGAGTTAAACTTAATCGCTGGTTTTGAATTGTAGTAATTTAAAAGTTCTCCCCGAACAATTCCCTTCATCATAGGATTGCTAAAATTTATTCCATTCCCCGGAATCCTTATCTGATTTGAAACAATTCTTTTAAATTGTTTTTCGGCATCAGTAGCATTATAGTTCGGTGAAAATATCATATATAAGTATGAAAGCAAGATATTGTATTTAATTAAAACATCATCTACTAATATCTCTTCTTCTGAACCAAAAATAGCAATTAAGGCCTTTGCTTTTTCATAAACTCGCTCTTCTAGTAATGTGGACGGCAAAAGTTTTGCAGGAGGATTTTCGCAGAATCTTACGATTACTTCCTTTACTTCATCTTTCACATATTCGATTGGTTTCTTCGTCCCAGTACAATCAATGTGAGTCCCAAAGCCATTGCTGCGATACTCACTTATCGAATTCCCTATTTCCCCTTTATATTGAGGATAGATACAAAACATAGAAGAATTTATAAAGCTATTATCTACCTTGCTACCTTTATTATTTTTAAAGCTCAGTGTGACACATTCACCAGTAGATACACCAACTCCAAATCTCCATAGATTTGGATAACAAGCTTTTTTTATTTCTTTCAAATCTCCATTAAATAAATCATTAATATAATCTAACGCTTCTTGAATTTCTACTATTTCATCCTCAGTTTTATATATAAATCCTTCATTTCTTTTTTTCGTAATGTCAAACAGTCTATCACAGAAAACATTGATATCATTTAAAACATCTTGTTCCGAAAAAGCATATGTCACACGTTTTTTACCTTCAAAATCCAACTTCATTAATAATTCATCTGATAGATATAGATAAAAAATACGGTTATTTTCAATATCAACAACAAAATATATTGCAGGACTTTCCGTCACTTTTGCTTTAACGTAATACAAAAATGCCGTCTCAAGTTGATACACACGCTTCCCCGAATTCTTCCCTGATTGACAAACAGGCAATGCTTTCGTCTTTTTGATTTGTACAATAAACTGTTTTTTAGGTTCTCCATTTTTCGATATTAATTCAAACGTTCCATCATAATTTGGTGTTCTATCATTCTCTTTAAAAAATGTCTTGATTTTATTCCCTTGCTCTAATACTTCTTCCAAATATCTAACTGCCTTTCCCTCATTAAAGGAACTATTAGAATGAATTGCCATTCCTGCTGTCATTATATTCTCCTTACGCTACCGCGTTTGCGTTTTTATTTTCAATTACCTTTCTAATCGCGCTCCAAACCGTTGAATCTGTAAAGATATCTACAACATTCCCTGATCTGTAAACGGCGATTCCTGAAGTACAGAAATGTCTGTCATCATGCCGTTATACGCGATGTATTCTACTATCTGGTTTACGAAATATATCTGTCAAATATACATTAGCGAGAGCATTAGAAATTGGCAAACCTTCCGGAATACCTTTTTTCTCTCTACTAAGTTTTTGTGAAATCAAATGATTATAATCCTGACTACTATAATTAATCTTTTGAAGATAATCACAAACAAGCTCGTAATACACTTTATTAGAATAAATCCATCTTTTATACACTCCTGAATTAACGTCATCAATGTTTTCTAGCATAGTATCTTTATTCTTCCTTACATTTAGCTTATTAAAATATTATAGTAGCTTCCATAACACCAACTTGGATTGTGGACTCACTGAGTCCACAATCATTTCTTATCCTGCCCAATTTTACGGACTCTTCTCGGATCTTCCGGTTTCTTCGCATCTTTTGGAATCAGCCACATTCTTCCCATAAGAAAAGTTCCTTCAATTCGTCCTTCTTTACAATATATTGCTACTCTTCTTTGAGACACATTCCACTTCTTTGCACATTCCGCTGAGGTTAGATAATCCATGCTTTATCCTCCGTAATTCGGTAAAAATACATTTGTTTATATTACTTCTTTTCTAATATGATCCATTCACCTTTTTTATTTGAGCCAATTCGTTTCAGTACGCCCTTTTCAACCATAGACTGCAAGCACCGCTTAATTGTTGAATCCGAGCAATCTAAACGAGCTGCCATCTCTTTTCGTGTTAAGCCAGTTTCTTCACGTAACAACTCTATAATTTTAAGCTCACGTCCATCTAATTTTATCGGGTCATTTATTGGGTCATTTATCGAGTCATCGTGACCCAATAAAAATCTACCACTAACATGCATTTCTCTATTGTGAAGCTCGTGTTTCTCATTCAGCAAAAGATTCCTTAAAAACATTTCAAGGAACTCTGTCGTTTCATAGATACCATTCTTTATGTTATTGTAATTTGCCCTAACCAAAGCATTTCGAAAATACCAAGAGTGTTCCGCAAACAAATAATTTTCGGCATCAAATCCAAGCATGCGAAGATACTTTATTAAAAACACAGCTGTCGTTCTGGTATTTCCTTCCTCGAACACATGGATTTGCCAAAGTCTGGAAATAAAAACCGCTAAATGATGAATCACCTCATCCATTGTTAAACCGTTATAGCGAAAATCTCTTTCCCGAGAAAAATCATAATCCAGCGTTTCTCGAAGTTCAGTAGCTCCACCATAAGAAACTGTATCTCCATCAAGGACCCATTCCTTTTTCGTGATATTATAATCTCTGATTTTTCCTGCATGGGAATAAATACCAAGGAACAGCTCTCGATGAATCGATAAATATTGTGTAGGTGAAAACGTAAATGCCTTTTCAGATAAGATTTTTGCAATTCTTGCAGACACCTTATCAGCCTCTTCTGTACGCGTCTCCACCTCAGAACGACCATCTTTACTCTCGTAATAACTATTAATCAAGTCTCCGGCCTCATCTACAGAGATTTCACCGTCAATGTTCTTTTTTGCAGTCTCGTACAAGTATTCAGATGGTTTTAATCCATCAACATCCTGCAACCCAATCGCAGCCTGCCAAGCTTGTCCAAGTTCTTTTCTTGTAGGAGGAAGATTTTTTATATATTCCTCAAATGGATCTTTTTTAATATCCTTCATATCAAACCTCCGTAATCCAATAAAAACTCATTATTTTATTATATTCTATGACGCGAACACTTTCAATCAGCAACAAATTTGCACGAATCGGCAACTTATATGATTCATAATTTGCTTATCATTTCTCGTAAATATTTAAACAACTAACAACCCCACCAGACCGCGTCAAACTCCAGCACATCTTTACTGCTTTTGACACGTCCCGATGGGGTTGTTTATTGGTAGCGAAGCACACTTAAGATTAAGTGCGCTTCGTCATATGTAATTGTATGTCACATCTCCAAAATCACTGTCATTTTGTTACTTTGTAACATTTGCACAAAAACTGCCCGGGTTAAAAGTGGGTTACAAATCCACCTAAAAACCCCCACAAGCCTTGCTATTACTGACTTTAAGAGATTCGTGGAATCAGTTGCCATGGCAAACGAATAAAAACTCTTATCATCTTAATTAAAAACCTCTATTTCTGCGAATTATGTTTTGACCGATAAAAAGCCTTTATCATCCAAACAAGCTCATCTGCCCGTTCATGATCTTATAGTAGCCGTGCTCAATCCTCTCATTTCCCTCATGTGTCATGATTTCAAAGTTCGAGAGGCTCTGTGCTTTTATGACAAGTTTGATGACACAGTCAAAGCAACCTACAACATCGCTCTTATTGATGTCGGACAGGCAGATCAGCTGAACATTGAAGTGCTTTGCGATATCAAACATCGGCTTTAAAAGATGCGCTGAGGTTATCTTTCCAAACGGATTATCAAGGATCAGAACACTCTTAACATTTTTGCTGACAAGCCCTGCTGATGACCTTGTATAATTCATGAGCGTCAATACCACAGAGAAAAATACCACAAACTTTTCGGCACCGGAGCTCTGTGTCAGAGTTTCCTCCCAGCCTTTATATACAGAGTTGGCGCTGTTCATATCTATCTTGTAAACCTTGATCTTTATAGATTCCTGGCGTATGTACTTATGAAGGAGCCGCTCACTTGAAACGATCGTTCTGGCGCGCTTTTGTATCTGCTTTTCATCAGCACCGCCTCCAAGGAGTTCTTTGATCTCATTCGCCCCCTGCTCAATCTCCGTTTTTATAGATACTCTTGACGCTTCCCCGGATATTTCTTTTTCCTCAGGAAGATCCATTTTCACCATCTGTGTCTGAGGTTTACCCTCAAAAATATGAGCCTTGGAGCTGGCTGCTATCATGCGAAGATCCAGGTACATTCTCTTCCCCTGGTTCATGCACTGGTCTACGATGTCATTAAAGTCATTTTCAATCTCCCTGAGATCAGTCTCAATCCTGCTGTTAATCTTCTCTATGGAGGCTGTCATTGTGCTGATACTCTCGCTAACCGTATAAAGCCGGTCTCCCTTCATCCCTGAATCATCCAGCATCTCACCGATCGCACCAAGCTTATTGACTATTTCAGAAAGAGCTATGTCCTTAAACTCTGCCACAGTTGTTCTTATTCTGCTGTTCAGTTTTTCTTTCTGATCCATGAAGGTCTTCTGCACATGAATAAGATTTTCATGTATGGACTCCCACTGGACATCCGGTTGTTCGGATAATGTCACTGTTTTTATTATGTTTCCGAACTGAATCGGCTTTAAGACATCTCCTACGCGATCATAAATTCTCTCCAGTGAACGTTTTTCACGCTCACGAGACTCCTTCCTTTCACTTAACTGCTTTATCTCCAGTTTTGCGGCCTTTACCCGGTTTTTGAAATCTTCTCCTATCTCACTTTGCGGGAGCGCAATCCCGTCAAAGTCTTCAAGCGCTTTTCCTGCGGCATCAAATCTCTGCCTGGCCGATGCCACTTTTACATTGCATGCACCAAATATGGACTGTGCCTTCTCCATTTTCTCAGAAGCAAATCTTACTGCGTCTTTCGCATTTTTAAGGGCTTCCGTTGAAAAATGAACCGTTTCATATTCGGATTGATCGCACCCATAATCCTCAAGTTCTTTTTCATGTTCGGCTTTTTCCTGCTGTGCTTTGTCAAGGCTGATCTTGAGAATTTCAAGGCTTTCACTCAGACTCCCCAAAAGCGTCTGATACTGCGAATACAGCTCTTCCAAAGTGCCTTCTGCAAGTTCCGTTTCCTTTGCATTACTGGTATTCTCTAAAACAACCCGGACTTTAGCCAAATGATCAGCATACTGCTTACGGTCATTATCCAATGATGTCAGCTCATCCCGGCATTTGATCACTGTCTCACATGTCTTTTTATATGAGCTTTCTGCTTTTTTCAGGGCAACATATGCTTCCTGCGCTTTTGTGTACCACTCGTTTTCCTTAGCGATCATTATGCTGAGTTCTGCAAATGACTCAAACCACATGGTAAGTTCCTGCAAAAGCTTTTCTTCACGACTCAAGTCATCCTTAAGTTTATCAATCCTTTCTTTTATTCTGCCCTGTTCCTCTTTCAGCGCCTTTCTTCTCCTCTCCAAATCAAGAATATTCTCCTGCAATTCAGCAATCACTTTTTCCTGCAAAGAACTCCAGTCCTCAGGATAATCAAACTGGTCTGCAAGTCTCTTCTCTTCCTCGCTGTCACGCAGTCTTTCGCTAAAGCGCTGCAGGTTTTCTTCCTTGGAACGTATTTCATTTTCCAATCTTTCGCAGTAGCCTGATCTGTCAGCAAAATACGCTCTGTCAAATGCTGCCAGAAATGAAGTTCTGTCCATATCTCCGGACATAAAGGCGTTCACCTGCGCCATGGTAAATAGCGGAACAGAAGCGGGAAGCCATTCCACATTACCTGCAGATAACATTTTTTCCATATCCTTTTCATTATTGAAAAGAAGCGAAAATGCAAATTCCGGATGCCTTTCCATAATATCCCCGGCTTTTTCCTGAGTAATGGCACTATTTTCCAGTAGCCCGGTAATATATTCTTCACCGGTCTGACAGTATACCCCTGTAGACAGAACATATTTCAGGATGTCAGGCAGAATATGAACATGGCCTTCTTTTGCTGCCTTAAGCCTTTCTTTCAAAGACTGCTTGTCCTGCTGAAGCTTTCTAAGCTTTGCTCCGTTCATCTCTGTTTCTTCCAGCAGTACACTTTTTAATCTTCCGGAAAAAACAGCGCTGTTCTCAAGACTGTATTTACTACAAACAGATTCAAGCAAGTCCAGTAATGTTCTGTATTCTGAAAGCGCATCCTCCGCTGCTTTTTTCTCCCCTGACAGCCTACCATATTCAATTTTTACATCAGCCAATTCACCCGGGATTTCATTTTTCCTGTCATCCAAAGCCTTTATCTCATTTTGAAGTTTTTCTATAAAGACGACAGCTTTTTCTCTATCTTCAGCCTGTTTACTGCGCTCATCATCTATATCTTTTTCAGAATAGAATCCATCCAGCATTCTTACAGCTTCGATTCTTAACGTCTTAACTTTGGTATCAGTACTATCTTTTGAGGCATTCAGATTGGCAGTGATCTGTGCATGATTCTGCTTTTCGTCGTTCAAAAGCACTTCAGCACGTTCCATTTCAGCCTTGCTGTCACGCAATTCATCATTCTTGATCTGAAGCTGATCATCCACCCCCGAAATACTCTGTGACAGGATTTCACTCTCATGTTTTGCTTTCACCATGCAGGAGTATTTGAGCTTCCCCACAGTTTCCGCGTCTTCAGAATCATTTTCTTTTTCCTCGATAAGCTTCTTATATGCGGTTATCTGACTGTCTGCCTCTACAATCTGCCGATAAAGCCTTGCTGATTGCAGAATATCTTCGTCATGCTTTTTTACTCTTGATTCTTCCCTTGCCTGATCAAGAGCTTCTTTTGCATCCGAAAGAGCATGAACCGCAGCCTCATGCTCACCACCGGCATCGTAATATTCTTTGGATTTTTCCTCGTGTTCTATATGTCTGATCTTGGCTTCTACGCGTTGGAGTTCCTCCACGGTTCCAGACAGGCTTTCATCGATATTCCCAATCTTTCTTCCAACGGAAGCCTTAAAACCGCAGGCCTCACCAATACTATCTGACAAGTTTTCCCCGACTGTATACAGATCGTCACTCCTCTGACCGAGGTCTGACAATTCTGCGATCAGTCTTCTGTTTGTATCTCGTTCTCTAATGACCGCTTCTTTCTCTGAGATCCTTTTTGCATAGTTGATCAGCATAGTTTCAAGAGATGAATCTGTTCCACTTGAAGCCACACTTTTCATTTTGTTTTCAATTGCCGGAATAAAGAATTTTGAAATCAGTTTGTCCGATGTTTTTGCCTCATCAAAATACTGGTTCAATCCGCCTTCATCTTTGTTAAGCGCCTCTATTACCGTTTCCCACTCAGATCTGTAAATGCCATATTCGGAAAGCGCCTTTGTCCATTTCGTGCTTTCATCCGAGGAATAATCTTCCAAAACACCTCTGCTGTTTTTGGCTTTGTCCCTTACATAGTTAAACGGTGCCGGCACATACTTTCCATTCTCATTTTTTGAAAGTTCTAACGCCGATATGCTGTAGGAAGAATAACTGTTTTCATAAACAGTCTTAAAGGTATAGTACCGGATGATATTTCCTCTTGAATTTTCGTCATTATTCTCGCTGGCACTTCCGGCTATGGCAATACCGGTCAGGAGCTTATCATCACTTCCGTCCAGATTCCATTCAACAAGTACAAAAGAATGATCTCCCGGGCGGCCAAAATAATCCTCAATACGTCTTCCGCCTGCCATGGCCCTCGGATGCACCGGCTGCATCATAAGCTGGACCAGGACGGTCTTGCCTCCGCCATTATTCAGGTTAAAAAGCGAATTAAGCGCCTCTCCCTTATCTGATGAAAGATCATATAATTCATCTGGGATAAAACGGTTGCCATCATTATAATTAAAGTTTACAATCCTGATCTTATTTATCTGTGGCATGTTTATCCCCCTCAATCCATGCATTAATCATCTGAGCGCGCTCTTTTCTGAGCACATATGGCATAAGATCTTTTGTTTTCTTTGTTGGAGCCACCCTTCCATCTTCGCCCTCTACAAATAAATCATCTGCCCGAAACTTAAGAAGGATTTTATTTACAATGCCGTATCGGTCATCTACCCTTCTGCTTGAAGGATCTCCTTCCTTTTTACCGAGCCAGTCCTCTGCCAGCATAAAAAAGCTATCACTGAAGTCTTCTTCCTTATCCTCACCATCCACACCTTTCTGTGTCACACGGATACAGTGATCGGTGAACTCCTTGATAAGTTGTTCCTTTGTGATAAAATCTCTGACAAGTGTCTCTGCCCCTTCACCCTTAAAGAATATATATAAAATGTAAATAGCAAGATAATTTAGCAGGTACAGGTCTCTTGTCCTTACATCATTACCTGCCTTGATATCAGATCTGTAATCAATATTGTTTTTTAGAAACAGGTCGTTGTCCTGAGTCGGTACCATATAAATCCGGTTCTGTGCAGGAATTATTTCAAACCCAAGTTCAGCCCCCATCTGATCCAGCTCGTCCCTTGCTTCCGAGTCTTCTACAAATCCCCATAATACGCCGTCATCATCACGATCTATCCAGCCTTTTTTCATAAGCTGATGATAGAGCTTAAGCGCACTTTTCATCATCGCTCCACCTCAACTGTAAAATTGGTCATTTCTATTGTCACCTGCTTTTCCCCATCATCTACCGTAAATTCGAATTTCTGGTCAGATGTAGAAAATGTTATCTTTTTCACTTTCAGATAATCCTGTGGCATATTGCTGAGAACCCAGAGAAGGTCAAACTCGCCCAGGGGTTCTTTTGCAAACAGGGTCCCATCATCATGAAGCGTCTCAAAATCAATCTCCTTTTTCTGGTATATGGTCATAAGTGTATTGGGAAGAGCACTTTCCTTATTCCATTTCATAAGCTCATCCATTGACAGGGATCTTATGAACTTTTTTATCTCAAAAAAACGTTCCTTCTGAAGGAATGCAAAAAACGCCGTGCATATCTCCATGTATATTTCGTTTCTCTTTTTTCCCGCTTCCTCAGCTTTTATATCAGTTTCATCAATGCTGAGTCCCTTGTCCTCTTCCTCATTACTGATAGTTCCGCAGGCTGCATAGAAGTTTTCGATACTGAATTTCTTATCAAATTCCGGACTAAGCAGCGGCTCCATGATTGTGTGTACAGCATCCCCCAGACCATCTCCCATCTTTCTCAGCTTCACCATGATATCCTGTTCAAAGTTCATACGATCAAAACTTTTTATCACAAAACTGTCCCGAAGCATCTGCTTATAGCTTTCCGATACAGAACTCTTTGCATTTATGAGGGATCGCTGCTCCAATATGGTAATATCGAGATTTTTATTGATTTCATTCAGGGCTTTCAGGTTCTTCCTGGCTTCTTCAGTGTCTGCGCCATTATCCAGAGCGCTTCTTATCGCCTCTGCCTCCTTACGGGCATTCTTCTGTATTTCCTCCAGCTCTTTCTGCTCATCAAACATAAGGCTTCTGAACTGCCCTACAATTCTCTCATACTCATCCACCGTTATCTTTGCGATATTTTCACGGCATCTCAAAATGAAATCATCCATGCTGTGACTCATATTGCGGAGCCGTGCAACCAGTTCCCTACTCTGGGAGAGTGCCTCTGAATAATTCTTACGCTTCATGTATTCCTGCATCTTAAAGCGCGTAACAGAATAATCCAGTTCAGACTCTATCTCTTTCGATCTGTAAAGGAAGTCAAAAACATCGTCTGTCAGATGGTAGGAACCCTTTTCCTCATTGACAAGGCGGATTGGCATCTTCCTGAAACTTTCGGAATCCGCATAGAATGTATTGTATTCAATGAGCTTCCCGTTATTCTGAAGAACATTAACCACAATGAAACCGGCAAGTTTATACGTGTCAATTTCATATCCGTCAGGGACAATCCGGATTATGCTGTCAAGAAATCCGGCGATATCCTTGAGTGTGCATGACTGCCTGTCACTCAGAGTACGCTCCTTGATATACAAAAGAACCGCAACAACAAGATTATTGATATAATCGTAGTCTCCACGAAACATCTTCTTTATCTCATCCGGATAACTTGTTACAGTAATACTCCTGACGATATCAATAAACTTCATTCTGTTCTGAAAATCCGAAAGCATCTCTTTTATGTCAGAACGAAGCATCTGGCTTCACCTCCACATCATTGAAGATACCGTCTCTCAAATACTTATACGATATTATTTCCTGAGGAATAAGCTTGTTATTCTCAAATATGTCTATCAAGAATTCCTGCTCTGAGGGTGAAAAATCTTTGAGCAGATCGTCAAAACGCATGCCCTGTTTCTTGGAAGACGGACTATCCTCAAGTTCTATATTCCTTGCTCTTTCTATCATTTTTCTATATCCGGGCACAAATAAAGATATATCAAGCCTTTCATTGGCATCTTTCGTTCTTCTGAATATGTCAAAACCTTCTCTGTCTATATCTCCCCAGTATAAGAATTTTACATCCGGATTTCCCATGAACTTAACATACTCTTCAAGAGCTCCTGTTCTGTCAGATACCTTGTTGCCTTCGCCATAAACCACGCCATCAATTGCTATGTCAAACAGGCTCCTTATTTCATCCTCAAACATACGCCTTCGGATATTAAACCAGATATCCTTGTTCTCACAGATAAGAAGCACCATGTGGTCCCTTCTGACGGGGATATAATCATGAAAGCAGTACTCGGGTGTATCATAGAATCTCAGCTCTGACTCGGCAATCTGCAGCTTACGTAAAAAAGCTTTAACCTGACCGTCATCAAGTGTTTTTTCATGTCCGAATATCTCAAAAGAGCGCTCTTTTCTGGATACAAAAGTCTCGTCATTATCTCTAAACAGATAGGCACTAAGGCCTTCCGCAACGTCTCTATTCCTATGGAATTCCATAGGGTTGGCAGATAAATACCCGCTCCTTAGCAGAAGAGGATGGAGCCGCTTGATTTCGTCTATGATTTCTTGATCACCTTCCTCTTTAACCAAAATCCTGTATTTTTTGTACAGTGGATAGCGGATATTACCGTTTTTACCTGACGACCTGACCGGTTCAATAATCTCTTCCATTATCATTTCTGAAATCTGTTCATACGCTCTCTGTTCATCCATTAAGCTTATTTTCAAAATATTCTTAATATCATCCAACGTTATTGTTTTCTTACCATACCCCAGTAGCTTTTCCTTGATATTCAACTCTTCCCCCCAAAAAACGATTATCTTTCTGCATCATCGATAAAATGCAGAGCAAGTCTTATGATCGCCTGCTATTCTCATATTTATCCCGGTACCATTCTGTCTGTCATGCCGATGATTCCCGAAATACTCCACACCGCAGCGCCTAAAAAAATGACAGAAAACAGCGTAACATCCGCTGTTTTGCCGGCAAGCAGGCGAAAACCGATAGTTCCTGTTACGCCCAAAACGCTTCTAAAAGCACCACACAGTAAAGCAAGAACGCCGTAAACCTTTAATATCCATCTGCTTATTTTTAAATTCATAGCAATATTTCCTCATTGTCCAACAGGTTTTCACGATCCTTACGTATCTCTTCCGCCGGATGACAAGTCTGGACCTCCGTACTATAATCAAAGTTGCTGTGCCCGAGGCAAAACAACGCTCTGTACAGCTGGAAGGAGTATCACCAATCATGTTTGAAATCATTTTCTGTATCCCGTGGATTATTGTCGCTTCCGTCTGGGGCTTCATCCTTCTGAATATTGCCGGCCGAAACCGGGCCATTCTGAACGATGATAAACTCTGCCGCAATCCGGAACTGGTCAGACAGGCGCGATATACGCTGCGCACCTGTCGAATCATGGAACCGATCGTGATCATGATACTCGCCGTAATGACATTTGTTCTTATCCAGGCCTTTCATCCGATCGCCGAAATACGCATGGATGGGTTCGCGCTTGCTGCCGGAGGCTTTATCTTTTCTTATATCGGTGCAGCGCTGGGGCTTGTTCTTTCCGGCACTGCCGAGGATCCCAAGCCAAAGGAGATGCAGCGGGCGGGCAGAATTCTGATGTTTTCCTTTATGACCGCCGGCACCATCGTTATGATCGCCGGGATTCTGATCTGCTCATCCGCAAGCAAACAGCCTTCTCAAACGGACTTCCACTCCCGGATCAATTCCAGACTTTCTACTGAGAATCACGTTATCTGTAGTTGATAAACCCAAGCCCGATCAGGCAGATCACGACGCCGACGATTTTATTCCAGGTAATCGTCTCATGGAACAGGAAATACCCAACCGCAAGCAATACAACTGAAAGGACTGAGCTCTGAACAATAAAGCCGGAACTGACCTGCCAGCCGGCTTTATAGGCATAGATCCATCCGGTTTCCAGGCCGACAATAAAAAGCCCCAGAACAAACGGAGCCCAATTCAGTTTTCCGTATTCCCGGATCAGGGAACCGTTCTTTCCGACCGCAAAAAACAGAACCGCGCTGACCATGGCTCCGATGAAATACGTCACCGTCAAGGCCGCGAAGGGATTCAGTTCTTTCGGCACAGACTTTGCGCAGATCTGATACACCACATTGGACAGGATCACCAGAGAAATTGGCCATACATACTGAAACATCATTTTTCCTCCTTCAGATATGTTTTATGTTTTGGCCTGTTTTACCGGTAGGGTCCCACCCGTTTGATCGGTCAAAACGGTCCGGAAATCCAGCCCGTTTCCGATCACTCTTAGTGTAACATATTCTGATATCTTTATTATCTTTAATATCTTCATTTTCAGCCTCGCTCACCGGTCTATCCGATTGAATTCATGGAATCTCTCGAATCTTTTTCATGATATAATTTCCATATATTTAACCTGTTATC
Source organism: [Clostridium] aminophilum (assembly GCF_900101295.1). GTDB lineage: Bacteria > Bacillota > Clostridia > Lachnospirales > Lachnospiraceae > Clostridium_R > Clostridium_R aminophilum_A. Next base: position 93,148 of record NZ_FOIL01000005.1, on the reverse strand, counting down.
CTGTCAAAAAACAAAACCGATGAGAGGTGAACATGAGAGCATACAAGAGATTTATCGCGGATGACCAACACATCGAAGAACTCGTTGATTTTGTCCGTAGCACGCTTGATCAGTACGGAATCAAAAAGAAAGAGCTGATCCGCGCGGCGCTTACCGCCGAAGAAGCGGCGGCCAGTCTGATCGGTCACAAATCTGATCCTGAGGAAAAAGGGGATCCCTATATCGACCTTACCATCCGGGGAATGCTCGGCACGGTGACGATCGAGCTTCATGCCGCCGGAGAAGAGTATGCGCTGGAGCAGTCCATGTCTTCCGATGCCCTCTCTCTGGAGAATATTCCCAGCAGCGACGTTCAGGATACCCTTCGTCAGATCATTCTCGGATCTTATTCAGAAGGTCTGAAATACCGTCACAAAAACGGTGTCAACTACATTCAGATGACCGTCGTCCGCTCGAAAAACGCCTTTCTGTTCCGTACCCTCGGCGCAATGGCGGCGGCTGTCCTTCTGGGACTTTTGTTCTCTTCTTTTATTCCTACAGATGTGAATGCCTCGATCAACCATCTCGTTCTGCAGCCCGTAAAGACCATGTACATGAATGCATTGAAAATGATCGTGGCACCGGTGGTGTTTTTTTCCATCATTTCCTGTCTTGTCCAGTTTTCTGACCTCACCGCCCTCGGCCGGATCGGCGGAAAGATCATCGGATTTTACCTGTTCACCACCGTTTTGTCCATCTTCGTAGGCCTTACGTCGTTCTGGATCTTTAAGCCCGGCGACGCATCTCTTACTTCCTCGTTGATCGCGAATGTGTCCTCGCTCCCTTCCGGCTCGGGAAGTGTCTCTATTCGGGATACCATCATCGGCATCATCCCTTCCAATGTCATCGATCCGTTTCTGAAAGCGGATATGCTTCAGCTGATTTTTATGGCGGTCCTGTGCGGCGTGGCGACCAACCTGATCGGAAAGTATTCGGAGACGCTGAAGGATCTCTTTCAGGCCTGCAATGATCTTTTCCTGAAGATCACAACCCTCATCATAAAAATGATGCCGCTTGCCATCTTCTGTTCCATCATGTCCCTCATCCTCACTCCGGGAATCCGGACACTCCTGTCCGCTCTCGAAATCATGGGGACGTTTCTCTTTGGACTCCTCTGTATGATGGTGTGCTACTGTATCCTGATGGTCATCATCGGAAAAATGGACCCGGTCCCATTCGTCCGGAAATACGCTCCTTATATGCTTCAGGTGTTCTCCATGGCATCTTCCAATGCCTCCATTCCGATCAACATGGACGCCTGTGAGAAAAAAATAGGAATTGACAAAAAGATCTACTCTCTGTCAATTCCTCTCGGCGCAACGCTGAATATGGACGGAACCTGCGTCCATCTTGCGGTGTTTGGACTTGCCCTTGCAAAAATCTACGGCGTCGAACTCTCCGCCGGAGCACTTCTTTCCATGGTTCTGACGATTCTTATTCTTTCCGTCGGAGCCGCCGGCATCCCCGGTTCCGGCCTCATCTGTCTTTCCGTTCTGCTCACGCAGATCAATGTTCCGATGGAAGCGATCGGCCTGGTCATGGGAATTGATCCTCTCTGCGGAATGTTCCGTTGCATGAGCAACTGTCTCGGCGATGTGGTTGCGAGTACGGTCATCGCCAAGAGCGAGCATATGCTGGACATGAAAATCTATCACGCAAAATAGTGTTGAAAAGTTTCCTCTGCTTCGTACTTCGCACAGAATGACAAAACAGTGCGAAGTTTCGTACTCCACACAATAGAACAAAAACGCGCCCACCGCTTCGTGCTTCGCCCACAACAAGGCATAACCCAAAACGGCGGGCGCTTTGTTTCATACTTCAGAAGTCCTCACTCATTTCTTCCCTTCCGGACCGAAATACTCAAATCCCACCGCAAAATACGTACCGGCGGTGCATCCGGTCGCCATAATGATATCCTAACTGCCGCCTGCCGCGCCGCTGCAGATTCATCAAGTATAATCCTATTCAAAGAAAAACGGCCCCCCGGGAATCCCGGGGGGCCGTTTTAAAACACATATTATATTCTCCGTCAGAAACCTTATGCCTCTGTCTTCGGAGCCTCAGCAGCCGCTGCGGCCTTGGCAGCCTCAAGCTCTGCTTTCTTCTTTGCAGCATCTGCTGCTTTCTTTTTTGCAATTGCCTCGCGAAGCTGCTCAGCCTTCGGATGCTGAATAACCTTTGCCGGGCAAACAGCAGCACAGAGACCGCAGTTCTTACACTTGGAGTAGTCAATGACTGCTACGCCGCCATCCATGTGGATCGCATCGAACTTACACTGCTTTGTGCAGAGCGTGCATCCGATACATCCGTTGGAACATACCGCCTTGACAGCCGGTCCCTTGTCCTTGTTCACGCAGCGAACGAAAGTATCCTGCTTGTACGGTACAAGCTGAATCAGCTTCTGCGGGCAGGCATCGATACACTTTCCGCAGGCCTTGCAGGCATCCTTGTCGACAACGGCAACGCCGTTAACCACGTGGATTGCGTCAAACTCACAGGCCTGAACGCAGGAACCGAATCCCATACATCCAACGCTGCATGCCTTATCGCCGGCACCCGGAACTACGGTCGCCATACGGCAATCTTTGATACCGGAATAGTTATACTTTGCCTTGGTCGCATCGCAGGTGCCGGAGCATCTTACATATGCAACCTTCTTATCTGCCGCTTCCGCCTGAACGCCCATGATATCCGCGATCAGAGCCGCAACTCCGTCACCGCCGACCGGACATCCGTTTACTGCTGCCTGACCTGACGCAATCGCTTTTGCCATCGCGTCACATCCTGCAAAACCGCAGGCACCGCAGTTGTTGCCCGGAAGAGCTTCACGAACTGCTGCTTCTTTTTCATCGACCTCAACCTTGAACTTCTCACCGAAGATTCCAAGACCGAAACCAACGACGATTCCGACTGCTGCAACTACCAGCATGGAAGTAATGATCATCACTGTATTCATTTTCGTCTCCTCCTTTTACAGCTGTAATCCGGAAAATCCGAAAAATGCAATCGCCATCAGACCTGCAGTTACCAGAACGATCGGCATTCCCTGGAAGGAATACGGAACGTCATTTCCCTCAAGGTGCTCACGAATACCTGCGAGCAGGCAGATGGAAATGAGGTAGCCGATTGCGGTGCCGACACCGTTCACGATACTCTCAGCAAAGCTGTATCCGTTGTTAACATTGGAGATTGCCACACCAAGTACGGCACAGTTTGTGGTGATCAGCGGAAGATATACACCGAGAGCGTTGTAGAGGCTCTTCATGGTCTTCTTCATGAACATCTCAACGATCTGAACCAGAGCAGCGATTACCAGGATGAATACGATGGTTCTCAGATAATCCAGCCCCAGCGGGCTGAGAACGAATTTGTAGAGAAGTGCTGCAACGGTTGAAGCGATAAAGGTTACAAAGATAACGGCGCCGCCCATACCCGCGGAGTTCTTAAGGCTCTTGGATACGCCGACAAATGAGCAGATACCAAGGAACTGGCTCAGGACTACGTTCGAAACCAGTGCGGAGGTAATCGCGATAATAAGTAAATTCATAATTTATCCTCCCCTCCTTATTCTGCCATATCCGGCTTGTCGCTGTGTGCCTTGAAACCTGTAACAGCCATGCCGTCGCCGGTCATACCGTCTTCACGGACATTGGTTGCGCTCGGTGCCTTCAGTTTGTTCTGAAGTGCAGTGAGTACTGCGATCACGAAGAATGCGCCCGGTGCAAGGATCATGATGGAGATCGGTGTGAAGCCGGCCGGCATTACCTGAATACCGAATACGGTACCTGCGCCGAAGAGCTCACGAAGTGCGCCCAGAGCAACAAGACCGAACGTAAATCCGATACCCATTCCGAGACCGTCAAAGAGAGACGGGATCGGAGAGTTCTTCATCGCATAAGCCTCTGCACGGCCAAGGATGATACAGTTAACTACGATCAGCGGAATGTACAGACCAAGTGCGGAGTACAGTGCCGGTGTGAAACCTGCCATAAGCATATCTACGACAGTTACGAGAGATGCTACGACTACAATCTCGGCAGGAAGACGAACACGGCCCGGGATCATATTTCTGAGTGCTGAAATCAGCAGGTTCGCGAGAACCAGAACGGCCGTACTGGATACGCCCATGCCGACGCCATTGATAGCGGATGTGGTTACCGCAAGGGTCGGGCAGAGTCCGAGCATCTGAACAAATGTCGGATTTTCTTTCCATACGCCGTTATAGATACGTTCTGCGTATTTATTCATTTTTCTCTCCCTCCCTTATTATTTCGCAAGCGTCTTGCTGAATGCGACTGCTGCGTTTACTGCGTTCATGGTTGCCTTGGAACTGAAGGTCGCACCGCTGATGCAGTTGATCTGATTGTCAGCGGAAGCGCCGGTCTTGGAAAGTTCAAAGAACTGTGCATCCTTGCCTGCAAACTGATCCTTGAATTCCGGATCCTTTGCCTTCATACCAAGTCCCGGTGTCTCATCGATGGTCAGGAAGCCGATACCGGTGATCTGTCCGTCATTATTGATTCCGACAGCAACCTGAATCGGGCCCTTGTAACCGTCGCCGGAAGTTGCGGACACAACATATCCGATCTTCGCGCCGCTCGCATCGAGAGCTTCCATGTAATCGTTTACGGTAACCTTGCCGAAATCATTGCCTGCAACCGCAGCCGCAGAATCAGAATCGGAAACAACAACCGTGTCGCCAAAGGAAGCTGCATCTGCAAATACTTCCTGATATGTCTTTGTTGCCGCTGCCTTCTTGGAGGCCTGGATCGGTGCGAGTGTAACCTCGTGAACCGCGCCCAGTGCGAAACCAGCGATCAGTGTGATCGCAAAGAGGACCAGTGCGTCATGAATGATTCCCTTGTTCATGCCTTCTTCTCCTCCTTCTTAACTTTCTCGATACCGAATGCTACCGGCATTGTGATTCTCTCGATCAGCGGAACGAGCAGGTTGCTCAGGATGATCGCATAAGAAACGCCCTCCGGAGAAGCACCCTTCAGACGGAAGATGCAGGTGAAGAGACCCAGAACAGCTCCGAATACGTACTGTCCTTTCTCGGTGATCGGGCTGGTAACATAGTCTGTTGCCATAAAGAACGCACCGAAGATCAGACCGCCGGCACAAACCTCAGAGATAACATACTCTGCGTTGAAGCCGCCGAAGAGGAAGGTCAGAACTGCAAATGTTCCGATATAGCATACCGGAATTCTCCAGCTGATTACCTTGCGGACAATGAGGTAGATACCTCCGATCAGAAGTGCAACAGCGGATACCTCACCGATGGTTCCCGGTGTGTTTCCGATGAAGAGATCCTGAAGGCTGTATACGGAAGCTGCCTCTGCGCCCTTGTGAATTGCACGAAGGGATGCAAGCGGTGTAGCACCGGATACGGAGTCGAAGGAAGCTGCTCCGTTGGAGAAGGAGAAGTTGTTCATGAAGGTGGCAAAGGAAATCAGCAGGAAGCATCTTGCTGCCAGTGCCGGGTTCATGAAGTTCTGTCCAAGTCCGCCGTAAAGCTGCTTAACAACGAGGATTGCGAACACTCCGCCGAATACCGGAATCCATACCGGAACCTGCGGCGGCATGTTCAGGGCAAGGATCATACCGGTAACAACGGCGCTCAGGTCCGCGATGGTAACCGGCTTGTGCATTGCCTTCTGATATACAAGCTCGGTGAGTACGCACGCTGCGACAGTCGCAACGAGAATCACCAGCGAGTTCACTCCAAAATGGTAGATACCCCAGATTGAGGTCGGGATCATCGCAATGATCACGTCGAGCATAAGGTTCTGCGTAGAAGTCTTGCTTCTAACGTGAGGCGATGACGATACATTATAAAACTTTTCCATTATTCTTCACCTCTCCTTAGTTTTTTGCTTCTGCTGCAGCCTTTGCTCTTGCTGCTGCTCTTGCAGCGCCTACAGCCTTACGCATCTGCTTGAATGCCTGTGTGAGCGGACGGTGGGCCGGGCAGATAAATGCGCAGGAACCGCACTCAACGCACTCCATACCGTACAGAGCGGTGAAGTCATCCAGGTTCTGACGCTCGGAAGCCTTCATCATCATAACCGGTACGAGATGCTCCGGACATACCTCAACACATCTTCCGCAGCGGATACATGCGGACGGAGCATTTGCCGCAACCTCATCCTTGGTGAAAGTGGTCAGGGCAGAGGAAGTCTTTGCAACCGGGAAATCGATGGTGAACAGGGCCTGTCCCATCATCGGTCCGCCGGAGAGCATTTTCTCAGGCTGAGTCTTGAAGCCGCCGGCAGCCTCTACCAGTCTCTGGTAGTTGGTTCCGAGACGAACTTCGAAGTTCTGAGGTGTGGTAACCGCATCACCGGTCACGGTAATGATCTTACGGATCAGCGGTGTTGTCTTACAGACAGCATTGTAGATGGAAACAACGGTATCGGTGTTGTCAACGATGCAGCCCGCATCTGCCGGGAGCTTTGCGGAACTGATCTCACGGCCGGTTACCGCCTTGATAAGCGTACGCTCACCACCCTGCGGATACTTGGTCAGAAGCTCGCAGACTTCAATTCTCGGCTCATCCTTAACCATCTCTTTCAGCTTCTTGATTGCTTCCGGCTTGTTGTTCTCGATACCGATCACGCCTTTTGCATTCTCAAAGAGAGACAGCATAACCTTTACGCCGCCGACAATCTTTTCCGGCTGCTCCATCATGAGACGGTAATCGCTGGTAAGATACGGCTCACACTCTGCGCCGTTTACGATTACATAATCGATCTTGCTCGGATCCTTCGGAGCAAGCTTTACATGAGTCGGGAAGCCTGCACCTCCGAGACCGGTAATGCCGGCATCCTTAACGATCTGAACAATCTCCTCCTTGGAAAGCTTCGTGTAATCACGATCCTCTCCAAAGTGCTCAATCGCCTCTTCTTCTCCATCATTTTCAACGATGATGGAATTCACCTTTGCACCATTCGCAACCAGTCTCGGTTCAATCTTCTTGACAGTACCGGATACGGAACTCAGAACATTAGCTGAGATAAAGCCGCCCGGCTCTGCGATGATCTGACCTTTAAGAACGCGGTCGCCAACCTGTACCAGCGGTTTTGCCGGAGCTCCGATGTGCTGAGACAGCGGAAATACCATCTCTTCGCCCTTCTGCGGCTCCAGAACCTGGATCGGTCGATCCTGGGACAGTTCCTTTCCCTCAAAGGGATGAACGCCACCAATAAACGTAGCCAAACCCATCAATTAACCCTTCTTTCTTTTTGGATTTTTCTTGCTGTATTTTCTGCATCCCCCTAAGAAAAAGCAGAAAAATCGCATATTTACGCACATTTGAGTATAACATAAGAATAAAATTTTAACAATGTAACGTTAACTTCCATCTCAAGGAAAGATGTATTTAATTTGATACAATGTTTTTAAGAATTCCGCGATATGGAATAGAGTTCATGATACGGAACACTCGAATGTGCTATGTTTATATCGACATTTTTCAGAAAAAGTTTATATTTATTTTTTAACAATCTCTTTCTTTTTTCGTCCTGATATTATCAATCAATCATATTATCTATCATCAATATCCGTTTTTTCGTCCTCTCATGATTCGAATCCGATCGCTATCGAAATCCATGATTCCGAATACACCGAATAAGTATTTCCACCGCAGAATTCCACCGCAGAATTCCACCGCCAAAAATCATCTCCGCCCTCTTCCCTGACAGCAGAACACCCCGGCCTTTTTCCCGGCCGGGGTGTTTTCAAATCCATATTCTTATTTTCGTCTGTCAGTGCGTTTGCCTTCCGGCTTCCGCCGGCATCGTTCAATCTCTGTATTCCCGTCTTACGCAGATTACGCAAACGTTGCGATGTATCCCTGAACAAAGATGCACATCAGGATCAGCGGGCAGAGATAGGTTACATAGAGGCGGGAAGATCTCGGGAAGGAAATTCCCATACCTTCATTGGCTTCCTTCTCAAAGTTCTGATACCCCCATCCGAAGTTCGCGGTGCAGAACAGCAGATAAACCAGACTTCCGATCGGAAGAAGATTGTTGCTGACGATGAAATCCTCAAAATCGAGAACGGTCGATCCCGCGCCGAGGGGCTGGATAAAGCTGAGCACGTTGTATCCGAGCGTGCACGGAAGTGACAGCAGAACAATAATCGGATAGTTGATCGCGCAGGCTTTTTTGACGCTGCATCCGGTCAGATCCGTCGCAAACGATACAATATTCTGGAATACCGCAACCTCCGTGGAAAGCGCGGCAAAGCTCATAAATACAAAGAAGAGTGATCCCCAGAACTGTCCGAGCGGCATGTGATTGAAAACATTCGGCAATGTCACGAAAATGAGACCCGGGCCGGCATTTGCCTCGACGCCGTACGCCGCACAGGCCGGGAAGATAATCAGACCGGACATGAATGCGACAAATGTATCCAGAAGAAGTACATTGACTGCCTCTCCGGTCAGTCTTCTCTCCTTCCCAATGTAGCTTCCGAAGATTGCCATCGCACCGATACCGATGCTGAGGGTGAAGAACGCCTGTCCAAACGCTGCAAAGAGGACGGAGCCGATTCCCGCTTCTCGGATCTTTCCGAAATCCGGTTTCAGGTAGAATTCCAGTCCCGCTTTTCCTCCCGGAATCACAACGGAATTGATCGCCAGAACCACCATCAGACACAGCAGCGCAAGCATCATGTACTTTGTGATCCGCTCCACACCGTTCTGCAGTCCCTGCATACAGATTGCAAAACCGATCGTCACCGCCGCAATCATAAAGCCCACCATGATCTCCGGCTGTCCGAGCATTCCGGTGAACTGCGCTCCGACTCCCTCGGAATCCAGACCGTTGAAATCACCGCGGATCATCTTCACGAAGTAGTACAGGAGCCATCCGGTGATGGTCGTGTAATACATCATCAAAAGATAATTACCGGCCATGCCGAACCATTTGTAAATATGCCATTTTGATCCCTTCGGCTCGATCTGTTCAAATGAAAGCGCGATGCTCTTCTGGCTCGCGCGTCCGACGGCATACTCCATCACAATGACCGGAAGGCCGAGAAGCACGAGGCACGCCAGATAAAGCAGCACAAACGCTGCTCCGCCGTACTGTCCGACAATATACGGGAATCTCCAAACATTTCCCAGTCCGATTGCACATCCGGCCGAGATCAGAATAAATCCGAGGCGCGACGCAAATTTTTCTCTACCCATTTTTCTTTTCCCCTTTAAAGCGAAACACTATATGCATTTTCAATATGTACCATAAAATGCGGTTCATATCAAGCAATGGTGCTTTTTTCGTTCATTTTTTTGACGAAATCCCGTTTAATCGTCTTTTTTCCCGTCGTTCTTCCGGATCAGTGTGCCAAACAGTTCCGCCGGAACATATGCCGTAACGTGAATGCCGTCCTCTGCATACTCCTCGCTCAGAAGCTGGCCGTTTTTCCGGATTTTCTGGACAATGCCGGCCTCGTTGTATCCGTACACCTCTTCCAGATACACTCTTCTGGATCGAATGATCATTCCCAGAATATCCTTCAGCTCATCGATGCCCTCTCCGGTCTTTGCAGAGATCCGAACCGTATAATCCGCATTCAGATCCTTGATCACTTCCGGCGCACCTTCCCGGTCGATCTTGTTAAAGACGGTAACAACCGGCCGGTCGCCGATTCCAAGTTCCCGGAGCGTTTCATATACCGTGTGCATCTGCGCTTCCACCTGAGGATTCGTGCAGTCCGCCACATGGATAATGATGTCGCTGTATTTTGCCTCTTCCAGTGTGCTGCGGAACGCATCCACCAGATTGTGCGGAAGTTTTCGGATGAATCCGACGGTATCCGTCAAAAGAACCGTCTGTCCCCCCTCCAGTTCCATCGCCCGCGTGGTGGGATCCAATGTCGCAAAGAGCTTGTCCTCCGCGAGGATTCCGGCCCCGGTCAGGGTATTCAGAAGCGTCGATTTACCGGCATTCGTATATCCGACGATCGCGCAGCTCAGCGTATATCCGCTCTTTCTCTGCTTTCTGGATTCTTCCCGGTGGCGCTCGACATCTTTGAGTTCCGCTTTCAGCTGACCGATCCGGTCATGGATCCGTCTCCGGTCCACCTCCAGCTTTTTCTCACCCGGTCCTCGGGTTCCAATTCCTCCGCCGAGTCGGGAGAGGTAATCACGGAAGCCGGTAAGACGGATGGCACGGTACTTGAGCTGGGCCAGCTCGACCTGAATCTTTCCCTCACTGGTGATCGCGTGATCCGCGAAAATGTCCAGAATGACCATGGTGCGGTCCATCACCTTCATATCCAGCGCATCTTCCAGATTGCGGAGCTGCGCCGGGGAAAGCTCGTCATCACACACAATTCCGGTTGCGCCGAGCTGAAGCGCCAGAAGACGGATCTCCTCCACCTTTCCTTTTCCGAAATACGTCGCCTTGCTCGGGCAGTCCAGATTCTGAATCACTCTTCCAAGTGTAACCGCTCCTGCGGTATCGCAGAGTTCCGCCAGCTCATCCAGAGATTCCTCCGCCTCCGCCGTCTCTCCCGTGCACACCGCACAGAGAATCAGTTTTTCTCTCTTTTCTTCAATATCAATCAGTTCAGCCATTATCCTTCGCTTTCTTCTTTTCTGCTCAGTGCAAAGTTATATTCCTTACGAATTGACTCGTCTTCTCCGTAATCCCTGAGCACGCTCTCCAGTGTTTCGGCTGCCTTGGCCCACTCGCCCCGCTTTTCAAACACAAAACCTCTGGTTACCCGGAAATCACGGGCCGTTTCTTCCGCCGCCTTATCCGCAAACCGGTCCAGAAGTTCCATCGCGGTATCGGCCTCTCCGCCTTCCGCCAAAGCCTTCGCGGTGAGCAGGATGGCATCTTCCGCCCCTGGTGTGGTCAGCTTCGAAAGTTTCTTATCCTTCTTGCCTGCGGTATTCAGATCGGCCAGCGCCTGCTCATAGTCCGAATCACACGCCTCTGCAGCCGCTTTCAAATACCAGAATTCCGCCCGGTCTCCGTCCAGTGAAACCAGATCACCCAGTGTGCCGGCCGCTGCCTTATAATCTCCGGACCGGTACTGCGCCTCCGCGATATACTGCATCGTATCGATGCGGAAATCCTTTCCCGCTCCTTTTCCGCTTTCCAGCGCGGACTCCAGCTTTTCCAGCGCCGTACCGCAGTCTCCCTGCTCCAGCGCCTCAATTCCGGCCAGCCGGAGTTCCTTTGCCTCTTTCGATGGTCCGCACCCGGTCACTCCCAGCGCAAGAATGCCTACGGTCAGAAAAATTGCGCCTTCCCGCTTCACCCTTCCGATGATCCCTGTCCTGCTTCCATCGCCGTCTCTGCGGCTGTCACTTGGTCTTCTCATTGTCTCCTCCGATGCCGGATGCGGTTCTCAGTTTCTGCCGGTGCTTCCCAGACCGCCCCGGTCCTCACCGTCCAGATGCTCCATTTCCTCAAATTCAAGCTTCGGCTGATGCTCCATGATGCGGAACTGGCAGATCCGGTCGCCCGTATGGATCTCGGTGTCTCTCACCGCCAGCACCGGCATAAACCACTGATCGTTGTCTCCGCAGTAGCTCTCATCCACCACGCCCATATGATTGGTCTGGATAATTCCGAAGTTCTTGAACGTGCTGGATCTCGGAACCACGTGTGCCTCATATCCCTCCGGCAGCTGCATGGCAATTCCCAGCGGAATCGCGCGGAATTCGCCCTTCTTCAGCACGACATCCTCCGCCGCCCGGAGATCAATCCAGTCGGATTTTCCGTCAATATAGCGAAGTTTCTCAATTTTATCGTTAAAATATTTAATTCTGATTTTCATCTTCTGTCCCTTCTGTCACGGCGATCTCCAACCGATCGCCGGTATCGTTCTCTCCGTCCTCATTCACTGCTTCCGAAACCACATCGAATTCCGGATTGACCGCTTCCTCCTGAACGCGGGCCATCATCTCCGGATCGTCCAGCTTGATTTCTTCCGCCGCCTGCTGAGCAAAAAGTTTTGTCTTATCTTCCGGCACCTTTGGCAGCTCGTCTTTTCCGGACACGCCGAAACGGCGGAGAAATTCCTCCGTTGTGGCAAACAGCATCGGCCGTCCCGGCGCCTCCATCCGTCCGACCTCGTAGATCAGATCGTATTCCAGGAGTTTACTCATCGCGTGATCCGATTTGACTCCGCGGATCTTCTCGATCTCCAGTCGGGTAACCGGCTGACGGTAGGCGACAATAGACAATGTCTCCAGCATGGCATCCGTCAGATTCTGCTTCTTCGGGATCTTCACCACCGTGATGAGATTGTTGTAGAACTCTTCTCTGGTGCACATCTGGTAGGAATCATTGAGCCGGATAATCTGCATTCCCCGGTTCTGCTCATCGTATTCCCTTGCGAGTTCCGTCACCGCGTTTTCCGCCGCCTTCGGGGTGGATTCAATCGCGGCGGCCAGATGAGCGAGATCCACCGATTTTCCCATCGTAAACAGCACCGCTTCCACGATGCGCTTGTTCTTCTCATTCTCCGTCAAAGTCACTCAATTCCTCCAGATCCAGATCATCCGTCTCGCCTTCCGGCTCGATGGTCTCGATATCCATCTCATCGAAAAGATTCTCCTGCACCAGCCGGATCTTTCCGATTTTCATCAGTTCCAACAATGCGAGGAAGGACACCACCACATGAATGCGGTCGTGATCCTCGGCAATCACCTGACTGAACTTGAAATTTCTCCGCTTTCGAGCATATCTCAGCACCCGCTTCACCGTATCCTCCAGGCTGACCGGCTCTTTCCGGATCGTTCCGAATTTGCTTCGGATCGGGTCAATGGACTGCTGCTGTCTTCTCATCACCGTCTGAAACACATGTTTCAGACGCTCCGTCGTGATCCCGGCCAGAAGTTTATCCAGATCGATGGGTGCTTCATACTGCTGAACCTTTTTCGGAACCGTCGGCGCGCGGTAGAATCGGTCTTCGGAATTCAACTCATACAGCCGCAGTTCCTGCGAAATGTACTTGTACATCTTGTATTCCAGAAGCCGTTTGACAAGCTCTTCTCTCGGATCGCCCTCTTCCTCCTCTTTCTTTTCCGCCGGAAGCAGCATCTTCGACTTGATGGCAAGGAGTGTCGCCGCCATGACAAGGAAATCGCTGAGAAGATCCAGATCCTCCTGCGGCATCTGCCGCACGTATTCCAGATATTGATCGGTGATCATCTCGATCGGAATATCGAAAATACTCACCTTGTTCTTCTCGATCAGTTTCAGCAGAAGGTCCAGCGGCCCCTCGAAATTGTCGAGCTTATACGATATCTCCATAGTCATCCCCGCACAAGTTTCAGAACCAAAAGTTCCGGCATGTCATTGATTCGGATGTTGACCGAATGCGTGCCCAATCCCCGGCCCACAATCATCCTGGTTTTGCCTTCCTCAAATCCGCCCGCACAGTAAGGGCAGAAAAACTGGTACTGCGGTGTCATCAGCCCGCCGATGGCCGGGATCCGTACGGTTCCTCCGTGAAAATGTCCGGACAGAACAAGATCTGCGCCCCATGCTGCCGCCGCTTTTAAAAAGAGCGGCGAATGCAGCATCAGAAGTTCAAACCGTTCTTCTCCGTCCCAGGATCCGCAGGATCCGACATGCCGTTCAATGGTACCGGCCGCAATCTCCGGCATCGTCAGAACATGACGGTAATATTTCTCATCGACGCGGCATCCGGTAATCCGGAGATCGCTCCCGATTTTCTCACTCTCATCGTCCAGTATCCGGACGCCGCTCTCCCGGAGCCGGGCAAAAAACGGCTCCGTTTCCCCGATCCGGTCCTCATGATTTCCGTAGGAATACCACACCGGGAAATCCTCCGCCAGTCTCCGGAGAAGCGAGATCGTCGCCTCACAGACCGGTTTTCCGCCGTCACTTCTTCTGCAGACAACCATATCCCCGCCGACCAGAATCCCGTCCGGTGCCTCCCGGCGGATCGCCCGGACGAGAGGAGCATTGTCAATGCCGAATCTCTTTTCGTGAAGGTCTGTCAGAAAAATAAATTTCCGGTCCTTCTCCCGGATCTTCTCCGATCGAATCACATAGGTTCCGGTCACAAAATGGTTCTTCTCATATTCCGAACGCGCATAAAAAGCCGCCCCTGCCGCGGCACCGGCCGCAGCAAGGCCGGGAAGGATCTGTTTGAGATTTTTTCCCAGAATCTTCACGTTCCATTCGCCTTTCTCATTCACATTTTATGCCCGTATGCTTCCCCCGGATGCCCCTGCGTCGTGGGACCCGAGAAGAGTTTTCTGTGGTTTTTGCACACTTATACATAGTAAATTTCATTTTACACTGACGCATGAATCGCCGTCAAGGTTCTTTGCTCCCATGATTCACATCTGTTTTGCGGACAGAATGGTAAAGCCCCATCCCGGCATGGCGGAAAGACCGCAAGCCCCCACCGTCAAAAGGCAGTGAGGGCTTGCGGTCTTATCACTTCTGTTTTCCATCCGGTCCCCAGAAATCAAAGGCCAGCATGGTGATATCATCGAACTGTTCCGCTTCTCCGGCGAACTTTCTGATATCTTCTCTTACATCGATCAGTAGTTTCTGAACGTCAGCATCCGGATCCGCATTGAGACATTCGATCATGCGGTCAGTGCCGTAGAATTTTCCGGCCTCATCATTTGCCTCCGGCACACCGTCTGTGTAGACGAAGAGAGAATCACCCGGATTAAGTTCAAACGGATGCTCACGGAAACGCATACCTTCCATCGTTGCCACGGCAGGAGAATGACGATAGATATCCAGTTCATACTTGCCGCCTTTTCTCCGGATCGCCGGATGCTCATGTCCGGCATTGGCAGCCAGACCTTTTCCGGTATTGATATCCAGGATAGCCAGCCATACCGTAACAAACATATCACTGTCATTCCCTTCGCTGAGCTGATCATTGACATAGCTCAGAACTTCAGCCGGAGAACGGGAATCCTGACACCGATTCTTGATCAGGGTCTTGGAAATAACCATGAACAATGCAGCCGGTACACCCTTGCCGGAAACGTCGGCCATGACCAGGCCGATGGTATGATCATCCAGCATAAAGTAGTCATAGAAATCACCGCCCACTTCCTTGGCCGGATCCATTGTCGCATAGATATCGAATTCGTTGTGATCCGGGAATGCCGGGAATATCCTTGGCAGCATGGACGCCTGGATGTTGTTTGCAACGTCCAGTTCGGCGCCGATCCTCTCCTTTTCCCTGGTAACCGTTAACAGGGAACTCATATAGTTCTTCATTCCGACAAACATGTCCGATATCGCGACGGAAAGCGATTCAATCTCATCCCCTGTATGAATGTCCGGGTCGTTGATGACCAGCTCTTCCGGCATTTCCGCTCTGCGGCTGCTTTCCACAAATGCTTCCGATACTTTTTCGAGTCTGAGCACCGGATCAATGACGCGATTCTTCAGCCACCGGTTGACAAAATAAACGGCCAGCAGAGCAATCAGAATCATCATAACCAGCGTTGCCACCGCATAAGTCATCAGGACTTTTGTGATTTCATTCATGGATATATCGATTGCCAACAGGGCAACCGCTTTTCCCTGCGAATTTCGGATCGGCAACATGCCGGTATAATCATAGCCGAACTCGGTGTGGTTGGCGAAATACGTAATGTCTTTCGCGTCCATACCATTAAGATATTGTCCGGCAACGGTTGCCGAATAACCATCTTTGTTCAGTTTACCCAGTTCGACGGAATAGAAATCATAATCTGTTTCCTTTTCTTCCGCGGTAATCCCGGCCATGACATCCATAATGTTGTCGGAATCATTGGCATTCAGCGGTTTAATGATATAGATGTATTCGATATCATCATAGTTCTCCTTAACCTGGTCAAGGAAACTCTGAGCATATTCGTATTTTTCGCTCTTCTGTTTCGTTTCGATGCATTTTTCCAGATCATCGCCGTCGATATATTTTTGGGTGAGCTTCAGTATATCGCGCAGATAAGCCTGGTCTTTTTGAAAGACCGTATCCACATAAGACCGGAAACCGAACGCCCCCATCAAAAGGCTGATAACCAGTACCAGTACCGTCGTACCGGTATACAACGCTCTGTTTATGGATTTCTTCTTATTTTCCATGGCCCAGCTCCTTTCTGTTTATGATGTAGTGCAATAATCCCAGACCGCTTATGCATGCCAGGAAAGACATGTTTGTGACACCTCCGGCACCCAGAAGTCTTGAGAAGATGACGGGGCCGAGTGATTCACCGATATTCTCGGTAAAGTTATAGACACCGATCGCATTGTCCTGACCGAATTCAACCGTTGGTTTCTGCCGCAGGAAGAATGACTGATGCGTCGGCTTTCCGAAGGAAGCGCTGATGCCCATTACGATCAGTGCAATGATGATACCGATAAGTTCAGGCTGCGCCGCAAAGATCGCAAACGCAACAACATTGAGTCCGATCGCCAGATAGATCGCGTAATCTCCAAACGCCTTTTCCGTCTTGTCCCATACGCGGGAACCTAACAGTACGGCTACTTCCGAGTACAATACCAGCAGTACAGAGATGACCGTTTCATTATATCCTATGCTTTCCGCAAAAACCGGAACAAAGTAGAACACAAAGCTGTTGAAGATGATATACGGATTCTGGATCAGCACAAAGAACGACAGGATCGTCTTATGAAAGATAAACCCTGAAACGTTCTGTCTGGCGTCCGCAGTAAACTCAGCATTCTCATCGCTCGCTATGATATCCTGCAGTTTACCTGCCAGGAATCCGGCGAAGAAGAACAGCGACAGCCAGGTCATTGCCACAAAGACAAAGACATATTTCTGTGCGAGCGTCGTAGCTATAATACCACCGAAAAGCATACCCATGTTGATACCGGAAAGGCTGGCGGAATTGTAATTGTTCAGACATTCATTCCGAACCTGCTTATCATTCAGGTAAGTCAGCATGATGTAGATCGAGTTGGAGATCAGACCTACACCGATACCATCCAGCAACAGCCCCAATACCATTGTAAAATAGTTCGGTATCAGCATGGTCAGATTTCCGGCCATAGCGAACAGGCAGGAAAACATAAAGATTTTCTTTATGCCAAAACGTCTGACAAGTTTTGCGGATACCAGTGACATGATCCCCATAACAAAGATATTGACCGTCAAAGGCAGCGACGCGATCAGACCGGCATAACTCCCCGCAAACAATTCACATCTTTTTAAAATGTAAACCGGCAGGAAGGACGACACCATATTGAAAGCCGTAAACACCAGAACGATCAGCAGTCTGATCAGATGGACCGGAACCACAGCATTCCCGCTCTTTTTCATCTTCTTTTCACGATAGCGGCTGATCAGATAAAAGAACGAAAGCCCCTCACTGGTCATTACCCACAGCAGCAGAAGGATGATGACAATCGAAAACAGTACATCTTTTTGCATCTGCTGGATCATATCCGATACCACATAGGTATCGGCGCCAACCGCTACCGCCCCGATGACATTCCGATCGGATGAGTAGACCGGCACCTTTACAGACAGGTACGTACCGGTGACATCGGCGACGGCATCGTTCCAGACCGCATTGCCGGTGTCATAGACCTCTCTCACCTCATCATACTCGACTTCATCGAGCGGAAAATAAACACCGATGGACTGATCCAGATAGGCAATGCCGTAACCGGTTTGTCTGTCCTCAGACAGCTTCAGAATATTGCAGTAAGCCGTCCTGTAGAAATCAACGTTCATCGGGAAAGCGCTTTCCATCCGGTCAATCAGGTTGAGATACGATTCGGAATTGAAATCAGATGCCTTTTTGATATTGCTCACATCGGCTTCATCAATACTCTCCGAAACAATCAGCGCTGTGGCTCTCAGCTGCTCTCTGATCTTATCCATATAAGAATCACGAAACGCATTGAGCAGGGTCGTACTGAGTACCGCTAAAATCACCGCTCCGACGATCACAATCGTAAAAGGAGCGCTCTTAGCGGTATTAAATCTGAGGCCGGAAACATCCATGAACAGTCGAAGAACAAACAGGATGCCGGCAAGAAACAGCAACACCGAACAGCCTAAAAATACATACTGTCTTACCAGATCGGCGTCCGATTTTCGGATCTCCGTGAATTGGGCTTCGTTTTCTCCGATTCGCTGGATACCATCGGAATTGGTCACCAAAAGATCATCATTCTCTGAACATACCGTGACCGTCTGCGAATCGGTACCTTCGATCATCACTCTGGTCTTCTGATCTTCGCCATTGATCCTGACCGCTTCCAGATTTCGGATATCTGTAAAATATACCTCACCGTTTTTGACATCCATGCAGTACGGAATGCGGTCTTCCTCATTTTCCCACTCCGTCGTATAGATCAGATCAGACGTGTTTTTTTCGAAACGATTGATCTGACCGTTCTTGTCCATGATGAAGATCGCATCACGCTCAATGACAAGATCGCTTACCGAATCAAAGGCATCCGGATAAGGGATCCGTTTTTCCTCATCCGTTCCGTCCTTAATGCGGTGAATCAGGACCGAATCGGCCATGCATTCGCCAAACATAAGCGCTCCCTGATCTTCCGTCAGACCATAGAAGGAGTGTTTGTTGTTTTGATAGCCGTCGTAGATGTTCTGGGTGACATTTTCGATATAATTGCCATCCAGATCATACTTCATGACCAGTTCTCTGGCCAGCAGCATGCCATCCCATTCCGAGACAGACAGATAAAGATTCTCATCCGTTATCAAACAGTCATCGATATACAAAACGCTCGATCCGTTATCGCTTGGATCTACGATCGAGTAACGCTCTTTCCCGTCCGAATCAAAACACATGATTCTTGAATGACCGTTATCGATAACATAATAAAGACCCTTATATTCTCTGGTGATATATCCCAGCGATATCTCCCTGGTTTTGGAAAAAACCTCCGCTATCGGAACCCTGAAATGCAGACAGATCATCAAAAGAAGGCCGACCACAAACATAAGAAGGATATCGGCCTTTCTGGTTTTGTGGGAAAAAAGATAATCCTTCATAATTCCTCCAGTTCAGATTTAAACTTGCCGTAATCCTTGTATTCCGGAGTCGTACAGTAAAGCGTATTGATTCCGTCCTCACTCAGCAGCTCCGGAAACAGGATACACCCCATCACGGTATCTTTCTTGTGAAATTTACGGCATTTGCGGTAGGAATCCGTCTCATCCATACTGTTGACTTCGATAATGTATTTTGATCCGAATATATAGTATGGGAGAGCCGGCATGGAAATATAATCCTTGATGGACTCCAGTTTTGCCGTATTGGAAGTCAAAGAACGCAAAACCTTGTTTTTTTCAATAAAAGGTGCTCTTTTTTCATAGAAAAGATCCAGCATTTTCTGATCGCGGCCATGAACCAGGACGAATCCTTTTACCGCAAGAACCTTCCTGAGCTCATCGATCAGTTCAAGATACATATCACTTATATGATAGAGGATCTCTTCAAATCCCTTTACCGTCTTTTCCCTGAGGTCTTTCCTGAGATAACGCAGACAGTATTCCAGATATTTGCGGTAAGACATATCCGGTAAAGTCATCACCAGTGCTGCCTGTAATGCATTGGCAACCGCAAACGGGAAAAAGACATGAAGATATTCCTGATAGGTCAGGCCGGTCTTATGATTGTGGAAGACAATATCTTTGATATTTTCCCCGTTCTGCTCCATGAATCCCGCCAGATCCAGATCGGTTTGCGCATACGCCCCATTCTCCTGATCATGATATTTCTTCCCTGTAGAATAATCAAAAAAATAGGACGATCCATCATTCAGCTCAATAACAGCGGTAACTTCATGTTCTCCAAAAAGACACGGACCGCCTTCCACGCAGACGGATTCCGGTTCGTTTTTCAGGCCTTCACAGATCTTAACAAGATTCTCCCCGTAATACGGAAACATTTCTTTATGCCGGAAAACAATACGTTTCAAAGGCGGAAGCTGTTCGCAAAGCATGTTGTAACAAAGCAGATCCGCCGCATTCTTAAAACGCAGTATACCGTCACTTACATCCGGAATCTCGTAGAAATCCCCCGAAGCAATCCTGAAATCCAACATTTGCTCATTGCAGTTTCGGTAGGCCGTGTCTTCCAGCCGGACGCCCCGGTCTTTTAACAATCCTCTCACTGTATAAAACATAATTCTATCCCAACCTATAGACTATGACCGTTTAGCAAATTACACAAATACAGTCCGTTATTACTTTTTTCTTTTTACTTTATCATATTTCGTCATATAAATGTCTATCAATAAGCTGGATCACAGGACTTGTTTTCTTTTGATTCATCCCAAAAACGAGAGAAGTTCTGCCGCAAGATTCGGTGCAAAGGGCGACAGCATCTTCAAAAAATCCGCGCAGGTTACGGGATCCGCATATCCACAGACCCGGTATAATCTCCGGATCGCCCGCTCATATTCCATAAAAGCGGGCGGAATCGTCCGGAAACGCCGTTTTTCATATCTCTCCCAAATCATGGCCGAGTAGCGGTCCCTGCACTGACGCCATGCCTTTTCCCCCTCTGACTCTGCTTTCGCTTCTGCCTTCATCCCGTCCTTGATCTCTGCCTTGTCCACCGGAAGAAAACGCTCATCGGCGCGGTCTGATTTCTCCCGTTTTCCGGCCTCCGGCCTCCGGTCTTCCTCCCTATATCCGTCATTTTCCTTTATTCCCTCCGGCGTCAGGTCGAACATCTCTCCGAAATCGCGGTACGTTCTCGCCAGAAAACCGTAGACGCCGTCCAGTGCTTCCGGAAAATATTCATCACCGGTGGGCAGTTCCTTCAGCGAACAGAGAAAAGGATTGCCGCCCCGGACATATCCGGACACAAGATAGCCCGCAAACATCAGCCCCAGTGTCAGCCCATCGCTTCCGTAGTCAAAGCGATAGTCATCCAAAAAAGCCGGGAGAAGCGTTTCCAGTTCTTCCCGGATCTTCCGAGAATCGAAAACAGCCCCTTCCGGCACGGTCAGCTGATATCTGCCCGTCTCACACTGCCATTTTTTCTCAATGGCAGCGTGATTGTAGATCAGCATTGATTATTTAACAACAAAGTTCAGAATCTTGCCCGGAACGTAGATTTCCTTGACTACGGTCTTACCTTCCATGAACTTCTGAACATTTTCATCGGCCTTTCCTGCCGCAAACGCCTCTTCTCTGGTACAGTCAACCGCAAGCGTTACGGTTCCTCTGACCTTACCGTTGACCTGAACTCCGATCTCGATGGTGGAATCCTTGGTCTTCGCCTCATCGTACTCCGGCCAGGAGGACAGAGTACAGAAGGTCTTTCCGTCCGGGTTCATGCCCAGTTCTTCCCAGATCTCCTCGGTAATGTGCGGAGCAAACGGGCTGAGAAGCTTGATGAAGGTGATCAGATCATTCTTTGTGATCGCACCTGCTCTGCCGAACTCATTGATCAGCGCCATCATGGAAGCGATGGCGGTGTTGAACTTCATCGCCTCGATGTCTTCCGTTACCTTCTTGATGGTCTTGTGGAGCGCAGACTCAATCTTTGCGTCTTCCTTCTCTGCGGTCGCAATATCCGTCAGAGCGCCGACACGGTCAAGGAATCGCTTGCAGCCCTTTACGGTATCATCGCTCCACGGAGCAGAGGAAGTGTAATCGCCCATGAACATGACATAGGTACGAAGAGTGTCGGCACCGTACTCTTCCACAACATCCAGCGGATCGACAACATTTCCCTTGGACTTGGACATCTTCTCGCCGTCCTTGCCGAGGATCATTCCCTGATAGGTTCTCTTTGCATACGGCTCTGCGCATCCCACCTCGCCGATGTCGTAGAGGAAATGATGCCAGAATCTGGAATACAGAAGATGTCTTGTGACATGCTCCATACCGCCGTTGTACTGATCCACCGGCATCCAGTAATCGAGCTTCCTGCGGTCCGCAAATGCCTTGTCATTGTGCGGATCACAGAAACGCAGGAAGTACCAGGAAGATCCCGCCCACTGCGGCATGGTATCCGTCTCTCTCTTTGCATCGCCGCCGCACTGCGGGCACTTGCAGTTCACAAAGGAATCGATCTTTGCCAGCGGGGACTGTCCGTCGGTACCCGGCTCAAAGTTCTTCACATCCGGAAGTTCCAGCGGAAGCTCACTCTCCGGAATTGCAACCGTACCGCATTTCGGGCAATGAACCAGCGGGATCGGCTCGCCCCAGTATCTCTGACGGTTGAACGCCCAGTCCTTCATCTTGTACTGGATTCCCTTATGACCGATGCCTCTCTTCTCGATCTCCTCGAGCATACGGGCAATGGAATCCTTCTTGTTTGTATATCCGTTCAGAAAATCGGAGTTAATCATGGTTCCGTCGCCCGCGTAAGCTTCTTTCTCCACGTCTCCGCCCTCGATGACCGGAATAATCTCCGCGCCGAACTTCTTAGCGAAATCCCAGTCTCTCTGATCGTGTGCCGGCACCGCCATGATCGCACCGGTTCCGTATCCCATCATGACATAGTCTGCGATAAACAGCGGAACCTTCTTGCCGGTGATCGGGTTGATGCCGCAAAGGCCGTCCAGCTTCACGCCGGTCTTATCCTTTACCAGCTGAGTTCTCTCGAACTCCGTCTTTTTCGCGCACTCTGCGCGGTATGCCTCTACCTCGTCCCAGTTAGCAATCCGGTCCTTATACTTATCCAGCACCGGGTGCTCCGGAGCAACAACCATGAAGGTTACGCCGAACAGCGTATCGCAGCGGGTGGTGTAAACCTCCAGTTTCTCGTCCGTACCGTCGAGACCGAAGTTCACAAATGCTCCCGTGCTCTTTCCGATCCAGCTGACCTGCTGCTGCTTGATGGACTCCGGATACTCGACATCGTTCAGGCCGTCCAGGAGCTTATCCGCATACTGCGTGATGCGCAGATACCATACGTCTTTCGGAAGCTGAACAACATCGCTGTGGCAGATGTCACATTTTCCGCCCTGGGAATCCTCGTTGGAGAGAACAACCTTGCAGTGCGGGCAGTAGTTGACCAGGGTCTTTGCGCGGAATACCAGTCCCTTCTTGAAGAGCTGGATGAAGATCCACTGGGTCCATTTATAGTAATCCTTGCGGGATGTGGCAAACTCTCTGTCCCAGTCAAAGGAGAAACCGACCTTCTTCAGCTGATCGGTAAAATGCTCAATGTTCTTCTCGGTGATGATATGCGGATGCGTATTGGTCTTGACCGCATAGTTCTCGGCCGGAAGACCGAAGGAGTCGAAGCCCATCGGAAAGAGAACATTATACCCCTGCATTCTTCTCTTGCGGGAGATTACCTCGATACTGGAATATGCCTTAATGTGGCCGACATGCATGCCGACGCCGGACGGATACGGGAACTCCACCAGTCCGTACCACTTCGGTTTCTCGGAAAAATCCACAGCCTCGAACGCTCTGTTCTTTTCCCAGGCTGCCTGCCACTTCGGTTCGATCTTCTTAAAATCGTATTTCATGACTTCTGCTCCTTTTCTGTTTCTTTTAAATAAGATAAAGCCCCGCATCTCCCGATCAGGAGACGCAGGGCCATTTGTTCATGTCTGCGCGGTACCACTCCGCTTTACGCTTTCACGTACACTCATCAGGTCTGTAACGGGACATCCCGGCGACGCTTACCCCCGGCATCCTCTGCAGAGTCTCATACCCCCTTGGAAAATGCGGTCTTCCGCGCGCTGCTCCGAGGCGAGTTCACGGATTTCCCCATGCTGCCTTGCACCTCCCGGCAGTTCTCTGGAATGGTTCCGTCTGCTACTATTCCTCTTCTTCACATTTCTACGATAGAATATCGCATTCTTTATCCCGTGTCAATACTTACGCCCGCGCAGCCGTCTGCTGCTACCGGTTGTCCCGGATGAAATCGCTGACTTCCTCCGGCCGGATTCCCAGGGCAACTGCCATGCATTCGTCAATCGTGCTCTGCACGCGGGCCATCATCTGCGCATCTTTCGACGGAAGCGCCTTTCCGATGCTGCGACGGTGTTCCTGACGATTATGAAGTTCCTTTACGACCGAAACCATGGTATCCATATCCTGTGTGTTATATGCTGCCGCATATTCCTGATCACGATGGCGTTCGTTCCGGATCTTCAGAGGCTCAATCTCATCCATGCGGTGAATCAGGTTCATCGCTTCTGCCCTGGACATAATCGGTTTCAATGTGGCGGATGCCACTTCTTCCGGAACATAGATGGTCTCTGCCGATCCACGGATCGGCGTCAGTATCAGATAACGGACGTCCTTTCCCGTCAGCTTCATAATCTCCGTTCCGGTGATTTGACATACTTTGCCGCTATTGTGTACCAGATAATCTCCTGTCTGCATCTTTTGCCTCCTTTGATACGATTGTAACACAGTCGGAGATCCGGTTTCAAAAGAAAACTTTCACAAAATTAATCCTTTCAACGCCCTTCTGCTTGTGAATAGCTGTCTGTTTTGTCTATATTTCTGCAATTATATCTTATATTTCATCATTATATGGAGCAACCTTCGCACCGTGATGTTGTGTCACCGGATTTTCGGAGAAAAGGCCGCAGACAGCGCAACGTCCGCAGCGGAAGCGATTCTTTGTGGTTTTGGAATATCGAAGAAGGAAGAAAGGCGTGATCCCGTCTCCGGAATCACGCCTTCCCGACACAACTCTCCCCCTCTGCCGGTTCGTTTCCTCTCAAACGATCCCGGACTCTATCGCTTCCGAAGCATTGCCCCTCTTCCGTTTCACACGGATTTGCTCTGCTTTCGGTCCGATATTCCACTCATTCCTTTCATTTCTCCGTTCTCAGTCTTCCGCCAGTTCAGCAGCTCTCGACTCGACTTCTTTCGCCTGAACATCCCCCGGGCACTGCTCATATCTGGAGAATTCATACTCGAAGGTTCCAAGTCCTCCGGTCATGGAACGGAGCTCGGTTCCGTATCCGTACAACTCGGAGGCCGGGATATCCGCCGATACGACAGTGCTTCCGTTGTGATCGGAATCCATACCGAGCACACGGCCTCTTCTGCGGTTGAGATCACCCATGATGTCTCCGGTGAACTGATCCGGCGCATTGACCTTCAGAGATACAATCGGCTCCAGAAGAACCGGCTGCGCCTCCATAAAGGCTTTCTTGAAGGCGATATTGGCCGCCATCTTGAACGCAAGCTCTGATGAGTCAACCGGATGATAGGATCCGTCCAGAAGAACCGCCTTCAGTCCGACAACCGGGTATCCGGCAAGCGGTCCCTTGAGGCAGCAGTCTGCGACGCCCTTTTCCACTGCCGGGAAATAGTTCTTCGGAACGGCACCTCCGAATACCTGCTCCTCGAATACATACGGTGTCTCGAGATCGCCGGAGGGACCGAATTCCATCTTGACATCGCCGAACTGTCCGTGTCCGCCGGACTGTTTCTTATACCGTCCCGCCTCGGTCACCTTGCGGCGGATCGTCTCGCGGAATGCGAATTTCGGTTTCCGGAGTTCAACGGCCACTTTATATCTCTCCGCCAGCTTGCTGACAACAATGTCGAGCTGCTGATCACCGATGCCGTAGAGAAGTGTCTGCCGGTTCTCCGTATCCGTCACAACCTTTAAGGTCGGATCCTCCTCCGTCAGTCTCGACAGTGCCTGGGAGATCTTGTCCTCATCGCCCTTAGTCTTTGCCGAGTATGCCTTGTAGGTATACGGCTTGGACAGCTTCGGTCCGTCATAGAGAACGCGCGCATTGGTTGATGCCATGGTATCACCGGTCTCGGTTACGGTCAGTTTTGCCAGCGCACCGATATCGCCTGCGTGAAGTTCCTTCACCTCGATGGCATCTTTTCCGCGGAGAACATACAGTTTTGCGATCTTCTCCACCGCGTCGCGGGAAACATTGTAAATCTGGGTATCCGGCGTCAGAGTTCCGGTAACCACCTTCAGAAGGCTGTAGCGGCCGATGAACGGATCAACCACGGTCTTCCAGATCTTTGCGCTTCTCGCCGATTCTTCATTATAACCGGTGTAGAAATGTTCGCCGGTTCCGGCGTCAACACCCGTGCACTGAAGATTTTCCGGTGACGGGAAATATTTGTCGATAACCTGAAGGAGATAACTGAATCCCTGTGCATGAATTCCGGAGCCCATGATAACCGGAACCATCTCGCCCTTGGATACAAACTCGCGAAGTGCACCCTGAATCTCTTCGGTGGTAAACTCATCACCGGAGAAATACCGCTCCATGTAATCCTCGTTGGTCTCGGCAACTGCCTCGATCAGGGCATCTCTTGCGATGGCCAGATTCTTCTCCGCATAATCCGGGATATCGCACTGCACGTACTCCGACATATTGGTAAAGCGGCGGCCTTCCATCTTAACGACATTGACAAAGCCGACGAATTTTTCATTTTCACGGATCGGCACCTGGAACGGTGCGATCTTTCTTCCGAACTGGGTTTCCAGTTTCAGGAGCAGTTCACGGAAGCTTGCCTGATCATCATCCATGTTGGTGACAAAGATCAGACGCGGAAGCTTCATCTCCTCACAGAGTTTCCATGCCTTGATGGTTCCAGGCTCAATTCCCGCCTTGCAGTTGACAACAATGATGGCTGCGTCCGCTACGCTTACCGCTTCTTCCACTTCGCCTACAAAATCAAAATATCCAGGAGTATCCAGAACGTTGATCTTAATCGGTCCGCTCTCACCTTCGTACTCTACCGGTACCACGGAAGCTGAGATAGAAAACTGACGCTTGATCTCTTCCTTATCGTAATCGCTGATGGTGGTTCCATCCGGCACACTGCCTAATCTCTTGGTGACGCCGGTAACCAGTGCCAATGCCTCGGCCACTGTGGTCTTACCGGCGCCTCCATGTCCCAGAAGAACTACGTTACGGAGCTGCTTAGTGCTATAAACGTTCATGTGCAAATCCTCCTGAAATATAAGTATTTAAATCACTGTCAATATTGTACCGAAAACTGATTGACAATTCAAGTATTTTGTACAATTTATACTAATTTGTATATGGTTTTTCGAATTTCCGTTATGCTTTTACTCTTATTTTGTCACTCCTTGCAGATAGTATCGTGTGATTTTGTCTGAAAACACGCAACACATTTTCTCCCTTAAAAAAATATATAAGATTTTTATCATTTTGGATTTACAGCTTTAAAGTTATGAATTACAATATTGTTTATGCAGGCATTGGATTCGTCTGTCTGCAACATGCAGTATCTCAGAACAAGGAGGTTATCCTATGGAGCAGTTAACGATCGGTTTTATCGGACTCGGACTCATCGGCGGGTCTATCGCCCGCAGCATCAAACGTGCGGACAAAAATGTCCGTATTATGGCATATATGCGCACCCGCACTTCACTGGAAGCGGCCCTGCGCGACGGAACCATTGACCGGATTCTCGACCGTGCCGACGATCCCGCACTTTCCGAATGCGATATCATCTATCTCTGCACTCCGGTGGAATACATCGCCTCCTATCTTGAAACCATCCGCCCGCTTCTGAAGGAGGGAGCGGTGATCAGTGACGTCGGCTCCACCAAGACCGAGGTTCATCGCACAGTCAGCCGTCTCGGCATGGAAGCCTGCTTTGTCGGCGGACATCCGATGGCCGGCTCCGAGAAGACCGGCTACGAACACTCCAACGATCACCTTCTGGAAAATGCGTACTACGTCATTACGCCAACGTCAAATTCGCCGAAGGCGCTGGTGGACCGCATCGAATCCGTCGCCAATATGATCGGAGCGATCCCGATCATTCTCGACTATCAGCACCATGATGAGATCGTTGCGACCATCAGTCATCTTCCGCACATCATCGCGGCTTCTCTCGTCAATCTCGTGCGTGAGCGCGACGATAAAGAGCAGAACATGAAAAATCTTGCCGCCGGCGGATTCAAGGATATTACCCGAATCGCCTCTTCCTCCCCCATCGTGTGGGAACAGATCGCGATGACGAACACAGACAATATTGTCAAGGTTCTGGAAGCCTACATCGCCTCCCTGAACACCACCGTCGACAAACTCAAATCGCACACCGAAGGCTATATCGAGAGAATGTTCACGAAATCCCGCGAGTACCGCTCTTCTTTTACCAACAGCAAGAAGGGGTCTCTCGACCCGGATTATTCTTTCTCGGTGGATGTCCGCGACGAACTCGGTGCGATCGCCGTCATTTCTTCGATTCTCGCCACCGCCGGGATCAATATCCGGAACATCGGCATCAACAACAGCCGGGATTATGAAGACGGCACCATGCAGATCAGTTTTTACGACAAGGACAGCATGGATGCGGCGATCGAACTTCTTCTGAGTTTCAACTACAAGCTGTCGCTTTAAAACCCAAGTCCGCTGTATTAATGCGGCCGGCAGGCGGCCCCGTACAGACACGGAGGCCGCTTGCCGGCCTTTTTCAAAAGAAAGCCCACATCAGGGTATGCAGAAAGGAATCATCATGCGTCTCAATCCGGCATCTTCTCTCCGCGGTGAAATCACCGTTCCGGGAGATAAATCCATCTCTCACCGCAGCATCATGTTCGGTTCGCTTGCAAAGGGAACCACCGAAATCGACGGCTTTCTGAACGCCGCAGACTGTCTCTCCACCATCGCCTGCTTTCGCAGGATGGGTGTCCGTGTGGAGGAGAATGTCCTCCGCCCGGGGCATGTTCTGGTCCACGGTCTCGGTCTCCGCGGTCTTCACGCGCCGGACGGCATACTGGATGTCGGTGACAGCGGAACCACCGCGCGTCTGATCTCCGGAATCCTGTCCGCACAGAATTTTACGTCCCGTCTGACCGGCGACGAGCTGATACAAAAGCGGCCGATGAAGCGTATTATGACACCGCTCTCCGCCATGGGCGCCCGCATCGCAAGCGACCGGGGAAACGACTGCCTTCCGCTCACCATTGAGGGATGCCGTCTCCGCGGAACGCATTATGACAGCCCGGTGGCAAGCGCTCAGGTCAAATCCTCCATTCTCCTCGCCGGCCTCTATGCCGACGGCGAAACCTCCGTCACGGAACCGACCGTCTCCCGCGATCACACCGAGCGCATGCTCTCCGCATTCGGAGCGGACCTTCAAACCGCGGGGACCACGGTATCCATCCGGCCTGCCGACGAACTCCACGCGCAGAAGATCCTTGTCCCGGGTGACATCTCCTCTGCCGCTTATTTCATCACGGCTTCCCTCATCACGCCGAATGCCGAGGTTCTCATCCGGAACGTCGGGATCAATCCGACCCGGGACGGCATCCTTCGCGTCTACAAGCGTATGGGCGCCCATATCACCGTCCTGAACCCACGGGAATCTTCCGGCGAGCCGGTTGCCGACCTGCTGGTCCGTTCCTCTCACCTCTCCGGAACAGAGATGGGCGGCGCCGAGATTCCGACTATGATCGACGAACTGCCGGTCATCGCGGTTGCGGCGGCTTTTGCCGAGGGAACCACGGTCATCCGGGATGCCGCCGAGCTCAAGGTAAAAGAATCCGACCGGATTGCGGTCATGACGGCGGCCCTCACCGCTATGGGCGCGGACGTCACGCCGACGGATGACGGCATGATCATCCGCGGCGGGAAAATGCTGCACGGCGCAGCCGTCGAAACCCGGAAGGACCACCGTATCGCCATGTCCTGCGCCGTCGCCGCCCTTGCGGTTTCCGGAGAAACGGAAATCCTGGACGCAGAGTGCGTTGACATCTCCTATCCGGAATTCTACCGGGATCTGAAGCGTCTGACGGTACAGTAAGCGGGCCCGTATATTACGAGAACGCAGTGTTATATATGACGACAAAAGAGGCAGAACCAGCCGCCGGAGTTTTTCCGATCACGGATTCTGCCTCTTTTTGTGTCATAGGAGAATGCTTCGCCCGATTATGCTTCTCTTCTCAGAAAACCCGTACCAGCCGGTAATGATTCTTCGGATCGATCAGCACCATTCTTGCTTTCTTTCCCTCTTCGATACTTCCGTAGCGTTCCAGGATCCCGGCCGCCCTCGCCGGATTATAGGTCGCCGCACGGATCGCGTCCTCCGCCGGGATACCGAAATCAATCGCATTGACCATGCAGTCGTATACATTGGTCGCGCTCGCCGCCAGCGTGCCGTCCTCCAGGAATGCCGCATGATCATGCTTGAATATTTTCTGTCCGCCGAGTTCATACTCACCATCCGGCATTCCCGCCGCCCGGCAGCTGTCCGAGATCAGGATCATTTTCTCCGGCCCCATTAAGGAAAATGCCGCACGGATCATCGCCGGGTGAATGTGCACGCCGTCGCAGATGATTTCACAGGTAACGTCCTCCGCCTCCTGCGCCGCGGCCATCGGTCCCGGATTCCGGTGATGAAGCCCCGGCATCGCGTTGAACATATGTGTCAGATGCTTTGCGCCTTTTTTGTATGCCTCTTTCGCCGTCTCATAATCAGTCATCGTATGCCCGATCGAAATCCGGATCTCGTCGTGGAGTTTTTCGATAAAATCCATCGCCTTGTCCACCTCCGGCGCGACCGTGATGATTTTTGCAAAATGTCCGGTCTCTTCCTGCAGTTTCTTCACAAAATCCGCATCCGGTTCCTGAACGTAGAGCGGATTCTGAGCCCCGACCCTGTCCTTTGAGATAAAAGGTCCTTCGAGATTCACGCCGACGATCACTGCCTCATCGCGCTTCTGCGTATGAGAATACGCCTCCGCCGTCCGAACGATTCTCTCAACCTCCTCCTTCGGAAGCGTCATCGTAGTCGGCAGAATCGTGGTGACACCGCAGCTCCGGAGATATTTCGCCATGGCGCGCAGCGCCTCCTCCGTCGCATCGTTCGTGTCATGAGAAACGCAGCCGTGAAAATGAATGTCCGTGAGTCCCGGAATGAGCCATTTGCCCGCGGCATCGATCACCTCTTCGACCGGATATGGCCTGAGAGGCGCGGCCGATACCGTGTCAATCCGGTCATTGATCACGCGGACGTCCCTTTTGGCAAACCGGAACTCCTCCGTATATACACAGGCATTCTGAATCAGCATACGATCATCCCCTTTGAGCCGAGATCACAGCCGGACAGCGCCGCATCATCCGCGACAACCGTCAGATCGTGATGAATCTGAAGAATCGAAGCCGGAACCCGCGGGGTGACCGGGCCAAAGAGTGCCTTCTGAACGGCATCCGCCTTGTCCTCGCCGCTGGCAATCAGAAGAATCTTTTTTGCCTGCATGATCGACTTGATTCCCATCGTCACAGCCATCCGCGGCACCTCATCCACACTGTCAAACAGACGGGAATTTGCCTCGATGGTGCTCTCCGTGAGATGGACGAGGTGGGTTTCTTTCTCAAATGCCTCTTCCGGCTCATTGAAGCCGATGTGTCCATTTCGTCCGATGCCGAGCAGCTGCAGATCGATGCCGCCCAGAGAACGGATCAGCTCATTGTACCGGCGGCACTCCGCCTCCATGTCCGCCGCTTTTCCGTTCGGGACATTCGTGTTCATCCGATCGATGTTTACATGATCAAACAGATTGTGATTCATAAAATACCGGTAGGACTCGGAGTTTGATCCGTCCAGGCCGACATACTCATCCAGATTGACGGTTTTCACCTCACGGAAGTCCAGATCGCCTTTCTCATACCATTCGATCAGCTGACGATACGTCCCGATCGGAGACGATCCGGTTGCCAGACCGAGCACGCAGTTCGGCTTCATAATTACCTGGGCGGAAATGATATTGGCCGCCTTTCTCGACAACTCCTGATAATTTGCAGCTCGATAAATTCTAATCATATTTTTCCTCCAGACCCGGGTATGCGCCACACGAAGCTGCGCGTATCCGGACCGCCAACGAGTTGAAACACGCTTCGCGAGTTTCAGGCGTTTAACGGCAGTCGCCAAGACCTCACTAAGGCGTGGGCTTTGGCTCATTGTTCACGTAAATCAAAATCAGAAAGCTTATCTTCAAACCTTCTGTTCCTCCGATATCGCATAGTAAACCGCGCCGGCAAGGCCGGCATCATTGCGGAGCGCAGCCGGCTCGATTTCAAGCTGGTCGGCAAACCGCGGCATCACCCGGGAAAGCACTTTTTCCCGGAGCGGATTCATCAGACAGTCGCCGGCGGCACTCACTCCCCCGCCGATCAGTATCTTCTGTGGCTCAAAAATATGGATCAGGCTCACAAGTCCTGCCGCGATGTCATCTTCCCACCCGGAAACCACATTCCGCAATGCTGCGAGATCCCCGGAATATACATCCTCCGCGCCCTTCCGGATCACATCAAAGATGGCCTTTCCGTCCGGAAATGCCGTCTCCGCTCCGGAGTTTTTTCCCTCTGCCGCAGTCTCCGGTCCAAAAATCTTCCGGTCAATGTTTCCGCGGACAATCTCTTCCTTTACCCGGCGGATAAGCGCCGTGCTTGAAGCATAATGTTCCAGACAGCCCCGGTTTCCGCAGCTGCACGGTTCTCCGTCTTTCCGTATGATAATATGGCCGATCTCTCCGCCAAGTCCGCGGTTTCCGGCAAGAAGCCGTCCATTCGCAAAGATTCCGCCGCCGACGCCGGTTCCGAGGGTCACCATCACCACATCGGTAAGCCCCCGCGCCGCCCCCAGCCACAGTTCGCCGAGAAGTGCGCAGTTTGCGTCATTGGCCGTGTAAACCGGAAGGCCGAAGCGTTTTTCCAGTTCCGGTCCAATCTCACTGCCGATGTAATTCGGCAGATGGCCCGCCGCTCCGATCACGATTCCCCGGCGGCTGTCAATCTGCCCCGTCGCGGAGACCCCGATGGCCCGGATCCCGCCGTTCCTCACCCGGCTTCCGGCAAATTCCTCCGCCCGTGCGAGAACGGTAGTCAGAATCGGCGTCCGGTATCCGTCAAAATCCACCGGAAATGACGCCCGATCCAGAATATTTCCCTCCGCATCCATGATGCCGAGTTTTACCGCCGTCCCGCCGATATCGATTCCCAGATACCGGGAAGAACTCTCCTTATTCATGTGTTCCTCTCCTTGTTTCCCGTCAGTTCTCACAGAGTCCTTTTCCGTCAAATTCCGCCAGCTCTTTGCCCGCCTTCCTGGCTCTCGCGCAGGCCTTTCCGGCACAGTCTCCCTGATCGGTGACACAGGCCTGAACGCGGATGCTGGCCTGAACAAGAAATGTCGTCGAGATGCAGCGTCCGATGGTGAGCATATTGTCCACGGTATCGTTGATCAGGCTGCGGTACGGAATCTCGTAATACTCGCCGCGCATGTATTTTTCCATGTGAACCAGCCCCTTTGTCGCCGAGTGAACGTCAATATACCAGTCACCCTTTGCCACCGGATCCTCAAACCGGGCACGCCGGATATAGTCATCCTCATTCAGCACATACTTTCCGACAATGCGGTAGGACTCCCGGATTCCGATCTCGCTGGCGACACGGATCAGAAAACTGTTCTCGAATCCCGGCATCATATTCTGAAGAAAAATGACCAGTCTGCGGATCATTTTATGTCCTTCCGCGATCGCCTGTGAGCGCGCAAGGGCATCCGTATTCTTCTTCATGAAAGAAAGATGCGGACAGTTAAAGGACATACAGCCAGGCTCGCCCGGAAGAGAAAAGCACTGATAGTAGACAAGATCTTCTTCCTTTAGGTACCCGTTTTCGATACCCTTCCGGAAAATCGGTTCCAGTTTGAAGCCTTTATTCCGAACCATCGCCGATTCAAAGAAGAATCCAGAGGTGAGCGGCGAAAAACTATCCTTCAGAGACAGACAGTATTCCCGATATTTTTCCACATCAATTCCGCCCATCTCAAAGCGAAGACTGGCCATCTGGTTGTTTCCGTCCCCGTCTCCGGACACGGTGGGAACCCCGGCCAGTCTCGACAAAAGCGCGTCACCGGTCGCATCGACGAACTGATCCGCGGATACCGCACACAGACCGTCGGTGTTGGAGAGAACCGCCATGACGATCTTCTTTCCCTCTTTGATCACGTCAACCAGAACGGTATCGTAGAGTACTTCTCCGCCGTAGCCGTAAAAGAGGTGTTCCAGCGCCTCACAACGCGTCTCCGGTGTGGAATAGACATACTCCATGATGCCGTCTCTCGTCCGAACACCGATTTTTTTCAGTTCTTCCTCGATCTCTCCGAAATTCCGCTCATGCGGAACAAAAGACTCCATCACCGGTGTCACCAGCGCATTGACTGCCGCTCCGCCCAGCGAAATGCTTTTTTCCACGATGAGCACGCGGTTTCCCTCTCTCGCCGCACTGATTCCGCAGGACGCTCCGGCAGTCCCGCCGCCCACGATCACTGTATCAAACGTTCCGATCACCGGGATATCCCGGCTGCCATACCTGAACATCTTCATCTTCTGGTCCAACCTCTCTTCACATGGCGAATTCCACTGCGGCCGGTCTGGTTACCTTCTCTCGCTTCCGGCGCATGTTCGTTACAAGCTCTTCCAAAACCTCCGGAGAAAGTTCTCCCCGCCGGAGCATGGTCAGATAATCAATGACCGGCGGCGGCACCGCCGACTTCATCACTTCATTGGCAAAGGTATGTGCCGCGATCTCCGATGCCGCCCGGATCCGGCATTCCCGGATTCCGAGGAAACCGGCTTTCCTCGCCGGTTTGAGAAGACGGTACACTCTCCCGTTTTTCAGGTATTCCAGACAGTGAAAATACTCATGGGCCAGATGAAGACTCAGCATCTGGTCCACGCCGCTCTCGCCGATTTCCGGAATTTCTTTTGTGCACTCATATTTTTCCGATATGAGATCCTCGTTCAGCACCACCGTACAGGTTCCCTGTTCAAACACCGTGTTGGCGGCAATTTCCAGCCCGAAGCCCCGATCGGAATTCTCTTTCACGCACTGCACGCGGACCCCGCACGCCTCCGCGCACAACCGGGCCCAGATCTCCATTCCGATATGACCCGGCCGAGCTCCGCAGGAGGTCAGAAGCGCGTTCGCGGCCTCTTTTCCCATGCGTATGCTGCTCTCCGTATAATACCGGAAGGAATCGTCCGGGATTTTCGCGGCCGCCGGATCCTGCATCAGGAGAAGATCCATGCACTCTTCATGACAAAGACTTTTCGCCAATGCAATCGCATCATTCAAACTCATCGTCAATCCTTCGCACAGACTGCTATAATTTTCTGAGTATCGGATACAAATTCCAGATCCATATCCGCAAGGTTCATCAGCTGCTCTTTGGTCTGAACGCCGCTGAGGTCGCTCATCTTCTGCCCAAAGAAAAGATAGGTCTTCGGAAGAACCGCGCCGGCATCACTGTACTGCGTCATGCTGTCCAGAAATTCCGAGAATCCCTGCTTCAGACCGTTCTTGTCAAAGATCATCGCAGCCGCGCGGTCTTTCTGAAGGCGGATGACGCCCTCCTCATCCATCACGCGAACCACTCTCTTTTTGCTTCGGAAAAGGCCGAAAAAGCTCTTTTTCTCCAGGCAGGCCTCATAGGCATGCCATCTTCCCTCTTCCCCGAGTTTCTCGATATTCGCGGTATCCGTCTGAAGTCCTTCCGCGAGGATCTTTACGCGCTCCTCCTCGCTGATCGTCTTCGTCCCGCGATCCTTTGTGCGGAGTTCCGTCGCTCCGGTTGCCGTCGCCCGGAGAATATTCTTCTGGCTGTCCACATCGATGGAAATCTCCACGGTTGCCGGGTCGGCTCCCGCTCTGGTGATGACTTCCAGCACATCGTGGCGGATCTTCCGGATATCGTCCTCGGTGGGATTTGCCACATTTCGCTCGATCTGCTCGCGCACCATCGCCAGAGACACGCCGATGGTGGAGATGTAGGGCGCATTTTCCGCAATGCGGAAGCGGATTCCCGACTTCCGGCTCAGATACGGCGTGATAACCGAAGCGGAGCCGCCGCCGCCGACCAGATAGATCAGATTCGGATTCAGATCATAGTCCTTCACCAGCGCCTGTACAATCTCATTCACCTTAGAGACGCCAATGTCCAGTGCTTTCGTGCAGAGATCCTCCACGGTCATTCCGGTGAGATCCGCCAGTGCCTGCCATGCCGTCTCGGCCGCCCGGGCATTTCCCTTCGCGTAATCCTGTTCCGGAACCAGTCCGAGGATGTTCGCCGCGCCGGCAAGGGTCAGCGAGTACCGTTTTCCGTCCGAACACTCCACCGCCGCGTATTTTGCCTCATCATCCGGTCTCGGAGCGATGAGAACGATCTTCGGATCCTTCATCTCCTCCGGATCGGCGAACACTTCATACTCCAGATCGGCAATGTGGGCCGAGCGCGGACCGACATCGGTCAAAGTGCCGTTTTCCACCACGATCATACTTCCGCCCGCGATGCCGACAGTGCGGACATCCAGAGATGTCAGGTAGAGTTTATGGCCGCCGACAGTGG
Source organism: [Clostridium] aminophilum (assembly GCF_900101295.1). Taxonomy (GTDB): domain Bacteria; phylum Bacillota; class Clostridia; order Lachnospirales; family Lachnospiraceae; genus Clostridium_R; species Clostridium_R aminophilum_A. The sequence continues at coordinate 56,794 of NZ_FOIL01000005.1, read as the reverse complement.
CATTCTTGATCATGACTTTTCCGTCGCGGATGGCGGAGATATCCGTTGACGTACCGCCCGCCTCGAGAAAGACACCGTCCGTGATCTTCTCGTACATGAGAGCACCCGCGACACCGGCCGCAAGTCCCGACAGCATGGTCAGAATCGGGCGTTTCCGCACCTCATCGATGCTCATAACGCCGCCGTCGCAGCGCATGATCATCAGCGGTTTGCGGATGCCGGAATTCTTGACCGCCTCTTCGGTCATGTCGGCCGTCTCCATCATCTTCGGAATCAGCGCCGCATTGACCACCGCGGTTCTGGTTCTCGCCTTCAGGCCGTAGAGCTGGGAGATCTCATATCCGCCGGTTGCAAGCATTCCGCACTCTCCGGCGATGCGGATCACACGCATTTCGTTTTCCGGATTGTCGACCGAATAGCTCTCGGAAGCGACGATCACTTCACATCCCTTGTCTTTCAGTTCGGTCACCGCCTCGCGGATGCGCTCATCCGTGAGTTCTCTGGAATCCAGGAAACAATGTTCTGTGCAGAGATATTTGCCCGGCGCAAGCTCGATATTGCCGACCCGCGTCTCCCCTTTGGAGCGCTCGGCTTCCAGGCCAGTTCCCATTCCGATAATGCCGACCCGCGCGACGTCGCCCTCCAAAAGCGCGTTGGTCGCCTGAGTCGTTCCGTGCGCAATGAAGATGACATCATCCGGAGAAATATTGTTTTTCGTCAGCACCTGATCGATGGCCTGAACAATACCTTCCGCCACACCATGTTCCGCATGATGCGTGGTCGGAACCTTTTCCTTTGCGATAATTTCATAGGTCGAATTATCGACAACCACAGCATCGGTAAATGTGCCGCCGACGTCGATTCCGATTCTGACCTTTCTGTTCTGGATTTCTTTCTTCATTGCATCGTTCATGAGAAATAACCTTTCTTTACAATCGAATCTGCGGGTGAATCCCGCCTTACTCTTCCGGTATAAGGGACTCCGGCAGCCGATATGCCGTCTGCCGGAGCACCTTTCACCTTATTGTTTTATCAGAAATGTACTGCTGCGGTGTAAACCAGGATCGCAAGTGCCATCACCATGGTATACGGCAGTGTGGACTTCAGGATGTCATTGACATCAACCTTCGCATAATCTGCCACGATAACGTTCTGCGTGTTGGTGGGATCGGATACGCACTGAACCACGCTGGTGCTGCGCAGTGCCATTCCGACTGCCGATGCGGAAAGAGAGCCTGCCTGCAGGAAAATGTTGGCAAGACCGCTTCCGAGACCGTACATGTTGAGCGGACCTCTGTACAAAGCCAGCGGAGACAGTACGGTGAAGAGGATGACATAGACGATCTTATCCGACGGAAGGATGGCTCCGATCACCGGCTGCATGAGAGCAGAAGTAGCCTTTGCCGCCACACCGTTTAAGAGAATGCCGATTCCCATCATCAGCGCGATAACACCGGCAACATCCTTGATTCCCTCCACAACGGATCCGGAGATAACCTGAACGGTCTCGGACGGCTTTGTGATGAGAGATGTGACAAGAATCGAAATCAGCAGTGCAACATTGGCATCCATCTTAAACAGGAATACCAGAAGCACCGGAAGAAGCGGCATCACCATGGCGATCGGGGATACCTTCGCGCTAGGAGCCTGCATTGCCCAGTGTGCGCCCTCTGTCTTCTTAACGTTCACAAAAATGTACGCAACGGTTACCAGAATGCAGACAACGCCCATCACGAGAGAAGTGCTCTTGATCACGCTCATCTCCATGCCGATGGTGTCCACATAGAGCTGATACTGGGAAACGTTAAAGAGAAGGCCGATGTTCAGGCCGAACAGTACAAGGCTTGCCGCCGCAACCGGGGCAATGCCCGCGGACAGCATCAGCGGAATGGCAATCTGGGAAACCATGATCACCGGACCTGCTCCGCTCATGGATGTGAAGATGATGGCGGTAGCCGCGGTCAGCGCGAGAGCGATGGCAATGGCCTTATCGCCGGCCAGCTCTGCCGCCTTGCGGATGATGGCATCCGAGATTCCCTCTTTCTGAATCACTCTGGCAAAAATAGCGCCGAAGATTGTGACAACGATGGTGCCGCCGAGTTTCGCCGCGCCCTGTGTGATAACAAAATTCGTGATGGTCTGTGTCTCCTTATCGGAAGAAACAAAAGGTACACCGGCTGCCGCCGCGATGAGAATTCCCATCACCGGCAGTGCCAGAATTGCCGGAAGTTTCTTTGTCATCATCAGGACAACGCCGGCAACAAATATTGCCAAAATCAGAATAACCTGTAACGTTTGCATTTGATTACCTCCAATTCCCCTTTTACCTGTCTTTGTTTTCGAAATCGATCCGCTGATCGAATTTGATGTAACGGTCGACAAACTGTTCCACCGTTTCATCATAAATCTGCTTGTTCTGATTGTTTTCACGGACATAACCCGCGTAGATCCGGTCAATCAGCACGAGAACCGGGAACTGCGGGGAGATCAGATCTCCGTACTCCAGATTCTTTTTGACTGCACAGAGAACAACCTCGTTGAACAGCTCGTGAAATGTGTTGTCATTTCTCGAGGTGATCAGAATTGTCTCCGCGCCGCGCTTGACAGCCTTATACATGGCGTCGATGACCTCTTCCGTCGCTCCGCTGTAACTGATTCCGATGACCAGCGCCTCTTCCCCAAGCCTTGCGGCATTCATCAGAAGGGAGTGGGAATCCACCACCGCATCCGCATCAACGCCCAGCCGCACGAAGCGGCTTTTGAACTCCTGCGCTGCAAGTCCCGAGCTTCCGAGTCCGTAGATAAAGATTCTGCGGTGTGATCGAATGCTCCGGATGATCCGGTCGATCTGATCCTGGTCGATCAGGCTGTACGCCTTCGTCAGCATTTCCTGATAGGTATCCAAAACGATCTCCGTATCCCTGCTGTCCGGTCTCCGGTTTCTGCGCTCATTCTGAAACTCGTAGATGAATTCCCGGTAACCGGTAAATCCGAGTTTTTTTGAGAAGCGCGTCAGCGATGCCGGTGAAACATAGAGCTTCCTGCACACCGAATCCGCCGTATAATCATTTCCGGGAAGATAATCATCTCTCAGAAAGAACGCGGCTATATTCTTTTCGATATTGGTAAACTCGCTGTAATTCGCCTCAATCTTCGGCAAAAGACTATGTTCGTATTTTTCCATCAGTACCTTGGTCTGTCATTGACAGCTTCCACAAATCTCCGAGTGATATTCTGCGGTCTTGTAATCGCACCGCCTACCACAACCGCGTAGCAGCCCAGATCCAGAACCTCCCGCGCCTTCGCCGGAGTGTCGATATTACCCTCCGCGATGACCGGATGTTTGGCCTTTTTCAGGATCTGACGAATGATCTCAAAGGTATGGCTCTCAATGTGCTCATCCTTCGTGTATGGCGTGTAACCTACCATCGTCGTTCCCAGAAAATCAAATCCGATCTCGTCGGCGTGGATCGCCTCCTCAATCGAGGAACAGTCCGCCATAAAAAGCTGATCCGGATATTTTCGACGTACCTCCCGGAAAAACTCATCCAGTGTTTTTCCGTCCGGTCTCGGCCGTTTGGTCGCATCCAGTGCGATGATCTCCGGCTTTACCGCCATCAGCTCATCCACTTCCTTCATCGTCGGCGTGATGTAGACATCACAGTCCGGATAATCCCGCTTGATAATGCCGATGATCGGCAGGTCCACATTCTTGCGGATCTCAAGGATATCCTCAACCGTGTTTGCCCGGATCCCCCTGGCGCCGCCCTCTTTGGCGGCTTTTGCCATGCGGCCCATGATGAAAGAAGAATGGAGCGGTTCATGTTCCAGTGCCTGACAGGAAACGATCAGACTGTCCTGCATCTGTTTCACTTTCTCGTTCATGTTCTCCTCCTTTGGCTTGGTAAGTTCAGTATAGGTTTGTTTGAAATTATTTTCAACAGTGCTTTGCTATTTTGAAAATAGTTTCAGTTTTTACCCGTATTGCACATTTTTATCCGGATTTTTCCCATTACAAATTGTATTTAATGCACAAAGCCCGGAAAGTTTTGAAAGAATCGGTGCAGAACAACGCCCGCAAACAAACAGGCAGGAAAGGCGGCTTTCCGCAGCCGTCTTTCCTGCCTGTCACTGAAAGAGTTCTTCTTTTATCCTTCCGTTTTCCGTCCTGCCGGATCAGCCGAACAGGTGCAGATCATACAGAACTTTCACAAAGAAAATTCCCAGTACGACGAACATAATCGGCCGCACCGCCCCTGCGCCTTTGCTGCTGAAGAAGTTGGATCCGAGATAATTGCCGATCATGTTGCACACGCCGGCGCACAGGCCGAGAATGATGACCGGCTGTCCGTTCATCAGATACACGACCAGAGATGCAATATTGGTGGTCAGATTGATCACCTTCGTCGCCCCGTTTGCCTCCGTCAGCTTCATGTGTGCAAAACCGGTCAGAATCAGCAGCAAAAATGTCCCCGTTCCCGGTCCGTACAGGCCGTCATAGAGTCCGATGATCAGGCCGGCTGCTGCGGTGACGAACATTTTCCCATGCTCGGCCGGTTCTTTTCCGATCGGAGCAAAATCCTTCCGCTTTGCCAGATAAACCGCAATGGCCGGTAAAAGAAACAGCATGGCAATCTTCAGAATATGATCGCTGATCATAAGAGCGATATTGGCGCCGACGGACGATCCGATCAGGGCACAGAACGCGCCGATGCCGGCGTATTTCCAGTTGACAAATCCTTTTTTTACATAGTTTCCGGTCGCCACCGAGGTCCCCATAAAGGAGCTGAGCTTATTCGTCGCAATCGCGGCATGTGCCGGAAGTCCTCCGATCATATATGCCGGAAGAGAGATCAGACCGCCGCCCCCGGCGATCGCATCGACAAAACCGGCCAGGCCGACCAGCGGCAGAATAACCGCAAACTGCATCCACGTTAGTTCCATAACTCTCTCCTTTTATTCCGCTCCCGGACCGCTTTCTGCGGGCAGGCTGCCCTCCGGCTTCCCGCTGCCCGGCGTCACATTTTCATTTTCTCTTCCGTTTTCTTTCTTTTCTTCTTTGGAAGCTTCCTTCTTTTCTCTTGCCCCCGGAGAATCGGTCTCAGCCCCCGGGCCGGCCGGTCCTTCCGGCTTTGTCTCTTTCGTCGCTTCGTGAGCCCTCGTCGTCTCCGACGCCGGTCCCTCGGCTTCTGTCACACCGGCCCTTGTGGCCGCTTCCCTGGCAGCCTCTTCCGCCGCCTTCTGCGCCTCAGCCGCCAGATCCGCCTCCGAACTCTCCGCCGCCGTGGTTTCTGCCGCCGCGGTCTCCGCCGCTTCCGTCTCATGAGAGATCACGAAATCTTCTTCCTCTTTCTCCGGCGGAAGGGTCGCCACCTCCGGTGCTTCGGTCTCCACCCGGACATCCCGGAGCTGAAACACCTCCGGAAAAATGGTGGCTGCCGCACTGGCCGCCACCACAATCACCGTCATCCCGGCGATCGCGCCGAGTACCACGCTTCCCAAGTGTGACGCCCGAACCGTTTTCTGTTCTCTCTTTCTGCTCTCTCTCATGTCTGCTCCATTTCCCGCGCATGAACTATTTTTCCGTCTTCATGCCTCAACACGCATATCCCGCTGCCGGTCCGGTTCCCTCACGCTTCGCGCGTTTTGTCCGGGACCGCGGCATCCCCAAGGCGTTCCGCAGGCATGAGACCGGGTTCAATGCCTGCAGATCAGGTATTCTGCTTTGTGGATAGCAGGATACGGTCATTGTTGAAATCCTCTCCTGCCCCGGCCGCAAATTTCTGAAGCAGGTCGTCCACCGTCATGCCCCTTCGTTCCTCTCCGGATACGTCGAAGACAATGCGGCCGGCATTCATCATCAGCGTGCGGTTGCCGAGTTCCAAAGCCTGGTTCATATTGTGCGTGACCATCAGGCAGGTAATGTTCTTTTCTTTTACAATCGTTTTCGTGAGATCCAGGACTTTTTCCGCCGTCGCCGGATCCAGCGCTGCCGTATGCTCATCCAGAAGCAGAAGCTTCGGCGTAACCAGCGTCGCCATGAGAAGTGTCAGTGCCTGCCGCTGTCCGCCGGACAACAGCCCCACCGGATTCTCCATCCGGTCCTCCAGTCCCATCTTCAAAAGCGCAAGTTTCTCACGGAACCGCTCCCTCTCCTTTTTGGACACACGGCTTAGAAAATGCGTCCCCTCCGACGCGCGGAGGTACGCGACCGCAAGGTTCTCTTCGATGGTCATGTGCGGCGCCGTTCCCATCATGGGGTCCTGAAAAAGGCGGCCGATGTAACGGCTTCGCTTATGCTCTTTCTCAAAAGTGATATCCCGTCCGTCCAGCTCAATGATACCGTCATCAGTCTCAAACACACCGGCGATCGCATTGAACAGCGTCGATTTTCCGGCACCGTTCGATCCGACGATGGTGGCAAAATCCCCCTGATTCATCGTCAGGCTGAGGCGGTCCAGCGCAAGCTTCTCATTGACGGAGCCGGCATTGAACGTCTTGCTGATGTTCGTGATCTTAAGCATACTCATTCCCCGATACCTCCGTCCTCTGTCTGCACTGCGTCCCCCGCCGCCAGGCGTCTTCTTGTGCCTTTCTTCCGAAGCATCACTTTTGCCTTCGGCACTACGATGGCCGCCGCGACAATGACAGCGGAAACCAGTTTGAACGCCTCCGTCGGAACATTGAGACGGAGCGCAACGGCAATGATAAAGCGGTAAAGGCAGGATCCGAGCACCACACCCAGGATCTTCGGCAGCATTCTGCGGCAGCGGCCCGTCATGCTCTCTCCGATGATCAGGGACGCCAACGCGATGGTAACCATGCCCGTTCCGAGATTGATGTCGCAGGTCTTATTGTACTGTCCGATCAGACATCCTGCAAGTCCGGTCAGTGAATTCGACACACAGAGTCCCACCGTGACGGTAAATGCCGGATTGATGGAGGATGCCCGCACCATCGCCGGGCTGTCGCCGGTGGCGCGAAGGGAAAGACCGAGTCTGGTCCGCAGGAACTCCTTTAACAGAAAGCAGATTCCAAGCACCAGAACCGCCAGAAAGATCAGAGAACTCCACTGTCTCCAGACAGGACCCGCGGAAATCCCCTTCACCAGAGAAAAGACCGTGTCGGTTCCGAAAATGGATAAGTTGGAGGAGAATCCCATCACCGCCAGATTCACGGTATAAAGCGCGGTGTTGACGATGATGCCGGCCAGAATGGACTGGACGCCAAACTTGGTCTGAAGTACCGCTGTGACCGCGCCGGATAGAATACCGGCAAGCATTGCCGCAAAGATCGCGAGAATCGGGTGTCCGGCGATGGTGACCACCGCCCCCACCGCGCATCCGAATGTGTAACATCCGTCGGTGGACAGATCGCAGATATTCAGAATCGTGAAACTGATGAATAAGGACAATGCTACCAGTGCGTAGATCAGGCCGACTTCAAATGCCGTCGTGACGATCCCCGCAGTGAGAAATCCAGTCATGTTGTGACCTCCCTGTATCCAATATTTGCCAACTCTCCGTGTGTTGACGCCCTCGAATCCCTGTGATGCGTAAACACACCTGTCGGGAACATTGTTTCACAAATGTTCCCGACAGTGATCATATCATATTTATGGTGTTTCGACTCTTAGTTTTTGAATTCCTTCTGTGTCTTGATCTCGGCAATCTGTGTGCAGAACGGGGTAAATGCGGTTCTGACCTGTGCCAGATCAATGCCGATGGCTGCGGCGGTATCGGTGTTCACCGTTGCGATGCCGTTGTCAAAGGTCTGTACGGCTGTCTCTGCCGGCTTCCTGCCGTCCACGAGGATCTCCGCCACCATATCCGCGGTTGCAACGCCGAGATTTGCGTAATCCACGCCGTATCCGCAGAACGCGCCGTTGAGTGCGAAGGAATCCGCACCGGCATAGTGCGGAATCTTTGCCTCGGCAAGCTTCTCATAGAAACCGAGTTCCGCGCTCTGTACAGTGTTGTCCGTCGGAGTGAATACCGCATCCACACCCTCGGCGATCAGCGCATCCACCGCTGCGGAAACCTCATCGGAGGTTGTTCCGGTCTTCTCCACACAGCTGATGCCCTTTCCTTCCAGATACTTTTTCGCATCGGCAATCGGCTGTGCGGAACTGTCCTCACTCTTCGAGTAGAGGAGGCCGATCTTCTTGGCATCCGGGTTGAGTGCCAGGATCAGATCCATAATCGCGTTGGTATTCAGCGCATCGGAAGTTCCGGTGATATTGGCACCCGGCTTCTTCATATCTGCCACCAGTTTTGCCCCCACCGGATCGGAAACGGCGCTGAACACAATCGGGATAGCGGAATCTTCCGCCGCAGACTGCATCACCTGCGCCGCCGGTGTGGCGATCGGAACGATCACGTCCACCTCATCCGCAATGAGCTGGGAACCGATCTGATTCAGAATCGTCGCATCGCCCTGACCGTTGTGTGTATAATCTTTGTAGTTGAAGGTTACGCCCTTCTCCTGAGCAATCTTATCCAGTTCTTTTTCCAGATTCTCTTCAATCTGATTTAAGGACGGATGATCCATGAACTGAACGATGCCGACCTTGAATTCTTTCTTTCCGGCAGCGTCCTGTGTGGTCTCCCCGGCAGTCTCCGCCCCGGAAGAAGCCGCGGTTTCCGCTGCGGCGGAAGAAGCCCCGGTCCCGGCAGTCTTCTGAGCGCCGCCGCATCCGGCAAGAATTCCTGCTGCCATTGTTCCCATTACAAGTGCTGCTGTCAGATTACGTCTCTTCATAGTTTTTCTCCTCCTGATGATGATAATGAATCGTGTCTGCAGGATCTTCTGCTGCGCGCCGGTCTGCGTGTCCGATCAATCGGATAAATCTGCTCGCGGAGCGTTTTTGTTTCATAGGGAATTTCGGAGAAATTTTCTATGAAATAAAAAAAGCCCCAGACACAGTATCCTGCGTCTGGGACGAATTGATAAAATCCGCGGTACCACCCAAATTGACCTTCCGGTCCTCTCATCTCATGTACCAACATACATGCCGCTAAGATAACGGTTGCGGTCTCCGTCGCTCCATACAGCCCTTCGGCTTTCCTGAGCGCCCTCGAAAGTCCATTCGGAATCACATCCCCTGCCGTGCTCACACCATACGCACCGCTCTCTGAAAAGTTCCTGTGAAACTTACTCCTCTTTCTCATCGGTTATGTGTGCATCATAAACTCAGCGGAAACATTTGTCAATACCTTTTATGATATTTCTTTAAAGTTTTAAAGTGAAGCGTCCTCTCCATCCTTTTTCCCGCCGGCATAGGTGCATCGTGCGGAATGGCGGCTGCTGAGAGAGACGATATCCGGCTTGCGATGCGCACAATCCTCCCTGTGCTTCGCACAGCGGAGAATGAACGGACAGCCGGGGAAATTCTCCGGAACCTTGACATCCGCATCCTGAGTCTTCTCCATCAGAGAGGATGTCAGACGCATCCTGTCGTCATCCCTCGTGGCCGCCAGCAGCATTTTTGTGTACGGATGCGCCGGATTCTCATAAACCTCCGACGAACGCCCTGCCTCCACGATCTCTCCGCGATAGATCACCAGAACCCGACGGCAGATCCGGCGCACCAGATCCAGATCGTGGGAAATGAACATGATCGTAGTATGCTTCTTCTCGTGAAGATCCATGATCAGCTTGATAATCTGCGACTGAACCGTGACATCCAGCGCGGAGACCGGTTCATCGGCAATGATAAAACCGGTGTCCATCAGAAGAGCTGTGCCGATGCTGATCCGCTGCCGCTGTCCGCCGGAGAGTTCCCGCGGATAACGGTCCGCAAACGACGGATCGAGACCGCAGTCCTCCAGCATTTCCCGGACCATCCGCTTCCGCTCATCCGCATCCCGGATTCCCCGGACCTTCAGCGGCTCCTCCATGATCCAGCCGATCTTCCGGGCCGGATTCAGGGAGCCGAACGGGTCCTGAAATACCATCTGCGGCCGGAGCCCTTCCCGCATCCTGACGGTTCCGGTGTAATCCTTGTGAAGTCCCAAAATCACTTTGGAGAGTGTACTCTTTCCGCATCCGCTCTCGCCCACGATGCCGAGGATCTCACCGTCATGGACGTTAAAACTCATGTCATGAATCACGTGCTTTCGGCTCTTGCGCCGGAAGAAACTGCCGCCCATCTCATAGTACACGTCCAGATGCTCCAGACTCAGCACATTTTCCGTATTCTCTCCGTCCTCATGCCGTTCCGGAATCCGCGCCACCAGTGTTTTCGTGTACTCATGCTGCGGGTGTTCCATCACTTCCGCGGTGTTTCCCTGCTCCACAATATTTCCGTGATACACGACGATGGTCCGCTCACAGAGGCGGCGGATGACATTCAGATCATGGGAAATGAACAGGATCGCCACATGTTTCTCCCGGTTGTATTTGCGCAGAAGATTCAGGATCTGCTCCTGAACCACGACGTCCAGAGCAGTCGTCGGCTCATCGGCGATGATCAGTTCCGGAGAACAGATGGCTGCCAGCGCCAGCATGACTCTCTGCCGCATTCCCCCGGAGAGCTCATGGGGATACTTCCGGCAGATCACTTCCGCGTCCTCCAGTCCGACGGAACAGAGAGCCTCCACCACCCGGGTGTGGATCTCATCCGGCCTGCAGTTCGTGTGAAGCACCAGGTTTTCTCCCACCTGTTCTTCAATTTTCATTACCGGATTGAGACTCGTCATCGGTTCCTGGAACACCATGCCCATCTTGAATCCCTTGAGTTTCCGGCGTGTTTCCGGCGGCATTTTCAGGAGATCCTCCCCTTCAAACAGAATCTCCCCCCCGTCGATTCTCGCATCTTTCGGCAGGAGATCCATGATGGAAAGCGCGCTGAGGGATTTGCCGGAGCCGGACTCACCCACAACGCCGACAATCTCTCCTCTGTGAATATCAAAACTCAGGTGGTTTACCGCAGTCTCACGCGGGTCGTCTTTTTTTCTCCCCGGAAAACTGACTGTCAGATCCTTCACCTGCAACAATAACTCATCCATAGCTTACTCCTGCATCTTTCTCAGCCCCTCAGCGATCAGGCTGAAGCCGAGAATAATCATAATAATCGTCAGTCCCGGAAAAACCGCGCACCACGGCATATTGAACAGGGACGCCTGAGACTCCGAGAGCATCAGTCCAAGGCTCGGCTCCGGCGGCTGAACGCCGAGACCGAGATAACTCATGGATGCCTCGGCCAGAACCGCATTGTTGAAACCGATGGCGCTGGTGGTCAGCATGCTGACCCAGCCGTTGGGCAGGATATGGGCAAAAATGATCCTCGGCGTGGAGACGCCGATGATCTTCGCACTCTTGACATAATCCAGTTCTTTGGCGCGGATAACCTCACTGCGCACAATCCGGGCAAAACTCGGCACAAACAGGACGCCGAGGGCGAGGATCACACGGTAACGCCCCGATCCGAACAGGCTGATAAAGATCAGCGCCAGAAGAATGCTGGGAAAGGATAACAGGATGTCGTTGATTCTCATCACAATGTTATCGAACAGTCCGCCGAAATATCCGGTCAGAGCGCCGATGACGGTTCCAAAAAACACACCGATCATGACAACACAGACGGCGACGAAAAAGGTCGTCCCGCTTCCGTTCATAATCCGGCTGAAGACATCTCTTCCGAATTTATCCGTGCCCATCAGATGGGCCGCGCTGGGCGCAAGCTTCGCTGCGGCAGAATTCATGGATGTGACATTATAGGGTGTCCAGAACTGACCTACCACCGCCATCACCAGAAAAAGGGCCGTGATGGCGAGTCCGATGATCAGATTATAATTGCGTTTCATTTTTTTCTCCCAATACCGGTTTTCGGTTAAAACTTGCCCTCAGTTTCCGCGCGGGCCGACCGCCCGCAGCGTCATACGCGGACTCTCGGATCCAGCGCTTCATAGATTACATCCACCAGAAAATTCAGAATTACGACGACACTGGTGATGTAGAGAACAAGGGCCTGAACAACCGGATAATCCCGGCTCGAAATAGAACTGATCAGCAGAATGCCGATGCCCGGAACCGAGAACACCTGCTCCACAACCAGCGATCCGGCCAGAATCTCCGCCACAACCATTGCCACAAAAGTGACAACCGGGATCAGCGCATTTTTCAGCACGTGGTGATAAAGAATGCGGTTTTCATCCATTCCCTTGCTGGTGGCCGTGCGGACATAGTCCTTGCGCATCTCCGTCAGCACGGAATTCCGCAGAAAGCGCATGGTCATCGCAATCTTCGGAAGCGCGATGGCAAGTGCCGGGAAAAACAGATATTGCAGGGAAGCCCACAGATTTTCATCCGGGGAGACAAATTTTCCGGGCTGATACCAGTGAAGAACCAGACCGAACACATACGTCATCAGAATTCCCAGAAAGAAAGACGGTACCGCCATGATCACCTGCGTCAGCTGCGAACTGAAAATGTCCACAAACCGGCCGGAAAACCGGGCGCTGAGAATGCCCAGCGGTACGGATACGATAATGATAATGACGAGCGAGATGCCCGCGAGAAGCACCGTGATCGGAAGTCTCCTTGCAATCAAGGACTGAACCGTTCTTCCGTCATAACGGTACGACTCGCCGAAATCCCCCTGTACTGCACCGGACAGCCATCTTCCATAGCGGACCGGGAGCGGATCATTCAGCCCCATCTCTTCCCGGAGCTGCTCGATTCTCTCGGCAGTCGCTTCCTTGCCCAGCTTATTGGCCGCAGCATCTCCCGGAATGATGGAAAAAGCCGAAAAAGTGAGAAACGAGATACATAACAATGTGATAATGAGAGTGATAATTTTACGGATAATTTTTTTCATGTCCTCGTTTCTCCTGATTCGTCGGGGTGACAGGTCCCGATGCATTTCGACTTTCTATTCATCACAAAGTCTCACACAAAGACTTTGCGTCTAACATCAGTTTTCTGCTTTTTGCGGGGCTGATCCGCCCCGGCTTTATCATTCTCCGATTACTTGGAAACCTGATAAAGCACACTCATATCCTCAGCAGATGTCGGATAGAATGTGTAGCCGGCAAATTTCTTGTTCACTGCAACCAGATTTGCCGGGTCCTGAATATACACCGAAGCGGCATCGTCGGTCAGAATCTTCTGGCACTTCTTGTAAAGTTCCGTCTTCTCCGCCTGATCCACGGAAGCAGCCGCCTTCGCATAAGTCTCGTCATACTCGCTGTTGGAGTAATGAACAAAATTATTGGAAGCATTTGTGGTGTACTTCTTCAGCCAGCTTTCCGGAGCAAGTGTTCCGTCAAAACCAACAACGGTGGCCTGGAAGTTTCCGCCGCGGTAGGTGTTCTGCAGCCAATCGGACCACTCCACCGGATTCAGTGTGACATTGACGCCGATCTCCGCGAACTGTTCCTTGATGATGGTTGCCGTATCAATGTGCTGCTGATAAGAGTTCGGAACCGTGATGGTCAGGTCAAATCCGTTCTCATATCCTGCTGCCTTTAAAAGTTCTTTTGCCTTCTCGACATCGTGCGTATAAACGCCGTCACAATCTTTGTTGTAGAGCGAAGACATCGCCGGAATCATGTGTGTGCCGATCACCTTGCTCTTGCCGTTGAACATGAACTGGTTGATGGCGTCGCGGTCGATGGCATAGCTGAGCGCCTGACGGACTTCCGGCTTGGAAAGCGGCTCATAGGAGGAGCTGAGGTACAGACCCTGTACCAGATTCATGCTTCCCTCCACAATGTTATAATTGCTGTCTGCTCCCAGCGTCTCGATCTGATCGCTGGTCATGTACTTCATGATGTCGATGGTTCCGGCCTGAAGATCCATAAACTCGGTCTCCACGTCCGGCACAAACTTGAAATCCACCTCATCGAGGTACGGAAGGCCTTCCTGCCAATAATTCTCATTTCTGGTCAGGCGGATTCCCTCACCCGGTGTGTAGGATTCAAACTTGAACGGGCCGGTTCCGATGGGGCTCTTTGCCGGATCCTGGTTTTTCTGCGGGATGATCGCAACATCCATAAGCGGAAGAAGTTCTGCATTGGCCTCTTTCAGTGTCAGCACGATCTTGCCGTCCTTCGCAGAAATGTCCGCAATATTAGAAAATGCGGACGAATCGCCCTGATTCTCCGCATATCGTTCGAGACTGTATTTTACATCATCTGTCGTTACCGGCGTACCATCGGAGAATTTGATTCCGTCGCGCAGCGTAAATGTGTACGTCTTCGCGTCATCGGAAATCTCATAATCACTCGCAACGGCCGGAATCATTTCACCGGTCGAGGATGGCTTGACAAGCCCCTCGTACAAATTAAATACCACATCTCTAGTTCCTGCGTCCGTATCTACATGGGGGTCAAGACTAGCCAGGTCCTGGGTCATACCGAATACAACCTTACCGCCTGGTGCTGGTTTTTCTGAAAGAGAATTACTTGCTGCAGAAGATCCTTCTCCAATGGACTCCGCGGCTGCGCCGGACGTTACCGTCTCCTGCGCGCCTGTCTCTGCTGTCTTGCCGCCTCCGCATGCACAGAGTGCTGCAGACAGAGCTGCGACTGCGACTCCCGAAAGAAGTGACTTTTTCATGGTTGAATTACCTCTCGTTTCGTAATAGTCTCTCATTATGAAATTGTCAATTTGCATTGTAACAAATCACAAAAAAAAATCAAGCAAAAGACAGATTCCGCATCAATTCATCAATTTCATTCATTTCTCTTCCATTTTTTCATTCTCTGCTGCACATTCATCCCCCCCGCCGGACATCCCCGGATTTCCCGCGTTTCTTCCATTCCCGATGCAGTCCGTCTTTTCGGCATGACATGCGATCCCGATGCAGTCCGTTTTAGTTTCATAGGGAATTTCGGAGAAATTACCTATGAAACTAAAACACCCCGATTCCGACTGCATTTCTTTGGAAAACTGCCGCCGGGCTCGGGGTGTGTCCGATTCTTTTCTTTTTGGTATGAATGTTTCGGTTAACATCTGCAAAAGGACTTCGGTTCCGCCCCTCACCTTGCAGAAGAGACTTACAGGAACTTCATGCATTGCCTGTCATCAAACCGTGACGGCGTCATTTCATGGAACCGCTCTCCATCACAAGTCCCGCAAGGAATGCGGCTCCTCTCCAGAGAACAGCTTCATTGGCCTTATATCGGCTGCTGTGCAGCGGCCATACTTCCGGATCGTCCTCCGCCTGGGTTCCGAGCCATGCAAATGCCCCCGGCTTCTCTTCCAGATAGAACGCAAAATCTTCCGCAGTCATCGCCGGTTTCTCCGGTGTCAGATCATTCTCCGCGCCGAACAGATCCCGGATCACGCCGTGCATATACTCCGTCTTCACCGGGTCATTGCGCAGTGCGCAGTATCCATCCTCATAATTGAGTTCTCCCCTGCAGCCCATGGCGAGGCAGATTCCGTCCAGCACTTCCCGAAGACGCCTCTTTGCCGTCGCCCGGACTTCCGGCGAATAAGTGCGAACCGTTCCCTCCAGATAGCACTCTCCCGGAACGATGTTGTAGCGGGTTCCGGCCTTCATAATGCCGATGGTGACAACACACGGCTCCAGCGGATCGGTGTTGCGGCTGACGATGTTCTGTACCGCGGTCACAAACTGGGCGCCTGCCAGGAGCGCATCTTTGCCCTGATGCGGCATTGCCCCATGTGAACTTGCCCCGGTGATCTGAATAGAAAAATGATCGCTGGCTGCCATCTGCGGTCCCACCTTGACGGCGATCTTTCCTGCCGTACAGTCCGGAAATACATGGAGACCGAAGACCGCATCCACATCTTCCAGCGCACCTTCGGAAATCATGGCACGGGAACCGCCGGTCGGGGAAAGCTCCTCCGCCGGCTGGAAGATCAGCCGTACACTTCCCGGCAGTTCTGACTGGTATTTTTTCAGGATCATCGCTGCACCGAGAAGGCAGGTCATGTGATTGTCATGGCCGCAGGCATGCATCACGCCGTCGTTCTTCGAAGCAAAGGGAAGACCGGTCTCCTCCTGAATCGAAAGTGCGTCCATATCTGCTCGAAGCGCAATCTTCTTTCCCGGTTTTCCTCCGTCCAGATCTGCCAGAATACCGTTCCCGGCTACTCCGGTCCGGATCTTGAAACCACCAATCGCCTCCAGTTCTTTCCGGATCTTTTCCGCCGTTTTCACTTCGTGACGACTGATCTCCGGCTCCTCGTGAAACGCTCTGCGAATACGGATCAGCTCCGGCTCGATATGCTTTGCCTCCTCTAACAGCCTTTCCTTCATGTTTGATACCTCCTGCATAATTCCATTTCTAAGACCTGAGCATCGATATATGTATCATACAGCAAAATGACACCCTGTCACATTAATTAGTTTTAACATTTCATTAAGCCGGATTTACCGGACCCGAATCAAGGAGACTTTTCCGATTTCTTCCGATAATCTAAAATGATCAGGAGACACCGCATCCCTGCAGTGCCTCCCGATTCATCTCAACATTAAACCGCTGCCTTTGTTCCTTCTTTGTTCTCAACTTTGCCAAAGCAGATCCTGCTCGATGCAATGGCTCCGATGACGCATGCCAGTGTGATGCCGCATGCCACTATCACTGCGGTCATGACGCCGTGTGTTGTCGGAAGAGTAATGAACATATTCAGCAGTGCGAAATACGTTACACTCATTACCGTGTAAGACAGCGAATAGCTTGCCAGTGCCGGGCTCTTCAGATCCGGATCACAGATACGAAGGAGAAGAACTCCGGTGATGAATACGCCGGTCGCCATTCCGAGTGTTCCTACCATCTGCTCGAACCAGTAACCCTTGAGGTACTTCTTGCAGAAGAATACAAGGAATCCGGTGGTTACCACATAGCCGATGACACACATAACGATGATCGGAACAATGTATGCGGCAACAGCCTTGATCGGAAGAGATGCAACCGCGCCGGTTACCGCAAACTCGGTAAAGGATCCGGTGATGTGGCTCTTCACCGCGCCGTCTACCAGGAAATCACATTTCAGCTTGCAGATGATACCCCAGATAATAAACATACAGATCATTCCGTAAGCCCATACGGAGATGGAGCTGAGCACCGGAATTTTTGCTGCCTTGGTCGCCTGAACACAGAGATAAGCCGCGCCGCAGGCAAGGAAGATCAGAGATGCGTGGAATGCCAGCGCATCGATGGAAGAAGACTGTGTTGTCTCACGTCCACAGGAATTCTGCTTTGCCGGGTTGGAATGATAACCCTGACGGAACTCAACCGGAATGTCCGCCGGCTTGGAAAGCATCTGGGTCTGACCGGTTCTCGCCGCCCAGTTGATCAGGACAATACCGATCAGGATACCGCCGACGATACCGAAGGTTGCGGTTGTGGTGGATACACCCTGAGAGATCTCCCAGTACGGAAGGTTCATTTCCTTCAGCGTGTTGCCGAGTGTTCCTGCCGTTCCGTGGCCGCCGACATAGCCGACACCGAGCTCAATGCCGAACTGATCGTACAGATCAAAGGAGCCCTGGAAAAAGGTATGTACCAGATAACCTACTGCAAACTGTGCCATGGATACGCCAAGCGCAATGAAGTACAGCGGAAAGCAGTTCTTCATGAATCCCGGTTCGCTGTCACCGCCCTTTCCGAGGCGAAGTCCCAGCGGAACGCCGGCTACAACCGGAACAATCAGGATGCCCGGAATCATGGAATAATAATTATACCATTCAGCCGGAACTCCGAGAACACCGGTGAGATTGAGTGCCTGCGGTCCGATCAGAAGAAGAAAAAATCCTCCGATTACGGATGCAGGAATGAACGTTTTCTGGAAAACTCCGATCTTTGCCCGGAGAAATGTTCCCAAAAGCAACGCAGCGCCAAGAAGTCCGAGACTCTTCAGCAGGTCAGTCAGCATAGCAGATGTCATAGACACTACCTCCTTTTTACCCTTTCGATTTACAACTACCCTTTTTCCCACGAGATGAAATCGGTACCATTTCGATTCCCATAAATCGATGTTATAAGGATTTACCTATACCATATATTCATCTCATTTATGTGTATGATATATCCACGACAATTGGATGTCAATATTATTGTTTGATAATTTTGCACGTTTTTCACATTATTATGCATTATATCATTTTATCCTCTTCTTTTTGGATTTTTCTTGTTGTTTTTGTTTTATATTACCGCAATTCATTCTATTTATAGATTCCGGTTATGTGTGATATCATCATCCTTCCGCGACCGTATCCCGCCCTCAAATCTTTTTTTACGGCCGTCACGGTTTGTCCGATATGATTGCAGCGGCGCGCACATCCTTGAGGCCCGCTGTTATGTCATCGGAAAATCGGAGAATTTGCCATGACATAATACAAAGGCGCTCCCTTTTCAGGGAGCGCCCGGAATGATCTTCGATCAATCAATATTACTGCGGTTTTTCCGTATTCTCCGGAGCGGATTTCGTCTCCGGTTTTACACTGCCTTCGGCAGGATTTTCTCCATTTTTCTTTTTTGACTTCTTCAGGGAAGGGAAGAGCATCTGCAGACCGCGAAGCACCCAGGCTCCCGGAAGCAGGTAAGGCATCTGTTCCAGTTTCGGATAAATCAGACACATTTCCTGATACGGCGGCACGACCCAATAGATCATGTCCATCACGGCGACTGCCATATCATGGAACCAGTGCCGGATCGCACTGGACCGCTCCACTTCTTCCTCCATATTCAGGTAGCGCTGAATCTCCAACCGGATCTCAGCCGCTTCCGCGATCTTTTCCTGACCGTCCACGCCACTGGTAAAAATCTTCTTTTCCATCGCGTCATAAATGATCAGATCGCTTTCCGACATCTCGCTCTCCCGGTTTCTTCCAAACCACATGGAAGAAATGGTCAGCAGCCGGTTCACTACATCTTCAATCCGGAACTGATGCAGATACTGCGCCACAATTCTCTGGTTCATCTCTCTTCGGTATGTCTGTTCGAACAGCCATACATCCATCATGCAGCGGAAATTCAATTCATCTGTGCAGTATTTCCAGACCATTTCGGCTGCCATAAACGCATACACGCCTTCCCGGATCAGCCGTTTGATGTTCGGCATCTCCTCGATCACATAGGCGTCATTCAGAACCTTTGTCATTGCTCTCTGATAATTCTTTGTAAAAAACGGAATCTTGTAATACAGTTCCACCGCGAAACCGTTTTCCGAAATCAGCCGGTCTCCCGCTCCCCGAAACGATTTCTCCAGAGAGTATCCCATATCAATCAGAAAGCCTTTGGCAACCGCGTAACTGTTATCGTCCAAAAGCAGACGGAGCGCCGTGATCCCGGCGGTCTCCGGAATTGCGTAGAGTTTCTTAATGTAACTGCTTCCAAGAATCGTGGCCTTGACGCCGCGCCGGTTCAGCAGATTCAGAATCTCGCTTTCTTCATTTTCATACGATGAGGTATGCCGGAGTGCATCCTGATAGCGGTCAAAAAACTTCGATCTCCACGAATCCGGAAGCTCGATCGGGGATCCCAGAAGAAACAGGTAAATAAGTCCCGCCACTCTGTGATAATCCGCGATGCGGAAGAGTCTTTCCCAGTCCTGCCCCTGCGTGATCGGATGAAAATCTCCCTGTCTCAGGGTATTTCCGACCATCGTAACGATCAGCTTTCCTTCAAAAATGTTCTGATTCATGGGTTGTGCCTCACCATCTGTCAACGATTTCTGCCCGAATAGTACGATTTCTCCTGAGCCATGTTCAGACTCAGCATCCGGTCTTTTTCTTTTACCTCCCGGATTCTGTCCAGAAGCCGGACGCGAAGATCCAGAATTTTATGTTCCATCCGGTTCGTCGGTTCAATTCCGTCGGGATCCTGAAAAACAAGTTTTTTCAGATACCTGGCCTCCCCGGATGGATTTTCCCCCAACTGCCTGAGTTCCTGCCAGTTTTCTTCGCATTTTTCCAGACTTTCCTGCCGCATATCCAGAAGAAGAGAGACGGAAACATCATCTCTTCTTCCCGCTGCCTCCAGGAGGTCATTTGTCAGATTCAATATTTCCGTGAAAATGTTATATCTTCGCTGCAGGAGGATCGCTACCTGTTCAATCAGGTTATCGTTTTCTACAACTGCCATTTATAACCTCCCCGAAACGAATCTATTAACCGACAATTTTCGATTCATGCGGAGTGCCCATATTCCCCGCAATAAGGCTCGCCTCGCGGAATCCGTCACGCAGATCGGAAAGAATCTGAATCAGAGCCGGAAGCTCATCTTTTCTTCTCTCGCGGCCCGCATAGAGTCTTCCCAAATCAAAGTTTACATAATTGTAAAGCTTCTTCAGTTCATGCGACAAAGGCTGCTCCATATTGAGCGTCATCGTCAGATAGCGCACAATCTTTCCAGCTTTACCGATGGCTGCATCAAAAAGGTCATAATCCTTATCCTCCAGCGCAATCTCCGCCTTCTTCAGACTGGTGATTGCCTCGTCATAGCAGAGCAGAAGAAGCTCTGACTGACTCATGGAGAGAATGCTTTCATCTTTATACTTCTGATACGGATTAGCCATGATTCGTTGCGATCCTTTCTTCGTTGTTCAAGGGCACCTTTCCTCTGTACGGTGATCCGTTTTTCTTATCCGAAAATACCGGAAAGATAAGAGGACTGACTGTTCATCTTGCTGATGGCAGTCTCCAGTGCCGTGTACTTATTGATTAGTCTCTGCTGTTCTGTCGAAAGCTGTGTCTTCAGCGTTTCCAGAAGGGAATTCTGGGTCTTCAGTGTGGTAAAGGACTGATTGTTGCGGATGGTCAACGGAAGTTTCTCGGAACCTGCCTCTTCAACCAGTCTTCCGTAGGAATTGCCGTTTCTTGTCGCATACCGCGTCGCATATGGGGTAAGCGTGTCCTCGACAAGTTTTGCCAATCCCTTTACATTGTCGCCGTCACCGGCAATGACCTTGGAAACCTTATCCGGATTCTTTTCCATCGCCGCCTTAAACTTATCCTCGTCGAACTTGATCTGTCCGCCGTCGAAAGTGTCATCCGACATGGTGATGCCGATTTCCTTCATATCGTCGTAGCTGACGCCGCCCGAAATCAGTCTCGAGATAACCGACTGCAGGGAATCCGAAAGGGAACGGACGGAGGACTCTCCGTAAAGAAGCCCCTCTTTCGCCTTGTTCTCCCAGTTTTCGATCTCCTTGTCCTTCATCTCAGCCTTCTGTTCGTCGGTTAACGGCATATAGGACTTATCCGGTCTCGTGGTGATCTGCTTGTAAACGTTCTCCGCAATCTTGTTGTAGGACTCGATAAATTTCTTAACTCGCTCGGTTACGCCTTCCACATCCGCTTTCGCCGAGAAGGATACCTGCTGTGAGGTGTCCAGTTTGTCCGTCAGATTGCCGTCCGCATCCTTCTCATATCCGAAGGTGCCGCTGACCTTAACCTCCAGTCCGTCGATATTGAAGGTGTTGGTACTGCTGGTGATGGTCTCCTTGACGCTTCCGCCGTAAATATAAGTAAGCTGTGCGTCCTGACCGTCCTGAGACGAACCGTCCTCGTATCCGAACGAATTCTTTGTTCCAAAGATCTTCTGCGCGATGGAATTCTCCGCGCCGAGATCAATCTCACGGCCGGAACCGGTTTCTGTTGCCATCAAAACAAAACGTCCGCTGTTGCTGAGGTACGAAGCCTTCACGCCGGCGTCGGAGTTGTTGATCTTCTTTAAGAGAACATTGACGGAAGTAGAGGCCGTAATTCCCTCAATCTTGGTTCCGTTGATGTTCAGGTCCTTCAGGGCCTCGTTCAGTTCTTCCTCCGTCTCGTAATCACCGAGACCGAGTTTCTCTCTGTTTGCAAAGAGAGACAGACTGGTGTTGACACGGTTGGAAGCATTCTTATCGATACCGAAGTTGTCGCGGATCGTCGAATCATCGGAATGAAGAGTAACGGTAGTTTCGTCATAGGAATTGAACGCGAGCGCTCCGTCCTTCACCTCAACCTTGACCTTTCTGGAACCGAACTGGCTGTCCATGGTCTGCTGAACCACCTTGCGGAGATTCTCTGTCTTCTGTGCAAGCGCTTCCTTGTACTCGTCAGACTCCTTGTCCATTCCGTCCAGATTGCCGGTTGTAATATCCGCCATGGTCAGACCGGCCTTCTCCAGCGCCTTGTCATTGACCAGATTCAGCTCTGCCGTGGTGCTTCCGTAAGTAACCGTCATCGAATTGTTCTTCAGGAAATCCGCCATGCTGGTGGACTGTGTCGAACGATACGCATTGGTATCCCCGTCGTTGGTGCTGATGGTGAAATTGTCCGCCCGGAAGTCAACCGCATATCCCAGCGCCGACGCTGCGGTACTGGAAGCGGAAACCGTATAATCGCTGAGATCGGTTCCCAGCTCCGATGTCAGTTTGATATTATCGCCGTCGAGCTTCAGCTGAATGTAGTCGCCGTCCGTTCCGGTCGTTACTTTTCTCTGCTTCAGACCAAGATTGATCTCACGGATGAACTCTTCCTTTGCTTCCTGCGTGGAGAGATCCGCGTTGTAGTCGATCGTCATGGTAGATCCCTCGTTTTCCGGATCTGCTGCAGTCTCGATGTAGTTTACCGGAAAAGCGATCTGGATTACTCTGCCGCTGCTGTGCTTCAGATCAAGAGACTTTCCGGACAGATTCGATGTAGCAATCGCCGCATCTGCGGAGATTCTGGTCTGAATCGGTTTTGCCTCACCTTTTGTCGCCGAAACCAGAGTAGCCGATGTCGCGAGCTGTTTTACTCCGGCAATGGCAACGTGGGCTGTCATATCCGAAATTCCGGATGCGGAAATATATTTCGTGCTGTCAGAAGATCCTTCAGTCGTGACAACACTCTTCTCGTAAAGATCAGCGTCCTTGATATTGGAGTTTCCCGTAAATGTCAGGAAATTGTCCTCAAGGTCAAGTACCTGGTCCGTGATCTCACGGTAAGCCTCCTGCTTCCAGGTTGTCCTTGTGATCTCCTGACGCTGTTCGGTAATTTTGGTATTGGTCCGCTGTGTCATCGCCTCAATCAGCGAATCCCGGTCAAGACCGGAGGCCATTCCGCCGAAGCCTCGGAGCGAAGTATTGCCAATCCCGCTCGAGGTTGAACTGGTTGAAGATACTGCCATAATGACAACTCCTCCTTTAATTTCATGTTTTCACAAACATGCCTATCATAACAAAAAAAACTCTTTTGTGAAATATCGACCGGATTTATAATTTCATAACTTTTGTTCTGAAAATTCAAAAAAACCAAAAGCCCCTCTCATGTGAAAAGAGCTTTCGGTCTTAATTTATATTTGTTAATTTCTTTCCTGTCCGTGATGCGGATGTGCTTTTACTTCCTCCGCCGCCCGCATAATTGTGGAAATGATGTCCATACGATATTTTTCACGGTAAAAACTGATCGTCGGGCTGGTATCATTCTTGCGGATAACCACGTATTTGGACGGAAGCTTTGTCAGGGAGAGTGCCCTTACATCGGCCTGGCAGCGTTCACAGGTGCAGCAGTCCGTCTGTTCCATATATTTCAGAAGATCCTCACTGTCGAGAATATTCTGCATGACGTTGATGGTATGAAAAGCGTCATCTTCCGGCTTATTCTGGGAGAGTTCAGTCTCCAGACTGCCACGGATCTTTTCTGCCAAAACATTATTCTCGGAGTCTTCATTTACAACCTGAACGTTCGGGTTGCGATCAGTGTTTCTTGAAGTCATACTTCTTATCCTCTTCATACTTTGAAATCAGGGAATCCATGATATTTACCAGATGCCCGATCTCCGGCTTGGAAAGCTGTTCATCCGCTCCAAGCTCCTTACCTTTTGCACGCATCTGCTCATCAATCAGAGACGAGAAGATGACAACCGGAATATTTTTCAGATTCTTGTTGGTCTTGATCAGCTTTGTGAGACGGTGACCGTCCATCATCGGCATCTCAATATCGGTGATGATGATGCTGACCTTATCGTAGAGATCTTTGTCGTTGGCGATACCGCTCAGATAATCCCACGCTTCCTGACCGTTGTTGAACTTGGTGAGGTCGGTATATCCGGCTCTCTGAAGCGCCTCGGTGATCATATTCTGAAGAAGAATGGAATCCTCTGCCAGAACAACCGGAGAAGCGCTCAGCGGGCGATCTCCCATCTCCTCGATCTCCGACATCTGGATCGTGGTCTCCGGAGCGATCTCGGCTACGATCTTCTCGAAGTCAAGGATCGTTACGAGCTGACCTTCACACTGCGCGATACCGGTAGCAACCGAAGCATCGGCGGAACCGAGCGTGCGATCCGGCTTCTGAATCGCCTTCCAGGAAATTCTGCTGATACCTTCGATGGTATCCACGCGGAACGCAATCTGCATGTGATTGAAAGCGGTGACAATGAACAGGTCTCTCTCTCTGTGCTCGTGTGTCTCACCGTAGAGATACTGTGAAAGATTGATAACCGTGATCAGAGAACCTCTCGGTTTGAAGAAGCCCTCTACTGCCGGATGGGAATGCGGCATGGACTTAACTTTCTGCGCCATAAGGATCTCTTTTACCTTCGCAACGTTGATTCCGTAGAATTCTCCGTTGAGCTGGAATTTCATAATTTCAATCTCATTGGTTCCGGATTCAAGCAGAATTCCGTCTTTTTTCTCTGTGCTCATGTATGGTTCCTCCCGTGATTATTATAAGTGCTTTTCCGGATGTCCGAATGTATGGATCTTGACATCTCCGGTCTCAACATCCAGACTCATGGTTCTCGCATAGTTCAATCCGACATCTCTTGCTACGATGCGGAATCCTCCGCTCTGAAGGATCTGCTGCACTGCGGCGATGTTTCTTGCTCCGATCTCGCCGAAACTGCTGTTTCCGCTGATTTCAAACATCTTCGCTCCGCCGGCAATCTTGATGATCGCTCTGGAACGTACCAGTCCGAAGGCCTGAAGCTTGCGGACGGTTTCCGGAATCCCGGTGTCTGCATATTTAAAAATATTGGCATCATTTGGGTTCTGGCGCACCGGAAGCATGATATGCAGCAGCGCACCAAGCTTAATCGTCGGATCATAGAATGAGATTCCGATACAGGATCCAAGCGCATATGTGATGATTGTACCCGATCCTCTGGTCAGTTTCATGTCTCCGATTCCAACCTTGAGTTGTTTCTCCATCCGTTACACTCCCAGTTTCTCAAGTATATGGTTCAGAGACTCGATATCCGGAAGCATCAGCAGCCAGTCACTCAGCTTTTGTCCCTCCACAACGAAATCTGCGTTGCAGTACATCAGCTTATCAGTCTCATAGCCATATGCAGCGATCGGAACGGTAAGAATACCGCCCAGCATATTAATCGTGGAACTCGGAACAGACATCTTGATGTTCATGTCAATGAGTTCGGAGAAAGCATTGACGTAGGAACAGATGATAATATTGCCGATCTCCACCATCGCAGAGCGGTCCATATCATCAAATTCCAGGAAATTATCGTAGGTCTTTCCGAGAAGCTTGCCCAGAATGGTGTTCGCAAAATCCTTGTTGTACAGGAACAGCATCAGACCGTTCAGGTCACCGCTCATCTGAACCAGCGTTGCGCCGACGATCTCTTCCGCATCTCCGATTCGGCTCAGCGCTTCATTGTAATCCAGAATGCTGACCTGCGGAATGGCGATACGAACCTCTTTCATGAGCATCTGTGAAAGGGATGTGGCTGCATGGCTGGTGCCGATGCTTCCGATCTCCTTCATTACGTCGAGTTCCTGGAGATTCATATCTCCGTAGTCTTTAATACGCATCTTCTGTGTACTCTCTTCCTGTGTATAGTGCCAGATCAAAAACCTGCTCCATGCACAAAACCTGTTTTTTCATCAGTTGCGAAGCTGATTGATGGTTCCCTCAATCTCATCAGAGGTCGTAACCATTCGAAGTGCATATGCGAACGCCCTCTGACCTTCGATCACTCTCGTCATCTCCTGCGCCATATCGGTTCCGGAAGTCTCCAGATAACCCTGCTGAAGAATGGGCTCATTCAGAACAACCGGCGTATTCAGCGTATCGCCGTCCGCGATACGGTACTCATTCGCGCCCTCTAATAATAATCGGCTCGGATGCGGCAAAGTATAAACGGCTAAATGAGCTTTCTCCTCGTTGGAGTCTTCGTCCTCATCGGTGGTTTCTTCCTCTTCCTCCTCCACATCTTCCGATCCCATGGTCTTCAAGGAATCCCGGATCAGTTTTTCCATATCCGGAACATTTTCCGCTTCCACCGGTTTGCCGAACTGATCCAGAACGTATTTGCCTTCCTGTGTCACAAGAAAACATTTCGCGCCGGTCTCATCGTCGCCCTCCGGTGCCCGGTTTTCGGTCGAAATATGGAAATGACCGTCACGGGTATAGGTGATGTCGCCGGTTGCCGGATCCTGCAGCATAAAGAAGGCGTTGTCCTGCCCGATGGCAAAATCCGTCTGGCTGCCGGTCGCCGCAAATCCGGAGGTGCTGAAATTCACGGGTGTTCTCGCAACCCGCGCACCGGCTCCGGCCTGAAGATTCGTCGTCGCCTCCCGGGAGTCATTCAGATTGTAGTTGATGAGCTCCATAAAAGAAGCTTCCTGGGCTTTAAAGCCGTTGGTATTCACATTCGCAAGGTTGTTGGAAGCAACGGAAAGCTTTTTGTTTGCAGCATTTGCACCGACAGCTCCGGTCCAGAAGGAAGTATTCATAAATCCTGCTCCTTATCATCCGGAATCTCCGCCTCCTGCCGGAAACGGAGATTCATTCTTCATTATCTTACAGTCTTCCGACATCCGTGGATGACTTGCCCATCACCTGATCATACATTCTCAGCATCTGGGCCGCACTCTGAAGCGCTCTCTGCGAACTCATCAGCGTGGTCATCTCCTGAACCATATCGACATTGGATTTCTCCAGATGTTTCCAGATAAGCGTGGAATCATCCTGCCCGTTGACGATGGTTCCCTGATTCGGCGAAGTATAGAGCCCGTTGTCCTCACGGTGAAGCGTGCTCACATCCTCAAAGCGGGTCAATGCAATCTGTCCGTACCTCTCCGGCGGCGGAAGAATGATATTGCCATTCTCATCGGTCTCGTATTCTGTCTCTTCTTCCTCGCCATCCTCGGATTTCTTCACCGGATCCGGCTTCGGAGCGAAGATGTTTCCGGCAGAATCCACGGAGAACCGCTCATCCTTGATGAGAATCGGCTGCCCGTCCGTTCCGAGAACACGTCCTTCTCCGCTTGTCCCGGAAATACTGAGATACCCTTCATCGTCGATCATAAACGAACCGTTTCTGGTGTACTGAACACCGCCCGGCGTCTGAACGGAGAAGAATCCCTCTCCCATGATCGCAAAATCCAGATTGCTTCCGGTATCTTCCATGGAACCCTGTTCGTAGTCCGTAATGGTCTCGGTCTGGGTACGGATCTTACTGGTGATGCCCATGTCCTGAGGATTTCCCTTGCTGACTCTTCCGGTACGGAGAAGCATCTCCTCCTGGAATGTGCTGGTCACCATTGTATCGCTCTTATATCCGGCCGTCTGCGTGTTGGACATATTGTTGCTGACCACATTCAGATTTCTCTGCTGTGTGAGCATGCCGCTCGTCAGATTGTAAAAACCCTGATACATTCTAAATCCTCCAAGGCATCCCTGATTAACCTGTTCGTTACTTATTCGGCGCAAAATCAGTATTTATAACGATTTTCACCTTTCATGCAAGTTTCTGCATATAGTTCTTGAGTTTTTTGATCGCGGATGAGTGGAGCTGCGATACTCTCGGCTGACTGATCTCCATCACTTCGGCAATCTGATTCATGTTCAGTTCCTCCACGTAGTACAGAGAAACCACCATCTTCTCTTTGTCCTTCAGGGACTCGATCGCAGCGGTGAGTTCACTGACTGTCTCGCCGTGGAAGAAGGACTCCTCCGGCATGGTATCGCGGTCTTTGGTCGGTACCTGGAATACGGACTCGTCGTCCTCGTCAAATGTCATGTCCAGGGAGAGCACATTGGTACAGTTCTGCACTCTCTGGATCAGCTGGATCCGCTTAACATCCATGTTCAGCCGTTCTGCCAGCTCTTCATCGGACGGAACTCTTCCGAGATCACGCATCATTTCCTCTCTCGCGTCCTCAATGCTGCGGCGTTCCTTGTGGAAGTTGCGCGGCATCCAGTCGCTGCGGCGGATCATATCGATGACCATGCCGCGGATACGTCTCGAGATAAAGGTCTCGAATTTGTTATCCTTGTCGGGATCATAGCGGTCAATCGCCTTCATGATCTCGATTACGCCCTCGTTGATGATGTCTTCCGCCTGCATGGAACCGCTGTACATATCCCTTGTTCTGTACGCAACGGTTCTCACAATGTACACATATCGCAGTGTCAGTGCCTGCCGGATCGCCTGGTCTCCGGTTTCATGATATGCCTTGAAAAGCTCTTCGTTTGTCATCTCTTCAATGTTCATAAAACACCCCCTAATCAGTTACCCCTGTTCCAGTTTCAGACTCCCTATGGCCTGAATCTGCACATTGCTTGCCACCTCATTGAATGAAAGCACTCGAACGTTCGGATAGAACTGTTCGATCAGATGATAGAAATGTGCTCTCATTACTTCTGAAGTCAGAATGACCGGCGTCTGAGACAGATCGGTAAACTTTCTGACCTGCTCGGATACCTGCCGGACAAGACTTTGCAGAACATCCGGACTAAGCGCAAGATAATATCCGTTTTCCCCCTTCGAAAGCGAACTTACCATACTGCGTTCCAGTTCGGCGTCCAGCGTAACCACACGCATATTGCCATCCTCACAATACATTCGCGTGATGGTTCTCTTGAGGCTGACTCTGACCTGCTCAACGAGCTGGTCTATATCCTTTACCGGAAGACCGGTGTCCATAATGTAATCGGCCATGGTCTCGGTAATGGTTTCAAGATCTTTGATCGACACGCCTTCCTTCAGCAGCATGGTCAGTACCTTCTGCATCAGGTTGTAGCTGATCAGAGACGGGAACGCCTCCTCCACCAGCTCCGGTGCGGTCTTTTTGAGGTTCTCCACCAGTCGGAATACCTCCTGTCGGCTGATCAGCTCAAACGCATGCTGCTTGATCACCTCGGTGAGGTGGCTGACCATAACCGAAAGCGGATCGATAACTGTGTAACCGTAAAGCTCGGCTCTCTCTCTCTGCTCCGGGCGGATCCATTTGCTCGGGATTCCGTAGGCCGGCTCAATCGTATCGATACCGTCAATTTCTTTATCCGGATTTTCCGGCTGCAGAGCCAGGAAGTAATCGGTGAGAATCTCACCTCTGGCGACCTCCTCGCCCTTGACTTTAATCACATATTCATTCGTCCCCAGCGTTGCGCTGTCGCGAAGCCGGATGGACGGAATGACCAGTCCCATCTCCTGAGCATATTTTCTTCGGAAAATGATGATTCGGCTGATCAGCCGTCCGCCGGAGGATTCATCCGCCAACGGGATCAGACTGTATCCGAAATCCATTTCAACCGGTTCAACCTGCAACAGGCCGTAGACATTGTTGATATCTTTGAAGAAGTCCGTCTCGGACACCGGTTCGGGGGCTCTTGCCTCCTGCGGTGCCTCTGCCTGTCCGGTACCGGCACCTCCGGCCGCCCCGGCATCGGCTTCCGCTCCCCCGATGGCCCCCTGGGTCGCCGCCGCATACGCCGCGGCGCGGACCACTTCCGGTTCCCTCTCGATCCGCTTCGCCATGTACCATCCAGCAGCGGCAAAACCTCCGCCGACGATCAGAATCTGGATCACCGGCATTCCCGGAATAACCACCAGTGTACAGATGATCAGACCGGCGATGGTAAATGCCTTCGGCTGATCCAGGAACTCCTTCGAGATATCCTCGTTCAGGGATCCCTCCGCTACCGCACGGGTAACGATCATACCGGTCGCCGTGGAGATCAGAAGGGACGGAATCTGTCCGACCAGACCGTCACCGACGGTTGCGATGGTATAAGTGTTGAGGACAGTGGAAATATCTTGTCCGCCCTGTACCATACCGATGATGGATCCGCCGATCAGGTTGATGGCGGTGGTGATGAGCGACATGATACCGTCACCTTTAACGATCTTCGTCGCACCATCCATGGATCCGTAGAAATCGGATTCTCTCTGTACTTTGCTTCGGCGTTTGGCCGCCTCTCTCTCGTCGATCAGTCCGGCGTTCAGGTCGGAGTCGATCGCCATCTGTTTGCCCGGCATCGCGTCGAGGCTGAATCTTGCGGATACCTCGGCAACTCGTTCCGCACCCTTCGTGATAACGGTGAAGTTCATGAGAACGATAACAAGGTAAATTACCAGACCTACGACAACATTTCCCTGCAGTACGAAATCACCGAATGAAGCGATGACCTGACCGGAGGAACCGCCCCTTGAAAGAATGTTTCTGGTTGTCGAAACGTTGATTCCGAGTCGGTACAGTGTAGTGATCAGGAGCAGTGACGGATAGATGGAAAATTCCAGCGGATCATGAATCGTCATGGTGATGACCAGAATCATCATGGATACCGCCATATTCAGGATGATCGCTGCGTCCGCCAGAGCCGGCGGGAGCGGGATGATCAGCAGGAGAATGATGACCAGCGCCATAACGACGATGGAATTCTCTGCGATGATCTTGGTCCATTTTTTCATACTACGTTCCTGATTTCCTTTCTGTCATACTTACCGGAGAAGCTCCTCTTTGTGCTCCTGTCTGTAGATGTAAACGAGAAGCTCTGCGACAACGCCGTAATATTCAGACGGAATCATCTGACCTACCTCGCATGCGCTGTAAATACTTCTGGCAAGCGGTTTATTCTCAACCCACGGGACGTGATTCTCCTCCGCAACCTCAATGATCCGGAGGGCGATATGATCCAGTCCCTTCGCCACAACAAACGGTGCTGCATGCTGCTTCGGATCGTATTTCAGCGCCACAGCGACGTGGGTCGGGTTTCTGACAACGACGTCCGCCGTCGGAACATCCTGCATCATACGCTGGTTCGACATCTGGCGGTGCGCCTGTTTCATTTTGTTCTTGACCTCCGGATTACCTTCGGTCATCTTGTATTCATCCTTCACTTCCTGCTTCGTCATCATGAGATCTTTGTTGTACTGCCATCGCTGATACATGAAGTCGAAAAACGCGATTGCCGCAAACGCCATGGCTACCCGGATCACCAGATCCCAAAGCATTCCCATCAGCGTCACAACCGAACTCATGATGCTCATATGAAGCATCCGCGAAATCGGAAGAATATCGTCTTTGATGATGGTATACAGGAATACGATGAGGAACATGATCTTGATCAGGTTCTTCAGGAATTCCACAAAACTGCGGAGAGAAAACATCCTCTTCACGCCGCTGATCGGATTCATCTTTCCGAAATTCGGCTTAACGGCCTTAAACGCGACATTGAATCGTGTCTGAGCACCGTGGGCAATGATGCCGAGCACCATCGCTGCGAGAAGCCCCGGTGCGGAACAGCTCACCGCAATGACGATAAACTGATAAAACAAAGGACCGCTGACCGCATCCGTTCCGGCGTTCCCGATCTGATCGAGAATGTACCGGAGAAACACGGTGCAGTTGCTCCAGATATACGGAGCTGACACCCTTATCACGGTGAACACTCCGAGAAGAACAAGCAGCGTCGCCGCATCCCTACTCTGAAGAACATTACCCTCTTTCCGGGCATCCTGGATCTTCTTTTGGGTAGGTTGTTCCGTTTTTTCTTCTCCGTCTCCTCCCATAACCTATCCTTTCCCGGGGCGGGCGATCAAAGCATCGCTGCAATTTTTTCCAGATTATCGATCATCTGCTTCATGATCTGAACCAGCATGTCGGACATCGGGTTGTACAGAAAAACCAGCATGGCTAATCCAACAATGATCTTCATCTGAAAGTTGATGCTGAACATATTGATCTGCGGAATGACTCTCATCAGGATTCCGAGTGCCACCTCCGTCAGAAGCTCAATCGCAATGATGGGAAATGCGAACTGAAGCCCCATGATAATACAATCGCTGAACGTCTTCAGGAGAAAGTTGATCAGTTTTCCGGAGATTTCCGGCGTTCCAAACGGAATCGTCTCCGCGGTGCGAAACAGAATCTCAAAAAACTTCAGATGCGCATCAGATGTAAAAAAGAGCAACATCATAAATGCAACATACAGAGAGGCGGTCAGCGAAGACTGAGAATTCGTCTGCGGATCGTAGATCTGCGCCATATTCAGACCCATGGAAAAATCCATGATCGATGTGGCAAAACGCACGATCATAAACGAAAGTTCCATCCCGAATCCAAGGGCAAATCCGACAATCATCTCGCGGATCATCAGGATTCCGGCATCCACAAGACTGGTGACCTCATACTCTGTCGGTCCGCCGATCCAGGTATACATCATGATGCTCAGCATCAGAATGAACATCCCCTTCATCAACGACGGCATCTCGCTTCTGGCCCACAGAGAATTGAATGCCAGCGCTCCGCTCATTCTCATGACAATCAGCAAAAAGAGCAGAAGCATCGTATCACCCCGTCGCGATCATTGAGAATACCATGGTGGCAAAATCCTGCATTTTGGCAAGAATCGTACTGCCCAGAACAGCAAGGATCAGACCGATCGCGATCAGTTTCGGCACAAAGGTCAGTGTCTGCTCGTTAATCTGCGTCGCTGCGGAAAAAAGTGCGATGATGATTCCCACGATCAGACTGACCAGAAGAAGCGGAAGCGCGATCTCCGCCGCCAGACGAAAGGTCTGGTACATGATATCCAATGCATCCCCACTACTCATAGCTTTGTCCTCCTATCGGAAACTTTGGACGATGTTGGTAAACAGAAGTTCCCATCCGTTCATCGTAATAAACAGCAGAAGTTTGAACGGCATCGATACCATCGTCGGCGGCAGCATTACCATACCCATCGCCATCAGCGTTGTGGACACGACGATGTCAATCAGAAGAAATGGGAGATAAAGCAAGAAACCTGCCATAAACCCCCGTTTCAGTTCGGAAGTCATAAAGGCAGGTGTTACCACCGTCAGAGGATAATCCGTAACGTTCTCCTGATGATCGATTCCGGCCATATCAACGAAACGCTCCAGTGTTGCGCGCTCCGTGTTCCTGAGCATGAATTCTTTCATCGGAACAGCCATTCGGCTGATAGCCTCATCCTGCGTGATCTCCCTGGCCTTGTAGGGCTGGTAGGCAGTTTCGTTGATTTCCTTGATAGTGGGGGACATTATAAACAACGTCAAAAAGAGTGCAATTCCTGCAAGCACCATATTCGGAGGTGTCTGCTGCACTCCCATCGCGTTTCTTGTAAATGAAAGGATGATGATCGTTCTGGTATAAGACGTCATCATAATGACGATCGATGGCAGTAACGCTACCAGTGTAATCGTATAGACAAGTTCAAGGGACGGTACATTACCGCCGTTTAACTCTGTCAGTAAACTCCCCATTATTTACTGTGGTCCTTTCCCTTTTCGAGCTGATCGCGATATCGTTTGATATACTGCGCAAAGCTCTCCGAGCCGGAAGTCCCTACTCTGTCCTGCTCTTCAAACTCGCCCTCAAGCTCCGTCAGCATCTGGATGCCGCCCGGTGCCGAACCGATCAGATAGTATTTTTCTTTAATCTTAATGATCAGCAGCGACCGGTCCTGACCGATCGCAAACTGATCAATAATTCTCATATGGCCGTTTCCGATACTCCTCATGTAGTTTTTCCCGAGGAATCTGCTGGCAAAATATGCCATCAGCAGAATCAGGATCAACACCAGAATTCCGGAAACGATCGATATTAAATCATTCATCCGAGAATCTCTGCATTGATATCTTTCCGGAGGATCTCCGTGATACGGATACCGAAGTTATCTTCCACAACTACGATGTCTCCGTGGGCGATGCACTCGCCGTTTACATAGAGATCCGCCTGCTCACCGGCCATCTTGTCAAGGACAACCAGCGAACCCTGCGTATACTCGAGGATATCGCTTACCAGCTTGCGTGTTCTGCCGATTTCAACCGAAATCTCCAGCGGAACTTTCATCAGCATCTGGCGGTTTGCCTCTATCTCTCCGGAATTCGCCGGAATATCATTGTACTGCTGCGGATTCATCGGAGTGACGAGCATACTGTCACGCTGCGGCGCCGGTCTTTCCGCATCTCTGCGGCGGTCTTCCTGCATCTGTTTCATCAGCTCGATCATCTGCGTCTGAGACTGCTGCATCTGATTCAGAATCTGCAGTGTCATCGGATCCGGTCCTGCCGCATAAACCGGTTGCTGCGGCATTACTGCCGCCGCCGGAGCCTGCGGGATCGGAGCCGGTGCCGGACTTGGCGGCGGTGCTGTTTCCGCTACCGTCGGAACCGGAGCCGGGCTTGGTGCCGGTGCTGCTTCCGCTGCCGGTGCCGGACTCGGTGCCGGAGCAGGTTCCGCTGCCACACCCGGATCGGCAGCTGTACCGGCGAGAAGACTCTTTAAAAGTTCATCTGCCGCTGCCTGATCAAGCTTTCCGGAGCCTTCGGAAACTCCTGCCGGAGCAGGCTCCGCTGCCGGTGCCGGACTCGGTGCCGGTGCTGCTTCCGCTGCCGGTGCTTCTGCCGCCGGTGCCGCGGGCTCCGGAGCCGGGGCCGCGCTTTCCGGAGCAGCCTCTTCGGATTCCGCGGTTTCTCCGAGATCCAGTCCATACTGCTCGGCGAACGGCTTTAACAGCTTCTTCACGAGCGATGTGGACATCAGGTTGATGAACTGGCTCTGCAGTTTTTCTTCAATTTCAAGGTCAAAGCGTACAACGACCTGTTCCTCTTCTCCCGGAAAATATCTCTCCTTGAATTCCTTCTCATTCGGAACTTCGAAGGATCTCGGTGTAGAGATATCAACCGTTTTTCCAAGGAACTCGGACATCGCTGTCGCGGAGGAACCCATCATCTGGTTCATGACTTCGCGGATGGCAGACTCGTTCATCTCATCCATCTCGAACTCATCTTCCGGAATCTCCATGCCCATCATCATCCCTACAATAATGCGGACATCATTCCGGCTGAACATCATGACGTTGTTTCCGTCCAGACCTACGGTATACGAGATCTCAACGCCGACAGCCGGTTCAAGTTCTCTGAACTCAAACTGCTGGGCGTTCTGAATCTTGACAATCGGTGTCGTAATATTAACCTTTGCCCCAAGCATGGTGGACAAGGCGGTCGCCGACGCGCCCAGGCTGATATTCATGATCTCGCCGATCGCGTCGATTTCCATTGGATTAAAATTCGCTGATGCCATCTGTTACTCCCCTTATACGTGATTATTTCCCGATTTCCAGCGCCTTCTGAGCCATCGCTTTCATAGCATTGAGAGCAGTGACATTAGCCTCATAAGATCTGGTGGCGGACATACTGTCCACCGTCTCTTTCAGGACATCGACGTTTGGCATTTCCACATATCCGTCTGCATCTGCATCCGGATGGGACGGATTGTATACTCGCTTCAGCTCGCGGTCGTCTTCGATGATATTCGAAACACGAACCCCCGGCGTACGCTTGGCTACATATCCATTGCCTTTTGCAGCATTTTTCAGGGCATCTTTGAAACTGTTGTCTCCATAACTCTGGAATACTACATCTTTGCGGCGGTATGCACCGCCGGCCTCGGTACGAGTGGTATCGACATTGGCGATATTCTCCGCAGCGATATCCATACGAAGACGCTGGGCACTCATACCCGATGCACTAATATCAAACGAACCTAAAAAAGACATCCCCATTCTCCTTTTTGAGTCCTAATTAATGATTACATTCCCAGAATTGTTTTTACGGTCTGAGTAATTCTCTCCGCATTGAACGGCTTTACAACGAAATCTTTTGCACCGGATTTGATTGCATCGACAACCATGGACTCCTGTCCCATCGCGGTACACATAACAACCTTTGCGTCCGGATGAGCCTCACGGATCTTCTTCAGTGCCTGAAGTCCGTCCATGTTCGGCATGGTGATGTCCATGATTACCAGATCCGGATTCTCCTCGTCATACTTACGTACAGCTTCCGCTCCGTCCTGTGCCTCTACATATTCACAGTCCGCGAAACCACCTTTGGTGAGAGAGTTCTTCACCATCATGCGCATGAATGCAGCGTCGTCAACAAGCATAATCTTAGCCATAATAATCTCCTCAATTGTTTGATAGTTATTTTCTCTGACGGGTTACGTCAGAAATCATCCTTCTGTGTCTGCTGTGCTTTCCGCGATCTCCGGTGACTCTTCGACAGCCTTGATCACTTCAGCGATGGTTCCCTCTTCCTCCTCGGTTTCCTCATCATCAAGCTTCTGATCGGTGATCAGGTCCGTGATGGAGACGGAAATGTTCTTTTTATAGACACCCATCGTTCCGTGGAACCATGGCTGTCTTCCGACAAACAGACGAACCGTACTGTCTTTCGGTTTATTCATATCGATCACATCACCAACCTGAAGGTGATAGAGATCGGATATGTCGAGTTTCACAACACCAAGTTGCGCCGTCATCGGGAAGGTGCTTCCCTTCAGGTGTTCCATAATGGTATCGGTGTTGTTCTCGTACGCAAAACCTCGTGCAAGATGTTTGCGGTTATCAATCACGCGGAAGATATGCTCGAGCAGCGTACCCGGAATACAGATCCGGATCTTTTCTGCTGCGAGACCGGAAACATCGACGTTCAGAACAATCATAACGACCGTCTCGTCGAGTCCGACTTCCTGCTGCATGGACGGGTTCTCTTCCACACGCTGCATCCGGAAATCGACATTGATGTAATTCGAAAATCCGTCATTCATCGCGTGGATGATGTATTCCAGCGCTCTCTTATAGAGCGCCATCTCAACATCGGTATAGCGGTAATCGTCATCAACCTGAATGATCTGATCTCCGCCGCCCAACATGTGATTGATCAGAATGATGATCAGTCCCGGAGTTATATAGAACATCATTGGAATGTTGTTTTTTCCCATCTCCGGGACATATGTGTCTACAATTGTCATACAGTCATTCTCATGGAAGCTGTTGACATATTCATAATATCGGGTCTCTCTGAGCTCAATAACCGTAATATCGGTCATCACGCGGAACAATCCGTTTACCTGAGAGGTCAGGATTCGCGCATAGTTCTCAAAGATACTCCGCAGAAGCTTAATCTTCTCTTTTGTGAATTTACGAGGACTGTAGAAATCGTATTTATTCAGCTCTTCCTTTTTCTCGGCTGGTTTTGCCTCTTCAGGAGCGCTTTTTTCCTCCGGCGCTGCGCCGGCCATCGATTTCAGCAGTTCGTCAATCTGGCTCTGCGACAGTACATCTGCCATTTGCTAAACACCCCACTTGAAAGCTGTTCTGCATCGATCAGTTACCGGGTACAGGTTCCACCGCGGGAGCGGCGCCATCAACCACACCTGCATCAGCGCCCTGAGCCGCCTGATTTGCATACGATCCATCCTCCCGCAGGATAACGGTAGTATCGCCGTTGATGTTGTCCTGAATCTCTTTGTAGTAATCTTCGATGCTGCGTTCCTTCGCATCTTTATCAATAATCAGGATTTCTACGCGACGGTTGGAAGCCCTACCTTCCGGTGTGTCGTTGGGTTCGAGCGGACGGTACTGACCAAAGCCAATGCTGACCAGCTTGTCCGGATCGACAATTCCCTTCTCCTGAATATAGATACAAACTTCCGACGCTCTCATACCCGAAAGCATCCGGTCACCGCGGACGCTGTTATCCTGATTCGGATTCGCTTTTGCCGTGTGCCCCATAATGTTCATCTGCGAGATCGCGTCATTTGAATCTTTGATAGTGTCGCAGAAAATATCCAAAATATGCTTTCCCTGGTCGGTCAGCACGGAGCTGTCTCCGCCGAAGAAAGCCTTATCTTTAAATACAACAAAGGTATAATCTTCGCCGCCGGTTACCGTAACATCGGAAACTCCGGCCTGCTGAAGCGCAGCGGCGATCTGAATATAGAGATCTTCGCTGTCCGGAATCTCATTCTCCGGAGCTACCGGGTCACCGGCAGGATCCGCCTGTGTCTCGGTTGTCTCATCCGCCTTCTCCGCCTCACTGTCAACAATCAGCGGAGTCTGTGATGCGGCTTTTTCACTCGGTGTTTTTCCGTCCGGGTAAATGCTTCGTACGAAGATATCCCATTTTTTGCTGTCCACACTGGACATCGAATAAAGCAAAACGAAGAATGTCAGAAGCAGGGTAACCAGGTCACCATACGTGTCCATCCAGTTACCGCCGCCGTCTTCGCCTCCTCCTTTTTTCTTCATCAGCCTTCTCCTCCTCCGTCGCCGGCATTCTTCATCAGCTTCTTCTGAACCGACTGCGGCAGCGAAGCAAGAAGATGTTCGCGAATAGACTTCGGATTTTCTCCTGCCTGAATCGCCAGAACGCCTTCAATGACCGTCGTGTCATAAAGGATTTCTTCATCTTCACGAACGCCAAGCTTCTGAGCGATCGGGTGGAAAATGATATTGGAAAAGGCGGAACCGTAGAATGTTGTGATCAGCGCGACACCCATATCCTGACCAAGAGTGCTGGCGCCGCCGCTTCCGGACAGGTCCATGCCCTTCAGCATGTTGATCAGACCTACCAGAGTACCGATCATACCGAAGGCCGGTGCAAGAGCGGAACCCTTGACGTAAAGTCCCTTGGCAATCTCGTGACGGCTCATCATATCCTCAACCTGACGTTCCAATACGGCCCGGACCTTATCCGGATCGTTCGCGTCAACGATCAAAAGAACCGCTGACTTAAAAAACGGTTCCTTAATCTCCTCCGCTTTTTCTTCCAGAGCGAGAAGACCATTCTGTCTTGCAATCATCGCCAGGTCAATAATCTGATCGACCGTCTTCGGAATATTGTATTTCTTTCCTCGAAAGCAGATACCGATATGCTTCGGAATATCCTTCAGTATTCGGAAGGGATAGCAGGCAACAAGACCTGCAATCGTACCTCCGACTACGATCAGAAGGCTCGGCATATCGAAGAAGTTTCCAAGCTTGTCAACACCGATACCGTTGACAATCAGTACCGCAGCGAGGATCCATCCAATTAGTGTCGTTAAATCCATGTTCCATCCCCAGATTCAGTCAGATTCAAAGAGTAACTTTTTCTTTGCTGTCAAATGAAATGACATCGTGCAGAAACGCAAGCACCTGCTGTTTGATCGATTCTACACTGTCTTTTACCAGATAATAGTCTCCGTTGGCGAGTTTTACCTTTGTCTCCGGAATCTCCTCAAAATAAAGAATCTGAAGATAATTCAGGATGATCGGTTCGCCATTCAGTCTTGTCAGCCTAATCATACTATACGTTCCTTCTAAAAAAATCGACGTCAACAGAAATATTATAAATCTTTTTTATCGCTTCATGTTTACCAGCTCTTCGAGAATCTGATCGCTGACGGTAATCATCTTGGCGTTGGCCTGGAAGCCTCTCTGTGTGGTGATCATGTCAGAAAATTCCTTTGCCAGATCGACATTGGAAGCCTCAAGGTATCCGGCAAGAAGTGTCGGAGTGGATCCGCCCGGCATGGTCGCTGTCGCAACACCGGTGTTATCGCCGACTGCTGCAGTGAAGGTATTGTTTCCTGCCTTCAGAAGGCCGTCCTGGTTCTGGAAGGAAGCGATTGCGACTTTACCGATGATAACGGTTGCCGCCTGTCCGTTTGCATCCATAACTCCCTTGATGGTTCCGTCATTATCGATGGAAACGGATTTCAGCTGGGACGGCTCATCCCAGGAGTATGTCGGATCACCGCCGCCCTCTGCCTCTACGTGCGGAGCACGGAGTGCAACGAGGTTATTCTTGTTCGCATCATAGTTCGGAACGGATGCGTTCGGTGTCTCCGGCTGGAAACCGAATACATAGTTTCCGTTTGCATCAACCACATATCCGTTTGCATCAACAGAGAGCTGACCCACACGGGTGTAGGAGATCGCCGCTGCTTTCAGCTTGTCGCTGTTCTCCTGTGTGGTGGCACCGGACTGGTCAATCTTGTCCGCGGTGGACTTTGTGATAAAGAAACCGGAACCGTTGATCGCTGCGTTAAATCCGCCGACATAGCTCGGAGTGGAGCTCGTCATATCGGTTGTGATGGTTCCCTGCATGGATCCGTAACCGAACTGGGCTGCATTGGTACCGCCGACGCCGCCGGTTACGGACGCATCGGAACCGGTCGGTGCTTTTCCGCCGCTGGATCCGTTGGCTGTCTGATACATCGCATCCTTGAAAGTGTAGTTCTGAGACTTAAAGCCGAATGTGTTAACGTTTGAAATGTTGTTTCCGACTACATCCAGCTTGTTCTGGTGAGAACGTAATCCTGCAACTGCACTGTCCATCGCTCTTAACATATTAATCTCCTTTTTATCTGTCCGGTCCGATACTCCGGAAGCCTGTGTCTGAGCCTTTTGGGTCCTCAGATATTAATCGTCAAAAAATGCGACGCCCATAAACATATCACTTTTTCTTATTATACATCAACTGTTTTTTTTCGAAATAAAAAACGTTATGCAATAGGCAAAAAAATAAGTTTAATTATTTGATGAGCTGTCAGAAATAATGGATACATCGGAAAGCTTATAATCCGAGATATCTCCCTTTAATTTAATGGTCGGTTCATCCGCGGTGAGACTGATCGATTCAACGATACCGGTCTTGGATACCGCCTGTGTTCCGGTCAGTTCATCGGCCGGAATTGTCACCGTTACCTGCTTGCCAATCATGCTGAGCCCGTAAGTCTGCTTGCTGAACGCAATCTGGCTGTTGACCGAATCGGTCATGGCGGTCAGCGACTGCACCATCGCCATCTGTGACATCTGTGCCATCAGCTCACTGTTGGACATCGGGCTGGACATATCCTGATTCGCCAGCTGCGCTGCCAGCAGTTTAAAGTAGCTCTGAATGTTCAGCGTATTCTTGTCATTCTTTTCAACCGTGTAGGTATTCTTCGAATACGCATCCTTCGATGTACTGCTGACACCCGAAATATCTGCCATTGATCCTCCTTACATCAATCCGAGGCGCATCCTCGAGAGGAAACTGTCCGCTTCCCTCGCGTCATTTTTCTGCGCCTGCTCCTGGCGCCGCGCCTCCTGCTGCTGTCTGCCTTCTCCGCTTCCCTCGCGTTTCTCAGCTGCATCCCTGCCGGAATCTGATGTGCCCGTATGCGGCACATAGACCTGAGTATCATTACCTGTTCTTCTGGTCAGGATGCTTCCCATGGACTCCGCACCGCGGCTGAGAAGATCTGCCGTTTTCGTGCTGCTCGCCGTCATGGTGATGTGTGCTTCCTGCCCTTTATATTCAACCTCGATGGTGATCTTCCCGAGATTTCTCGGATTCAGTTCCAGAACCATACGTCCGTCATTCGGCGGCATATGTTTTTCCATGAAACCGCTCACATCATCCACAAGGCTGTCTTCGGTTGTTTCAAATTCATAAGTCGGCACCTGACGCACCGAAGCCGTCTTCGGAGCTTCCTGGGGTTGCGCGGTTGTCTGTGTCTTCAGACCTGCCGACGCATTTGCCGCAGCCGCATCCTCCGGCGAATAACCGTTTCGGATGGCTTCCTTCTCTTTTGCAGATAAACCGCCGGGCTCCGGTTTTTTCATTCCGCCGGCGCCGGTTGCTTCCAAAGCCGGTCCGTTTGGCGTTCCGCCTTCCCTTGCCGGTCCTTCGGCCGGTCGCAGGCTGACAATTTCCTTTTCTCCCGCGTTCTGTGCCTTCGCAAGCAGTTCCGGATCCGAGGCCGGTCCGGTCGGTTCTTTTTTACCGGAAGCGACAGCATTTCCTGTCGTTTTCATCGGTTTTTCCGTCTCCTCCGAAAGTTTTGACAAAGTTCCTTCCTCCAGAACCGTCTCTGCGATCTCCGAAAGACTTCCGTCCCCGGGGCCTTCCTCCGGAATTGCGGAAGCGATGGCAAGCTCCGCTTCTGGCTTACCGGTTCCGGTCAATTCCGCCGGTTTCTCCGGAACCACCTGTGCATTCATCATCGAGGACAAAATGCTGAGTTCCGTCTCTGCCTTTGTGCGGAATTCCTTCTCATCCTCCTTCGTATCCGCAGCCGCGGCCTTCGCAGAATTCTTCCCGATGCCCGAAGCATCACGGTCTGTACCGCTGTCTTTTCTGTCGGCTTTTGCACTGCGGTTATCCATGGACGTCTTCGTGCCGTTTTCGGCAGTTTTCGTCTCACTCTGAAGGATCTCACTGAACGCAGCAGAAGCAGATGCCGGGCCCGGGCCGCCGTCTGCTTTTGCCGCTGTTCTTACTGTTGTATCTGACCTTTCAATCCCTCTGGTCACCATTGCCATTTTCCATTTCCTTCCTTTTTCCGCATTCCGCAATCAGGATGCATTGTCACGGGTTTTTGACTGGTAACTGACAAATTCATCAATGAAATTTTCCTGGTCTTTTTGTACCTGAATGTGGTACTCTTCTCTTCTTTTCTCTTTGAGTTTCTCGAACTTGGAGACGTCAATGTTAGCTGCAACAACTTCTTCTTTCTTTTTTGCCGCAAAATCTTCCAGTCTGGCCAGTCTCTCCTGTTCCTTCCGTATCTGTTCTTCAATTCTGCCGATCATGCTGCTGTAAAGAAGGAACCGTTCGATGGAAGCGCCCTCATGTTTCACCGCGTCAAATTCATTCAGAAGATCGGAGGATTTTTTCTGCAGCTGTGCAATGAAGTTCTTCTTGTCATTGACAAGCTTCATACGCTCTGCATACTCTCCTTTCAGCTTATCCAGCACGCCATTTTCATATTCCAGAACTGACTGAAGACTATAATGAAATTGTTTCATACTTTTTTCCTCCAGGCTCAGGCAGACACCGTTCCATGTCTGTTTGAACCGTCAATCAAAGTCTGAAAATCTCTTTCAGACTTTTCCTCTTTTCATCCTAAAACCGCCTTCATACGTTTTACAGTTTCATCATATGTGAATGACTCCTTTGTTCCCTGCATCAGGAATTCATTGATGGCAGGATACTTTTCCACCGCTTCATCCAAAGCGGCATTTGTGCCTTTTTTATATGCTCCGATTGCAATCAGATCGGCATTTTTCTGATAGAGACCAATGATGTTTCGCATCCTTGACGCGAGTTTCCGGTGTTCCGTTTCAACGATTTCCACCATAAGACGCGATACACTGGCGCCGATATTGATCGCCGGATAATGATTTTCTGCTGCCAACGCTCTCGATAGCACGATATGTCCGTCCAAAATTCCTCGAACGGTATCGGCGATCGGTTCGTTTGTATCATCACCTTCGACGAGTACGGTATAAACCCCCGTAATCGAACCTTTGTTAAATTGTCCCGCTCTCTCCAGAAGTCTCGGGAACTCCGCATAAATCGACGGGGTATATCCCCTTGCGATCGGCGGTTCTCCGGTTGCAAGACCGATTTCTCGCTGAGCCATGGCATATCGGGTCAGGGAATCCATCATCAGAAGCACATCAAGACCCTGATCCCGGAAATACTCTGCTATCGTTGTGGCAACCAGCGGGCATTTCAGTCTGAGCATGGCAGGCTGATCCGATGTCGCAATAATCAGTACCGACCGCTTCATTCCTTCCGGTCCGAGATCCCTCTCGGCGAATTCCAATACCTCTCGGCCTCGCTCTCCCACAAGAGCGATCACGTTGATGTCGGCAGTGATGTTCTTGGCGATCATGCCCATCAGAGTACTCTTTCCGACACCCGAACCGGCAAAGATACCGATTCTCTGGCCTTTACCGACGGTATTCAAACCATCGATGGCTTTAATTCCAAAATTCAGTCTGGAGCGGATCGGCGGACGGTCGAGCGGGTTTGTATATCCGCTGTTAACGGTATACTTCTCCGCGTATTCAGGAAAGGCCGGGCCTTCATCCATGGGTTCTCCCAATGCGTTGATGATGCGGCCCTTAAGAAAATTGCCTACGGGAATCCGAAGGCGATGTCTGGTGTTCCTGACGAAGCTGCCGGACGTAATACCTGAAGTGGCCTCATACGTCATCAGCTGAATGCGGTCACCTTTGAATCCGACAACTTCCAGAGGAACGTCATGGTCCATCTCTTCATTGTGGACCAGACAGATATCGCCGATACTCGCTTTGCATCCGGACGCTTCCATCGCCATTCCGACGATATTCTCGATCTTACCGATATGTCCGACTGTCTCTGTTTTCTCAACGACATCTCTGAGATTTTGAAACATGTACATCCCCTCCTCTATCATCGGCCATGTCCCTGCTCCCAGAACCCAGGCGGAACCGCCCTATGCCATCCGGCTTTCCGATTCCACTCAGGTCAGCAAAGTAAAAGTTACCTGCCATAAACGGAACGCCGGCGAAATTCCCTACTATTTCACCGGTTCCGATCAGCAAAACTGATCCTCTTCCGTCGTGACCGAATCGTGATGTCTCATCAACGACGTCTTTTACTTTTTTCAATCATATACTATCATAATAATCATAACCTATCAACCGTTATTTTGCTGAACTTTGATTACTTTATGATTGTTTTGAATTAAGACACTGTGTTAAAATGCCTTTTTTTAATTATTTTTTCTTTTAAAACAAGTCCGCCTCATCCTCAATATAT
Source organism: [Clostridium] aminophilum (assembly GCF_900101295.1). Taxonomy (GTDB): domain Bacteria; phylum Bacillota; class Clostridia; order Lachnospirales; family Lachnospiraceae; genus Clostridium_R; species Clostridium_R aminophilum_A. Next base: position 12,227 of record NZ_FOIL01000005.1, on the reverse strand, counting down.
CTTTCGGCGCAAATCATCATCATCATAAGTTTATTCGTGCATATTTTATGATTTCTTTACTAAACATCCATTTTTCGCCTTTTCATTTCGATAATTGTTATTTTGATGTCCCTGTCTTAAACATTAATTACTAATATCTTGCTATTTGTTCATTTTTGGTTGATATTTTCTTAACGGGTTTATTTAAATTTGTTTATTATCTTTTTGTTCATTACGCTTATTTTCTGTTAATTATGTATTTTTTTGTTTGTCAACTAATTATGTTTTATTTCAATTAAAGTCACTGTATTTTTAATTAAATTTTAATTCCCACAATTCCTGAAGGAATCATGGGGATTTTTGTCATCATTATTCAAAATGTGAACTGGAAAAGTCGTTTTCATCGTTATCGCTGTCATCATCGTACGGAACGCCGGCAAGCTCATCCCGGATATTCTCCAGCTGCGTCTTTACACCGATATCGATCATCTCATTCGGTGTCTCGATGACACAGTATCCGGTGTCTTCCTTGTTCAGCACGACAAATTTAATGTTGTCCGAAATACGCTGAAGATCATCCGCCACGTCATGATCCACCTCCAAAAGGCGATTGTAGTCGTGACGGTCGATATAGATCTTGATCCATTCAGAGTGTTTGAGTTCTTCCGCCTCCGACAGAATCATTTTCTTGATAACTTCTCCACTCGATTCCAGACTGATGTGGACAACTTTCTCTGCTACCGTGAGCGCGATATCACGGAGTTCGTCCAGATACCGGTGAAAGGCCTTCCTGCGGTTCTTCTGAATCTCTTCAACCGCATTCGCCACATCCTCCTGAAGAGACTGCAGTTTCTGTGCAAACTGACTCTCTGCAAGCTGAACCGCCGACTCCTCTCCGTCCTGCATTCCCTGCCGGTATCCTTCGTTGTATCCTCGGTTGAATGCCTCCTTGCGGATATCTTTCGCCTCCCGGTCTGCCTGCTGGAGAAGCTTATCGCATTTCTCCATGGCTTCACGGATCATCTTTGCACGGATCACTTCAAGATCGCTGCTATTCTGTCCCTGGGTGCCGGTCATCATCGGACGGGGAATCATTTTTTCTTCGCCTCCGGTGAAACCGGAAGCATCATCCGACGAAAACTTTTTGACGCTCAGCGCGCCGGAAATCGCCGGACTCGGAATCTCCTCATGTGTTTCTTTGTACTCATCCGGCGGAACGAACCGCTGAATATCAATCGCGGTTCCCGCCTTGATGATTCTCCTGTTTTTAAACGATGATTGTATCCTCGTCACCTCCCTTATTGATGATTACCTCACCCTGGGCCTCCAGTTTACGAATAAGGTTCACGATTCTCTGCTGTGCCTCCTCAACATCCTTCAGGCGGACATTGGTCTTCGTTTCCATATCGTCACGCACAGACTCGGCCATACGCTTCGACATGTTGTTGAAGAAGATTTCCTTCATCTCCTCGGAAGCAGTCTTCAGAGCAAATACCACATCCTTCTCGTCGCAGTCGCGGATGAATCTCTGTACCGAACGATCGTCGAGAGTAAGGATATCTTCGAATACGAACATCTTGTCCTTGATTTCGCTGGACAGATCCGGATTCGAAACATCGAGTTCGTCGAAGATCTTCTTCTCGGAACTGCGGTCGATGTGGTTCATGACATCTGCCACATAATCAATACCGCCAAGGCTCATGTTGTCCTCGCTGGTGATGATGGTTGAGAACTTGCGCTTCATCTCTGCCTCAACAATCGCAATCGCCTCCGGGGAAACGCGGTCCATGTTTGCCATCGCAATAACGGTCGGAATCCTCTTCTCTTCCGGAAGATTTTCCAGAACCGACGCGGACTGTGCCACCTCCATATAGGACATGATCAGTGCAATGACCTGCGGACGCTCCGGAGCCAGAAGGCTCAGAAGCGCTTTCGGATCTCCCTTGGAGAAGAAATTGAACGGTTTCGAAGCAAGCGTCTTCGATACCTTATCCAAAAGGTTCTTCGCCGTGGACTCACCGAATGCTTTTTCCAGGACGACTTTCGCATAATCCATGCCGCCGTCCGTCATCATTTTATGCGCAAGACAGAGTTTATAGAACTCGTCAAGCGTACTTTCCACCTGACTGTTGGTTGTTTTTCCGATCCGGGCGACCTCGTAAGTGAGGTCCTCGATCTCGGGTTCGCTCAGATACTTATACAGCTGCGAAGCTCTGTCCGCTCCCATCGCCACCACGACAAGAGCCGCTTTCTGCTTCGGAGACAGTTTTCTGAACGAAGTTGTATCATCCGGAACGGAAGACTGCGGTACTCCGTTTCCCTGCGTGTTTTTATCTTCTGCCGCGTTTGCCTCTGCCACCTAAATCATCCTCTTCTCTAATCCAGCTCTGAATAAGTTTCGCTACTACCTGCGGGTTGTCGTCAACAAATGCGCCGATGCTTTCTTTCAGCTTCATGCCGTGCTGCATCGTCTGGTTGGTATCCTGTTCTCCTTCGAGTTCAAGATTGTTCTTCTCCGCTTCCGCTGCCGCAGCGGCTTCTGCTGCTGCCTGTGCTTCCGCTTCCGCTGCTGCCGCCGCTTCAAGAGCTTTCCTCTTCTTCGCGCGTCTGCGGAAGATAATCATCAGAATAATCAGAAGGAGAAGAAGTACGCCGGCTGCAATCATGATGATGATAGCAATGGTCGGAACCTCCCTTTCAGCCACATTTTCGGCCTCTTCCTGCTGCTGGTCTTCATCCAGGGCATTCGCCGCGCGGACGATGGTGATCTTTTCTGCCGCCACGTCACGGGTAATGCCGGCCGCATCTGCGACAAGATTGATCAGGTTTGCTTCCGGAACAGTCGTATCATTGGTATTGATAACCACCGCCACCGATGTATCGGTCAGCACGCCAGGCGAGATCTCTTTCTGTTCCTTCAGAACATTAAAGAGCCAATCTCTTGTCGCACTGGAATTGCTGTACATATCGGTTGTGGTATTCGTACCGTTCTGGTTGACATACCGCGGCGTATCCGCATTCGAATCCGTCCCGGCCACACCGCCGGCGCCCTGATCACTCGTTCCGGAGTTCTCGCCAGCCGTCTCCTCATGATGAAGAAGACCGGTCTTGTCATTCTGGTCGATCTTTTCCGGAACCGTATACTGCGTGGTTTCCTGAACCAGCTTGGTCATGTCCAGTTTTCCCTTAACCGAAACGGCAAGATTCTCCGGACCGTAAAGCTTGCTCAGTACTCTGCGGACGTTGGCCGCAATATTGTTCTCCACTTCGGCTTCCAGCTGGGAAATGCTCACGCCTCCCTTTCCTTCCGCATCGGAGGAAGATCCGACCTCCGTCATGGTTGCCGCGTCAAACACGGAAACGTTCGTGAAGTTAATTCCTTTTACCGATCTTGAGATCAGGTTGCGAATCGCATCGGCGTTGTTCTGATCCATCTTTTTGTCCGGAAGCATGGTGACCACAACCGATGCGGACGCATCGATCGAATCACCTTTATCCAGCGCAAAATCACTGTTGCTTCCCTGAGCAATGGTAACCTTTGCATCCTGAACACCGTCAAACAGGCGGATCGTCGATCCCAGTCGATCCTGAAGATCATACAGTGTATACTGTTTCTTATCCGACTCGGTGGTCATGAGACCGGCGTGGCCAATGTACATATCATAGGAAAATCCGCTCTTCGGATATCCCTTGCTGAGCAGCTTGACTCTGGTCTGCTCGGCCACTTCGGCCGGAACCTCGATGGTTCCGGTTCCCGCCTCATAGGTATACTCCGTTCCTTCTTCCTGCAGAAGGGCCGCCACCTGCTGTGCCTCGTCTCTGCTGAGACCGGTAAACAGCTTGCTGTAGCCGGCATTTTTATTCAAAACGTTCAGATAAATGATCAGCCCGGCCGCGATCAGAACTGTCGCTGCGACGATCGACGCAAGGGTGATCTTTTTCTTTTTCGACATGGCTTCCCATGCCTCTTTAAACTTATTCATCAAGTTGCTTCTCCCCAGAAATACCCCTAATCATGAGTTCGTTACAGATTGATCTTAACGAGTTCGTTGTATCCCTCTATAACCTTATTACGCAATGTGATCATGAGATCCAGGCTTACCGCCGCCTTTGCCTCCGCAATCGGCAGCGAATGTGCATCATCCAGCTGACCTGTCGCAAGCAGATACTGCTTATTCTCGACATCAGCCTGCGTCTGTTTGACATTTTCCGCGGTACTCCGCAGGATGTCCCCAAAGAGCTGTGCTCCCTCGGTTTCTTTTTTTGCTTCAGGCTGCTCGAGCATCTTGCTGATGCTCTTCATTGATGTAATAAACTGTGTCGATTCTACATTCATCCCCGTCACCTCCTGAATAAAAAACCTGTCCCCATCTTATACAATCTTATAATAACAGAAAGACACGCTTCATTCATTAGTTTTATGATAAAATGTGTTATTTATCCCTGATTATCGGCTTTCCGTTCCCTAAACCGGAAAAGTCAGTACGTTCTCTTCACGCAAAATACCCCGGACGACAGCAATGCTGCCGCTCTGGGGGTAAATTGCAGGTATCCGTCGGAGTTCTCTCCACCGGAATTGTCATTACAAATTAATAGGAGATCTTTGCCACCATGTTCTTCAGAACTCCTGCGTGATCATTCAGTTCCTGGCTGGAAGCGGAACTCTCTTCCGCTGTAGCACTGTTCTGCTGAACAACCTGGGAAATCTGCTCCAGTCCGGTTGTGATCTCGGCAATGGTGGAAGCTTCTTTCTGCATATCTTCCGCAATCTTCGCCACAAGTTCCTTGCTCTTGATCGAATTATCCTTGACCTGTGTGAGAGACTCTGCCGCAGCAGTAACCATGGAAGATCCGTTGCGAATTGCTTCGATCGCAGCCGCAATCAGGGTTGATGTCTCAGAAGCGGCATCCGCAGACTTTCCTGCGAGGTTGCGGACTTCATCCGCAACAACCGCGAATCCCTTGCCGGCCTCACCGGCTCTTGCAGCCTCAACTGCTGCATTCAGAGCAAGAATATTGGTCTGGAATGCGATGTCATCAATCGCCTTGATGATATTCTCGATCTGATTGGACTTGATCTCAATCTCGTGCATCGCATCCTGTACGCGATCCATCTGCTCATTCTCTTCATTGATGTTCTCGGCAACACTTGCGGAGAATTCCTCTACGTTGCGGGCAGCAACCGCGCTCTCTTTCACTTTGTCATTCAGGTTGGTAACCGTTGCAGTGAGTTCCTCCAGTGTGGAAGCCTGCTCGGTTGCGCCCTGAGAGAGGGCAACGGAGCCGTTCGCAATCTGCTCGGATCCGCTCTCAACCTGTGCCGCAACTTCATTCATGCTGGCAAATACTTCGCGAAGGTTGTCTGAAATCTGTTCAAAGCCCTGACGGATCGGTGCGGAATCTCCGACGAAAATGTCCGGGTTCTCAAGCTGCGCAGCAAAGTTTCCTTCACTCATCTCGGTAAGCATACGGCTTGTCTCCGCGACAATACCGCGGTTGAAATCAATCATGCGCTTCACACTGCGCTTCATCTGACCGAGCTCATCCTTGGAAGCCTTAGAGTCATCGATGACAATGTCGTAATGACCCTCGGACATCTGCTTCATGGCATCATTTGCCTCAAGGATATTTTCCGTGATGCTCTTCTCTAAAAGAATAAACACGGTAATGCTGAATCCCATGGCAAGGATGAAGCATATCGCCATCAGAATCAGGGAACCTACGCGGAGCGTCGCAGCACTTCGAAGAGTCGCCTGTGCAGACGCGTCAGCCTGCTTTCCCAGCGCATCCAGGGTATTGGCAAAATTCTCGGATGTTTTATTGTTAAATCCATCCTGATAGAAACGTGCCGCCTCGTCAGTGTTACCGGACGATACCATCTCAATAATCTTCATGGCGTCTGTCTTCATCGCAGTCAGACTTGTGAGCGCTGCATTTGCATCACTTTCATTTTTCAGAAGTTCGCCGAGTTTTTTGACATTTGCCTCCATCTCCGGGAAACGCTTATCAAAATCAGCTTTCTGATCCGCAGCCGGATTCGCCTTGGAATCCAGAATGGTGAGCAGAAGTCTCTTATTGATGGTCTGAATGTCCCTGCGCACCGTCAGCTGCGTCTCCATCGCAACATAGTCGCGATCGGAGAACTCGACCATCATGGATCCCATACGGATAAATGAGAAAAATGCAATTCCCACCGCAATGATAAGCATAACTGCCATCGCCGCGAGAGTTGTATTAAACTTTGCTCTGAGTTTTAGATCTCTGAAATTCATACTCTCTACTTCCTTTTCCGGCCAGAAAAAACATGGCCAAGTTGTTTTTTCATCAATGATTCAGACATAATATCGGCATAACACATGATTTTATTAGCATCATTTTGTCTTTTTCCGAAGCCATTTCCGATACTTCCCCATGTTTTGCCCGGCGTCCGGTTCTAATTCATCACAAATCTTCCGTATGCATACGGATGACGGTAATCATACCGGCTCACTTTCACGCCGCTTTTTGCGCTTGCCGCGTGGCAAATCAGTCCGTTTCCGATATAGATCGCCACATGATTGATGTAATCATCTTTTGCGTAAAAAATCAGATCTCCCGGCATGACCTCCGATGCGTACAGATAAATGCAGTTCCGGTACTGATCCCTTGACGTCCGCCCCGTTGCAATGCCGAAGTGCCCGAAAATCTGCTGGACAAACCCGGAGCAGTCGACGCCATTGTCCAGCGACGTTCCACCCCACACATAGGGCTTTCCGACAAACTGGAGGGCATATTCCACCAGTTTCTGCCGGGCCTCCGTCGTGTATTCTTCTTCATTGGCATACTCATATGCATAAGGCTTGTAGTACCTCGGCTGCAGGCTCGGCGACGTATAATTATAGTAATTGTATGCGCTGTAATACTGCCCCGAACTGTCATAATCATATGCGCCGGATCCGTAAAGCGCCGCCTCGGACCGAATCACTCCGAACGGGAACACCGTTATCTGCTGCTGCGTCAAAAAAACGAAAGAAAGGGGCAATGCTGCAGCCAGCACTGCCCACTTCTTCCGCATGGTCATTCTCCGCAATGATTTAACGTCTCTCATCTCCGTCCAATCCCCTCGAATGAAATGCTATATTGTTTTACGTCATGATTACCAGGTTCGAACACTCGCGGCTGCTGAGATCGTAGACATTTCCCGATGCAAGCCCGACCACCACCGGTCTGAGTGAAAGATTCGGATTGTTGCGCACCACCTGAGCGACCTCTCCGTTGGAAAGCATCACCTGCGAATCCACCGGATAAAGAATAATCGCGGACAGGAAAGCCTGCAGAATATCCATTTCCAGCTTATCCGTCATGGACATCAGAATGGCAATCGCATCATTGTTAGAGTATCCCTTTTTGTACGGTCGCTCGGTCACCAGAGCATCGTAGATATCCGCCACCGCAATTACCTTCGCATACGGATGGATCTGACTTCCCGTGGCGCCGAACGGATACCCGGATCCGTCAATCTTTTCGTGATGCTGAAGGATGCCGAGCGCAATCGCAGGAGAAATCTCCCGGTTGTCCTTCACCAGCTCATAGCCCAGAAGGCTGTGTCCCTTCAAAATGTTAAATTCATCATCCGTAAGCCGTTCCGCTTTGTTCAGAAGCTCGTTTGGTATCTTGGTTTTTCCGATGTCGTGAAGAAGCCCCGCTTCTCCGACTTCTATGATCTGATGCCGTTTCCACCCTCTTCTTCTGGCAATAACCATCGAAATGGTCGCGACATCAACGCTGTGTTTAAAGGTATATTCATCGCTGGTCTGAAGTTCGGAAATATTAATCGCGATCGCATTGTTTTTCTCAATTGCACGCAGAAGATCCTCCGACATGACGGTTGCGGCATGCGCGAGTTCATGTTCGGTTGGTCCGGCATAAATATATTGAATCCCCTTCGATACTCTGGCGCGAAAGTTCTCCTGAAACGTGACCTTCGCCTGATCCGGCTCTCTCAGGAGCTTGATCGTATTCCGAATCGAAGGTGCTATGGTCTCCGCTTTTTTATCCGGTTCCTCGTGAACCTGAATCGTCAGTTCCTCAAAACCATATTCTTTTAAATGCTGGATAATATAAGCGTTGAGCGTCATTCCTCGCTCGACAAGATGCCTTCCAAGGCGATCCTCCACAGATTTTCCGATTATCATTCCGGGGGTCACCTGATCGATCGGCATCGTTTCGCAATAATACATAAGCACCCCTGCACTCTCACCATTTATCTTCCTGCCGCCATCTTACATTCACCCATGAATTGCGACAACGAACTATTCTACCATAAAAGTACAATTTTGAGGCCGGTAATCAGCAAAAAATTTAGTCTTCTGCCACCCCATCGACAATATATCGACCGCGCTGCACTCAATGATAAGTGAATACAGCTATTGTACTATGTTTTTGACGGGATGTAAAAAACATATGAATATTATTTCTCACGTGTCCTCTCACGGTTATGATTGTCCGTTTTGCGCCGAAAGGAATAAGGAAAAGAGGAATTTTATCATTTGGAAGGAGCCAGCTACGGAACTATGAAAAAGCGATCAAGAAGATCATTGATCCTGCTCAGTGCCGCCGCGATCTGTCTCTCCTCTCCCGCAGCGATTCGCGCAGATGAGACAGAAGCCGCGACAGAACAGGAAGCTGAATCCGCGGAAAATGCAGAAGAGTCCGAAGGGGACGAAGCTGAAGGCGGTGAAGCTGAAGGCAGTGAAGCCGCAACCGAAGAAGAAGTGATTGAGGAACCGCCGGTCGACTACTATATTCAGGTCGCCGCACCGAACGGCCTGCAGATTCATCAGAATGCATCTGCTCTCAGCCCTCTCAGCATCAGCATTGCGGTTCCGTCTGGAACACTGCTCCATATTACCGGTGAAATTACAGAGCCCAACGGCACTGTCTGGGGATATACCTCCTACGCAGACCTGAAGGGCGGATATGTCAATCTCTCGGCAGGAACGGCGAAAGTCAGCATCAGTTCCGCACGCGAGGAGGCCGAGCGTCTCCGCCAGAACGGAAACTGGGGCAATCAGTTTGTAAAAGTCGATGGTGCCGGCACACCGATCACCTTCAACAACGTATCCCAGGAAGAGATGGATGCCGCTGAAGCCGCAAACCACACCAGGGCTGCAAATTCCAAGACTTCCGATCAGGCCGACAGTGAGAGCGGCGCGGAGGATGAAAGCGCTGAGGCAGAAACCGACGAAAACGGAGAGCCGATCGATGACGGAACCAACGACGATACCGTACAGATCACCAACAGTGACGGAAGCAGCGCCACCGCGGCCGGGTCGGAAAAGAGCGGCGGCGGATTCTCGATTCTCTCCTACGCGTTGGGTTCTCTGACCATCATTCTTCTGGAGGCTGTCGTTGCAGGCCTTCTCATCGTCTCGAAGAAAGTCCGGATCCGCAAAAAACCGACCTCGGAAGGTGATGACGGAGGCGGTAAAGGCGCCGGCGGAAAGAAAGACAAGAAGGATAAGAAAAAGGGCAAAAAGAAGGATGACGAATCCGGAGAAAGCGACGGATCCGAAAAGAAGAAAAAGAAAAAAGGCAAACTCAAAATCAAATTGCCGAAGCTTTCGATCGGCAAGAAGAAAAAGAAAAAAGGCAAAGAAGACGAAGAATAATATCATGGAGCCGTCACTTTGAACCGCTCCCGGTCAAGCAGACAAACGAAACACACTTCACGAGTTTCGAACATTTAGCGGCAGTCCCCAAAGCCTCGTGCTATCACAGACTTTGGCTCGTTGCCCGCACAAATAAAAAAACTGCCATCCGTTTCTGGTGGCAGTTTTTTTGCTGCATGGAGACCTCTATTCTGCTTTTCCATCGGTGAACAAAGTCCGCAAGCGGACTTCGGTTCCCCCATCCCCTCAGTCCTGAGGGGAGCCCCGCGGACTTTGCGAGCCGCCGCTGGTCACCGTTAGGTGACAGCTTCCTGATACTCTCGGATGCCGCCGGATGTCCTCCTGACATCCGGCGCAGCACCGTCTCTCTCCTATTATCCAAGATAAATCAGATCAGTTTTTTTACATCCTCCACAATCTGTTCCGCTGTCATGCCCAAAGATCTGAGAAGCTCCTCCGGATCATAACGATCGTAAAATTCTTTATTGAGACCATAATTCAGAACCTTCATACAGTCTTTTCCATAGAAAGATGCGATCTTCTGACCAAAGCCGCCCTCCAGTATTCCGTCCTCAAGAGTGATCACGATATTGTGATCCGCTTTAAGCTTTGTAAGAAGCTCCTCATCAACACCTGATGCAAATCTTGGATTGATGAGCGTAGGTGTGATATTGAGTTTTTCCTGTAAAGCACAAGCCAATGCCTCACCCTTCGGATAAAAATCACCGAGGGCCAGGATGGCAATCTTTTCTCCTGCTTTTTCAACCTTGTACTTATTTATCTCGGAAAAATCTGTATCCGCAGGTCTGCTTGTAACCTCATTGCCCGGAATGAGTATCATAACAGGATGCTCTGTCTGATCAACCGACCATGACAGCATGTTCAGATACTCTTCTTTAGAAGTCGGCGCGAGAACAACAAGATTGGGGATATTGCTGAAGGCTGCCAGTCCAAAGATACCGAGATGAGTCACATCCGTAAGTCCATAGCAGGAAGCAAAATTCAGCACTATCGTTACAGGGTTGTTGTTGATGCATACATCCTGTGAAATCTGATCGTAGGCTCTCTGAATAAATGTCATGTTGGTAACAACAAGCGGCTTTGCACCATTCTTCGCAATGCCGGAGGCAATCGCAACAGCAGCCTCTTCCGCAATACCAACATCCATATACTGATCGCCGAGCTCGGCACGCTGCTCGGGCATGAGACCGATGGCTCCCGGCATAGCAGGAGTAACCACCACAAATCTCTCGTCCTCTTTTGCCTTTTTCATAATATAGTTGATTGTAAGGCCCGTGTAGCTTTCACCATCTCCAAAACTGAATTTCGGTTTGCCCGTTTCCCTGTCAAAAGGCATTGTCCAGTGCCATGCTTCCTTGTTCTTCTCTGCCAACTCATATCCGAGCCCCTTCTTTGTATGGATATGAAGAACCACCGGATGATCAATGTCCTTAACTTTTTTGAACAGTGCAATCATGGACTGAATATCATTTCCATTTTCCTCATAGATATAGTCAAGTCCAAATGACTTAAAGATGTTGGCGGAAGCGGCTCCCTTCGTATCCCGGAGCTCCGAAAGATTTCTGTAGAGGCCTCCATGATTCTCAGCAATGGCAATTTCATTGTCATTTACAATAATGATGAAGTTGGTTTTCAGTTCTCCTGCAGCGTTCAATGCTTCCATCGCTTCACCGCCCGAGAGCGAACCATCACTGATCACTGCAATAACATTCTCTGTGTCGTTTTTCAGATCTCTCGCCTTGGCAAGTCCAAGGGCAAGCGCGATCGAAGTTGAAGTATGACCAACATTAAAGAAATCGTGGCCGCTCTCCTCCGGATTCGTATATCCGGAGTCCTCACCGAAACATTCATCTACAATGTATCCGTTTTTTCTGCCTGTAAGAAGCTTGTGGGGATAACTCTGATGCGAGACATCGAATACAAACTTGTCTGCCGGAGAATCAAACACATAATGAAGCGCAATCGTCGCTTCTACCATGCCGAAATTCGGCCCGAAATGGCCTCCTATCTTCGTAAGTCTGTTAAAAAGAGCCTCCCTCATCTCAGACGCCAGCTGTTTGAGTTCCGCCGCGGAAAGTCTCTTAACGTCAGCAGGTGCATTGATTGAATTTAAAATATCGTACATCTATATACCCTCTCTTCGTTTGATTTTATGATGTGATGATACACCTTGGAGTTAACTTCAAGTCAATAGAGTTTTACGGATTTTTTCACACATTCCTGTCATCTGAATCTGTTATTTGTAATCGAGTAGGAGGCGGTGACTAACCGCCGTCCTCTCACAGCACCGTACGTACCGTTCGGTATACGGCGCTTTCAATAGTTGACGTGCACAGACTGATAGGCTGTGGCTAAATCATAGAAGCCACTGTTTATCAGTCTATCTTTTGTCATCGCCATGTTGACTGCGACTGTATGTGTGGTAAACCAATATCCACGCCGACTGTTGCCAGCAATATGCGCCAAGTCCTCGGGCACACCCATCTTAATCAGATTTCGCACCTTTGTCTTGGGCTTCTTCCATTGTTTCCATATACACATACGGATTCTGTGATAGAGCCATCCATTGATGTCGTC
>NZ_FOIL01000006.1:82939-99347 GCF_900101295.1 [Clostridium] aminophilum | reverse complement strand
GAACCTTGAGTGTGACATCGCCGGACGTAGTCGTAAAATTTCTCTCATAATGCCCAGAGCGGTACCCTTTTCGATCACCGGAACGCTCGTATTTATCAGCATTTACAAGCTCATCGGCTTCGTGATCAAGCAATGCATTGAGGGTTTCCTCAACACTATTCCGTACCAGATCTTTCAGATTGTTCTTTATGAGATCTTCATTAAGCTGTATAGTGTTATCAGACATAGCTATTGCCTCCTCGGTGGGTTTTGTGTGGTAACTTAATTTTACCGACGGCAATAGACTATGTCTATTTTTTATATGAAATTGAATTTGCGAAACTTATTATACGTTATCATTCCACGATATCCGCGCCGGACATTTTCATTGCTTCTGCCATGACGGAGAATGTATTGGCACAGAGGGCATCATCTGGGCCCAAAAATGCGATCATATCCCTGCGGCAGCAGTCAAGACCGGCATTTCTTGCCGCGCTCTGTCCCCGGTTGGACTGATGGATGACCGAGATGCGGCGGCCTTTTTTGGTGTATTCATCGCAGATGTCGCCGGAACCGTCGTCGACTAGGATGATCTCAAGATCGGAATAAGTCTGAGCCAGAAGGCTGTCTACTGCCTCATGGATATACCGGAACAATTACGCTGATCATGGGAGTACCTTCTTTTTGTCTGATCGAAGCTGATGTTTTTTTCAAAATGCGATATAATAGATGAGTAGGATTTCGTCATTATGATGAAAAATATACACGAATTTTTTTATGCAATCAAGCCGAAACGGTGATCGATGTGATAACAAGGCAGTGTTTAACATCGGGAAGAAGCAGGAAAAGAAAAGGACGTTGCCCATCTGAAGTATGAGATGAGTCGAAAGCGAGAGAGTTTGTTGTAACTCATCGGACAGACTATGAAACACAGAGAGTATGGTTTCTATGAAAAATATGTAAAACGCCCGCAGGATTTTCTGTGCGCGGCGCTGGGGATCATCGTGTTATCTCCGGTATTTGTGATTGTGGCGATTCTTGTAAAGATAAATCTGGGAAGTCCGGTTATTTTTTCACAGGAACGCCCGGGACGAAACGGGAAGATTTTTCAATTATACAAGTTTCGTACGATGCTTCCGCCAAAGGGAAATGTGATTGATCCGAAACAGGATGCGGAACGGCTGACACCTTTTGGAAGAAAACTGCGGGCAGTATCGCTGGATGAACTGCCGGAGCTTTTTAACATACTAAGAGGGGATATGGCTGTCGTCGGGCCGCGTCCGCTGCTGGTCCGGTATCTTGGCCGTTATACTCCGCGTCAGGCAAGGAGGCATGAGGTGCGGCCCGGTTTTACCGGTCTGGCACAGGTGAATGGAAGAAATGCGATCAGTTGGGAGGAAAAGTTTGATTGGGATGTCAAATATGTCGATCGTATTACATTTTTGGGGGACTGGAAGATCATTTTTCAAACAGTAAAGACCGTTTTAAAACGGGAAGGAATCAGCGCGGCCGGAGAAGCTACGATGGAAGAGTTTATGGGGAGCGGCAGTAGGAAATGAATATTCTTTTTACAGGAGTCGGCAGACGAATCGAACTGATACAGGCCTTCCGCAGTGCTGCGGAGACCTTGCGGAAGGATTTGAAAATATATGGTGCGGATATGACGGAAACAGCTCCGGCACTGGCTTATTGCGACGGAACGCGAATCGTTACCGGAATGAAGGAGCCGAGATATGTCGATGAACTGCTGACGATCTGCAAAGAAGATGAGATTGATTTGCTGATACCGACCATTGATACGGATCTCCTGATCCTCTCGGAGAATAAGGAGAGATTTGAGGAAATCGGAACGAGGGTGATGATCAGCGAACCAGATCAGGTCCGCATCGGTCGGGATAAAACGTTATCTGCCCGATTTTTGAAGAAGTGCGGTTTTTTTACCCCCGTGACGGTGGATGACTGGAAAGAATATAAAAGTGGTTTTCCTGCATTTATCAAACCAAGAGATGGAAGCAGTTCGATTGGTGCATTCAAGGTTCAAAATGCGGAAGAATTGAAAATATATGCCGCGCATCTGGAAAACTACATTGTCCAGCCTTTTGTCAGCGGGATCGAGTATACCATCGATGTATTCTGCGATTGGAACGGCAATCCGCTCTCGATTGTTCCGAGGGAGAGACTGAAGGTCCGAGATGGTGAAGTCCTTAAAACGAGGATAAGGATGGATAAGGCCATTCTTGAGGAGGCGGAAAAAATCTGTTCGGCATACAGACCCTGCGGAGCCGTGTCAATTCAGCTGATCCGGGATGCGGAAGGGACAGACTGGTTTATTGAGATTAACCCTCGATTTGGCGGTGGCGCACCGTTATCGATGAGGGCCGGCGCAAGAAGTGCGGAGTCGGTTTTACGGTTGCTGGACGGAGAACCGGCAGAGCGTTACACAGTTGCAGACGGCGCAATATACAGCCGCTTTGATCAGGCTGTGTGCATTGATCCCGGAAAAAGAACATCGGTAAAAGGCGTGATCTTTGATTTGGATGATACGCTGTATTCTGAGAAGGAGTATGTCTGGTCCGGATATAACGAGGTAAGCGATTTTTTCGGGGGGGGGTATACTTCTGAGTTATATCATTTTTTCTTGAATGGAAAGCCGGCGATCGACGAATTGATGAGAGAGACCGGGCATGAAGAGGAAAAGGATGAGGCGGTTGAGGTTTATCGTCATCATAAGCCGGATCTTCATTTGTATGATGGTGTGGCGGAGCTGATATCGGAACTGAAGTCTAAGAATATCCGGGTTGGGATTATTACGGATGGACGGCCGGAAGGTCAGAGGAATAAGCTGGAAGCGTTGGGGCTTTATGATATGATGGATGACATCATTATCACAGATGAGCTTGGAGGAAAACAGTTTCGGAAGCCGTGCGATATTGCTTTTCGTATTATGCTGACAAGATGGCGGCTGAATCCCGCAGATGTGGTTTATGTGGGAGATAATGCGGCAAAAGATTCCCAGGCGCCTCGACAGTTGGGAATGCGGTTTCTTTGGTTTGACAATGAAGAGGGGCTGTATCGATCGGAAAAACAGGAGGGTTACAACAGTATTTCCGCAATCCGGGATGCTTTGATCGGAGGCGGCGATGAGTAATGTTCGAATGGCATATCTGCTTGTTGCCCATACCGCGCCGCAGCAGGTGAATGCATTGATCCGTCAGCTTTTGAATTATGGAGACTGCGAGATTTATATTCATGTCGACAAGAAGAACGCTTCTATGGCGGATGAACTGTTTCGGTCATCCAGGGTTCACGTATACTGTGAATATGAAGTGCGATGGGGCAGCTTTGAAATCGTGAAAGCTGCTTTTTTTCTGATGGAAAAAGCGCTTGGGTCCGGAAAAGAATATACGCATTTTTATTTCGGATCCGGTCAGGATCTGCTGGTAAAAAAAGGCCTGTATGAATATCTGGAACGTTACCCGGAGAAGACGTTTATCCGGATCAACAGGGAGATTACGGATAAAGACCGGGAATCTGCCAGATACCGGGTGATGTGGCCGCATAAGCTGATGAGAAGAGAAGATTGGAATGTTTGCCGGATTATCCGGATCCTGATTCAGCTGTTATGTCGGTGCGGACTTGTTCTTTTTCCGAATAAAGAGCAGCTGACCACGGCGATGAGGTTCTATGAAGGAAGAACCTGGTTTATTGCTCCGGAAGAGGTTATCGGATATATGGTCCGGTTTATCGCAGAGCATGAAGATTATGTTCGATTTTGGGAACATAGTCTTGCTTCGGATTTGATGTTTTTTCAGACAATTATTATGAATTCGGAATACCGGGATTCGGTTGCGGACGAACTGATGTATGTGAATTTCGGAAAGACCTTCGGAACCATGAATCATCCGCTGGACATAACGATTGAGGATGACCGGAAGATCGAGAACGGAAACTTTTACTGCGCCAGAAAGTTCAATATTGAGAAAAAAGATGTATTTGATTATTATCTCAGGAAGGTGGAATCGTGAGCCTGATCAGTGTTATTGTTCCTCTGTATAAAGGAAAGCGGTTCGTTGAGCGTATTTTGACGATGGCAGACCGGAATGCGGCTTTACTGAGAGACCGGAATACACCGTATGAGATGGAACTGATTCTTGTCAATGACGATCCGACGGAGACGATTGAGAAAAAAAGGTTTGATAGAGTCGCTTATCCGGTTTTTCTGATCAATAACGAGCGGAATATGGGAATTCACGCTTCCAGGGTGAGGGGAATTGATTTTGCGCATGGTGAGTATATCTGGCTGCTGGATCAGGATGACCGGATTGAGGATGAATTTCTGTGGTCACAGATGAGAATTCTGTCGGAGAAGGATGACGCGCCGTTTGTTGTCTGCAATGGATATATTCAGCATAAAACCTATACAAGACGGATCTATCCGTCCTGTATGATGCAGAAATTAACGGAGTTTCCGAAGGCTTATGCGTATATGGATAATCGAATCGTATCGCCGGGACAATGTATCATACGGAAAAAATACATCAGACGTTTTTGGCTGTCGAAGGCCTTGCGAAATAATGGGGCAGATGATTTGTTTTTATGGATGATGATCTTATCCACGGGACACAAGCCGACGACAAATCCGGGACTGCTGTATACGCACGTTAATACCGATCGCAATACTTCTCTGAATTTGGATGAGATGTATTCCTCTGTTGCTGAGATGATCGATATCGCAAGACTTCATCCGGAGGAAACGGGGATAGCACCGGAACTTCTCGATATTATGGAATATAGAAATAATTATCTGTGGAGGAAAAAGAGCCGAAACAAAGTTGGCTGGATGACAAGACTCGTGATTCATGGAATTTATGCGGTCAGGCAAAGAAAATATACAGGTATGCGAAGATAAGCCGGAGACTTGAGGCGAAGAATGTTAAATTATGATTTCTTGTACTCCAAGGAATATTATGGAAAAGATCTGAAAGTGGTTCATCTGGAGAAAAAGTCATTATCCTGGAAAAAGTTGAATAATGTTACACTTTTACCGTATAAATCAATTGAAGGAAATCTCGGGGGAGGATTGGTAGACTCAAGTGGCGAGTATATCGACGGTTCCGGCTTGCATGCGGGCCTTGGCTGTGCGTATGATCATAATGGGGAAGTTTCCGAGCGGGATGATACGGTGGTTTTTTTGGGACTCTGGCCGAATATATGGGGACACTGTCTGACGGATAATCTGAGAAGATTGTGGGTGTTGGATAATACGGCCTTTATGGAAAAATATGGAAAGCGGAAGTTTGTGTATATCCCGTTTGAGGATAAGGATATTATTCCAAATTTTCAAAGTCTTCTGAGTATGATTGGATGTGACCGCATTACATTGGAACCGGTTCGGACGGTTACAAGATTTCGTGAGGTGATTCTTCCGGATGAGTGTTTTTACAGAAGAAATGACGGACCGCGACCATTTGTCCGGGAGTTTGGTACAAGATTATATACGGAAGAGTATAGGAATCTGATACAAAAAATCAGAAACTGTGAGAAGCCCCGGAGCATTGAAAAACGTACCCAAAAGATATACTGTTCCACGAGAAAGAGAACCCGATACAATGAGTTCGGGGAGCGGAGACTGGAAATCTATTTTCGGAAACTTGGTTTTGAGATTATTTATCCGGAGGAGCATTCATTTGAGGAACAGCTGAATCTGTTTCGGAACTGTTCGGAATTTGCGGCTACTGTCGGCTCAGTATCCCATAATATCATGTTTCTGCGGGAACATACGAAAGTCTGGCTGATTCCAAGAACCGCGTTTATTACTGAGTATCAGTTGGCCATCGATACGCTGCAGGACCTTGAGATATCGTATATTGATTCTACGTTATCCATATATCCGGATAAAAAGAATCCATGGACCGGGCCCAATTTTTATATTATCAGTGATCCTCTTCAAAAATGTTTCGGAACGGAGATCAATTATGCGGTTGACCGGGTGCGGTTTTGGGTATTCCGGCATCTTGCACGCACTATGCATGAGGATGCGCAGTTTTCAGAGTATTATCGGGATGCCGTCAAAAGATATCTTCCGGATGTGGAGGAACAGATTCTGACCTCGGATTTTGCGGATTTCGGAAGATCAATCCGGCGGAAAATAATAAAAAAAATGAAACTGTGGCAGAGTGTTTCGATGATTCTCAAATGGATGGAGATGTGAGAGAAAAAAATGAAGATAAGTCGCAATTCCATCCGTCGGATGGTGTCCAATATATTTCACTACACGCCGATGTTATATCGGCTGTACGCGGATTTATTTCGCCGGAAGCCGGAAACGTTTCCAGAGATGAGAAATTCCTTTTTTTGTAGTTTCGAGGAGCTTCTCATCGAACTGGAACGTAAAAATGCATTCATATGGGGCGGAGAGATCATCCAAAAGTATGACGCAAGGAAAAAAAGTATTCTTTTGATCAGCCATGAGCTCAGCCTTACTGGTGCACCGATTGTTCTGATCAATCTTGCGCGTAAGCTCATGGAGATCGGATATCAGGTTATCTTAATTGCACCGAAGGATACAGATTTTTTGGATGCGGATCATTATGAATTGACTGATGGAGTGCCGATCGTGACATTCCGGCCCTTGTTTGAATCGGATTTCATTCTCCGGTCGGCAGATCTGTTCGATGTGTTTATTCCGAATACTATTTGCTGTGCGCCGATTGTCAGGATGCTTGATCATACCGACCAAAATATTGTCTGGTGGATTCATGAACCGTTCTCCTCTTATGGACGGGACTCCGCGGAGCTTATGCCGGAAACAGTAAATGATCACGTTCGGGTATATGCAGTCGGTGGGTATGCGAAACGGGGGCTTGAGGAGCGTTATCCGAAGTATCCGGCGGAGGAACTGATCTATTATTTGCCGGATATTTCGGGTGGTTTTTCTGAGAAACGGGTACTGGCAGAGCATCAGAAGAAAAAGAGAGTATATGCGCACATAGGCGCGATGGGATGGAGAAAAGGAACCGATATTCTCTGCAGAGCGATCCGGCTTCTTCCGGTGGAATTGATTGATTCCTGTCTGTTTGTGTTTGCCGGCGCATTTCATGATGATATACCGGAAACAGAGATTGACGAAATTCAGAAGAAATATCCTGAAAGTATAGTGTATACGGGAATACTGTCTCCGGAGAGAGTTCATCAGTTGTATAAGGAAATAGACTTTCTTGTCTGCTCTTCCAGAGACGATCCTATGCCGGTTGTAGTTGCGGAAGGCGCGTGTGATGGGGTCCCCTGTATCTGCTCAGAGAATACAGGCTCCGCATACTTTATCGAAAAGTATCAGGCTGGATATGTGTATAATGGCAATAGTCCGCGAAGACTGGCTGAGAAGATCCGGAAATCATTTGAGATCAGTGAGGACGAGTATCGCGGATTGTCGAGCAATGCGAGAAAACTATATGAGGAAGTTTACAGCGAGGAGGTTTTTGAGAAAAATGTGAAACGAATCATTGGTTTTCCGGATACAGAGGGAAGCGGTAAACGGCGTTCGAATGATTATGCGCGGAACAGAAGAAAAAGAGAAGATAAAGGTGTAAGGAATGCTGAAACAGATGAGAGCAATTTACCGGCTGCGCAACAGTATAATAACACCGGGATTATATCGAAGAAGGGAAACATTTTGGAGAGAACATGACCGGATCGATTTTTTTAGGATTCCGATTTTTATTATCAGCTATAACCGGCTTACATATTTAAAGGGATTGGTAGCTCAGCTGAAGCGGATGGGATATAGCAATATCAATATCATTGACAATCATTCTACCTATAAGCCGCTTCTGGAGTATTATGAGAGTACCGACTGCAAGGTTTTTTATATGACGAAGAATCATGGGCATATGGTTTTCTGGGAGTGCGACGAATTTCGGCCTTATCGGAATGAGCTGTATGTGGTAACGGATCCGGATATCCTTCCGGTAGATGACTGCCCTGTGGATTTTATGGAAAAACTGTATCATTGTCTAAAAAAATATCCGGGTATTCGAAAAGCGGGGATGTCGCTGAAAATCGATGATATACCGAAAGACGCTCCGCTTCATGATGATGTCATCCGGTGGGAGTCCCGGTTCTACCGCGCTAAGGTGCCATTTACCAATTGTTATGTTGCTGATGTGGACACAACGCTTGCGTTATATATGCCGGATTGTTTGAATATCAGCAAAAATTTCCTTTTTGCGGTCCGACTGGGTGAGCCTTACCAGCTCCGGCATCTTCCGTGGTATAAAACAAAGATAGAGATCACACAAGAAGACCGAGAGTACGCTGAGAGCAGAATTACCGGATTCTGGGATGAAGCGGAAGGAAAAATGAGAGTGGATGTGACGGAATATCGATGAGAAACGGCAATCACAGACGGATTAAGATAACCGCAGACTGGATTTCAATTGGTGCAGGAGGGATCAGGGATTCCGGTTTGTAACAGAAGGCGGCCGTGTGCAGAGAAGGAAGATTGCAGAAAAAAAGATGAGGGTAGTTACATATATCTCCACTTACGGAGCGAAATGCTTGCATAAGGGAAAGGGAATCTGCCTGGAAGCCGGAGCGAAGGGCAGAGATTTTTTTCGTTATCCGTTACACGATGATACCGGAGACAATATATCTAAAGATAATGCGTACTATGGGGATCTGACAGTTTTGTATTGGATCTGGAAGAACGGAGAAAAGGGGAAGGGCACGTGCATTTCCTTCCGGCATTATAACAAATATCTGATGATCCGTGAGAAAAAAGTTCTCGGGTACCTGAATGAAAATCCGGATGGATGGATTGTTGCAAGAAAAGTTTCCAATCCACCGCATAATTTTCCGGAGGAATGGAGAAGTTTTCGGAAGATTATAAATGAGAAGTATCCGCTCTATTTTGATGCTCTGCGCAGGCTGTATCGTGATGATGGCTCCGGAAGTCAGTGCAACGCTACCAATATGTTTATTACATCGTCTGGTCAGATGCATGAGTATTGTTGCGTGTTATTTAAGATTTGCAGGGATCTGAGGGAAGAGGTCGGGAATACGGATCACAAACGTTCGGATCAGCGGTACTGCGCATTTATGGCAGAGCGTTTTTTGTCGGTCTATCTGGAAACGCATCATCTTCCCAGACTCGAGGTGGATGTCTGCCGAAGCAGCCTTGCGCTGTACTGGTTAAGAAAAATCGCGAAATCAGCAGGATTCAGCATGGCATGGAAACCGGTCAAGGAAGCGGAACAATTGCTTTTTCGATACAGCCGTCACAGTTCATATGATGACGGTGAATGAGGAAAAAACGATGGAGTTTAATCATTCATCCAGAAAAAAGAATATTGCGATATCTTCCGTGATCAACACGATATGCAGAGTTGCTTATCTTTTGATCGGTTTCGTGTATCGAATGTGGTTTCTGAAGATTCTTTCGGTAGAGTATCTTGGAATTAACGGAGTATTTACCAATATCATCGGACTCATGAGTTTTGCAGATCTGGGGATTTCCGCGGCCATTATTTATCGGATCTATGAGCCGCTCAGCCGGGAGGATACGGAGAGGGTTGGTCAGCTGATGCGGTTCTTTAAAAAGGCATATCATCTGGTGGCACTCGTTCTTCTGGTATTCGGATGTGTGATCGCGTTTTTTTTGCCGGCATTCATCCGGGATCGAGCGGAAATTCCGGGAGATGTAAATATATATCTGACCTTTTTCCTTTTTCTGCTACAGTCCGTTTCATCGTATTTCTTTACATACCGGTTGACGATGTTTGATGTGGATCAGAAGCAGTTCATCAATACTCTGATCAATACTGTGACGATGGCAGTGCGATGTCTGGTTCAGATTCTTCTGCTGGTTTCCTTCAGAAGTTATCAGTTATCGCTTTTGGCCGGTATCCTTGTTACTGTGTTTTCCAATTTTTTGACCAATCTTTGGGTTACAAGAGAATACCCGCATGTTTTCTCAGTAAAATCCGATCTTTCAAGAGCGGAAGAGAGGGCAATCTATAAGGATACGCTTGCGGCAATCTGTCATAAGATTGGTGGGATCGTTATAGCATCAACGGATAATCTCCTTCTGGCGAAGTATCTTGGACTGGCGATAACCGGAATCTTCTCCAATTATTCGATGATTCTGTCCGGTTTTTCAACGATGATCGCGGTATTGTTTGGGCCGTTTACCGCTGCTCTCGGAAATGTTCACGCGACGGAGGATTGTACCGGGCGTTATCGGGCATATAAGAGGTCATTGTACGTTAATTTCTGGATTGTCGGGATGATTACTGCCTGCATGTATCTTCTGATTAACGACTTTATCACATTGTGGCTGGGAGCCGGGATGTTGTTGGATGAGATGACGGTCTTTTTTCTTTGTATACAGTTTTATCTGACCGGATCGAGGAAAGTGCCGGAGGCGTATATTTCCGTATGTGGACTTTTTGTTAGGGATAAAGGAAGACCGATCATCGAAGCGGTGCTCAATTTGACATTATCGATCTTTCTTTTAAAACGGATCGGCGTTGCGGGGGTTTTTGCCGGGACAGTATTCAGCTGTCTTCTTACGACCTATTGGAGAGAACAGTATCTTCTGTACAAATATGTCTTTCAGGTGTCATCTCTTGATTTTTGGATCTTTAATCTGAGGATGGTCTTTGTGACGGGAATAACAATTATCGTTGGAAAGCTTTCTACATTATGGATTTTTGGGGGAGAACGGTCCATTTTACAGTGGATTTTGAAGGGGATTTGGACGGTAATTCTGTTTGGAGTGGTAAATGGTATTATTTTCTGGCGA
Source organism: [Clostridium] aminophilum (assembly GCF_900101295.1). Taxonomy (GTDB): domain Bacteria; phylum Bacillota; class Clostridia; order Lachnospirales; family Lachnospiraceae; genus Clostridium_R; species Clostridium_R aminophilum_A. The sequence goes on along the minus strand of NZ_FOIL01000006.1, from coordinate 88,567 downwards.
AATGAAGAATTCCGGTATGCGACAGCTGCGCTCCGGAAAACTCTGCGGGCAGGCATAGGATCTCATTGAGAGGATATGGTTTGAAGTGAAAGTAATATAAGAGAATTATGAACGGGAAGTCGATAATCCGGGAGTAGCGATGAGAGAACAGCATATGAAGGAAAGTGTTGGGATGGACCGTGTGGGGACAGTCGGAAAAAATTGCAATATGGTGGATGTAATCAAAGTGATATGTGCGGTTATGGTGGTAATGGGACACATAGAACCGTTTGGAAAAGATGTGCCGGAAACCTTTGCATATTTGAATTTTGGATTTCAGAAATATCTGGCAAGAATTGCTGTTCCATTTTTCTTTGTTGCGTCAGGATATTTTTTGTTTCGAAAGAGTTCGACAGAAAACTTTGACGTTCGTCATTCGGCGAAATATATCAAACGGATTCTTCGGTTGTATCTTACATGGACAATTTTGTATTTACCGTTAATCATTCGAGGTTTTTTTCATGATGAGAAGGGATTAAAACATGCAATTTCCATGTTTGTGAGATATTTTTTCTTTACGGGGAGTTATGCGCAGCTTTGGTATCTTCCAGCACTGATGACTGCGGTATTGATTGTAACAATTCTGCTTCACAGGAGGATCGCAGTGTGGCGAATTCTTGCGATAGGTGGATTTTTCTATTTCATTGGCCTGTTTGCACAGTCATGGTTTGGGTTTATCAGGCCGTTGGAGCATCATCTTCCGGGAATATGGAATTTTCTGAAATTGGTTGAACAGGTGATCATTACAACAAGAGATGGTCTGTTTGATGGCTTCTTATTTGTTGCGATTGGGATGTATTTTGCGTTTTATAATGTTAAGATGCGATCGGATAAGGCATTGGTGGGATTTCTTTTATCTATGACTGCCCTTTTTGCGGAAGTATTTGCGTTAAAGTCTTTTCATTTCATCAAAGAATACGATATGTATCTGTTCTTGGTTCCCGCAGTTTGGTATTTGTTCTGCTTTGCGAAGAACACGGAGCTGCCGGATCATCCCATATATGGTGTTCTCAGGAAAATCAGTTCGCTGATCTTTTATCTTCATCTGTGGGTGGACGCTGTTGTTGTGAAGTTCTTGCTCCGGATTGGTGAAACATATGTGAATTCGGGATTGCAGTTTGTTCTGACGTTGATTGGAACGATAATGGTGTCGATGGGGGTAATCTGGCTTTCGGAAAATAGGAAGTTTGCGTGGATGAAGCGATTGTATGTCTGATTACTGCCATAGGTTCGGCGAACTTACATGCAGCTATCCAAGTAATTTTAGATAACCACACAGTCCATACCAGCAAGAAAATAAAACAATACCTTAAAACTGTGCCAGGAAGATTCGTTTTCATCTTCACACCAAAACATGGATCCTGGTTAAACATTGTTGACAGAAGAGGTGAGAGCAAGAGCATTGTATGGAGTTCTGTGTTGCTTACGTTTGAAAAAGCGGTAGAATTGCGGGGAGCGATTGTAAATCGACCGGAGGATTTGGGCGAGATCAGAGATGTTTCATACATCTATCCGATGCTGTATCGATTCGGTATCATCGAGGCGCCGGAGGAAATGGAGGAAAAGATGGTGGGAAAGAGGACAAAGGAGATGAAGATAATCAGGAGATTGATCTTGCGAATACGTTGTAATATAGCAGAAGGAGAAAGCTAATTAAATACCTCTGTCCGCTCTGATCCTGTGATAAAATTGGGATTGGCATGGTTAGCTTTTTTGTATGTTTACTTCGCGTTAATTCAATTATATCAGAGGCACTGAGCATAGGTTTGGGGATTTCCCACATTATGGAATTTTATGGTTTGATACTCTTTTTCAACGGGGAAAGTTTAAGTAATAAGAAATGGAGTTCACATTAGATTTTGAATATTTATGAATTAATTAACGAAATATATTCTTCAAGCATAGAACAACATTGGGATAATCTTCCGGATGCGTTTTATTCATGGAATCGTGAAAAACTGGAAGATGGATTTGACTTAGAAGTATTTGACCTTGCAAAACGGGCGTATGAGATTCGAATTATTTACAGATCGGATCGAAGAGATTGTGATACGAAACAGGAGTATTGGAAATGTGGGGATGCAAGTTTTGTTCCGTTTACAGATTATGAATTACAGGTGTTAAATGGCTTAGATTGGACAAGACTACCACATGCTTTTAAAGCTCATATTTATGACGTAATTTGGTTAATTAATCATAAGTATGAGGCGGCAAAAACAGCAGCAGAGGAATACTATTATTTATATCATGAATGGTTTGACGAAGTAAACTGGGTACAGTGCGTTGATTACATCAGCAGGGCGGTCGAACTCGCTACTAGAATTGGAATCAGTGACAAGAAAGAATACTATCTGACAGAGGTGTACAAGGATATTATTCGGTTAAATGGAGACGATGCCTCTTTTTTATCTATTTCTTTAATTGAATTGATTGCCAATCAGAATTATCATTGTGATTTCAGTATCCTTATTTCATTGGTTGACAGAGTGATTTCCAACAATCAAGAGAGTATGAGCAAGCCTCATGTAGTAGAACAGGCTTATTACCAGAAAGCCCATCTTTATAGAAAATTAAAGGATAGCAAAACTGAAAATAATGTATATGTTCAATATGCAGATTTTCTTATGATGGGTGTAGAGAATCTTTTGAAAAAAACAAAAGAGGAGGATGTTGATAAACGCGATTGGTTTTTGGCAGAGCGAGACATTAAGAAAGCTATTGAATTATTCCAAAATCACGCCGCCCCGGAAAAAGCGTTGGATGCACAAAAAAGACTTGTGGAAATCCAGAAAGAAGCGGTCAAGCATATTCCCATGCATGAATTTAAATATGATTTGTCAAAGGAATATGAGATATTTATCTCTAACTACGGAAATCACAATACCAAAGAATTGATTTGGGATGTGATTTTTGCGGTTAGCTTTCAAAACAAACAGAAAATTCGAGAAAAGATCACAAAGAGGTCGTCGATATTATCAGTGTTGGTTCCACGACAAATTCTGGGAGCCGAAGGGCAGACTGAATTCGTTCTTCCTGCTTTGGACTTGAGCGACGAAAATAATATTCTTTTACATATGTACTTTAGAGCAAAAGAAGATGAGAATATATATGGTCAGACGATTGGGAGGTGGTTTATCCAGCTTTTTCGAAAAATGGATTTACAGGAAAGCGACTTGGATTTGATTTTTGAGAACAATCCGATTATACCAAAAGGACAAGAGAAGGATGTTCAAAGAGGTGTATATTATGGGCTGACTGGACACATGTCAGATGCCTTAGATAAGTTGGCACCTAAGATGGAGAATATTATTCGAAATCTTGCGGAAATGTGTGGTGACCTTATGACGTATTATGACACAAAAAAAGGCATTCAGAAAAGGAAAGTACTTAGCCAGGTATTTATTGGAGAAAAACTCAAAGAATGCATTGACGAGAACGTCCTCTTTACGTTTGATGGACTACTTCAGCAGAAGGCGGGATCAAATATTAGAAATAGGATTGGCCATGGATTAAACACTGAAGATGAGTGCTTTTCGGGAGATTGTATATATTTTGTAATGATAGTTTTGAAATATTGTGCGTTCTACTGTGGGCACTTTATTGATGAGATGGAAAGGCATATTCATAATCGATGAGGCTGCGCAGATTAAACACTAGACAATGTTTTGGGGAAAGAATGTTCCAGTGATTCGGGAATATGAGAGCGAGATATCGTTGGCATAGGATAAGGAACAGCCTGCATTTTGCGCTGCCGAGTGGCCAGTAGTGCGTTTGCCGGTGGCCACCCAGCGTTGCCAGTGGCCGGGGTTAATCAACCACTTTCCGTTCAATCATAACTAAGAAAGATAATCAAGGTGTTGAGTAGCTTAGATTGGAGGCGGTATGGGACTGCTCTTTCATCGCAACAGCAGGTAATCCTACAAAGAGCTGCTTTAATTCCATTGTAGATGTTACCAAGGCTAAGCATTATAACGGGCTTGGACGTTATATTTCAAGAGGGTATGCCACTATGGCCTATTTAAGTTGGTGGGAGGTTTGTAGAAGGGGAATCCGACAGAGGCAGAGATAAAGAGGGATGTGGATTTTCATAAGAATCTTTTAGAGGGTTTTCGTATGAAAAAGTATGTTCAGATAAGAAATAGTACTGTTGATTTTTTGATTTTTACCAAAGACTCTAAAAGTGATGGAATAGAAGTTAGAGTGCAAGATGGAGATGTCTGGTTAACTCAAAATGCGATAGCACAGCTTTTTGATATTGATAGGTCAGTTGTCTCGAAGCATCTCAAAAAAATTTTTTCTTCGGGGGAATTGGATGAAAATTCAGTTTGTGCAAAATATGCACAAACTGCTGATGATGGAAAAAACTACAATTATAAGTTTTATTCTTTGGCAGCGATTATTGCTGTAGGATATAGGACAAATTCTGATAAGGCAACACAATTTAGACAATGGGCAACGAAGGTATTAGATGCATTTACTAAACAGGGTTATGTTCTTGATAAAAGCAGACTAGTGAATGGAAAAATATTTGATGAAGATTATTTTGATCAGTTAGTAGCTGAAATTCAGGAAATACGAGCTAGTGAAAGAAGATTCTACCAGAAAATAACAGATATATATGCAACTGCTGCAGATTATGATAAAGATGCTCCTGTGACAAGAGAATTCTATGCAACGGTGCAGAATAAAATGCATTATGCTGTTCATGGAAACACAGCGGCAGAACTTATCGTATCCAGAGCTGATCACACAAAGGAACACATGGGATTAACTTCATGGAAAAACGCACCAGATGGGAAAATCATAAAGACGGATGTTTCAATAGCAAAAAACTATTTGTTAAAAGATGAAATACAAGAACTAAATGAGATAGTAACAATGTATCTTGATTATGCGACGAGGCAGGCTAAGAGGCATGTTCCGATGACAATGGCAGATTGGAAATCGAAATTAGATGCATTTCTTGTTTTTAACGATGCTGAAGTTCTGCAAAATAAAGGGAAAGTAACTGCGGCTATAGCAAAAGAATTTGCAGAGAGCGAGTTTGAAAAATATAGACTTATACAGGACAAGACATATGAAAGTGACTTTGATAAGTTGATTAACAGTACTGAGAATATCGAAGATTCTACTAAGTAACAATCGCATAAAGGAACATAAGGCAGGAATGACCTGATGATAATACGGTAGGGGTGCCATTGAATAAAAGCTCTGATACTGATGTATGAAGAGGATGATTTTTATACCGATTTGATCGTGTGTGGACGAAATTGCGAAAATCTGATCCTTGATATTGCAGAGAAGAAAAATATAAAGTGCAGTCTGAGCGGATATGATATTTCGTTTGATAATCTCGGAGATAAGGATCATCCTACACCCGTTCGATGCGAAAATGATGGCAGCCTGCTCCGAAATCACGAGGAGTTTGTATTAAAGATGCTGGAGCTGGTCGGGAAAAAGATTCCGGTACTCGGAGGTAATCAGGGATGAAACTTTTAAAGTTTACATATGAGAAAATGAAGGGGAAACCCGCCCCATATTACTATGACTATTCGATGGCTACGATTATTGCCAAGCCAATTCGAAAGT
>NZ_FOIL01000006.1:0-82634 GCF_900101295.1 [Clostridium] aminophilum | reverse complement strand
GTATGCATTGAAGAAGATGCAGTGGTTGGAGCATGTGCTTTAGTAAACCGGGATGTTCCAAAAGGAGCAACTGCTGTCGGAGTTCCATGCCGTATCATAGAAACAAAGAGCAGAACACTCCCGACAGCAGCATCCGGTTAACGGGCCAACAAAAGCAGAGGAAGCTTCCGTGACACCATTCGGTACGACAGATAAATTCTGCCCACAATTCCGGACACTGCCCCCGGAGAATGAAAGCAGAGCCATGAGGCTGCGCGAAGCCGAAGGGGGCATTTGGACAGATCCATGTCATGCGCGAGGGTCTGCATATGCTCTTTCAGGAAAGCGATGCAGAGATCCTTCTGGGGAATGTGCTTCTGGATACAGCGGTAGTAATTGGACAAAAGCTCCGTGTACCGGTAGATGCGGGCGCAATCCATGTCGTCTTCGGAAAAAAGGTCAGGGATGTTTGCGCCGATGAAGTCCATGTAATGGGTGAATGCAGCCTCATAGTCGCGGAAATTCCGGAGCGACAGGGTCTGGGTGGTGCTTCCGGAACGGGACCGCCGCAGGAGAAACGTTTCATTCAGGACGCAAACGGTCCGGGCGGAATTCAGAAGCGGCAGGATGATGTCCAAATCTTCGAAAAACTGGTTTTCACGGAACCGAAGGTTACTCCACACATTTCTGGTATAGAGCTGGCAGCATACGCTGAAAGCGAGCTGGCCGCGAACCTGCATTCGGACTGCGTCGTCGGACGGATAGACTCCTGCGTGAGAATGGCGGACTGTCTTCAGGCGGTCCGCTTTTTTCGGATCCAGGCGTGATCCTTCCGGATAACTGGCATAATTGCATTCCACGATATCCGCACCGGACGTTTTCATTGCGTCCACCATGACGGAGAGTGTATTGGAGCAGAAGGCATCGTCCGGATCCAGAAATGCAATCATATCCCCATGGCAGCGGTCAAGACCGGCATTTCTTGCCGCACTCTGCCCTTGGTTGGACTGATGGATGACCGAGATGCGGCGGTCTTTTTTTGTGTATTCATCGCAGACTTCTCCGGAACCGTCGGTGGAACCGTCGTCGACCAGGATGATCTCAAGATCGGAATAAGTCTGAGCCAGAAGGCTGTCTACTGCCTCATGGATATAGGGTCTGACATTGTATACCGGAACAATTACGCTGATCATGGGAATACCTTCTTTTGGTCGGATGGAGGCTGATATTTTTTTCAAAATGCTATATAAAAGATGAGTAGGATTTCGTCTTTATGATGAAAAATATACACGAATTTCTTTATGCAATCAAGCCGAAACGGTGATCGATGTGATAACAAAATTGAATTTGCAAAAAAAAAGACATCATCATCTTTTGGTCAGACACCACAGTACATTATCATCGTAATTTGCCGGCCCCAGGACCGGCTTTATTTTTTTGCCTTCGTAGTCCGACCCACGGATTTCTGTTACCAGAAATCCGGCTTGTCTCAGCATTTCGGGCGAATCCGTTCCGAAAACCCGGAGATGGTCCAGTTGACCGAAATGGAGGATCCGTTCTGATTCGGAGGTGATGGACGGATCTTCATATACGCTGTTCAATTTCCGGTCGACCGGAAACGAGAGAATGAGTTTTCCGCCCGGCCGAAGGATGCGATGCAGCTCACTCAGGGCTTTGCGGTAGTCTGAGACATGCTCCAGAACGTGATTGCAGATGATCATGTCGTAGGAAGCGTCCGGAAGGCCGGTGGCCTCGATATTGAGTTTGAGGTCTGCCGGGCGGTAGAGATCCGCGGTATCGGCGGTGAGTCCGTTTCGGTCCATCCAGAGGCGGAGCGAACTCTCCTGGGCAAAATGCAGTATCTTTTTATTCTTCATCCATGCTTTGTGCTCTTCCATCCATTCGATGAGAATTCGGTGGCGGGGGAGGGAAATGCATACCGGGCAGATCACATTCTGGTCGATCCCGTGGTATCGCGCCGGATTATACAGAGTGGGTTTCCGGTCAAATCCAATATCAATAAAACGTATCAGATGAGTGTCGCAGCATGGGCAGTAATACGGGAGTGCATTTTTCAGTAGTCTGCTGATACCCCGCGCGAGACGGGGCCGTACAATGCGGCGTACACGGCCGGCAGCTCTGTGAATGAGGTTTGCTCCAAAATTCATGGCTAAATCCTTTCTTATGAAATAGATACATAATATCCAGACGATGACTTCTGCTATCACCGTGGTGATGGCGGCACCGACACCGGAGAGCAGCGGAATCAGGAGAAGATTTGCTGCAAAATTGAACACTGCCCCGGCAATTTCGGCCTGAAGAAGCCGGTGTTCTTTTCCGGCCGGGATGAGAACCTGCCCGCCGAGAATATTGCTTGCGCCGATGGGAATCAGGGAGAGAAGAAGAATCCGGAAGGCCGGTACTGCCGGAAGATATGATTCGCCGCCGACGAGAAGGATAATGTACGGGGCCAGCGCAAAACAGAGGAAGGCGATCGCTGTCTGAAAGACCGTCACGAAGATCAGAGTTTTTGCGGCAAAGGATTCAAAACGGTCACGCTCCCCGTTTTTCCAGAGATTCGCAGTGATGGGAAGCGCCGAGCTCCATACCAGACCTCCGGTGGAGGCAAGGACGGATTTACCTTTGGCCGCAATGCTGTAAAGCCCGGTTTCATATTCATTTCTCATGAATCCGAGCATGGTCAGGTCAAGACTGTTGTATACATATACCGCACAGGTCATCATGAAAAAGGTGAGAATCGGGCGGAAATGCGCGGGATTGATCCGGAAATGAAAAGGAAAGTCCACATACCGGTGGAGTCGGAAAAACTGGATGAGACTGCTTCCGGAGGTGGAGAGGATGGACAGCGCCGCAAAGGGAAACAGATCGCTGGCAGAGCGGACAAAGAGAAGAATTCCGCAGAGGCATATTCCTTTGCAGAGCAAGGTGACGGCCGCAAGAAAACGGAATTTTTCGAGGCCTCGATAGAGCCAGTCGCAGCCGATCATCTGGAAAAGGATGGCGCTCCCGTAAATCAGAAGAAGGATTCGCTGCCCTTGGAATTTTGGAAGCAGCAGGACAATCAGAATATAGATTGTTCCTACGATTCCGGATAGAAGGACATTGATATTCCAGAGTTCTCCAAAGACGTTGCTGAGTTCTTTCCGGCTGCTGCTTTTTTCGGCACAGACGCGCATGGCATAGACGGGCATGCCGAGATTGGAAAGGAGAACGAAATATCCGGCAAAAGAGGACAGAAACGCGGTTCGGCCAAAGGCCTCGGGCTGCAGGATTCTCGTCACATATAACAGGGTTAAAAACGAAAATATATAAGTGATTACCTTGATCAGAAACTGAAAGGTAATATTGCGCAGAAGTCGTTGTATCATGTTTGAGTTACCTTAACAGAAGCGTCTGGGATGATCGATAAAACCGGTATAATCGGTAGAGCATCCGGTTGACCGCCATCGGGGAAACGTGATAGAACCACGCCGCCGCTTTCAGACGGAGAGAGCATTTCGATAGATCGATGGAGGCGGAAAGATCCAAAATACATTTATTCAGATAGCTCAGATAGCGTTCTTTCTGCGGAATCGGGTAAAGAATACCACGATAGTAGAAGCTTAGCATGGAGAATAACTGTTTTCTGCGGACAAAGTCCAGATCACTGTCGGTGAAGTACTGGGGAGAAAACTGACAGATATAATTCGTATAATGGGTATACGCCGCAGTAATGTCCCGGAGATTTTTCAGGTTCAATGTTTGAGTAATACTTTCGGGGCGACGGCGGTAAAGTATCAGAACTTCATTGAGAAGATAGACATTCCTTGCTGAGTGGAGAACCGGCAGAATGATATCCAGATCTTCAAAATTCTGCCCATTGCGGAAGCGAAAGCGGTTCCAGATTTCCCGGCGGTAGATCTTGCTCCATACCACATGTGTGATGGTTAGATACAGATTCAGCTTCATCGCTTCCGGACCGGAATAGAGACCGGACTGGTGGTTGGGAAGGGCCTTTTGCATAGGTGTGTTCCGGAGATTCGAGCGTTTTTTCCGGGGGAAGAAAGAAAAATTGCATTCCACAATGTCTGCTCCGGATGCTCTCATTGCTTTTTCCATCACTTCAAGCGCATTTTCGAGGAAAGCGTCATCGGAATCCAGAAAGGCAATAATATCCCCATGACAGATGTCGAGACCGGCATTTCGGGCCGCGCTTAAGCCGCGGTTTTCCTGATGAATAACCCGGATGCGGGAATCGATCTCAGCGTAGCGGTCGCAGATTTCGCCGGAGCCATCGGTAGAGCCGTCATCGATAAGAATGATCTCCAGATCCCGGAAGGTCTGGTGAATTACACTTTGGATCGATTCTTCAAGGTATGGCTTTACATTATATACCGGCACGATGACGCTGATCATAGAGCTACCCTTTCCCCCGCGTAAGTAATTATCTTATGTCACAAAAATCAACTAAGTAATTTTATCATGAAATGAATGAATGGAAAATAAAATTTGATGCGGATTATTTTGCTTTTTGTGCAGAAAAAGTGGATAGCTATTGCTTCCTCGCCTGGTTTTGTGCGGTAACTTGATTTTACCGATGGCAATAGACTATGTCTATTTTTTTGTGAACTTGAATTTGCGAAACTTATTGTACGTTATCACTTTCCATAATGTGTGCATATACTGCGGACATATAATATGCTATCTATTCAGTTTTCCAAATACGTGTATTCAAGTTAAGAATCTTTTGGCCACTATTATGAAACTGCAACTCGAAAATCTAATTCTATAGAGAAACTAAAGTAGCGTAAGCCACTCGTGGATATCATGCAGTACATGGAGATTTGATAAGGGGCGAGGTATGCCTGGTGGTATTCGTTTCATGGTCAGGGTTTGGAAGTAGAATTAGATGATGAGGAGGGGGATTCCAAAACGGGAAAATGGTAATATGAAGTAAAAAAGAGGTTAATGGGAGAATAGGGAGGAAAACAGTGAGAGAAAAAATTTATTCCTTTATTCGAGACAACAAAGAAGTTAGTATTCATGTAATAGCAGAGGCATTGGCGATTACGGAACTTAAAACACTAAAGTATGTTAATTCACTATATCGAGAATGCCGTGTTGAATTGTGTGTGCCAATACCGTTAGAAAATGGAGTAAACGATAGTTGCAGGTATAGGATTCGATAAAACATATCAAAATAGAATGACAGCCATCCGTTAAGGAAAGAATGAAAAAATGTAAAGACTTACTTCCATTGACTTCTTTTTTTGATTCATTATATATTGACTTTCTAGAGCTAAGAAAGTTTCGAACTTCTGAAATCTGCGCTTGGCGCTGGACACGTTGCGGATTATGTGCTTTTCGACAGCTGGTTTTCACCCCCGGCTCAGCTACTGGCGGTCAAAGACCTTGGACTTGATTCCATCGCAATGATCAGAAAGAGTAGTCGGATTCACTATGAATACGAGGGAAAAATGCTGTCTCTCAAGAAAATCTTCGGAATCTGTAAAAAACGCAGAGGTCGCAGCAAATATCTTCTTTCCGTCAATATCCTCGTCGGCAAAACACGGCAGATTCCAGCCAAAATCGTTTGTGTCAGAAACAAGAAGAACAAGAAAGACTGGGTTGACTTTATTTGCACCAATCCGGATCTTTCGGAAGAAGATATCATCCGAATCTATGGAATGCGGTGGCAGATCGAGGTTTTCTTCAAAACCTGCAAGTTGTATCTGAATCTGATTGGTGAGTGCCACAGTCTGTCTTATGATGCATTGACCGCCCATGTTGCAATCGTTTTCGCAAGGTATATGATGATTGCTTTAGAGCAGCGACGCACGATGGATTACCGATCCCTTGGAGAGATCTTCTTCCTGTTCACAGATGAATTAGCCGACATCACCTTTGGTGAGTCTTTTCGACGGATTCTTCAGGTGATGTTTGAGAGTATCTACGCAGTATTCGACGTCACCAACAATCAGATCGCCGCATTTATCGACATCTTTGTAGACCGTCTTGATTCCAGCTAGATGTCGAAAAGAGGGCCGGTACATAAAAAACGGCCCTAAAAATGGTGCAATCGGGTTATTTGACGCTTACGAAGATACCAAAATCCATGAGAAAAGAAAACAGGTTCAACACACCATTTCGGTGCGGGAAACTCATTACATATCCGTTTTCGTAAAGTTAATGACGAAAAGATGATAGGAGTCGCGGTGATGAAACCTTTAAAGTTTACATATGAGAAAATGAAGGGTAAACCCGCCCCATATTACTATGACTATTCGATGGCTACGATTATTGCCAAGCCAATTCGAAAGTGGTTGACAAATACGATTGCATCAAACTGCCCATTCAATTGTGTACGTATTTTTCTATATCGGTTATGCGGATTTAAATTTGGAAAGCATGTTTTTATAGGAATGCATTGTTATCTTGACGATATGCGGTATGATCTGCTTTCTATTGGAGATCATGTCAAGATTTCTTATGGAGTGTATTTTGCATGTCATGGTCGAAATCAGGATTATAATCCGATCTGGATCAAGGATAGGGCATACATTGGGATGAGAGCAAATATAATCAGCAAAAATGCGGACAGCTCAAAAAGAGGGGTATGCATTGAAGAAGATGCAGTGGTTGGAGCATGTGCTTTAGTAAACCGGGATGTTCCAAAAGGAGCAACTGCTGTCGGAGTTCCATGCCGTATAATAGAACCAAAGAGCAGAACAATCCCGACAGCAGCATCCGGTTAACGGGACAACAAAAGCAGAGGAAGCTTCCGTGACACCATTCGATACGACAGATAAATTCTGCCCACAATTCCGGACACTGCCCCCGGAGAATGATCCTTAACTTCCTGAGGATTTCCGACTAAAAGGAATTCCGACTCGAAAAATGACCCGAGATAGGGCTGAAAATTCAGCAAAATCAAGGGTTTCGGCCCCAAGCCATTGCTTTTCGCGAACAAGTGTGTATATTAATTTTCGGGAAGTTCACATTTATTGTAAATGCTTTTCCAATGTGTTATATTTTAATGAACTTGAGGTCGCAGCCACTTGAGGTCGCAAATTGCGACCTCAAGTTAATGTAAGTAGGAGAATCAAAATATGGCATCTGAAAAGAATAGACCTGCTGTAATACAAACTAATACAGCAATTCAAGATTCTAATGAGATTCAAAACAAAATATATACAATACGAAATCAGCAGGTTATGTTAGATAGTGACCTGGCTTTAATGTATCAAGTTGAGACAAAGCGATTAAATGAGCGTGTAAAGCGTAACATTGCAAGATTCCCAGAGAATTTTTGCTTTCAATTAACAAAGGATGAATACGATAACTTGAGGACGCAAATTGCGACCTCAAGTGAAGAGTATGGTGGACGTAGATATTTACCATATGTTTTCACGGAGCAAGGAATTGCAATGCTTTCAGCCGTACTGAATAGTGAAACGGCTATAAATGTAAGCATAAAGATAATGAATGCATTTGTGGAAATGCGTCGTTTCATGGCAAGTAATGCAATGTTGTTTGAACGCATCAGTGCAGTTGAGCTTAAACAGATAGAGTTTCAAAAAAAGACAGAAGAAAAATTTGATGAGGTCTTTGAGTATATTTCTGACCATGCTGAATCTGAACAAAAGATTTTTTATGATGGTCAGATATATGATGCATTTAGTTTGATAGCTTCGATTATTCAAAAGGCGACAAAATCTATTGATTTGGTTGACGGGTATGTTGATGTAGTGACGCTGAACCTTTTGGCAAAGAAGAAAAAGGGCGTTGGTGTTAAGGTTTATACTTTTCCAAAAACAAATCTTAGCCAAACAGATGTAAAGAATTTTAATGCTCAGTATCCAAAGCTTGAAGTAAAAATGACAAATGCTTTTCATGATAGATTTATGGTTTTGGATGATAAAACTGTTTATCATATAGGAGCTTCAATAAAGGATGCTGGCAAGAAGTGCTTTGGTATTACACTGATACAAGACGATACAATGGCTAATGACCTTATTAGTAGACTCAAAAAAATAAAATAGTTGCAATTAATAAATGCGAAAGCAGAAGATCATAAAAGGTCTGCTGCTTTTTTTGGGCCAAGAAAAGGGGGGATTTATTGGGAAGAATAAATATTGCACCTCCCTATCCCATCGAATAGTCATAGTAATAGGGAGCGGGTTTACCCTTCATTTTTTTATATGTAAACTTTAAAAGTTTTATCACCGCGCATCCAATACTCTCTCAAAAATTCATTTCTGGTTTCGTTTTTTGACAAAACACTGACACAACAGATTCACATACTGGTCTGCGCATTTACGGTTTTTGAAGCGAGAATTCAGCTTTCTCTTGTTATATGTGAACCCAAAATGCTCAGATGTCAGCCTGGCTAACAGATTCTCATAATACTGTTCCCATGAACTGTACTCACCGCTGTCGCAATAATCATAGGTTCTCATCAGTTCACCGCAACCGCTTAAGGAACTCAAATCATTTGAGGTCCTTTTTAAGTTGATGAAACTTAGATGTGAATATGCTTTAGTTGATAAAACTATTTTTTTTGTTCGTTGACAAAACTAAAATGAAACATTAAGATCTAAAATTAGAGAGGAGGAACTGAAATGACAGCCGAAGAATTAAGGGAAAAATTGGAGCTGATACAGAAGCTAAAATGTGAAACACCAACCTTGGAAATAAAAAGTGCAGAGAAAGGATGTCCCAAACATCTATATGATTCATTGTCCAGTTTTTCAAATCAGGATGACGGTGGAGTCATTGTATTTGGCGTGGATGAGGAACATGGTTTTAAAGAAGTGGGAGTATATGACCCGCAGGATATTCAAAAGAAAATAAATGAACAATGTTTACAAATGGAGCCGGTTGTCAGACCGTTACTAACGGTGGCGGAAAAAAATGGTCTGTTTTTTGTTGCAGCTGAGATACCGGGGGCAGATATTACAGAAAGACCGGTCTTTTATCAGGGGAGAGGCAGAGTAAAGGGGTCATTTGTTCGTGTGGGAGATAGCGATGAACCGATGACAGAATATGAAGTATACAGTTACGAGGCCTACAGGAAAAAGTATCAGGATGATATTAGAGTTGTTGAGAGGGCTACATTTGCAGCGTTAAATCAGGAAGCTGTTACAAATTATATTGGATTGCTGAAAACCGGGAAACCTAAGCTGGCAGCAATTCCGGATGATGAAATATATGAGTTGATGAGCATCAAGAGGAATGATCAAATCACACTGAGTACGGTCATGAATTTCAGCCCATATCCACAGGCATATTTTCCGCAGCTATGTATCGTTGCAACAGTTGTTCCCGGAAAAGAAATCGGAGAAATCGGCGAACAGGGCGAACGTTTTTTGGATAATCAGCGTATCGAGGGGAATATCCGGGAAATGCTGGATGGCGCCATGCAATTTGTGAACAGGAACATGCATACAAAGACGATCATCGATTCCAGGACCGGAAAGCGGGAAGATCGTACCGACTATCCGGTTACAGCGTTAAGAGAAACGATCCTTAACGCTTTGGTGCATCGTGATTATAGTATTCATACCGAAAGAATGCCCATCCAAATAACGATGTATGAAGATAGAATCGAGATTAGAAATCCGGGTGGTTTATATGGCAGAATCAGGATAGATCAATTGGGAAAAGTACAACCGGATACCCGTAATCCGATAATAGCAACGGAACTGGAAGTGTTGAAAGTAACCGAGAACAGATACTCCGGAATTCCGACGATTAGAAAAGCAATGCAGGAATACGGATTGCCCCAACCGGAATTTCTTGAGGAGAGAGGCAGTTTTGTTGTGAAGTTGTATAAGCACGGAGAAAATATTGCGGCTGTTCAAAATGAAAATAGTAAAAACAACGAGCTGATTAAGTTTTGTGAGATTCCAAGGACGCGAGCCGAGATATGTAAGTTTTTAGGCTTGAGCTCTGTTACGTATGCTATTCAGACTCATGTAATGCCGTTGGTGGAACAGGGAATACTCAAAATGAGTATACCGGATAAGCCAAAGAGTCCAAAGCAGATGTTTTATTGCGAGTAAAATGATGGAGGATGTACTATTTGGCATGCTGCATATAATTTGATATATAATGATGCAGAAAGGGGATCTGATTATGCATATATTTGATTACTCATTTCTGCAGAATGGACTTCTTCCTGCAGGATTGCTGAATATTACAACGGACATATATACGCTGCGTGTCATGGCCATGGGGAGAAAAGAACAGTTTGTAGAGGTATTCACGGAGTTGGCGGCAATTGCAAAGCTTCAGTCCGTCAAGAGTTCGAATGAGATTGAAGGTATAGATTGCTTTTCCGAGATTGTATAGAATTATATAGTTACGATGGATTGAAGGACTAATATTAAAAAAACGAAAAGAGAAAACTATGTTAAGAGTATGGTTTGGAGATAAAGAGAATGCCATATATAACACATCGGTGTTCTTTAAGAATCGATATAAAGATGAATGGATCACGGATGAATTTGCCAGAAAGGTAATTTCGGACGTAGACCATTCGGAAGTGATTGATGCAAATTGTATTCAGAGCCCGGTGTTAGGGAATATTTCCCCGTTACAGTTGTCCGGAGGAGTGAAAGCGTTAATTCTGATGAAACATTTGCCGGGAAAAGTATTTAACGCGTCTAATTGCGGAGATAACTGTGCGAAATGGATTTTAAAGCTCGGTCAGGAACAGGACTTTACGATTAATCTTTTTCATGTGATGGATTTTGGAGGTGGAGAGTTTGACATTCGAATTCTGAATGACAGAAAGCAGATTGTTCACAATATGCAGGAGTTCCTGATTGCGGGGGCATCCTACCTGAGAGAGGAGCAGAAGGATGCACGGTGAATACAAGATCAGGGTCAAGAATAGCAGAAATAGTTATTCATTTACCTTACGAAGAAATCTGACCATTTTAAGAGGGGAAAGCGGAAGAGGAAAGACAACACTTTTCGATATGATCCGTGAATACAACCGGTACGGCAAGGAAAGTGGAGTCAGCATCTCCTGCGACCGGGAACTGGTCGCGATTGAAGGGGATCAGTGGAAAGACGAGATTCTACGTAATCCAGGAAAGATTGTTATCATTGATGAGGACAGTCATTTCATTCGTTCGAAAGACTTTGCCGAAACTGTAAAAGGCAGTGACAATTATTATCTTTTGATAACCAGAAATTATCTGGAACAATTGCCAGTCAGTGTAGATGAGATTTACAGGCTTTCTGGGACAAAGAATAAGAGATTCGAGAAGATTTATACGGAAATTGAACGGATGTACGATGCTCCGGTAAGAAGATACTTGCCATTTCGACCACAAGTCATCATTACGGAAGATAAAAGATCCGGTTTTCAATTCTTTGAATCGGTCGCTAAGAAGATGGGGATTTCATGCGTGTCGGCAGAGGGAAAATCGCAGGTGCTCTCAACCTTAAACCGGTATTCGGAAATGGCTGTGGTGGTTGTTGCGGATGGAGCTGCGTTTGGCGCGGAAATGGAAGATGTAGTCAGGCAGCAGGCGTTACGCCCTCGGAAGATTGCACTATTTCTTCCTGAATCGTTTGAATGGATTGTTTTAAAGTCTGGGGTCGTAGAATTAGAGAATAATGAGCAATTGGACTCGCCGGAGTTATTTGCAAATAGCGAAGCGTTTATGAGTTGGGAACAATATTTTACAAAGCTTTTGATGGATGCTACGCAGAATTCAGAGTTTAAAAAATACCGGAAAGACAAGTTGGCAAACTACTACCTCCAGGATAGGGTGGTTCGGGAGATTGAGAAAGAAATCCCTGAAGTGGATCTGAAAGAATCGGAGGATAAGTAACGAAAAAGCGGTTACTCAGGCGCGGGCGTTAACAGATAGTCGGGGAGACCAGCTATGAAAAGTCAAGGTTAGATTAGGATGAAATTCTTTTTTGATATCGTTGGTAAAAAAGGGTAACCTTAATAAGGCTTCCGTATGGGCGCTTTTTGCTATAGTTGCTTTGCTAAAAGATTAGTACAGTTATTAAGAATGAGAAGGTAATCGATGTTAAGCATTTTTTTGGGATATGACAAAGGCGCGATATTGAACGTAGATACATATTTCAATAATACTTACGATGAAGCTTATTTTGACGATCCGTTTGTTAGGAAGATCGTAAGCACGGTTGATCATTCGGAAGTGCGAAAAGTTGATCCTTGATATTGCAGAGAAGAAAAATATAAAGTGCAGTCTGAGCGGATATGATATCCACTGTGGACATAGTATAGGGACAGCTCAGTTGGAGGAGTTATGCTGAATATTTATTATGGAGACATGGAGGATGTGATTTATAATACCTCGTCGTATTTTAAGTTTAATTATGACCCGAAATGGTTTGAAGATCCGGACGTTGTTGCGATGGTTAAGGATGTCGATCAGTCAGATGTACTTGGGAATGGTGCGATTGATAGTCCGGTATTGGGCGTAATCGCTCCGGTATCGCTGTCGGGAGGCGTGAAGACGCTGATTCTGATCGATAAGGTCACGGACAAGGTTTTTAATGCATCCAATTGCGGCGATAATTGCGCGGCGTGGCTTCTACGTATCGGAAAAGAAAAGAATGTGACGGTGAATCTTCGCCATCTGATGGACTTTGGGGATGCGAATTTTGAAGTGAAGATCTTAAATACGGGGGAAGTGGTTCATAACATGGAAGAACTTCTTTCGGTTGCAGGGAGGTATGTCTGATGCATGGAGTGATACATTTGCTCGTACAGTCTGCTCATTTGAAGTATGAGATGGCCTTTTCTCGCAACATTACAATACTGAAAGGGGATAGTGCTACCGGAAAGACTACTTTGGTGGATATGATCCAGGAGTATTACTTGAATGGAGCAGATACCGGAATCAATCTGAGTTGTGATGTGCCATGCAGAGTGATTGCCGGGAATACATGGATGGAGCAATTGAATGGAATTCATAAAAGTCTCGTGTTTATTGATGAGGGGAATCGCTTTGTTGCGCAGCAGGAATTTGCACGGGCGATACAGGGAACGGACAATTACTATGTGATCGTTACCAGAGAGAGCATCAGTAATCTGCCTTACAGTGTAACGGAAATATATGGGATTCGAAGCGCGGGAAAGTATTCCCTTCAGGAGCCGGTGTATCATCATATGTATCGAATATACGGCGATTACAGATCTTTGAATTCGAATGAAGCAGTAAAGCTTCTTGTAGAGGATTCGAATTCAGGGTATGAATTTTTTTCGAAAGTATCCCCAAAAGAAGTGGAGTGTGTGTCTGCTCAGGGGGCCGGAAATATCTTTGGTATGTTGCAGACAGAGGAGAACAAAGAAAACATCGTTATTATCGCAGATGGTGCTGCATTTGGAGCACATATGGAAAAGGTTTATCAGGTCATGCTTCGGAATAAGGGCATTCAGCTGTATCTTCCGGAGTCTTTTGAATGGCTGATTCTATCTTCCGGAGTATTGAAGGACAAGGAAATTACAGAAATTTTGGAGAATCCTTCGGATTATATAGATAGTGAAATGTATATAAGCTGGGAGAGATATTTCACACATCTGTTAACAGGAAAAACGGTAGATACATATATGAGATATTCAAAATCCAATCTGAATCCCGCCTTTCTGCAGGGAAAGATCCGGGAGCAGATTTTGAGGATATTGCCTGAAACCCTAAGGAATGTATTGAGGGTGAAGTAGGTCGTACTGTCTATAGCAGTGAGGAAATGGAAGGACCGCATATCGCGCTGATCGGAGAGCTGGACGGCCTGAGCTGCCCGTCGCATCCGCATGCAACCGAAAAAGGATTTGCCCATGCCTGCGGACATTATGCACAGATCATATCCATCCTCGGCGCGGCTCTTGCGCTCACCGATCCGGAGGTGAAGGAGGCTCTGAACGGAAGTGTGACATTTTTCGCAGTGCCGGCGGAAGAGTTTCTGGACGCCTCGGTGAGGGCGGAGGTGCTGGAGACGGAGGGAATTAAATGCTCCGGCGGCCAATTGTGAACGGATGGGAAGGAAGGCTTGCAGACGGCAGATAACGGAGATGATTTCCGGCTCGTCAACTCGACAAAATATGGCGGTTAAGCTAAAATTGAGATAAAAGTTGTTTTGATGTTACAAATCCAACGAGAGAGGCCGAGAAACCCATGAACGAAGATTCGCGAATCATTATCGAAGAATACTGCAGAGCTCACCGACAGGCGAAAAAAGGCGATTTTCTTGGGGATATGGTAAAAATGGCATACAAGAAAAAAGGAGAACCGGAAGAGTGGAGAGCGGTTCGCCTGGAACAGTATATTTCGAAAGAAGAGGACCCGGAAATGAAAAAAGCTCTCGAAGAGCTTAATGCGTTTTTGTTCGGATAAACATATGATATAATTTCGATATTGTGCGGCAAAATGGCCTTAGACACAAACATCAGGGAAACGCTGATATAATCAGGGATTCCCAAGCATAATTCAGAAAAGGATGAGACCGCAATGAGCAAGGAATTATCGAAAAACGAATGTCTGGAAGGACTGGAAGACTGGATGATCCGCAGCATTTCACGGAAGAGAAATATCCCGATTGACGAGGCGATGAAGATTTTCTACCGTTACAAGCGTTCACACGGGCCGTATGACGGGACGGGGGATGCAAGATTTCTGGATCCGAAATCACTGGCGCAGTTTCTGGTGGAATTTGAGCCGGAGATGTATGAGAAAGAGATACAGGGGATTTCCGGGATCATCGCGGAGAAGAACGCGAAGCAGGTCCGGGATGAAGAAGAACTGAAAGAAATAAAGCGCATAAGAAAGACGAACAAACTGCCGGAAACGGAAACCAAGGACGGCCTTTAAAAAGAGAAAAAAGAAAAAATAACGCAATATTTATCAAAAAACGCAGCTGTTCAATGGTATAATATAGACAATTAAGAAATCCACTCGGGAAATATCTCAATATATTGTTTGCGTATTCCCTGTTTCAGGGGAGATGACTCAAGATAAGGGGGCAATGCAACTGCCCGGTTATACTATTGATTTGGACGAAACCACCCCGGAGATCAGGAGGTGATTGCGTGAGAAAGATAATTCGAGGCCGAAACGGTCAGCGGAAGATAACGCTGCTGTTGACCCTGATGATACTGTTGACACTTCTGCTTGCGGAGACCATGATCGTTTGTGCGCAGTCGGAAAGTGCAGTGGCGCAGTCAGGAAGTGCGGCGGAACCGTCGGAGATCTTAACGGTTGGTGTGCCGACGGATCGCTGCCCGATCTTCTACCGGGATCCGGAAAACGGAGAGATTTCGGGAATCGGCGTGGATCTGATGGTTACTGCCGCGGAAAAGGCCGGATATCGGGCCGAATTCCGGGAGATCACGGAAAAATCGCTGAAGGCGGCGCTGGATAATGAGTCCTACGATGTGGTCATGCCGTTCGGAAGCGCATTGACCAGCGAGTCGGGAAAACCGAGCATCGTGACGGATAACCTGATGCAGACGCCATTTACGCTTGTCACAAAGGGTCGGCAGGATATGCCACCGCTCAATAAGCTTCATGTCGGAATGCTGAAGTCCCTGGCGGCGGGGGCGGAGACCGTGAACAAGCTCTATCCTGGGATCGAAATTACACTGTACGGAACGATGGATGAATGCGTGAAGGCTCTCCGGGACGGTAAGGTGGACGCACTTTTACACAATTCCTATGTCTGGAGTTATGTCCTGCAGAAACCGTCCTACTCGGATCTGATGGTGCAGCCTTCCGCCATGTTCTCCATGGATTTCCGTATCGGAACGACGAATACGCCGGCCGGACGGGAGAAAGTTGCCCGGCTGAACCGGGGAATCGTTTTGCTGGACTATAACCGCCGGCAGGCGGTGATTCTGGATTATACATCCCGAAGACTGTACCGGTATGATCTGGGCGATTATCTGTATCAGTACGGTCTGCTTCTGTTTTTGAGCGGTCTGGCGCTGGTCTTTCTGATTGTGATTGCGATTCAGCGCCAGCGCGCCATGAAGCGGGAGCAGGAAGAGAAAATGCGGAAGATGGTCGATTACGATCAGCTGACCGGCGTTCTGAGCCTTACCGGCTTCCGGAAAAAAGCGGAGGAGCTGATTCGGGCGCATCCGGACATCGCCTACATGATTTCGTACAACAATATCAAGGATTTCAAATACATCAATGAGAGTTTTGGAAAGCAGGCGGGCGACGAGCTGTTGCGTTTCTGGGCGGACCGGTCGATGGAGAGGCTTTCGGAGGAGGAGGCCATCGGACGGCTGGAAGGCGATCATTTCGCGGTGCTCCGCCGGGTGAACGGCATGGAGAATATGCGCGGGGATGAGAAGGATGTCTTTGAACTGGTGAGGGATTTCTTTATCGCGAAGGGAAAAGACAACAGGGTCCTGATCTGCAGCGGAATCTACGTTCTGACACCGGAAGATTACTATCATATTGATGTGGATCAGATGCTGGATTATGCCCGCGTGGCGGAGCGAAAAGTGCGCGACAGCGGAAAGGACGGGTATGCTTTCTACAATCAGGATCAGTGGGAGAGAGGAAAGCGGATGGCGGATATCGTCGGACATCTGACCACGGCGATCCGCGACGGTGAGATACGGGTCTGGTACCAGCCGCAGGTGGATTACAAAGAGAAGAAGATCACCGGAGCCGAAGCGCTCTGCCGTTGGGAGCACAATAAACTCGGATGGCTGAGCCCAGGCGAATTCATTCCGATTCTGGAGGAGTCGGGTGGAGTGTACGAACTGAACAGTTTTGTCTGGGAGACGGTCTGCCAGGATCTTGCGCGGTGGAATGAGGAAGGAAAACATTTCTCCGTTTCTGTGAACATGTCGCGAAGCGATATTCAGTCCAATCCGGGCCTGCCGGAGTTTTTTGCGAATCTGACGAGAACGTACCGACTGTCACCGGATCAGCTGCGGATTGAGATTACAGAGACGGCCTATGTGGAAGATCCGGCCATCCTGATCGAGATGACGAAGAAACTCCGCAGTTATGGCTTTAAGGTGGAAATGGATGATTTCGGCAGCGGATACTCTTCACTTCACATGCTGAAGGAGGTTCCGGTGGACCGCATCAAGCTGGATCTGATGTTCCTGAGCGGCAGGGGAGATCCGAAAAAAGGCCGTGTGATCGTGTCGCACATGATCCGGATGATCCGTTCTCTCGGAATGGATATGATCGCGGAAGGCGTCGAGACGGCGGAGCAGGCGGATTTTCTGTGTGAGCGCGGATGCCCGGAAATGCAGGGGTATTATTATGCAAAACCGTTGCCGGCGGATGCGTTTGAAAAAATGCTGAACGGGGAGACGGAGTGCTCCGGGCTTTAGCAGTGAAAAAGAATACGTATTTCGGGGGCTTCAAAGAATCTTAATTCATTTGATGCCCCTTTTTTCTGCGTTTTATGGTAAAATTCGATAGACCGCAGGAACTATTGGAAATTGGCGGGATTAAAAGACGACTCCCTGCTTTCCGGGGCTGAGCAAAGGGCGGCACCGCAGAGGACAGGGATGAAAATAAACAGAAAAACGATTTAGACAATCATCGAAGGAACAATCAAAGAACCAT
Source organism: [Clostridium] aminophilum (assembly GCF_900101295.1). Lineage (GTDB taxonomy): Bacteria > Bacillota > Clostridia > Lachnospirales > Lachnospiraceae > Clostridium_R > Clostridium_R aminophilum_A. The sequence continues at coordinate 65,067 of NZ_FOIL01000006.1, read as the reverse complement.
CAAGAAAACAGAGGACAATATATATGTGTGGAATCGTAGGTTTTAATGGACATGTTCAGGCGGCACCAATCCTTCTGGACGGGCTCAGCAAGCTGGAGTACCGGGGGTATGACTCGGCCGGTGTGGCAGTTCGCAATGGCAAAAACGATGTGGAAATTGTCAAGGCGAAGGGACGTCTGAAGGCGCTCTATGAGAAGACGAACGACGGTCTGGCAATGGCGGGGGACTGCGGTATCGGACACACCAGATGGGCGACCCACGGTGAGCCGTCAGAGACGAATGCGCATCCGCACTGCAGTGATGACCGGAACGTGACGATCGTTCACAACGGCATCATCGAGAATTATCTGGAATTAAAGGAGATGCTGGAGAAAGCCGGCTATTCGTTCCATTCACAGACTGATACGGAAGTGGCGGCAAAGCTGATTGATTATTATGTCAAGAAATATCAGAAGGGACCGATCGACGCATTGTCCCGTTTCATGCTCCGCGTGCGCGGCTCCTACGCAATTGCGGTGCTTTTTGCGGAGTGCCCGGATGAGATCTACGCGATCCGCAAGGACAATCCGATGGTTATCGGCGTGAAGGACGGCAATACGTATATGGCGTCGGATGTGGCGGCGCTTCTTCGTTACACAAGAGATATTTATTACATTGGCGACAATGAGATGGCCTGCATGGGCAAGGGCGAGGTGACGTTCTACAACATTGACCAGGAAGTGATCGAGAAGGACGTCACGGAAGTAAAATGGGATGTCAATGCGGCCGAGAAGAACGGTTTTGAACATTTCATGATCAAGGAGATCCATGAGCAGCCGAGAGCGGTGAAGGATACCCTGAATTCGGTGGTCAAGGACGGAAAGATCGATTTTACGGCGCTGGGTCTGGATGAGGACCACATCCGAAACTTCCGCCAGATCTATATTGTGGCCTGCGGTTCCGCTTATCATGTCGGCGTGGCAGCGCAGTATGTACTGGAAGACATGGCGGAGATCCCGGTCCGCGTGGAGATCGCGTCGGAGTTCCGCTATCGTCACCTTCTGATCCCGGAGAATTCTCTCGTGATCATTGTCAGCCAGTCCGGAGAGACCGCGGATTCTCTGGCGGCACTGCGCATCGCGAAAGAACACGGCGCGGAGACATTGGCCATCGTCAATGTCGTCGGATCGACGATTGCGCGTGAGGCGGATCATGTCTTCTACACGCTGGCCGGCCCGGAGATCTCGGTTGCGACAACCAAAGCGTACAGCGCGCAGCTGATTGCATCCTATCTTCTGGCGATCGAGTTTGCGAAGGTAAGAGAGAAAATCACGGATGAGCAGTATGCGGGATATCTGGAGGAACTCCAGACCGTTCCGGGGAAGATTGAGAAGATTCTGGACGACAAGGAGAGAATCCAGTGGTTTGCCGCAAAATACGCGAATGCGCAGGATGTCTTCTTCCTCGGAAGAGGCATCGACTATGCGGTCAGCCTGGAGGGAAGTCTGAAACTCAAGGAGATCAGCTACATTCATTCCGAGGCGTATGCGGCCGGCGAACTGAAGCACGGCACGATCAGCCTGATCGAGAAGGGAACTCTCGTGATCTCGGTTCTGACGCAGCCGGATCTCTATGAGAAGATGATCAGCAACATGGTCGAGGTCAAGTCCAGAGGCGGATATCTGATGGGACTGACAACCTACGGCAATTACGGAATCGAGGATACGGCGGATTTCACGGCCTACATCCCGAAGACGGATATTCACTTTACGCCGAGCCTTGCGGTGGTGCCGCTTCAGCTTCTCGGATATTATGTCTCGGTGGCAAAGGGCCTGGATGTGGATAAGCCGAGAAATCTTGCAAAGAGTGTGACAGTAGAGTAAAATTAATCCAATAGCGATAGATTACTACATAGCGTTCACGCTGTGAGATTCGGGAAGGCGTGCAGCTGACTGCACGCTTTCTTCGTGGTATGGTAAAATCTCCGGATTCCTGTACCGAAAAAAACGCTCTGCGGGGGATCTACACAGCATAACACAGGGAGGCGCTGATCTTCGGTCAAAAAAAAGGGGGAGGGAACATGAGTACGGACGGTGCAAAAGCGGCATTGAAAAAACAGGGAAAAGAACTGGTAAACTACCTGATCGTCGGAATTATGACGACAATCGTCAGCCTTGTGATCTACTATGCGCTGACGTTTACGGTTCTGGAGCCATCCAATCCGCTGAAACTTCAGGCGGCGAATATCCTGTCCTGGATCGGCGCAGTGCTGTTTGCCTATGTGACGAATAAGCTGTTTGTTTTTCACAGCCATGGGGTCAATGTACTGAAGGAGTTTACCGCATTTGTGAGCTCCAGAGTCGGAACGCTCCTGCTGGATATGGCGATCATGTTTGTCGGCGTGACGGTCATGGGATACGACGACCGGATTATCAAGCTGCTGGTTCAGGTTGTGGTGACAATCGCAAATTATATTATCAGCAAGTTTTTTGTTTTCCGGCATAAAGCGCCGAAAAAGGCGGAGTCCGGAAACTGAGCGGACGGCGGAATATCCCGGGACTGTCCGATGAATCAGTGACCATTATCGGCGCGTTAGATCGGAAACTTTGCGGAAAAACGGATCAAAGAAAACGAAAAGAAATACAGAATTCCCGATCGCAGAATTCGTAGGGAAAGGAAAGAATCATGAAAATATTACTTGCGGGAGGAGCCGGATACATCGGTTCTCATACGGCACTTCAGTTAATGGCGGCAGGTCATGAGGTTGTGATCGCCGATAATTTTGACAACAGCTGTGAGGAAGCGGTAAAGCGCGTCAATGAACTCGCCGGGAAAGAAGCCGTTCTCTATGAGGCGGATGTCAGAGAAAAGGAAGCGCTCCGCCGCATTTTCCGGGAGCATTCGATTGACTGTGTGATTCATTTTGCAGGGCTGAAGGCAGTCGGAGAGTCCGTGAAGGAACCGATCCGCTATTACCGCAACAACATTGACACGACGCTGTCTCTTCTGGAGACCATGGCGGAAGCGGGTGTGAAGAATATCATCTTCTCTTCTTCGGCGACGGTTTACGGCGAGGAGAATCCGGTGCCGCTCCGCGAGACAATGCGCCGCGGATCCTGCACGAATCCGTACGGATGGACGAAGTACATGATGGAGCAGATCCTTCAGGATGCGTCCGCGGCAGATCCGGAGCTTTCCGTGGTCCTTCTGCGGTATTTCAACCCGATCGGTGCGCATCCGTCGGGCCGGATCGGCGAGGACCCGCAGGGAATTCCGAATAACCTGATGCCGTATATCTCACAGGTTGCGGTCGGAAGAAGAGATCATCTGACAATCTACGGCGATGATTATCCGACGCCGGACGGCACCTGCCGCAGAGATTACATTCATGTGATGGATCTGGCGGACGGCCACGTGAAGGCGGTGGAGTATGCGGTGAAGCATAAGGGCACCGAGATCTTCAATCTCGGAACCGGTACACCGTACAGTGTTCTCGAGGTGGTTCATGCCTTTGAGGAGAGCACCGGTGTGAAAGTGCCGTTTGAGATCGGACCGAGAAGGGCGGGGGATCTGGCGGAATGTTATGCGAATGCGGATAAGGCGCTGGAGATCCTTGGCTGGAAGACTACCAGAAATCTTGAGGATATGTGCCGGGATACCTGGAACTGGCAGAAACAGAATCCGATGGGATACCGGCCGGACAAAAAGCAGTAAACGGTGGTATAACCGGTAAAAATATGGGTATGGGAGAGTAGAGATTATGAAAACATCATTAGTGATTATGGCAGCCGGCATCGGTTCCCGATTCGGCGGAGGAGTCAAACAGCTTTCACCGGTGGGACCGAACGGCGAAATTATTATGGATTATTCCATTCACGATGCCATTCAGGCGGGATTTAACAAGATCATTTTTATTCTTCGGCCGGATATTGAGGAAGATTTCATGGAAGTGATCGGCAACCGCATTGAAAAGATCTGCAGCGAGTCCGGCGTGGAAGTGGATTATGCATTCCAGATGCTGGAGAATATTCCGATGGGATATGAGATTCCGGAGGGCAGAACGAAACCGTGGGGAACCGGACTTGCGGTTCTTTCCTGCAGAGCCATGGTTCATGAGCCGTTCTGCGTTATCAATGCGGATGACTATTATGGAAAAGGCGCATTTCAGGCGGTTCACGACTATCTGGTGAACTATGATCCGTCCCGTCCGATGGATTTCTGCATGGCAGGATTCATTCTCGGCAATACCCTCAGCGATCACGGAAGTGTTACCAGAGGCCTCTGTAAGGTTGACGAGGACGGTAATCTGACAGAGGTTGTGGAGACGCACGACATTCTCAAGACGGCAGACGGAGCGGAAGCGGACGGCAAAAAGCTCGACGTGAAATCGCACGTATCCATGAATTTCTGGGGCTTCACACCGGAGTATTTCGAGATTCTCGAAAAAGGATATAAGGCGTTCTGGGAAGATATTGCGGCCGGAAAGAGCGACCCGCTGAATGCAGAGTATCTGATTCCGATTCATATCGGCGATCTTCTGAAGAAGAAGGCAGTTTCGGTCAAGGTGCTGGAGACGAAGGACAAATGGTTCGGTGTGACCTACAAGGAAGATCAGCCGGTTGTTGTGGAGGCATTCCGGAAACTGATCGCGGACGGCGTATACCATGAGAATCTGTTTGAGGATTTGAAGTAATACCGCCGGAAGAAGCGGGCGGACATCCATTCCGGTTAAAATGTCCGGACAAGACATGGAGACGGGAAAGTTTTTTGAATTGACCGGGAACATATGATAAGAATAATGTTTTGGGAAGCAGTTTGCCGGTGCCGGTGGACTGCTTCGTGTTTTTGTTCTGCTGCAGGGAAGAGCATTATGGCTGCGTGAGTCCCGGATGACCGGAGCGAGGATGGCGGAAATACGGGAAATGTGTGGTTGAACCGGTGAGGGAAAAGATGGAAACAAAAGAAATCTATGAGAAATGGTGCCGGAGGGCAGACAGGGATCCGGATCTGACAGCCGAACTGGCGGCGATGCGGGATGATGAGGAGAAGATCCGGGATGCGTTTTATCGCGATCTGGAGTTCGGAACGGGAGGCCTTCGCGGCGTCATCGGTGCGGGCACTAACCGTATGAACATTTATACGGTCGCACGGGCAAGTGCCGGGCTTGCGGAGTACCTTCTCCGCCGTTACGGAAAAGACGCTAGTGTCGTGATCGGGTACGACTCCCGGATCAAGTCGGAATTATTTGCAAAGACGGCGGCTTCGGTATTTGCCGCGAGGGGCGCGGAGGTATCGCTCTGGGACCGCCTGAATCCGGTACCGACGGTTTCCTTTGCGGTGCGCTATCTCGGGAAAAAGGCGGGCGTCATGATCACGGCAAGCCATAATCCGTCGAAGTACAACGGATATAAGGTATACGGGGCAGACGGCTGTCAGATCACATCCGCAGCGGCAAAAGAGATCTATGAAGAGATCGAAAAGCGGGATGCGTTTGAGGATGTCCGCTTCTACGGAGATGCGGAGGAACGCAAAACGGAAGGTGAGGAGCAGAAGGCAGAGGCGGATGATCTGATGTCAGGTGAGGACGATCTGTTGCAAGGTGCGGATGATCTTTTGTCAGGGCCGGGGGATCTGTTGTCTGCTCCGGGATTTGAGGAGGCGGACCGGGACGGAAAGATACGGTATATCGGTGAAGAGGTGCTGGCCGCATTTCTGGAGACTGTCCGGAAAGAGTCGGTTCTCTTCGGCGAGGAGATCGATCGTAATGTCTCGATCGTCTATTCGCCGCTCAACGGTACCGGCCGGATTCCGGTAACCCGGATTCTGCGGGAGACGGGGTATACAAATGTTACGGTAGTGAGAGAACAGGAGATGCCGGACGGGCATTTTCCGACATGTCCGTATCCGAATCCGGAGATCCGGGAGGCGATGGCGCTTGGGATCCAATATGCCGAGATGAACGGAGCGGATCTTCTTCTTGCGACGGATCCGGACTGCGACCGCGTGGGAATTGCGGTGAAAGAACCGGAAAAGAAGGATTATGTGCTCCTTTCCGGCAATGAGACGGGACTTCTTCTTCTGGATTATCTCTGCAGCCAGCGGAAAAAACACGGGCGTATGCCGGCGCGCCCGGTGATGGTGAAGACCATCGTGACCATGGATCTGGCAGAGAAAATCGCGGAAGATTACGGTGTAACGACGGTCAATGTCCTGACCGGTTTCAAATATGTGGGAGAAACCATTGGCCGTCTGGAGCGGGAAGACCGGGCGGACGACTACATTTTCGGCTTTGAGGAGTCCTACGGGTATCTGTCCGGAACCTACGTCAGGGATAAGGATGCGGTCGGCGCGGCGTTTCTGATCTGCGAGATGTTCTGCTTTTATAAGACGCGGGGAATTTCCCTTTTGGAAAAACTTGGAGAGATCTATCGGCGGTACGGATACTGCAGAAATACGCTGCATTCTTATACGTTTGAGGGAGAAGCGGGCTTTGGAAAAATGCAGGAGATCATGAGGAATTTTCGGGACCGCGCGGGGATAAACGCAGAAGAACCGGATAACGAGCGCAGACAGGCGGCAGAATCCCCGAATGCGGAGCGGCCGGAGGAGAAGGACGGTGAAATACGGAATGTCATGGGACCGGAAAAAACGGATCGGGCATTTGGCGGAAAACAGATCCGGTCGGTTCTGGACTACAACGAGGGCCTCGACGGCCTGCCGAAGTCGGATGTCCTGAAGTTCCTTCTGGAAGATTCCGCAAGCTTTGTGGTTCGTCCGTCGGGAACCGAGCCGAAACTGAAGGTTTATATCTCCGTGATGGCGGAGACAAAAGAAGCGGCAGAGCAGATTGAGAGCGGCATCGTCCGGGATGTTGAGAGAGTTGTGGGGACTGCAGAATCTTAAAGATGAATGGTGAAACATCGAAATGTTCGACCTCGGACTGTTGAAAATACCTGCCGGAAAGAAAAAAACGCACAGACACATTCTACGAGAAGATAATATTCTCCGGAATCCTGTCTGTGCATTTTTTTACCTCTAAATATCGGTTTCAAGAGAAGAAACGGATATCTTTGTGAAAAATGTCATAAAAATCATATAAAGAACAGGATTTTCTGATGTAATCGTGAAAACGATGGACTACAATGAATACGGTAAGATTCATGATGATTCAAACAGGGAGGTAATCACACATGAAAAAAACAGTATCACTTGTTCTGACAGGCGCAATGCTTGCATCTCTTGCGGCATGCGGCGGTTCCGGCGCAGCTTCCACAACAGCGGCAGCTTCTTCTGCAGCGGCTGAGTCCAAGGCAGCGGAGACCACGGCAGCAGCCGGCGAGTCCAAAGCGGCAGAGTCCGATGAGATCGATCCGGAGCTGATCAAGGCAGCGAAGGAAGAGGGAACGCTGGTTGTTTACGGTTCCTGCGAGGAGGACTACCTGGCAGCTGCTTCCGATCATTTCAAAGAGCTCTACGGCATCGATGTTCAGTATCAGAGACTGTCCACCGGTGAGGTTCAGTCCAAGATCGAGGAAGAGAAGGGCAATCCGTCCGGCGACGTTTGGTTCGGCGGCACAACCGATCCGTACAACGTAGCGGCAAAGGAAGGTCTTCTCGAGGCTTACGATGCAAAGAATGCAAAGCACCTGATTGATGCGCAGTACAAGGATCCGGACAACCAGTGGTTCGGTATCTACAAGGGTATCCTGGGCTTCATGGTGAACAAGGATGAACTTGCACGCAAGAACATTGAGGAGCCGAAGGACTGGAAGGATCTTCTCGATCCGAAGTATCAGGGGCTGATCTGGCTTTCCAACTACAACACGGCAGGAACCGCAAAACTGGTTGTCAACACCATGATCCAGAAGTACGGACATGACGATGGTATCAAGTATCTGACCGATCTGGACAAGAATGTTCAGGTTTACACCAAATCCGGTTCCGGTCCGTCCAAGAATGTCGGCACCGGTGAGTGCGTAGTCGGCATCGGCTTCCTGCATGACGGTATCACACAGATCGTGGACAATGGTTACGGCAATGTGGATCTGATCATTCCGGAGTCCGGCACATCCTTTGAGGTAGGAGCAACCGCGATCTTCAAGGGCGCAAAGCACCCGAACGCAGCAAAACTGTGGATCGAGTACGCCCTCAGCCCGGAGTGCGTAGAGCTGGCGGCACAGAACGGTTCTTATCAGTTCCTTGTCATCGACAACGCAAAGCAGCCGGAGCAGGCATCTGAGTTCGGCCTTGATCCGGATAACGTGATGAAGTATGACTTCGAGGATGCGAAGAACAACACCAAGAAGTATGTTGAGGACGTGATGAACGCACTCGGCAGTGCTGCTGATGACCGATTCAAGACAGAATAAGTCTGGAAGTGAAAACTTTCAAATGTGAAAACCGACCGGGACCGTATCATCCGGGCCCGGCGGGCAAAGCATAGTCACAGCTGCAGATATGGCCGGACGAGAGGAGGGATGCTCCCCTTGCCCGGCTGTTTTTAAAGAAACACTGATGATATCAGTGTCTTCTTAAAGCCTCCGGCGGATGGCATGGATTTTCAAAGGAAAATGCTGCTTTGCAGCGAAAATCCGGCCAGGGGAACGCTTTGATCAGCATTTCCCTAAAAAGTTATGACAGAAAGATGGTAAAACGTTATGGCAAAATCAAAAAGTGCCGAGCTGGATCGAAAAAAACTGATGGCGGATCCGGTCATGGTGACGACGATCGTCGTTCTGATCGCATTTCTGACCTTATTCATTCTCTATCCGCTTGCAATTCTTCTGGTTGACAGTTTTGTGAGCGAAAAACAGGGCTTTACGCTGGATACGTTTCGGCGCGTTATGGCAATGTCGAATTTCCGCACCGCGATCACGAATACGCTGAAGGTCGGATTTCTCGTCGGCATTGTGTCTTCTCTTGTGGGACTCCTTTTCGCCTACGTTGAGGTCTATGTAAAGCTGAAGACAAAAGTGATCGAAAAACTGTTCCGGGTGGTATCCATGCTCCCGGTCGTGTCTCCTCCCTTTGTACTTTCCCTCTCGATGATCATGCTCTTCGGCAAATCCGGCATTATCACGAGATATTTACTCCATATCTATGACAACAACGTCTATGGCTTCTGGGGCATTTTTGTGGTGCAGACGCTGACCTTTTTCCCGGTCTGCTACATGATGCTGAAGGGCCTTCTGAAGAACATTGACCCGTCTCTCGAGGAGGCGGCCCGTGATATGGGCGCAACGAGATGGACGGTGTTTACGACAGTGACCTGGCCGCTCATTCTCCCGGGTCTGGGAAATGCATTCCTTGTCACGTTCATCGAGTCCATCGCGGATTTCGCGAACCCGATGATCATCGGCGGATCCTACGATACGCTGGCGACCACCATTTATCTTCAGATCACGGGCGCTTACGATAAAGAGGGCGCATCCGCCATGGCGGTGGTTCTTCTGTGCATCACGCTGATGATGTTCATTGTCCAGAAATATTACCTTGAGGCAAAGAGCACGGCGACACTCTCCGGTAAGGCTTCCAGAGCGAGAATGCTCATTATGGACCGGAGCGTAACGCTTCCGCTGACGATTCTCTGCTCGGCGCTGGCGCTTTTTGTGGTCATGATGTACATCTGCGTGCCCTTCGGAGCGCTCTTTAAGACCTGGGGATATGATTTCCATCTGACGACGAAATGGTTCGGTCAGGTATTCTCGAAATACAAGGGCTTCAAGGCGTTCAAGGATTCCTTTGTTCTGTCCTTTGTATCCGCACCGATCACGGCTCTTCTGTCCATGATCATTTCCTATCTTGTGGTAAAGCGGAAATTTAAGGCGAAGGGCTTTATCGAGGCAGTATCCATGCTGGCGATGGCGGTTCCGGGAACGGTTCTCGGTATCGGATACATTCGCGGATTTTCCGGCGGTATCTTCCACACCGGCGTACTGCAGAGCCTCTATGGCACCGGAGCCATCCTGATCATCGTCTTTATCGTTCGAAGCCTTCCGACCGGTACCCGAAGCGGTATCTCGGCGCTGCGTCAGATCGACAAGAGCATCGAGGAATCGGCTTACGATATGGGCGCAGACAGTTTCACCGTGTTCATGACGGTAACGCTGCCGCTGATTAAGGACAGCTTTCTGTCCGGCCTTGTCACCTCGTTCGTTCGAAGCATCACGGCGATCAGCGCGATCATTCTGCTGGTTACTCCGCAGTTCCTTCTGATCACGGTTCAGATCAATGAGTTTGCGGAGAAGGGCGCATACGGCATCGCGTGTGCATTTGCAACCATTCTGATCCTCATCACCTACGGCGCGGTTCTCTTAATGAATCTGGTGATGAAGTATTTTGGAACAAGCCGGAAAATGAAGGAGTCGGAATAATACATCGTCTGTGGAATGACCGGACGGTTCGGAGCCGGGGTTGAAGGAGACGGACTGAGACATCGTCTGCGGAATGGCCGGACGGTTCGGAGCCGGGGATGACGGAGACGGACTGAGACATCGTCTGCAGAAATCACCGGGCGTTATGGGATCGGCCATTCGGGAAACGATGGAATGGTTGGTGTAAAAATAAGGAGCTGACATCATGGCAAAAGAGAAAAAAGGCGTTCGCCTGGAACATATTTCGAAGATTTATCAGGACCCGAAGACCGGCAAGGATTTCTATGCCGTTCATGACACTGATCTGGAGATCAAACCGGGTTCCTTTGTGACACTGCTCGGTCCATCGGGCTGCGGAAAGACCACAACTCTCCGCATGATTGCGGGGTTTGAGTCGCCGGATGAGGGCGAGATCTATCTCGGCGGAGAGCCGATCAATGAGCTCACGCCGAACAAGCGCGATACGGCGATGGTATTCCAGTCCTATGCGCTGCTTCCGCACTACAATATTTTTGATAATGTGGCTTACGGCTTGAAGCTTCGGAAGATGGATAAGGAGACGATTAAGCAGAAGGTCACCGCAATTCTCAAACTGGTGGGCCTGGAGGGGATGGAATCCCGTATGACGAACCAGCTCTCCGGCGGTCAGCAGCAGCGAGTCGCTCTGGCGAGAGCGCTGGTTCTGGAGCCGGGAGTTCTGCTCTTTGATGAGCCGCTGTCCAATCTGGACGCGAAACTTCGCGTAACGATGCGCACGGAGATCCGCCGCATCCAGCAGGAAGCCGGCATTACGGCTGTCTATGTCACACATGACCAGTCCGAGGCGATGGCGATCTCGGATCAGATCATCATCATGGAGAAGGGAATCGTTTCCCAGATGGGAACGCCGCAGGAGATCTATTATCACCCGAAGAACAAATTTGTCGCGGACTTCATCGGCGAAGCCAATTTCCTGGAAGGAAAACTGACGGCGAAAAACGGCAGTGCAGGAACGGTGGATGTCATGGGACACGCGGTGGATGTTGCGGATGTCTCTCATCTGGAAGCCGGCGCGGACGCGACTCTGGTCATTCGTCCGGAATCGGCGACGCTGGCGGACGAGGGACAGCTTCCGTGCAAGGTGATTCTGAGCACCTTCATGGGACATTATCAGAACTATCATGTGATGGTGGGGGATACTCTGGTAAAACTTACGGAATTCAATCCGAAGAATAAGAAGATCTACAATGTCGGAGATGAAGCATTTGTCAGTGTGACAGCAGACAATATTCACGTGCTGTAAGGATCGGAAAACGGGCTGACACTTTTTTGGGGGTGTCGGCCCGTTTGTTTAAGGATGTTGGGGAAGGTAGTTTTCGGTATGACGCAGATAGCTAAAGAGAAAACGCTTCTCTTCATGAAGCCGTTTTTGAAGGAGGTTTTATGGGGCGGAACCGCGCTCAGGGACCGGTTCGGATATGATATCCCGAGTGAGCACACAGGGGAAGCGTGGGTGATCTCGGGACATCCGGCCGGGCCAAGTGTGGTCGCAGACGGAGAATACGCCGGGATGACGCTGGCGGAGCTGTGGCGGGAGCACGGGGAACTGTTCGGACGGGATAAGGCGGAAGCGCAGTGGGAGCAAGAAGAACTTTCCGGTCAGGCAGCGTCAAAACTTCGCTGTGAGCGCAGGAAACTTTCCGGTCAGGATACAGCGAACCGGAGCGACGACACGTTTCCGCTTCTGGTCAAGCTGATTGATGCAAGGGACGATCTCAGCATTCAGGTGCATCCGGATGATGACTATGCGCGGGAACACGAGAACGGAAGCCGGGGAAAGGCAGAGTGCTGGTATGTCGTGGAATGCGGAGAAGATGCGGACATCATCATTGGCCATCATGCACAGTCGAAAGAGGAACTGAAGCGAATGATCGCGGAGAAACGGTGGAGTGATCTTCTCTGTGTGCGGCCTGTTAAGAAGGGGGATTTTTTCTATATTCCCAGCGGAACCGTGCACGCGATCCGAAAAGGGACAATTCTTCTGGAGGTGCAGCAAAGCTGCGATCTGACCTATCGGCTTTATGATTATGACCGGATGCAGAACGGGAAGCCGAGGGAGCTTCATCTGGAAAAAGCAGAAGACGTGATCACTTGCCCGCAGTCACTGGCAAAGACGGAACAATCGCCGGTCCACATTCCGGGAGGAGAACGGCAGATTCTTGTGGACAGCGGAAAGTTCACGGTGGAAAAGTGGACGATCCGGACGGGCAGCGGAGTGAACGCAGGGGAGAACGCGGAGGCAGCGTATGACGGGAAGCCAGCGAAAGCGGTGGAAACCGTGTATGCGGCGAAGAGAGCAGAGGCAGCGGAAGCGGTGGATGCATCAGAAGCAGTGTATGAAGTCCGAATTGCGGACGAAAAATGGAAAAACAACGATTCTTTCCTGCTGTGTGATATAATCGAGGGCACGGGCCAAATCTGCGGACGTGGAGTAAAGGCGGGCGATCATTTTATCGTCCCAAGCGGATTCGGGGATTTGGCTGTGCGTGGAGAAATGACGATGATCGTATCCTATCAATAGATTTGCGAATATCGCCTGATAAAGCGATCTGCGGAAAATGGATGCGGTGAACAGCAACGAATGGCAGGATTTTTATGAACGATTTGGATCGAAAACAGAAAACAGAATTCGCAGGCGGCCGAAATGAGTGTTTGGACCGGATTCGCGCGGCGGCGACCTTTTTCGTCGTGCTGAATCACACGGTTCAGCTGATGTTCCCTCTTCACCCGGACGGGATCGCCCGGATGAGCGGGGTTCGAAAACTCTTCGGCATCGGGCTCTTTACGGCAGGGCGCCTTGGCGTGCCGCTGTTCCTGTTTTTGTCCGGATACCTTCTTCTGCCGAGGAAATACGACACCGGGAGAATCCGACGGTTTTACCGACACAATCTGATTCCGCTGTTGGTCTCATGGGAAGCGTGGTGCCTGGTGTATGAGGCATACATGGTCTGGTGGCTGAAAACTCCGTTTCAGGCGGGCCAATGGTTTCGAAGGGCACTTTTTCTGGAATACGAGGGCATGCCGCACAGCTGGTACATTCCGATGATTCTCGGGGTATATCTCTTTTTGCCCTATGTGGCGATGGGCGTGCAGCAGATGGAGGGAAAAATCCTGTTTCTTTTGCTGGGGATGGTTTATCTTTACCGGTTTTGTCTGGAGAGCGTCAACCTCCTGATGGATGTCTTCCATGTTCATCCGTGGAATCTCAGGGAACTGCAGCTGGATCTGAATTTCAGCGGGGATTATTACGGCTTCTATCTGGTTTTGGGGTATTGTTTCTGGCGATACCGGGAGGAACTGGGAAGCATTATGAAGCGAGCGTGGGCCGTGATTTTGGTGACGGCGGTATTTGCCGTGAGCGCGGTCTTTACGGTCTGGATCCAGATCCGGATTCTGCAGGCAAACTATGACTACAATGTCTGGTACACGTTCTTTATCATGCCGGTTCTGGGAAGCTGCGCGTTCCTGCTTCTTTGCCGGCTACCGCAGCCGGGAGTATTCCGGGGGCTTGTGACCGATATTTCGGTACATTCATTTGGAGTATTTCTGGTTCATGTGATGGTCATCGGCGTCCTTCTCTGGAAAATGGGGCTGTGGGCAAATCTGGAGGCGCAATGCCTCCTTGTGACGGTGCTGACATTTGTTCTATCGGTTGGAGTGACGAAAATCGGCGGTAAGATCCCTCTTTTGAGAACACTATTGCTTGTGAAAAATGCCTGATAACGTCATCCGAGTGGCAAAACCGGAAAGCCAAAAGCGGAAATATAAAAGCGGAAAGCGAAAAGTAGAAAGGCAAAAGCCAAAAGCGGAAAGTCAAAAGTGAGAATATAAAAGCGGAAAGTGAAAAGATAGAAGAAAAAACGGAAAGTAAAAAAGCCGGAAAATGAAAGGGGAAAAGGTTATGGCGAAGCCGGAGATTCGAAATGTTGTGTTTGATATGGGCAGAACTCTGATTGACTGGAATCCGGAGAAAATTGCGCAGGCAGCAGGCGTTCCGGACAAGGATACGGAGATGTTTGTGAGGGAGACATTTGGCGGCTACGAGTGGACGGCGGGAGACCGCGGCATTCTGAGTGATGACGAGATCGTGGCGGCGGCCTGCCGCCGGCTTCCGGAGCGGCTGCATGAGAATGTCCGGATGGCGGTGACCGGCTGGTGGAACCTCTGGAGCCCGAAGATTCCGGGAATGGAGGAACTGGTCCGTGAGCTGAAGAAGAACGGATACCGCATTTATCTTCTCTCCAACGCGTCATCGCATGTGCATGAGTTTTTTGACCGTCTTCCGGCGTCGGACTGCTTTGACGGGAAATATATATCGGCAGACTGGAAGCTGATGAAGCCGTCCCATGAGATCTATGAGACGTTCTGCGCGCACTTCGGGCTTGTCCCGAAGGAATCTCTGTTTATTGATGACGCGCCGTGGAATATCGAGGGCGCGATGATCACCGGAATGCAGGGAATCGTCTTCTACGGCGATGCGAAACGTCTGCGCCGGGAGATGAGGGAAAAGGGAGTCGCGGTTGCGGATGACGTGTGACGAAGCAGATGGATCAGTGCATTTCGGATCCGGAGACTCACACGATCATCTGAATTTGAAAAGTCTGTGAGACAGGAAAAGAAAAAGGAAAAAAGCTTCGCCGACGGTTTGCCGCCGGCGAAGCTTTTTTTGAAGGTTAATGCATTGAAGGTTAAAGCATGAAAGATTAATGCATTTGAAGATTAGTGTTTTTGAAGAATCTTGTTTCAGTGGGTGATGGATTGGAACCATGCTCTTTTGAAAATTTCTTTTCAGAAGCTTACTTGTCGGCAGGTTCCCATTTGCAGCGCACCGGAGATACAATCTCGCCGGTTTTCTTCATTGCCGCAAATTCTTTGTCTACAATCTTGCGGTCCAGTCCCGAAAGTTCGGCAACTTTCCCTGCGTTCAGCGGAGTGCCGGCTTCCTTCATTACCTGTAGAATTTTCTCTTTATCGGTCATGGCAATATCCTTTCTGATAGAAGTTTCTGCTGCAAGTCAATTATAACATAACCATATCCGGTTTGTTTCGCTCAGATACTTGATTTTTTCTTTTCAGACCCGGATTCCGTTTCGATTTTTTTGACGCAATCCTCTGAGCGATCATCGGAAGACTTTACGGATGAGAATCCGAAGAACTGCACGATTTTCGCGATCCGGCGTTTTCTCTTTTCTTTGGCTTCCAGCCGTTCACCGAGATCCCTCGCGCCGACGCCGTAGACGAGGTACAGGATCAGACCGGAGATGATCATGATGAAGACGGTGGAAGCGCAGCGCCGGCCGGATGCATTGATGTTGTATCCGTAGAGTCCTTCTTCTCGCGTCATGGCCTGAATGATCATGGCGTAGGAGGTGGCCTGGGTGCTGGCGAAGGTCGCCGACATATCATATTCGGTAAAGAGCGCGTTGAAGTTCAGCGCAAATACCGCGAGGACGCTCGGGAGAATGATCGGAAGCTTTACTCTCAGGAAGGTGTAGATCGAGGAAGCACCGAGGTTTTTCGCGGCGTCTTCGAGCTCCTCATCGATGGCGTAGAACGAGGCTTTTACCATGCGCAATGAGAAGGGAAGCTTCGTCACGATGTAGGCCATGACCAGAAGGAACCGGACGTTGTTTCCGAAGTAGAGATTCTGGAAGCCCACATACCATACATCCGAACTGTTGAAGAAGGTCCGGTAGGAATAGCAGATCAGAATCGTCGGAAGCAGCCACGGGAAGAGCAGGGCGTACTCCATGATGACACCCAGTTTCTTGTGATATTTGTTGAAAATATAGGTGCAGGCGGCAACGACGATGACGCAGGCGATGGCTGCCGCGAGAGCGGACAGGATGAAACTGAGGTTAATGCCGCCGAGGGTCGCCTCGTTGCTGAATACACCGGAGATGGAACCCGGTCTCGTCTTGTATTTTCCGCGGTTGGTCATGTATTCATAATCTGCGGTTCCGAAGAAGTTCAGGGTGGTCCACTGGGTCAGGTCGAGCTGGCGGTTGCGGACGGCCGAGTAAGTCTGGAACGAGAAGATGACGATCATTACCACCGGCATCATGTAGATCACAAAAAGCACGTAGGCGTAAATGTGCATGAGCATGTTGACCGTCTTGTTGGTGATCTTCTGTTTCTGGAGTTTTGCCTTCGTCTTGGAGACGGAGAGGTAGTGCCCCCGCCGCTCATAGGCGGAGAGTACGGTCAAAAGGACAATCGTGAAGCAGGCAAGGATGATGGACAGGAGTGCTGCTCTTGCCTGCGGGAAGGACTCGTCGGCAACGGAGGAACCGGCAAGACGGACGATCTCCGGATTGATGGTGTCATAGCCCATCAGGGTCGGGGCACTCATGGCGCAGAGACCGGTGATGAAGGTCATGATGGTCAGCGAGAAGAGGGTCGGAACCAGTGTCGGCATGACAACCTTGGCAAGGACCTGGAAGGGATTTGCTCCCATATTGCGGGCTGCCTCCACCGTGTTGTAATCGATTCCGCGGATTGCATTTCGCAGGAACAGCATATGGTTGCTGGTGCAGGCGAAGGTCATGGTGAAGAGAACGGCCCGGAATCCGGTGAACCATTCCGTATTCATATTCGGAAAAATCTGCGAGAGAAATCCGGTCACCACGCCGTCCTGAGCGTAGAGAAAGAGGTATCCGGTTCCCAGCGCGATACCGGAATAGATCATGGTTGTTGCGTAGCCGAGGCGAAGGATCTTTGATCCCTTGATGTCAAAGTATTCGGTCAGGAGCACCAGACTGATGCCGACGACATTGACGGTGATGACCAGACAGATTGCAAGCTTAAGGGCATTCCAGACATACTTTCCCATGCTTCCGGCCAGAAAGAACCGGATAACGGCAAGCGGGTCGGTTTCGCCGGCGGCATTTTTCGTCAGAAAGATGCTGGAAAGAGTATTCAGACACGGCATCAGCATAAAGCCGAAGAAAAGGTAGGCGAAAAATGCGATGCCGACCATCCGGACGATATAATCAGTCGTGATGGGATTCGTTTTGGCAGTGTTCATATCATTTCCTCCAGTCTGTTGTGGAATAAATCGGACTGTTTACATATTTTCGGAATAATCAGCCGGTTTATAGGACATGATATCCTTTGGATCGAGAACAATGTGGACATGTTCTCCGGCTCCGTAGATATTGATTCCGTCATTTTTCTCGATCACTTTAATGATCTGACCTTCGGCATGAATATAATACTTTATGTAGAGACCATAGTATTCCATGCTTTCCACGACACCCGGAATCTCCAGCTGGCCCGGTTTTGCGGGCACATTGACATGAAGACGCTCGAGGCGGATGTAGTTGCGGTCCGCTGTGCTGAGGATCGGAAGTTCCGTCGGATATGCGGCCGGATTTGTCCGCATTGTCTCTGCGATTTTCTCTCCGAGCTGCGGCTGGATGGGGTCGATGTCGCCGATGAAGTTGCAGACGAACTCGCTCTTGGAGTGATTGTAGATCTCGTTCGGCGTTCCGATCTGCTCCACCACGCCTTTGTTGAAGACGGCGATGCGGTCGGAGAGCGTCAGCGCCTCCTCCTGATCGTGGGTGACATAGATGGTCGTGATGCCGAATTCCTTCTGCATTTTCTTCAGCTCGTTCCGGAGCTGGACACGGAGCTTGGCATCCAGATTGCTCAGGGGCTCGTCCATGCAGATGATGGCCGGATTGGTGACCAGAGCTCTCGCGATGGCGACACGCTGCTGCTGGCCGCCGGAGAGCTGGGAAACAGCCTTCCCCAGCTGTTCTTCGGTGAGATCTACCTTTTTCGCGATGGTGTGCACCTTTTCGGCGATCTCGGTTTTGGAGAGTTTCTTGAGTTTTAAGCCGAAAGCGATGTTATCGTACACGGTCATCGTCGGGAAGAGCGCGTAGCTCTGGAAGACAATGCCCACATTGCGCTGTTCGATGGGAACATTCGTGATGTCTCGGTCGTTGACAAAGACCCGGCCCTCTGCCGGTTCGATAAAACCGGTGATGGTGCGGAGCGTGGTGGTTTTTCCGCAGCCGGACGGCCCGAGGAAGGTGAAAAACTCTCCTTCCTGAACCTGAATGTTGATGTCACGGAGTGCCGTGAAATCGCCGAATTTTACGACGATATTCTTTAATTCGATCATTGACATAGATTGTTCTCCTACTATTGGTATTCGTCATATCCGTTTGCTGGTTCGGGAAAAGCTTCCATGGAAGGAAGTTTGCGGATGGCTCCGGATGGTTCCGGGCCGAAAACATTCTCAAAAGGCTCTTTCGGGATGCGGCAAAATGCCTTCCATGGAGGCTTTTCAGAGAACAAAGTCCGCGGGGCGTTTGTGTTTCATAGGGAATTTCGGAGATATTTCCCATGAAACACAAAACGGCGGGCATCTGCGCCCGCCGTCTCACACGGTCCGTCAGGATCCCCTCCGGAAAGAGGGGACGAGGAGCCGAAGTCCTCATGCGGACTTTGTATTTTTTATTGGAGGGATCAATTGCCCTTCTTCTGTGTCAGAGTAGCCCAGTCAAGCTTGTCCCAATCCGGCTCTTTTGCTGCGCCGGCTGCATCTGCCCAGAAGTAGCCGAGGTTTGTCTCGATGTTGGTCCACTCTGCGTTGTGCTTGGCAGCATACTCTGCGTAGGTCATGCCGTCAACGGTCTGCTGAGCCATATTCGGCTGTGTGTACAGTGCCGGAATGCCGTCCGGATACAGAGTGTTAGCGGCGTCCTCGTTGCACGGGAAGGAGTCGAATTCTTCACCCCATGCAGCCTGCACATCGGCGCTTCCGAACCAGTCGGCAAATGCCTTGACTGCCTCGGTCTGCTCCGGGGTACGATCTTTCTTATCCAGAACGCCGATGTACTCTGCGATGTAGAATACGCCGTCCTTGACATCTGCCAGTGCCCAGTTCTCCGGTTTTGTGGTGCCCTTTAACGGCTTGTCGGAGTTCTCGGCTGCCGCATCGATCTTTCCGTAGAGGGAGGAGGTGTAGAAGGAAGATACTGCCACATCGCCCTTGTTCAGCGGATCGAAGCCGTATTTGTAGGTGTCGTCAGAGGAGAACTTTCCGTCTGCGCAGTATTTCCAGAGCATCTTCCATCCGTCAACGGAAATGCCGCCGGCCGGAGAACTCGGATCTACATAAGCGAAGAGGAGAGAGTTGTTGATATTGGTGTTGGTGGTTCCGCCGACCTTGTTCTGACGGTACCAGCTGTAGCCGGAATCCAGCATGTCTGCCCAGTGATCGAACTTGAGCTCTTTGCCGTTGGTTCCGAGGTCATCGGTTCGGTACAGAAGGAGAGAGCCCTGAACAACCAGGCCGTATGCCGCGTTGTCGAACTTGTAGGAGCCGACTTTGTCTTTCCAGGACGGAGCCCAGTCCACGAGCTTTAAGTTCTCATATTCGCCGCCAATGATCTGAGACCATCTGGTCTCGTTCAGACCGAAGATGATATCTCCGTCTTTCTTCTCGTTTGCTGCCTGAACCGCTGCGGTATCGCCGGAGATGACGGAGTTATCGTCGATGCTGATCTTGAAGCCGGCGTCCTCCGCTTCCTTGATAAGCCAGGTGGTGCGCTCGGTGGAGTTGGAGTTGGAATAGATGCGGATGGTGTAATCGGAATAATCCTTCTTTTCTGCGGAAGCGGCTGCCGTGGTCTCTGCTGCAGACTCAGACGGCTGCTGTGCAGCTGCCGTTGTGGTGGCGGTGGAAGAAGATCCTCCGCATGCTGCCATGGATGCTGCCATAGCGGCGGTGAGTGATAATGCTGTAAATTTCTTGAAATTCATATACATTTCCTCCCTTTGTTTTCGGGGACCACCATTGATCCCTCGTATAATCACATTTTATCCAAACGGAAAGGAAAATTGAATGGGAGAAATCTGCGATTTATAGAAGGATTCTGCGATTTTGCCATCAAAATGCACAACGGTCAAAAATATAATAAAGAAAATATAGAAATAATAGATAAAAAACGGAGCCAAACGGCCCCGTAGGATCCATCAGAATCCGTTCACCGGTGCGTGCCAGTGATCCTGATATTCCGACGGAGAGATACCGGTGTTTTTCTTGAAGATACTGCAGAAATAGGCAACGTCCCGGTAACCGACCTGTTCGGCCACCTCGTAGACGCGGATGGCCGGATCTTTCAGAAGCCGGATGGCCTGATGTACGCGGTAACCGGTCAGATAATTGTTGACGGTGTAGCTGGTCTCCTTTTTGAAGGCGTGGCTGAGATGACCTTCGCTGACGCTGACTGCCTCGGCGATGGTGCTGATGTTGATGCCCTGATCGGCATAATGTTCCGCGATGTAGCTCATGGCCTGCATGACGATGCGGCTCTTGTCGCCTTTCGGCAGAGCTTTCAGCGGATCGGTGCCGACGGAAGCCTGCCGCCGGTCGAGTTCGAGAACTTTCCGGACGGAAGCGATCAGGTCTTCATTTTCGAAGGGCTTCAGAAGATAGTCCACCGCGCCGAACTGGATGGCGCTGCGGGCGTATTCGAAGTCGCTGTAGGCGGTCAGGATGATGGCGTGGGCCTCACATCCCTCAGCCCGGAGCTGCTTCATCATCTCCAGCCCGTCCATATGGGGCATGCGGACGTCAGTGATGATGAGGTTGGGATGATACCGGTGCACGGCTTCAATTCCCTCGGCGCCGTTGGCCGCTTCGGCGACCACGGCACAGCCTTCCTGCGCCCAGTCAATGCCGAGCGCGATTCCGTGACGGACGACGGCCTCGTCGTCCACAATCAGTATTTTCAGCATGATATTTTTGTCCTCCAGGCTCAAGCAGACAAGCTTGCTTGTCTATTTGAGCCGTCAATCAAAGTTTGAAAGTTTACTTTCAAACTTTCTCCTGTGATCACAGCAAACGATAGAATCGACGGTGTTTATTCCGGATATATGTGAGGTCCTGTATCACCCGCCGGATCCGATATCTCCAGCGGAAGCCGCAGGGTGATGACCGTTCCGCGGCCGGGGGAGGAAGCGGCATAGAGCCCGTAGGATTCCCCGTAGTAGAGGCGGATGATCTTTCCGACATTGTAGCAGCCGAGGTGACCACGCGGCTTCAGGGAACCGCCGCTGTTGATGACGTTCAGGGTTTCCGGCGGCATGCCGGTTCCGTTGTCGGATACCGTGAGGACGAGGACGTGACGGCTGGCGTCCTCAAATTTCTCTTCCGCGGTGATCTTGATGTATCCTTCGTCCATGTCGGCGACACCGTGAACGACCGCATTTTCCACAACGGGCTGAAGGACAAGCTTGGGAATCAGGCAGCTCCGGAAGCGCTCGTCCACGTCGATCTCACAGGTGAAGCGGTCCTCAAACCGGATGGACTGGATGGAGAGGTAGCGTTCCACGAGATCGAGCTCTTCATCGAGGGTGATCAGACGCGAGTCCGAGATGCTGGCGCGGAGCAGGGCAGCGAGAGACGTGGACAGTGCCGCGATATCCGGGACGCCGTGGGAAACGCCGAGCCATTTCACCGTATCCAGAGTGTTGTACAGAAAATGCGGATTCAGCTGCGCCTGAAGCATACGGATCTGTGTCTCGTTCAGTTCTTTCTGGCGCTTGACAGAGCGCCGGAGGTTGAGCGCGTGCTCTTCCAGCATATGGTTGAAGGAACGGGTGAGGTGTCCCATCTCATCGGTGCGGTTGCTGGCGATCCGGACCGAGTAATCCCCGTTCATCGCCTGTTTCATCGCCCGGTCCAGATCAAGGATCGGTTCCGAGATATGCCGACTGAGCTTCCAGGTCGTGAACAGACCAAGGAGCAGACCGGTGAGCGCGATCGAAACGCTGATGAGGATGAGCGTCCGTGTCACTGCGGTGGTGAAGAGTTTCGGCTGCTGAAGGACTGCCGTGAATCCGGACGGGGCGATGCCCGCGACCGTGTAATTATAGGAATTGGTGTAACTTCCGGCCGGATCCAGATCATACGGGCGGCTTTCATCTGCCTCGCTCCGGAGATATGCGGATCGGAGGCGGTTAATCAGAACATCGTCTGCCGGCCGCTGGGAACTGTAGATCAGCCGCCAGGAAGAGTCCAGAAGAAAGACATCGTTGCCGGCAGAGTAGGTACCGGTCAGAAGCGCCGCCATCTGATCAATCGAGCTTCGGATCAAAATGTAGCCGAGTTCCTCACCGTCGTAGGAGGTCAGGAGAACCGCCTGTTCCAGACCGCCGTCCTCGCCGGCTCCGGTGACGTAGTTTTCGGCGGAATGAAGTGACGGCGGGGAATTCCCTGCCGCGGCGGAACCATTTGGCTGGTCAGAGAGCCGTGCCGCGGCGGCCCCCGTGTCTTCTGCAGAAGCGGATGCTTCGTTCACGGTCATCCGGTGGTGTTCCCGGGCGAGCCGGAGAATGCCCCAGTCGAGAGGCAGCGTTTCCGGAGCGGCGGGGGAGGCGGATGCGGTGGTGAAGCGCACGGTGCCGTTTTTGTCCAGAATGGAAAGATCCGCATATCTGCGGAGAGAATGCGTTTTTTTCAGAAGCACGGAATAGAGCGCATTGGAATTCCAGGCTCCGTATCGGAGGGTACTCCGGACGAGCGTGCTTTTCTGCAGAAAGTCCTCGGCTTCGGAGAGATCGCGGGAAAAACCGGTTACGGCATCGGCGACGTCGGAAAGGTCGGATTCCGCGTGTTCCCGAAGGAATAGACGGCTCTGCCGGAGCGAAACGGTAAACACCAGAACACTGCAGAGAAGGACCGGAAGGAGGACGGAAACCATCGTCGCGGCGAAAAGCCGGTGGCGGAAGGAACTGCGGATCCATTTGTTCAGGTTCATCGCACACCTCCCTGGTTGAATAGGAATTCGGGTGAAATATATTCCGGATCCCCAGCCCTTTTGTAATTGGCCGGATGGTCGGAGAGAACCGGCCGGCCGGTCCGGTCCCCGTTTTGTTCGCCGGAGACGGTAAGCCAGGTGCTCAGAAGCGTTTTCCACTGTCCCGCCGACCATTCTTCATGGTTCGGCAGAAGCGGAATCTTTGAGAGCGGCCGAAGTTTCGCCTCCTGCGGGACGGAGGAGGCATCCTCCGGCTCACTGCGCAGAAGCATGGAATTGTCGGACTGATCATAGGCGGAAGTGAGGTATTCTGCCGCGGCGTACGGACTTCGGCTTCCGACACGGTCCGGAAGATAACGTTGTACATCGTCGGTCTGCAGAAATTCTTCGAATTTTCGCGCATTATCCGGGTGTGCGCAGCCTTTTACGATTGCCGTGCAGGAGGTGTGGACGGACGTGCCCTCGACCGGATAGACAATGGTGATGTCAAGACCGCCCCGCCTTGCGGTCAGAGCCCGGGCTTCGGAGGTGATTCCCGCATAGCAGGAACCGTCGGTGACGGAGGTGATGACGGAGTCAGCGTCCGGAACGGTTTTGCAGTCCAGCTGGCGAAACCAGGACGCGGCGATTCCCGTCGGATTTGCACCGAGGCCGTAGGCTGCCAAAGCATCCGGATCTTCGACGGACTCGGCGGAGAGCGACTGCGTCATGGCACACAGAGCTGCCATGGAAACTGCGGAGTCGGCGGGATTCTCGTATGCAATCCGGCCCGTCCACATGGAGTCAAAGAGACTCAGCCAGCCGTTGGGCGGCGTCATCTGGATCAGGCGGGGATTGTAGACAATGACGATCGGAGATGCGGAAAACGGAATGATGCGTTCATACCGGTCCGGTTCGGAACGCAGAAGAAAACTGTCACCGCCGAGGATCAGGTCGGCATGCTCCGCCGTATCCGTCTCGACCCAGATACCGGTCCGACGTTCAAATTCACGGACGATCGGCGTGTAGGTCCCATCCGGAAATGGCAGGTGTACAACGAGAAGATGATTGTTTCCGGCGGTCGTTTCGGCTGTTTTTGCCGGGGAAGCGCAGGAGGTCAGGAAACAGAGAATAACCAGGCAGGTGCCGGGAATACAGACAGAGAAAATACGGAAAAATGATGAAATCGGCTTCATGGGATCTTCCTCTTTTTTCGTTTCGGTAGTATGAGGATATTTTACTACGTTTCCCGCTGTTTGGACAATGCCGAAAGCCCCCGGCCGATGATGGGCCGGAGGCTTTCGATTCATGAGGGAGTGCGTCCGGATTCGCTGTTTCGGCGGCACCGGACAATGAAGAAAAAACACAAGGGGTGAGAAAACATGAAGGGTTCGGACAGAGTGCATTATCGTGCAGCGCCGCTGACCGGATCAAAGTAATACTGCGTCCCGTCGATGGTGACATAGCCGGTCACCATGGAACCCTGCGGGCCGCCAGTATTCGGGTTGAAATAGTAGGTGCTGCTGCCGATGGTGACGAGGCCGGTCATCATGGAACCCTGCGGGCCGCCGGAGTTCGGATTCATGTAATAGTAGTGACCGTCACCGTCCTGGATCCATCCGGTCAGCATATATCCGTCGGAGCCGAGATAGTACCATCTTCCGTCCGTGTCCTGAAACCAGGAGGAGCAGAGACGGCTTCCGTTCTGGAGATAGTACCAGCCGTTGGAATCCGACTGCCAGCCGGAAGTGGTGGATGCGGGACTGGCGGTGGAAAGGGTCGTTGAGGCGTGCGTTTTGTTATAAGACGCGGTATCGCTGCTGACATAGAGCTCGTCGGATTCATCACTCCAGCTGCTGTTGTCGCTGGTATCGCTGGCGACGGCCTTGACCTTGAAGGTGTAATAGCCGGCTGTGGTCATATAGCTGGAAAAATCATAGTAGGTCGATGTGGTGGAGATGGTGGTGACAGTGCTGCTTCCCCGGTAGAGTTTTACGGAATAAGAGGATGCGTAATCGCTCTCCGACCAGGACGCGACGCCGGAACTGGACCATTCCGGTTCTTCCGGTGCATCCAGATCGCCGTCAATCTGCTTCAGCTTGATGGTGATCTTTGCCTTGCTGGAGCTGGAACGGCTGATGGAAACACTGCTGACGGAAACGTTCTTGTTCGAGATTTTCACTTTGACGCCGGACGGGAAATAGTAGTCATCCTCGTCATTGATTTCGACAACTGCCTTGATGACCGGGTTATCGCCGTATTCCCATTCGTCATCACTGTTGTAATACTCGACATCGGTAATGCTGTAGGCATCTTCGGCTGAGGTAACTTCGCCGTCCAGATCGTCATCGACCTCATCGCCCATTGCAGGGATGTTCTCGAGGTTCAGGTTGATTTTGACGGTGGAAACCTTCTCGCCGGATGTTGAGGCGAGTGACGGAAATGCGGATACGGCAAGGGTTCCGGCAGTCATCAGGGTAAGTGCGGTTGCCTTGAATTTATTCATTTTCATAGGGGCCTCCTTGTTTGTTTCGACAGTTTGTTTTAGGGGTGTGATTTATGAGATGTCTGAAGTCTATCGAAAAAATGTGAAGGAAGCGTGGGTGAAGTGTGGAAAAAATGTGAAAAACAGGAGAACCGCCATGGGAGCACCTGCGATGAACGCATCTGCAATGAGCGTTTTTAACGGCATAGGATGCCGGGAAGATGTTTGGATGACATAAAAATCCCCACAGGACCGGGAGGACCTGCGGGGAGAAGACTGTCTGTGAAACAGCGCCGGATCGTTGGGTTACTGCTGAAGCGCACCATCTTCATTGAAAGTGCATTCTTTTCCGTCGATGGTGACGGTGGTATTGACGAGCATGGCACCCTTCGGGCCGCCCTCGTTCGGATTCAGATAGTAGGTACGGTCATGGTAGGTCAGCCAGCCGGTCCGCATTGCTCCCAGCGGAATGCTCGCATCCGGCTGATCCTTCGTATTCAGATAATACTGATTGCCGTCGCTGTCCTTAAACAGTCCGGTCTTCATGTAGGTGTCGGCGCCGAGATAATACCAGTTGCCGTCGGTATCCTGGAACCAGGTGTTGTGGAGTTTCTGACCGCCCTGGTCGATGTACCAGTAGTCGCCGTCACGAACCCAGACCGGCAGGGAAATGTCGCCCTGGCGGATGTCTTCTTCCGTCGGAATGTTCTCCTGCGTGATCGTCTTGTAATCGCTCTTCTCGGTGAACCGGCTATTGTCCTTGGCTGCGCCGCCGGCGTTGGAGCGGATGCGGAAGCTGTACTTGCCCGGTGTGGTCATATAGGAAGCCAGATTCAGGTGCGTTGCCGTGGTGTCGATATCCGCGATCTGGGTGGAATTGCGGTAGAGGCGGAGCGTGTAGGACTGCACATTGTCCACTTTCTCCCAGTTTGCGGTGTAACGCTCATCCCAGCGGAGATCGGAAGTTGCCTCGGCCTTTCCGCTGACCGGTCTCAGATAGACTGTCACGGTGGCGGAGGTGGAACTGTTGGAGATCTCGCTTCGGTCGACCTTCACATCGCCCTTTTCCAGCTTCAGCTTTGCTTTGCTCTTGAATTTATAGTCATCCTGATCGTCCTTCGGGATCTTGACCTTGATCTTCAGAACCGGCTTGTCATTGTATTCCCACTCTTCCTTTTTGGTGGTGTACTCCGCTTCCGAGATTTCATAAGTGCCGTCATCGACAGAGACGGAGTCTTCCATATCCTTATCGACGGGATCGCCCGGCTCCGGATTGGAAAAATTAAGGCTTACGGAAACAACCTTGACCACTTCTCTGTCGTCCTTGGATGCTGCGAGCGCCGATGTGCCGGATGAAAACAGCATGGCGGCGATCAGAACCGGAAGCGCGGTCAGGCGGATGCTGCGAATTGTCATAACAAATTCCTCCCTGTGTGATTTCAGGCCGGTCCCGGATGCGGAAGGCAGACGGAAAGCACGGCTTCTATCCTTGTGTCATTCTATTATAAAAAAGTTTCGGGAGGAATAAAACAGTTTCCGTAAAACGGACAGAATTTTGTAATGAAAATTGGGGAGGGGTGGGCACCGTGAGGTGCCCACCGTGTTATGAAAAAAATTGTGGTGTGATAACGATTGGCTGTTCGTTATCATGGCCTAATCTTATGCGGAAAATGTTTCCGAATTATGTTCGAAATGTGAAAAAAATGTGTTTTTTTCCGCATGGCAAAAAGAGAGACCTTCGCGTGAAAAGATGGGATTCCGGGATAAATCTTGCAAAATTCGAAAGATGAACACAGAAAACCTTCGCTGTGGTATACTTTTTAAGATAGACTGCCGGGAGCATATAGGAAAATTCATCCGGATTGTTGATCTGGTGATGGGAATTTCATCCGTGGAATGTTGCGGGAGCGGCTTTTGACCGTGGCCGATCGACGATAGCTCCGGGCGGAGTCCGGGGAGACAGAAGGATTCCGGTCCGGACGCATCATAAACACAAATTAAAGATAATAGAGATAAATAAAGGATAATAAAGATAAATTACAGAAAGAGGAGAAAAGCCATGAAATACGATTATCTGATTGTAGGCGCAGGGCTTTACGGTGCTGTCTTTGCGCAGGAGGCAAAGAAGGCGGGAAAACGGGTACTGGTGATTGACCGCCGCCCGAACATCGCAGGAAATGTATATACGGAGGATGTCGAGGGCATTCATGTTCATAAATACGGCGCGCACATTTTCCATACCAACAATCGCGAGGTGTGGGAATATGTGACAAAGTTTGCGGAGTTCAACCGCTTTACCAATTCGCCGGTGGCCAACTACCGCGGGGAACTGTATTCGCTTCCGTTCAATATGTATACCTTCAACAAGATGTGGGGTGTTGTGACACCGGAAGAGGCGCAGAATAGAATCGAGGAACAGAAGCGCGAGTACATCGCGGTGAAGCAGACAGAGCGCGGATTCTCCGTGGACAGCGAGTTTGTGCCGGAAAATCTCGAGGAGCAGGCCATCTCTCTGATCGGAACGGATATCTATGAGAAGCTGATCAAGGGATATACCGAGAAACAGTGGGGACGTCCGTGCACGGAACTTCCGGCCTTCATTATCAAGAGACTTCCGGTGCGCCTGACGTTTGACAACAATTATTTCAATGCGCTCTATCAGGGAATTCCGGTCGGCGGATACACCAAAATGGTGGCGAACATGCTGGAGGGTGTGGAAGTCCGCCTTGGCGAGGATTATCTGAAGAACAAGGAAGAATTTGACGCGATGGCAGACCGCGTGGTCTACACCGGTGCCATCGACGCGTATTTTGATTATGCGCTCGGCGCACTGGAGTACCGTTCCGTCCGGTTTGAGACGGAGCTTCTGGATATTCCGAATTTCCAGGGCAATGCTGCTGTCAATTATACGGACCGCGAGACACCGTGGACCCGCATCATTGAGCACAAGTGGTTTGAGTTCGGAAAAGACGATCAGGGAAAAGATCTCCCGAAGACGGTGATCAGCCGGGAGTTCAGCTCGGAGTGGAAGCCGGGAGATGAGCCGTATTATCCGGTCAATGACGCGAAGAACGGTGCACTCTACGAGGAGTACAGGAAAATGGCGTCGGGCGAGCAGAAGGTCATCTTCGGCGGAAGACTCGGCGAGTACAAATATTACGATATGGACGCGGTGATCGCGGCCGCGCTGGCAAAATGCCGCGAGGAGCTGGCGTGACCGGAAAGAAAGCGGAAAGAAAAAGGTGACGGATATGAAAAAAGTTCTTTTGCTCCTCAATGCAGGCTCCGGGACGGGGCAGGCGAAGAACCGGATGTTTGAGATCCTGAAAGAACTGACACTTGCCGGATTTGAGGTGACGACATATCCGATCGTTCCGGACAGGGGAATGACGTCGGAGAAGATCATTCAGCAGTGCGCGGGGCGCTTTGACATCATCATGTGCGTCGGCGGCGACGGAACCCTGAACCATGTGGTGAACAGTGTGGTTCAGGCGGGAATCCGTGAGCCCATTGCGTATCTTCCGACGGGAAGCACGAATGATTTTGCGCGAAGCCTCGGAATTCCGGCTGAGCCCGAGGAATACTGCAGGGCACTGTCGGCGGGAACGACATTTGCCTATGATATCGGCCGGTTCAACGACCGGTATTTCAACTATGTCGCCGCGTTCGGGGCGTTCACGCAGGTGAGTTACGAGACCAATCAGGCATCCAAGAATGTCCTGGGTTATGCGGCGTATCTTCTGCAGAGTATTGTCACGTTTCCGGAGTCTATCGCCATGCGGTGCCATCTGGTGATTGAACATGACGGCGAGCGCGAGGAGGGGAAATACCTTTACGGCGCCATCAGCAATACGACGTCCATCGCAGGGATAACGTCCCCGTTAATCCGCAAGTCGGAGATGGACGACGGGGTCTTCGAGGTGACGCTGATTCAGGCCCCGGATTCTCTGGGGGATGTCCGTGAGATTCTGACAGCGCTTGCCTCCGGGAAAATGGACGGGGATTATGTCAAAGTGTTCCGCACGGACCGCCTTCACATCAGGGTTGTGGGCGACGCGGCCTGGACGCTGGACGGAGAGTACGGCGGCGCGCCGGAAGAAATCGACGTTTCGGTCTGCCCGAAACGGATCCGGATGATCGTGCCGGAAGAGACGGAATGATATGGATTCCGGCCGGCAGAACAGAATGAGCGAAACAAAGAGGATAAAGAAATGCTGAATGAAACAAAAAAGGAGAGGCGGATGGAGCCGCTGGCGGCTGTGACGGCCGTGTTTGCGGTTTTTCTGACAACTGTCTTTCTGCTCTGGTGTAATCACTATTATACGGATATTATGTCCTTCCGGTACCTTTTGTATTGGGGATCCGCCGCAATCTTCAGCGCGGTGTCGCTGATCCTGATGGCGGTGCAAAGAAAGAGGGAAGCCGGGACTGCTTCCGGTAAGAAGCCGCTTGGAACGGCGATTGCCGGATGGTTCCGGGGACTTGCACTTCCGTGGAAACTTCTTCTGGTGTATTACATTGTCATCGTGCTCTCAACGGTGACATCGGATTACCTCTACGAGTCTTTCTGGGGAAATGAAGGCCGCTTTACGGGGCTTTTCCTGCTTTCCCTGTATGCGCTCACGACGGTTCTGATCGCGAAAAACTGGAAGAGCGGTCCGTGGATTCTGGACGTCTTCTGTCTGGGAAGTCTTCCGGTCATGATCTGGGGGCTGACCGACTTTTTCAACATGGATATTTTCCGCTTCAAGGCGCAGTATATCGCGGATTCCGCGATCCGTCAGTTCACATCATCCATCGGAAATGTCAATAATTACACTGCTTACGTCGGCATTGTGCTGGCGGTTTCGGCCGGACTTTTCTGCGTGACGGAAAAACTGTGGAAAAGGCTTTTTTACTTTGTGGTTCTGACTCTTGCGTTTGCCGCTCTCTTTACCGGACAGAGCGACAATGCCTGGATTTCCATCGGTGTGATCTTTGCGGTTCTGCCGTTTATGGCCTTCCGCACGAAAAAGGGTGTGTTCAGCTATCTCATGGTGATTCTCGCCTTTCTCGGCGCGGTGCTGTGGGTGCGGTACATCAGCGAAACCGTTCCGGTCAGGAACCATGGACGAATCGACGGTCTGATCGTTCATCTGATCAAGATCGGAGGACTGAAGAAAATGTTCTGGCTTGAGGCCGTGATCTGTGCCGTCACCGGCTTTTTCGCATACCGGGCGAAGACGCCGGAAATGCCGAAATGGATGGTTCGCCTCTGGGGCGGCTTTATTGCGGTCTGCGCGGCCGGATTCTGCTTTGTCCTGTATGACGCCAATTTCGCGGGACATGCGGAGCGGTATGCAAAGCTTGCCCAGTATCTGGTTTTCAGCGATTCCTGGGGAACGAACCGGGGTATCGTCTGGAGGATCAGCATGCATGTATTTCATCAGCTGCCGTTTCTGAAAAAGCTGATCGGTTACGGCCCGGAGACATTTGGCATCGTGACGTATGCCTATCGCGAAGAGACCATCGAATATACCAGACAGTACTACGATGCGGCGCACAATGAGTACATTCAGCTTCTTCTGACGATCGGCATTGTCGGAACCGTTTCGTATATCGCGTTTATGCTGAGTTCCATTGCTGAAATGCTGAAGTCAGCGGGAAGAAGACCGTATATCTTTGCGATTGCCGCAGGCTGCATCGCTTACCTTTCGCAGGCAAGCGTCAATATCAACCTTCCGATCGTTGCCCCGATTCTGTGGCTTCTGATTGCCTTAGGACTCGGTTTCCGCCGGATGGACACGGAAGAACAGAAGAGTACGGCCGCATCTGACATGGCTGCGGCGCAGACGGAACCGGAAGAACAGAAAACCGAGCCGGCAGCGGAAAAAGGCCCGGAAGAGACAGAACAGAAAACCGAGCCGGCAGCGGAAAAAGGTCCGGAAGAGACAGAACAGAAACCGGAGCCGGCAGCGGAAAAAGGTCCGGAACCGGATAAGGAGGAGACAAACGAATGATCATTACCAAGACGCCGTTTCGAATGTCGTTTTTCGGCGGCGGTACCGATATACCGGAGTTTTTCCGGGAACACGGCGGCGCGGTGCTGTCGACGACATTTGACAAATACTGCTATGTGAACGTGCGGCACCTTCCGCGTTTCTTCGACTACACGACGGAGCTGTCCTACTCCAGGATTGAGCGCGTAAAGGCGGTGGATGAGATCGAGCATCCGGCCGTTCGGAATGCCATGAAGATGCTGGATATGCATGAGATCCGTCTGACTTATGAGGCGGACCTTCCGGCGAGAAGCGGACTCGGGACCAGCAGCTCCTTTGCGGTCGGCATGCTGAACGCATTTTACGCTTTGAAGGGGAAATATGCGGACAAGAAGAAACTGTCGGATGACGCCATTTATCTGGAACGGGAACTCTGCCGGGAAGCCGGCGGATGGCAGGATCAGATTGCGGCAAGCTTCGGCGGTCTGAACCGCATCAACTTTGTCGGGGACCGGTATGAAGTGAAGCCGGTCATCATTTCTCCGGAGAGAAAGCGGCAGCTCAACGAGAATCTGATGCTGTTCTTTACCGGATTTACGCGCCTTTCCTCGGAAGTGCAGAAGACGAATCATATCACCAGCGGCGACAAGACGGCGCAGCTTCTGGAAATGTACCGTCTGGTGGATGAGGCGGAGCATGTGCTGGAGGACCGCCATGCGGATCTCGACGAGTTCGGACGCCTTCTGGATGTTACCTGGAGACTGAAGCGGCAGACAGGCAGCAAGGTTTCGACGGATTCGATCGACGGAATCTATCAGAAGGGGCTGGAAGCCGGCGCGCTTGGCGGAAAACTTCTGGGTGCGGGCGGCGGCGGCTTTGTGCTGTTCTACGTCACTCCGGAACACCGTGAGGCCGTGATGGCAGCGATGAAGGATCTCCTTTATGTGCCGTTTTCCTTTGAGGACGGCGGAACCCGCGTGATCTACTATGCGCCGGAGACCTATGACCTCTCACTCGGAAGAGACTGACGAAGATTTTCCGGCGGATTAGCCGAATCGTAAGTTTCCGTTAAAGTTTCCTTCACCATTGTATGTTAGGATGTGAAAGAGAAACGGTACACTGCGGTTTCCGCATCGTCAGAGGAGGAGAATCATGGCAGGAATGGATTTTTTTGATAAAATGAGAAGGCACAGACCCGTTCTGAGAAATATGATGCTGGCATCGGCGTTCGTCGTGCTTGCGGCGGCCGGAACTGCCTGCGGAAGCAAGGCGGATACCGCGTCAGCGGCAGAGACTACCGCGGCGGAGGCAAAAGAGAGCACGGAGCTTGTTCCGGCGGAAACCACGACGCAGGATGCGCAGGAGACAGCGGCGAGCTCGGTGGCGGAGCAGGTGCCGGAAGGTGGCGGAAAACTGACGGAGATTCTGAGCGATATCCGGGAGAACTATGCCGAGGGAGCGGCGGGAATCTCGCTGAGAGCGGCGTCACGCGCGGCATCTCTGATGGAATGGTATGTGAAGACGAAGCCGTCGGGCGACAGCATCATGCGCGAGACGGAGAAATTTACCAACGCGACCGCGGACAAGAAATCATTTGCCATCGCGGTGCAGCGTATTTATGACAGCGCGAAAGAGACGGCAGGAGAAGGCGGAAAGAGTCTTCTGGCCGATGCTGGTTATACCGGAGAGATCACCTGGACGAAGGATGATGTGGATCATCTCTTCAATGCGATCTTTGAGGGGACCGGCCAGCAGAAATAACAATGGAAGTGGAATCTGAGAAACATGAGTTCAGAGAACAAGACAGATACGGGATCGTCGGACAAGCCAAGATCGGCGCTTACACTGGATTACAGAAAGCATGCCAGAGCGGCGGTCTATGACGGACTGAATGATTATGAGGATGTTCTGGCGGAGCGCATAAGCGGAGATGCGAAGGGGGCATTGTCCGAAGGAATCGCTTTTGAAAAAATGTCCTATGCCGAGGCGGAGGAGCTGTCGGAGCAGTCCAATGAGCCGGGGTTCGGCGAAGAAGAATACACAGATTCAGAGGAAAACGCCGGCCGTTCGGTCAGGTTTCCGGAATCGGATTTGGTTTCGCAAATTTCGTCGGAGGGAGTACCGGAAGAGTTCTCTTCTGAACCGGATCGGGATGAGATGCCGGAAGAAATGTCCGATGAGAGACCGGATGACGGGATTTCGGTATGGGAGTGCATCCGGTGTGGATCCAAAATGCTGGGAGCAAAGGATTTCAAAGGGTTTTTATGTCCCTTCTGCAACGGCCTGATGGAGGTGGAACCGAAGAACCGCGTGGAAAAATGGGCGTCATATATTGTTCCGTTCCGGAAAACAAGAGAGGACGCGGTGGAAGCGTTTCGGAGAATGGAGCGTCAGGGACTGATCCGGACGTCCAAATCACCGACGCGTATGGAACGCAATATTTACGGAATGTACATTCCGTTCTATCTGTGCAGCGGCGACGTCAGCGGAAGAGTGGAGTATCACCGGAACTATAAGGGAACGCATGAAATGCCGGTGAAACTGAACCGGTTCGGCGGTGTGACGCTGAAGGGCGTTCCGCAGGATGCGCTGAACGAACTTCCGGATACGATGATTGACACCATCGGCCCGTTTGACAGCCGCTGTAAAGAGCGGTTCCGTACAGAGCACCTGTATGAGCATCCGGCATCGGTTGCAACGGAGACGATCCGAGAGATGAGCGGACGGATCCGCACGAAGATGGAGAGCGCAGCCAGATCCGCGTTTGTTCTGGATCAGGAAGAACCGGAAGGAATGACGGCGCGCAGTTCGCGGCTCCGCACAACCAATATGGATTTTGAGAGAGCGTATCTTCCTGTGTTCTTTACGGTTGCCCCGCAGGGAAAACGGAAAGTGTGGTTTGTGATGAATGGCCAGACCGGAAGAGCCGCAGTGCTGGAACCCATGAGCGGGAGACGAATGGAACGCTACTGCCGCTGGGTTCTGTGGTCAACCTACGCGGTATCGGCGCTCCTGATGATTATGTTTCTGATTCTCGAGTTTCTGTCGATCCGGGCAAATTATGTCTGGGCGGCGGCGCTTCTGACCGTGATGATCGGCATCAGCGCAAACCTCAGCATGCGAGAGGAAATGATCCGGAAACAGAGAGAGTGGAAGGAAGGCGTTGCGATCGATGCGCTGTGGTATGCGCATCGAGTGGATTTTCGGGATGATTTCTGAACGGGGCAGGTCAGCCGCGTAAAAAAAGTCCGCCGGATTCGGAGTCCGGCGGTCTTTTTCCTTCTTACAGATCTTTTCCGGTCAGAAGCTTATATGCCTCTTTGTACTTTGCGATGGTCTTGTCGATGATCTCCTGCGGAAGATCGTAGTTGCTGTCCGGATTTGCCTTCAGCCAGTCGCGGACGAACTGTTTGTCGAAGGACGGCTGGGAATGGCCTGCCTCGTAGCCTTCCAGCGGCCAGAAGCGGCTGCTGTCCGGGGTGAGCATCTCGTCGCCGAGGACGACATTTCCGTTCTCGTCCAGACCGAACTCAAACTTGGTATCAGCGATGATGATTCCCTTGGAAAGGGCGTAATCGGCGCATTTTTTATAAAGAGCGATGGTGCAGTCGCGGATCTTTGCGGCGTATTCCTCACCGTGACCCGGGTATGCTTTCTCCAGCACGGAGATGGACTGCTCATAGCTGATGTTTTCGTCGTGATCACCGATCTCGGCCTTAGTGGACGGGGTGTAGATCGGCTCCGGAAGCTTGTCACATTCTTTCAGCCCTTCCGGAAGGCGGATACCGCAGACAGTTCCGTCTTTTTTGTAGCTCTCCCAGCCGCTGCCGGTGATGTATCCGCGAACGATGCACTCGATCGGGATCATGTTCAGTTTCTGGCAGAGCATGCTGTTTCCGTCAAACTGCGGCTGCTGGAAAAATTCCGGCATATCTTTTGTGTCAACACTCTTCATGTGGTTCGGAAGGATGTCTTTTGTGAGATCGAACCAGAAGCGGGACATCTGGGTCAGTACTTTGCCCTTTCCGACAACCTTGTTCTTCAGAATGACATCGAATGCAGAGATACGGTCGGTTGCAACCATAACGAGCGCGTCATCAATATCATAGATCTCTCTTACTTTGCCTTCCTTGAACGGTTTGAATTCCTTCATACATTTCTCCTTAGATAGCAGCCTTTGACTGAGCAGTTATTCGCAGATAACAGTTTCAGTATAAGTCTTTTTTTTCTGAATGCAAGTGATGGCCGACAGTTTCTGTGACAGAACGCACATCCTTTATTTTGAATTATTTCCGGATTATTTCCTTGATTGAGATCAAATTGTGCCGCGATTGTGGGCAGCTTCAGCGCACGATAACCTCTGGATGTCCAGGCAAAGTCACAGGAAGACATTTGCCAAAATCAGTATCGTCTTTGCAGATCATACCGTGTGTTTAAGCGAATTCCAGAATGGTATAGTTCATATTCAGCACATATTGATATTTCACATCTTTCGCCAAACGCTGCATGAGTACATAATTATTGGTGCTCAGCCCCTTTTCACGATCTTCTTCCATTTGGTATGCGATACATTTTCCATTGTCCATGATGGCAAAGGTCGCATCCCCGCTTTCTTTGAACCGGATGATGATCTGGGCGGCAATATTTTTTTTGTTGACATATTCCACATAAGCAACCATTTCTTCCATACACAATGCAATCCGGTACGCGATTTTTTTATGGATTCTCTGTTCATCGGCAAATTCTCGGATCGCACGGGACGCCTCCACAGCCTCGTGAGGTTTCACACTCATATAAAGGACAGTGTCCCTGCAGGTTTCTGCTTCACGCTTTTCCCGTTCGGATAAACAGCGATAACGAAGCATATAAGGAATGAGCAGCAAAACGGCGGTTATGCTATATGACAGATATACCCATGGTGCGCTGCATACTTTTATGATGAGAAGACCAACGAGGGGCTGAAAAATGTTACTTATTACGGTTATTTTTGTGGTATACTCAACATCCTTTCTGGTTACAAGAAAAAGAAGGAAAAAGTTGGCAAACGCATATGGCAGCAGATACAATGAAAAAATACGAAAAGAAGCGATACCGCCCGGAGGAATATCTTTGATTCCGTGAAGTGTAAACAGGAAACCCGGAAAAAGTTCATTTGCCAACGTGATCGCACCGATTATTCCGGCAATGAACTGGGCGGTCTGACGCATTAGGATCTTCAATCCATCCCGGTCACCGGCACCGCTCAGAAGTCCTGCGATCGGCCGCAGTGCGTCAAGGATTCCCATAGTCAGGCCATTTAAAACGGAAAAACTGAATGTGCAGATGGCATCGATCGTCCCGGCATTTTTTCCGAAAACCAAAATCAAAATCTGCATAAACAGGTAATCCTGAAATGCATTCAAAAGTGAAGATACGGCATTGGGTACGCCCAGTTTCAGGATACTGATATATTCTGCAAAACCATAGCTGCATCGCCGGCAGCAAATCATATCGGTATATCGCAGCAGACAAATCAGAGTTGCACCGGCCCTGATGAAGTTGGCACAGGCTGTTCCCAGACTTGCGCCTGCTATTCCCGTGTGCAGTAAGCCGACAAACAAAAGATTAAGAAGAAGATTGACGAATCCCTCCAGGACAGTAAGTCTGGTCAGTATTTTTGGTTTGCCGGAAATCTGCAGCATATTGGAACCGATTGTTGAAATCATGCTTAACGGAGTCGAAAGCATGGCTCCGAATGCATACTGCCATGACAGAGCATAAATGGAGTCCGGAAGCCGGTATGCTTTCAGAAGAATCCAGAAAAGCGGTATCTGGAAAATGGCCGCAAAAACAGAACAGCAGATGATCAGCCAGAAGGATGCGGTCTTGACCTGGTGAATCTGTGTGACTTCATTACTGCCGATCGATGTTGACAGACTTATTCCGATCCCATAGGAAACCATTACCGAAAAGGCCCCGACGATTAAGATCAGGGGGGCAAAAACCGTGACAGCCGCAAGCGCATCATTTCCTAAAAAATTGCCGACCACCAGTCCGTTTACCGTCACCATAAGTAACGCAGATATATTGGATAAAACCATGGATGGCAGATATTCAATGAACTTAAAAAGGGAAAGATCTCCCAATCGCTTAAATTTAGTGAGTTGATTTTCGTTTGTATGATACATATCCTGTTTTAATAAAACTGCCTGACAAAAAATGTGTTGTTCGATCACTGTAATTCATCGACAGGAAACCAAGATTTGTTAACACTCAAGAATGCTCTCTGTTTATTATACCAGATTTCGCAGGCGGAAGTTTGAAAGTAAACTTTCAAACCTTCCCTGACGTCAGATACGGTGAGTGCCGACAGAGACATGAAATTATATTTGACATGAACCGGATGTTATGGTATGTTGATGTCAATTTAATACAAGCGACGTAGAAGTTTTTAGAAAAGTGAGGCTCCGGCCTCCGCCGAAGGAGTAAAACTCTCAGGTGTCTCTCAGGAGACGAGGACTAAAAACGGAGTGGGCTCTGGAGAATCTCCGAAAAGGAGTGCCGAAGGTGCAAGGAAACATGCTTTTATGCATGCCGAATCTCTCAGGCAAAAGGACAGAGTATTAGGATAAGTTCTGCTGGATCCGTTCAGCAGGGCTGTTTTTCAGGGCCGGATTTTCGCGATTTGTGCGGAAATGCCGGTTTTTTTGTGCAGAGCACTTAGCGAGGTATTTCCGAGCTTAGTGCGAGCCACGCAGCGACCCTTAACGAGGCGAAGCCGAGTTTAGTGGAGCTACGTTTCCGCGTTTACAGCACTTAGTAAAACAGTCCCGAACTTTCCCGCTTATTTCTGCGTCCCACCTGCAATCAATTTTATTCAGAGGGGGACAAACATGGACAAACTGAATGACATCGTAGTACTGGTCAATGATTTCGTCTGGAACAACATTCTTCTGTATGTTCTGGTCGGCACCGGCATTTTTTTCACGATCCGCACCGGCTTTGTGCAGATCCGGAGATTCCCGAAGGCGTGGAACCGCGTATTCGGCGGCTTCAGCCTGAACGGTGAGAAAGCCGGAAAGGACGGCATGAGCTCGTTCCAGGCGCTTTCCACCGCGATCGCGGCACAGGTCGGCACCGGCAATATCGCCGGCTGTGCGACAGCACTGGTATCCGGCGGTCCGGGTGCAATCTTCTGGATGTGGATCGCGGCTTTCTTCGGTATGGCGACCATCTACGGTGAGGCGATTCTAGCACAGAAGACCCGTGTCAGAGACGATGAGGGCAACATCACCGGCGGCCCGGTATACTATATCCGGGAGGCATTTCCGGGCGGCTTCGGAAAGTTTCTCGGCGGATTCTTCTCTGTAGCCATCATCTGTGCGCTTGGTTTCATGGGCAACATGGTTCAGTCCAATTCCATCAGCGACGCATTCAACACAGCTTTTGGCGCACCGAAGTTTGCGGTCGGTATCGTGATCGCAGTGATCGCAGCTTTCATTTTCCTGGGCGGCATCGGCCGTATCGCTTCCTTTACCGAAAAGGTTGTTCCGATGATGGCAGCGATGTATCTGATCGGAAGCGTGATCGTTCTTGCCATCAACTTCCGTAATCTTCCGGGTGCGGTTGCATCCATTTTCATCGGCGCTTTCAGTCCGAAGGCCGTCGGCGGTGCGGTTGCCGGCATGACTATTCGTATGGCGATGCGTTTCGGTGTGGCGAGGGGTCTTTTCTCCAACGAAGCCGGTATGGGTTCCACTCCGCACGCTCACGCAATGGCAAAGGTAAAGCACCCGCAGGAGCAGGGTGAGACCGCGATGGTCGGCGTGTTCCTGGATACCTTCATCGTTCTTACCGTTACCGCGCTGGTCATTCTTTCTTCCGGTGTTCTGGACGGCATGATCTCGAACGGCGTCAGCGGCACCCCGGTAGCACAGGCGGCGTTTGGCACGGCCTTTGGCGGATTCGGTTCTGTCTTCGTGGCGCTGTGCCTTCTGTTCTTTGCGTTTTCCACCATCATCGGCTGGTATTTCTTTGCGGCGGCCAATGTGACACAGCTTTTCGGAAGCCGTGCGGTAAAGCCGTTCTCCGTGATCGTGGTTGCCTGCATTTTCCTCGGATCCCTGTTGAAGGTCGATCTGGTATGGAACCTGTCGGATCTCTTTAACGGTCTGATGGTTCTGCCGAACCTTGTAGCGCTGATCGCACTGAATGCGGTGGTGGCAAGAGCGGCAAGAGGAAAGCGGATCGAGAGAAATCTCAAGGAAGACGTACCGGTTGTTCAGAGACCGGTGGCGGAGTGACAGAATAAAGAATTATAATCAATAGACATAAAAAGGCATCCGCCGCGGAATGTGAATTCCGCGGCGGATGCCTTTTCTGCACGGCTAACTCTCCAAAGTCTGTGCCTGCACGAGGCCTTGGAGACTGCCGCTAAACGTTCGAAACTCGCAAAACGTGTTTCGTCTCATTGTGTCAGTCTCAATATGCTGTTTCACTACGGCAGCTAGCTGTCTGTCCTTACGCAAACTTCTGGACAATGCCGAATACGAAGATCGCAAGCACAATGACCGGAAGCACGTAAGCGACAAACGGATACATTGCCGCCGGAAAGCGAAGTCCTTTTCCGGTATTGGCCTCTGCAAGGAAGTTCTTCCAGCCCCAGCCGATGTTGCGGGTGCAGAAGAAGAGGTAGAGGAGCGCTCCGAGCGGCATGATGCAGTTGCTGACCAGAAAATCTTCCAGATCGAGCACCGCGCTGCCCTCGCCGAAAGGCTGGAACCAGGCGAGGATGCTTCCGCCGATGGCTGCCGGAATGCTGAGCACAATGAGAAGAACAAAATTGATCGCAACGGCCTTTTTGCGGGTCAGACCGAAGAGGTCAATACCGAATGCCATGATGTTCTCAAATACGCCGATGATGGTGGAGAGCGCTGCGAAGCTCATAAACACGAAGAACAGCGCGCCCCAGATCTGTCCGCCCGGCATATCCTTGAAGATGTTCGGGAGGGTGATGAAGATGAGGCCCGGTCCTGCGCCGGCGTCGACGCCGTAGGAGAAGCACGCCGGGAAAATGATGAAGCCTGCGGTCAGGGCAACAAAGGTATCCAGAAGGACAACATTGACCGACTCGCCTGTCAGGGAATGCTCTTTTCCGATGTAGCTTCCGAAGATGGCCATTCCGCCCATGCCGACGGAGAGTGTGAAGAACGCCTGGCCCATGGCCGCGTAGATGGCATTGACAATTCCGGCTTCCTTCATTCTGTTAAAATCCGGGATGAGGTAGAATTTAATGCCTTCTCCGCCGCCGTCAAGCGTTACGGAGCGGATCGCAAGGACGAGCATGACGGCGAGAAGCGCGCTCATCATGACTTTCGTGATCTTTTCGACGCCGTTCTGAAGGCCGAGGGCGCACACCGCGCAGCCGATGGTGACAATGACGATCATCCAGAACACACACTGGACCGGATCGACGGTCAGGTCGGCAAAGATCTGCGCGATCTCCGCGCTGCTTTTTCCGGTGAATTCTCCGCGCAGCATTTTATAAAGGTAGGCAATGACCCAGCCGGAGATCGTGGAATAGAACATGATCAGGAGGTAATTTCCGGCCATCGCGAAATAGCTGAAAATGTGCCATTTCGTTCCCGCAGGTTCCAGAACATGGAACGATTTCGCGACACTCTTTCCGGATCCGCGTCCGACGGCGAATTCCATTACCATGATCGGACCGCTTAAAAGCAGCAGGAAGAGGATGTAGATCAGAACGAAGGCTGCGCCGCCGTACTGGCCCGTGATGTACGGAAAACGCCAGACGTTGCCGAGCCCGATGGCACATCCTGCCGACAGGAAGATGAAGCCCAGTCGGGATGCAAGTTTTTCTCTTTCTCTCATAGAATTGTATTCTCCCAAGAAATTATTTGTCCGGTCGGGACTTTCCCATTGGCGAACGGAATTGCATCTGCCGCCGGATCGTTCCCGCACGGGATGCGGTCAGCCCGTCATGAAGCGGCAGATATGAAGCGTGAAAAAACAGTTCAGCACTTTTTATAAACATAACTTTAAAGGATAAAAGTCATAACCGTACTTTCTATAATATACAACCCAAGGTGATGTTTCGTCAATTTGATTTTGGGTAAGATCCGGCCTTTTCCGAAAATCCGGATTCACCGGAATGATGAAAGAGGGGGCAGACCGGATAGGAGGAAATGGATCCGATGAGAAAAAGAATGAATATTCTGCATGAAACTGCCGATATAAATCTATATTGAGTTTTCTGTCAGCGGACATCATAAAATGAATTATTGGATATGGTTACGAAATACAACCGTACGTGTCTGCGAATTTTGTCTATAATGGGCGAAAGACAAGAAAATAGGGGATATCCAATATGATTATGTTTAATTGTCAGATGTAAAAGTTTGAAAATACATACTATCAAAATATAATGTTTAAATCTGATAAATAAACGAGAATTTCATGTACAAAAATACGAAATTGTATTATATTGGATACAAAGCAGCAAGAAGAGACAGTTTCCCGGTCTCTTCGGGTATGACATGGTTATGGTAAGAAAACAGCAAGGAGGCGATGCGGTTTTATGGTGGAAGATACCATGAAGGCAGTCAGAGAAGCCGAGACGGAAGCGGAACGCATCCTGAAAGAGGCGGAGGACAAATGTCACAGTCTCATGCAGGACGCGGACGCGAAAGCGGCGGGCATCAAAGAAGATGCCAGGAGAAATGCCGCCGGGACTGCTGCGGAGATCGCGAAGGCAGCTGCTTCGGAAGCGGAACGGATGCTGAGTGACGCGGAAAAAGAAGCCGCGCAGGAAGCGGAAGATCTGGTAAAGGCAGCGGAAGCAAAAAAGAGTGAGGCTGTCGAGGCGGTCCTCCGTATTCTGACGGAGTAAGTTCGAAGCAGTTGAAGTTCAAGAACAAAGGAGGATACGTATATGGCGGTTTTGCAGATACGTAAAATCGTGATCTGCGCGCTGAATCAAGATCGGAAGGCGATCCTCAGGAAACTTCAGTCCAGCGGTCTGATGCAGCTGGCGGATGTTCCGGAGGATGACGGGTTTGAGGTTATCTCCGCCGCGGACGAGAAATCGAAAAGCGAGCGGGAGACAGCGGCCTGCGAGCAGGCGCTGGCAGTCCTCGATCAGTATGCACCGGTAAAAAAGTCGATGTTTGCAAGCCTGGAAGGGAAGCGGAAGGTATCGCCGGCTGAGTGGGAGAACGCCGAAAAGAATCGGGAAAAGGTTCTGAGCGCCGCGTCGGAGATCACCGGTCTCGCAAAAGAGATTGCCGCAGCAAATGCGGAAGCCGCAAAACTCCGGAATCAGGCAGAAACACTGAAGCCGTGGAAGAACCTCGGCGTTCCGATGAACCTTTCGGGCACGGAGCGGACCGCGTATTTTGCGGGAACCATGCCCCCCGGTACCGATGTCGGAACGATTTTCCGGATCAT
This sequence comes from [Clostridium] aminophilum, assembly GCF_900101295.1. Taxonomy (GTDB): domain Bacteria; phylum Bacillota; class Clostridia; order Lachnospirales; family Lachnospiraceae; genus Clostridium_R; species Clostridium_R aminophilum_A. The sequence continues at coordinate 22,007 of NZ_FOIL01000006.1, read as the reverse complement.
TTCCGAGAAGTGTGACGGTCTTGATGCCGTCGATCCGAGTATCATCACGGAAGATCAGGATCAGACCTGTGTGACGATCATCTGCATGAAGTCGGATGCCGGCCGTGTGGAAGATGCGCTGCGGAGCGCGGGATTTTCGAAATTCTGGCAGAACACGGATGAGACGCCGGCCGGAAAGATCGAACATCTCCTGAATCAGGCGGATGATCTGGACGGGAAGGCAAAAGATCTTGAAACAAAGATAGCCGAAAAGGCGCAGATACGCGGAGAACTCGAGGTCGTCAGCGATCTTGGCCGCGTACGGGCAGTAAATTACGACGCTCTGGGAAAGATCCCGCGGTCAAAATCCGCATTTGTGATTACCGGCTACGCGGCGGAAGAAAATGTTCCGCTTCTGGCCATGCTGGTGAAGCCGTTCGATTGTTCCTTTGAAGCGGATGAGGTTCCGCCGGACGATGAAAACGCTCCGACGATCCTCAGCAATAATGCGTTCTCCGCGACAACGGAGGGGGTGGTCGCATCCTACGGACTTCCGTCCCGAAAAGAAATGGACCCGACGACGATCATGTCGTTCTTCTATGTATTCTTCTTCGGAATGATGCTCTCGGATGCGGCGTACGGCGCGATTATCGCGATCGCTTGCTTTTTCCTGATCGGGAAATACAAAGACATGGATCCGGGAATGAAGAAGACCATGACCATGTTCGGCTACTGCGGTATCTCAACCCTCGTCTGGGGCGTGCTCTTCGGAGGATATTTCGGCGATGTGGTTGATGTGGTGGCAAAAGTATTTTTCGGAAAGACGGTTTCGATTCCGGCACTCTGGTTCGTACCGCTGAATGATCCGATGAGACTGTTGCTCTACAGCATGCTGTTCGGTCTGATCCATCTGTTTGTGGGTCTCGGAATCAAGGGATACAACGAGCTGAAGATGGGCGACAACATCGGATTCTTCTGTGATGTGGTGCTCTGGTACATTTTCCTGGGCGGCCTCATCCTGATGCTTCTTCCGAGCAGCCTCTTCGCATCCATCGCGGGAGGACAGATCACTCTTCCTGTAGCGCTCGCATCGGCGGCGCAGCCGATGGCGGTCATCGGTCTGGTGGGACTGATTCTGTTCTCACAGAGAGATCAGAAGAATCCGGTTCTCCGGCTTCTGCTCGGTCTCTATGAAGTATATGGCGTGACAAGCTGGCTGTCGGATGTTCTGTCCTATTCCAGACTTCTGGCGCTGGGACTGGCGACCGGCGTTATCGCATCGGTTATCAACCAGATGGGATCCATGGCAGGAAGCGGAGTTGTCGGAGCAGTGATTTTCGCGGTCGTCTTTGTTGCGGGACATCTGCTGAATATGGCAATCAATATTCTCGGCGCATATGTTCACACCAACCGCCTGCAGTATGTCGAGTTTTTCGGCAAATTCTATGACGGAAGCGGAAAGCCCTTTGATCCATTCCACGCGGAGACCAAATATGTGACGGTGCCGGTGGATGACACAAAATAAATCTCAAAAACGTTAAAGTCACTCAGAACACAGAGTTCAGGAGGAAAAATTATATGGAAAACTTAGGAGTATTTTTTGCATTACTTGGCGCAGCAATTGCAGTATTTCTGGCAGGTGCGGGTTCCGCTCTCGGTGTAGCGGTCGCAGGTCAGGCGGCAGCAGGAGTTGTAACCGAAGATCCGGGTAAATTCGCGAAGGTTCTGATCCTTCAGCTTCTTCCGGGTACTCAGGGTATCTACGGTCTTCTGGTTGGATTCATCACACTGTCCAAGATCGGCCTTCTCGGCGGAACACCGGCAGCGATGGATCTCCAGACCGGACTTCTGATCCTTGCAGCCTGCCTGCCGATCGGAATTGTAGGTCTCATCTCCGGAAGATCTCAGGGACAGACCGCAGCAGCAAGTATCGGAATCGTAGCAAAGAAGCCGGATCAGTTCGGTAAGGCAATGCTGTTCCCGGCCATGGTTGAGACCTATGCCATCCTGGCACTCCTGATTTCCATCCTTTCGGTATCTGCGATCAACGTTTGATAGAGGAAGGAGAGCATCATATGGCAGGAATAGAGAAGATTAGGGAACGTATCCTGCTGGAGGCGAAAGAGGAAGCGGAGCAGAAGATCGCTGCAGCGGAAAAGGGCGCAGCGGAGACCGTGTCACTGGCAGAGGAAGAGGCGAAAAAGGAGATTGCGGACGCAAAAGCCCACGCGGAGACAAAGGCGGAGGGCGAGCGCCAGAGAGCGATTTCCGGTGCGGACATGAAGCGCAGAACCGCGCGTCTGACCGCCCGCCAGAATGCCATCACGGAAGTTCTGGAAGCGGCAAAGAAGGAGCTGGCTGACATGGCTCCGGACCGCTACTATCCGTTCCTTCTGAAACTTTTGGCAAAGAATGCTTCCGGAAGGGAAGGAAAGTTCCTTCTTTCCGCGAAGGATTACGAGAATATGCCGGCAGACTTCCCGGCGCAGGTTTCCGAACTGGCCGGGAAGGCAGGCGGAAAGCTCACGGTGGAGCAATCGGACAAGGCGGTCGGAGGCGGCTTCGTCCTCGACTATGACGGCATGGAGGAGAACTGTACGCTGCGGACCATTTTTGAGACCCGCCGCGATGAGCTCTCGGACTGTGTGCGCAGAATTCTTTTCCAATAAAAGCAGGATTTTATATCTGACAACCGGTTCCGCCGTGCGAAATGCCGAAGGCCGGCATTTTAGCAGGGGAACATATCATCATAATCAGGAGGAAAAGAATGAGCGAAAAATATACCTACGCGGTTGCACGCATCCGCGCGTTGGAGGTCTCGCTCTTCACGGGTTCGGTGATCGATCAGCTGATCGCAATGCCGGATATGGCAGCGAGTCTGCAGTTCCTGAGGGAACGCGGCTGGGGCCATCCTTCGGAGTCGGAGGGAGCCGATGAGCTCCTCGCTGCGGAAGAGAGCAAGATCTGGGAAGTTGTCTCCGAGCTTCGCGTCGGGCTGGACAATTTCGATGTGCTGTCTCTTCCGAAGACCTTTCACAATCTGAAAGCGGCCGTCCGGAGCAGCTGCACCGGCGTTTCGGTTCCGGGAATCTACTATGAGGATGCATCCATTCCGGGCAAAGCGATGGAAGAGATTGCACAGGGAAAAAACTGGGACAGACTGCCGGATTCCATGCGCGAAGCGGCGCAGGAGGCGGCGGAGACTCTCCTTCACACGGGAGACGCCCAGCTCTCGGATATGATCATCGACCGGGCGTGTCTGGAGGCCATCCTTTCGGCGGGAAAGAACGCGAAGGAGAGCATTGTCCGCGATTACGCGGAGGAGACCGTGGCAGTGGCGGATATCCGCACTGCCGTGCGCGGCGCGAAGACCGGAAAAACACTGGAATTTCTGAATCGGGCGCTGGCAGCCTGCGGATCGCTGGATGCGGGACATCTGGCGAGAGCGGCAGCGGGCGGATTCGACAGCGTGAAAGAATACATTGGCCAGACTTCGTACAGTGAAGGCGCGGAAGCACTTTCCGATTCGATGTCCGCCTTTGAGCGCTGGTGCGACAACCGGGTTATCGAGACCATGAAACCGCAGAAATACAACCCGTTTACCATCGGGCCGGTGTTTGCATGGGTCATCGCCAGACAGAATGAGATCAAGACGGTAAGAATCATTCTTTCCGGAAAAGAGAACGGACTGAAGGAAGAAGCAATCCGGGAAAGGGTAAGGGAGATGTATGTATAAGATCGGAGTTTTAGGGGACTATGACAGTGTTTATGGGTTCGCCTCCCTCGGTCTTGATATCTTCCCTGTCAAAACCGCGGAGGAGGCAGCGGAAAAGCTTCATGAGCTGGCTTCCGGAACCTATGGAATAATCTACATCACCGAAAAGGCCAAGACGCTTTTGGGGGCAGAAGCCGATAAATACGCGGAGAGCGCGATTCCGGCGATCATACCGATCCCCGGCGTTTCGGGCAATACCGGAGCGGGCGTGGAAAACGTAAAGAAGTCGGTGGAACAGGCAGTCGGTTCCGATATCCTGTTCGGCGGACAGAACTGACCGGAAGAGATCCGATGAGGAGAACTTTCCTGCCGGAAAAAAGCAGAGCTTAGCCAAGAAAGGGAGAGATTCGATATGAGTACAGGTCTGATCAAAAAAATTGCCGGTCCGCTGGTTATCGCCACGGGCATGCGCGATGCCGACATGTTCGATGTCGTTCGAGTAAGCGACCAGAAACTGATCGGCGAGATCATTGAGATGCATGGAGACCAGGCGTCCATTCAGGTATATGAGGAGACGGCAGGTCTGAAACCGGGTGAGCCGGTAGAGTCCACCGGCGCACCGATGTCGGTAGAACTTGGACCGGGACTGATCGGCAGCATTTACGACGGAATTCAGCGTCCGCTGGATGATATCCTGAAAGCGGCCGGCTCCAACAGCCTTCAGAGAGGCGTTGCGGTTCCGTCCTTAAAGAGAGAAGCCGTATGGGATTTCAAGCCGCAGGTTGCGGTCGGCGATGAAGTCACTGAGGGCGACGTGTTCGGAACCGTTCAGGAGACCCGCGCGGTGCTCCACAAGATTCTGGTTCCGGTGGGCGTGAACGGAAAGATTAAAGAGATCAAAGAAGGAAGCTTCCATGTGGATGACGCGGTAGCGGTTGTGACACTGGAGGACGGCACAGAGCGCGAGCTGACCATGATGCAGAGATGGCCGGTTCGAAAAGAGAGACCCTACGCAAAGAAGATTCCGCCGCAGACTCCGCTGGTAACCGGACAGAGAGTAGTTGACGTATTCTTCCCCATCGCGAAGGGCGGCGTAGCAGCCGTACCGGGCCCGTTCGGATCCGGCAAGACCGTTATCCAGCATCAGCTGGCAAAATGGGCCGATGCGGATATCATCGTCTACATCGGATGCGGCGAGCGTGGAAATGAGATGACCGACGTTCTGAATGAGTTCCCGGAACTGAAGGATCCGAAGACCGGAAACTCCCTGATGGAGAGAACCGTTCTGATCGCGAACACCTCGGATATGCCGGTAGCGGCGCGAGAGGCATCCATTTACACCGGCATCACCATTGCGGAGTATTTCCGCGACATGGGTTACTCCGTCGCACTGATGGCAGATTCCACATCCCGATGGGCCGAGGCGCTCCGAGAGATGTCCGGCCGACTGGAAGAGATGCCGGGTGAGGAAGGTTATCCGGCTTATCTGGGATCGAGACTTGCCCAGTTCTACGAGAGAGCGGGACAGGTTGTGGCTCTTGGCCGCGATGCAAGAGAAGGCGCGCTTTCCGTTATCGGCGCGGTTTCGCCTCCGGGCGGTGATATTTCCGAGCCGGTATCCCAGGCGACCCTGCGAATCGTCAAAGTATTCTGGGCGCTGGATGCAAACCTTGCGTACCAGAGACATTTCCCGGCGATCAACTGGCTGACATCCTATTCCCTGTATCTCGACAACATGGGAAAATGGTTTGACAAAAATGTATCCGATGACTGGATGAGCAACCGCCAGCAGATGATGAGCATCCTTCAGGATGAGTCAAAGCTGAACGAGATCGTGCAGATGGTCGGCATGGACGCCCTCTCACCGAGAGACCGTCTGAAGATGGAGGCGGCAAGATCCATCCGTGAGGATTTCCTGCACCAGAACTCCTTCGACGATGTTGACACCTACACCTCTCTCCGAAAACAGTATCTGCTGGAGAAGCTGGTTATCGCATATTACACCGAGTCCGAGGCGGCGCTCGGAAAGAACGCGCCGCTGCAGAAGCTGATCGACCTCGAGGTGAGAGAGGCCATCGGACGTTTCAAATACGTTCCGGAGGACCAGATCGAGGATACCTATAAGAAGGTTGAACAGCAGCTTATCGACGAAATCGCAGCAGCAGTGAAGGAGGGTGACTGATCATGCCGAAGGAGTATAGGACGATACAGGAAGTTGCCGGCCCGCTGATGCTGGTACACGGCGTCGAGGGCGTCGCATATGAGGAACTGGGAGAGATCGAGCTCGCCAACGGCGAGACCAGAGGATGCCGTGTTCTGGAGATTGACGGCGGAAATGCTCTGGTTCAGCTCTTTGAGAGCGCGACCGGCATCAACCTTTCCAACAGTAAAGTAAGATTCCTGGGACGCGCCATGGAGCTTGGCGTATCCGAAGATATGCTGGGCCGTGTCTTCGACGGTCTGGGCAGACCCATCGACGGCGGTCCGGAGATCCTTCCGGAGGAGCGCCGCGATATCAACGGTCTTCCGATGAATCCGGTAGCCCGCGCGTATCCGCAGGAGTTCATCCAGACCGGTGTCAGTGCCATCGACGGCCTGAACACACTGGTCAGAGGTCAGAAGCTTCCGATCTTCTCGGCTTCCGGTCTTCCGCACTCGAATCTGGCGGCGCAGATCGCGCGTCAGGCGAAGGTTCGCGGAGACAACGAGAAGTTCGCGGTAGTATTCGCCGCGATGGGAATCACCTTCGAGGAGGCGAACTATTTCGAGCAGTCCTTCCGTGAGGCCGGCTCCATTGACCGTACCGTTATGTTTGTCAATCTGGCAAATGACCCGGCGATCGAGCGTATTTCCACCCCGCGAATGGCACTGACCGCAGCGGAGTATCTGGCGTTTGAGAAGGATATGCAGGTTCTGGTTATCCTGACTGATATCACAAACTATGCCGATGCGCTCCGTGAGGTTTCCGCAGCCCGCAAAGAGGTTCCGGGACGCCGCGGATATCCGGGATACATGTACACCGACCTTGCGACACTGTATGAGCGCGCAGGACGTCAGAGAGGAAAGAACGGTTCCATTACCATGATCCCGATTCTGACCATGCCGGAGGACGATAAGACCCATCCGATCCCGGATCTGACCGGATACATCACCGAGGGACAGATCATGCTGAGCCGTGATCTCTACCGCAAGGGAATCCAGCCGCCGATTGACGTTCTGCCGTCGCTTTCCCGACTGAAGGATAAAGGTATCGGTGAGGGAAAGACCCGTGCGGATCACGCCAATGTCATGAACCAGCTGTTCGCGGCATACGCGAGAGGAAAAGACGCGAAAGAGCTTATGACCATCCTCGGCGAGGCGGCGCTGACCGAGATTGACCTGAAGTATGCAAAGTTTGCGGATAATTTTGAGAAGGAATATGTTTCCCAGGGATATACCACGGACCGTTCCATCGAAGAGACGCTGACCATCGGCTGGAAGCTGATGAGTGAGCTGCCGAGAACCGAGCTGAAGAGAATTAACGATAAGTTCCTGGATGAGTATTACGGAAAAGTCTGAGGAGGTGAAGGATTATGGCATCTTCACAGATCATACCGACCAGAATGGAGCTCGCGAAGACCAAAAAGAAGCTGACGATGGCCCTCCGGGGCCACAAGCTCCTCAAGGATAAGCGGGATGAGCTGATGCGCCAGTTCTTCGATCTGGTACGTGAAAACATGGAACTTCGTCTGAAAGTGGAAGAAGGAATCCGCGACGCCAACCGGAATTTTGTCGTTGCAAAGGCCGGAATGGACCAGCAGACCCTGTCTACCGCGCTGATGACGCCGAAGCAGGCTGTCGATCTGGATATCGGATATAAAAACGTCATGAGCGTGAATATCCCGGTCTACACGACAAAGACGAAGACGGCGGACGCCAATGACATTTACTCCTACGGTTTCGCGTTTACGTCCGGCGATCTCGACGGGGCGGTCAAATCCCTCGCCGATATTCTTCCGGATATGCTGAGACTGGCGGAGATCGAGAAGTCCTGTCAGCTGATGGCTTCCGAGATCGAGAAGACACGTCGGCGTGTCAATGCGCTGGAGCATGTGACGATTCCGGAGTGCCAGAGGATCATCAAGTACATCACGATGAAACTGGATGAGAATGAGCGATCCACGCAGATCCGTCTCATGAAGGTGAAAGCGATGATGCTGGAGGACGCACACCACTACAAGGAAAAGAACGAAGCAAAATTTGCGGAAATGGCGCAGGAAGGCTGAACGGCCGGATCTCCGTTCTGAAAAGCAAAATCACCAAAAAACCACCCGGACCGGAAAGGTCTCGGGTGGTTTTTGATGTAGAATGTTTTTTCGAAAGCTTGTCCTGTGCCCTCTGAAATTCGAAGAAAGGAGAGCCGAATTCTTCCTGTATCCTTCGAATTTGTGTCAAACCGTGGACAGAGCGCAGCTCTCATCCATCGTCAGATCATAGACCGTAACGCAGTTGCGGCCTTTTTTCTTGGACTGGTAGAGTGCGATATCCGCTTTTTTGAAGGCGTCGTCGAAATCGGACTTTGTGTTGTCACTCAGACCGATGGAAATGGTGATGTGTTTTACCTTTTCGAAGGATGCGCCCTCGATGGCGGCACGCATCCGCTCTGCGATCTGATATGCTTTTGCGACAGTGGTGTTGTAGAGGATGACAAGGAATTCCTCGCCGCCGGTCCGGATGATGATGTCCTCGCTGCGCAGACAGGACTGGACAATATCGGCCGTCCGCTGCAGCGTCTTGTCACCGATATCGTGGCCGTAGCAGTCATTGACCGACTTGAACTTATCAATGTCCATCATCAGAAGAACCGTTTCATTTCGGCGGTTGATGCGGCGGTCCGCCGCAAGCGCATTCCATTTGTTGCGGTTGAAGGTCCCGGTCAGGGGATCATGGAACATGTCATATTCGATCTTTCGCTTGGATAGATAAAGGTCCGCATAGGCTTCTTCCAGATTATAGAGCATGACAGAAATTCCGGAAGACATGGTAATACAGACTGCGAGAATGAAGTTGGCGCTGATGCTCGGGAAAGCGAACAAAGCCATCAGCTCGATGATGGAGTAGGCAATGGAGAGCTTCGAGATCTCCTTTACCGGTGCGCTGAGACCGATTCCAAACATGATCAGATGTGCGAGAGTAAGATCCACAACCAGAGCACCCGTGAAATCAAGCGCGTAGTGCGAGATCAGGATACAGAGCAGTGTCAGCCAGGCACAGAAATACATCGATTTGATCTTCCAGCGGTAATGAATATCTTTTCGACGAATCAGAATGAAATACAGTATGAGCCAGACGATGAGCGGCGAGACATCCAGAAACAGAAGGAGCGGCACGTTGGATATTTTTTCTGTGGCAATGTTGACGAAGAAAAATCCGAAAGCGACCAGCATGGAGAGAGTCATGGACACGCAAGATGAATGACAGAAACGTCGATATTTTGCCCGATAGAAATCATTGCGATCTGATTCACGGATATATGTCGGTTCCATAAAACCGAGTCCGTGCGGTGTATTCGCCATCTGTCCCTCCTCCTTTTCTCTCTGTATAGAAACAGCGTTCGAACTGTTGTGCGGTAGCGGTTCGAACGCATTTCTTCAGAGTCGTTGTATTTGTGCCTGATATGGAAAAATCAATTTTCTAACTAATATAACTTTCAAATAATATAATCACAAAATAAATTTTATAACAAAAAATATGATAGTCAACCATGCGATATATTTTTAAAGAAAAAAACTCGCCAATTATCAAAGAAACGGGATTCATAATAAATTTGTTATATAATTTATTGGGTTTGCATTATGCTCATTATATCGTTAGATGATACCAATGTACAGATGTAAAACGAACATTCTGTAATGATTAATGAAATTAATGGAAAATTTTTGGTAAGGAAAAACAAAAAAATACCATTAATTCAGTAATAACTACTATTATTTAATGTTTTCTCCCGATATTGTTCGCAGAAGTTCCACATTGCCGTCAGAGTGCTCCACCTGTTTGGAGTAGAGATGGGCAATGTCGATCATGTCACTCAGCGTGAAACAGTTGCATCGCTCTTGCTGCTCCTGCCCGGAAAGGCGGCCGCCATAGGAAGAGCGCGGAAGAAGACCCATTTCCCGGGCGATACACATCAGCCGGATGAAACGGAGACTGCGGCGGATGAAACGCATTTCATTCTCCCAGCTTCCGCTGGAGAAGACGTTCAGGCAGTAGCGGAAGAGAAAATAGGAGATGAGTTTTCCGGTCCATCGGTCAAATTCCGGTCCTGCGCAGTTCAAAAATTCCCGTTCGTGTTTTTGAATGGCTGTGAGATTGGTGCGGATCGGGATCATGACGTCGTTCCAGCGATCGTCGATGAGTTCCAGACGATCCATGACAGACAGGAGATCTTCATCCGATTCGGGGGAGAGGGCCGGGAAGCGGGCAAGAAGCGCCGCAAAGCGGCTGTCGGCTGTTTCGGAGTGGGATTTCCGCATAAAAGCGAGCATTTCATCACGGCGGCGGAGGATTTCATCTCTTCTCAGAACTTCCTCTCCGGTCAGCGGGTCTCCGTCCATAATGTCCTCCTGCGTGAGATAGCGGACCGGCTCCGGATCGGAGAAGAAGAGGCGGCCGACTTCCATGCAGGAAAGACTCATGTCAATCTGCTCGTAGTCGCCTGCGGGCAGATAGTAGCGCGGATATTCGGTGCAGACACGGCAGAGGCTTTCTTCGCCGAGTTCGGAGAAGATATCGCAGAGATCGTGCCGGTTCAGGAACGGGCACCGGCCCTCCGGTGTCAGCGGAAAATAGATGTCGCCGTCTTCATCTTCGGTCATGTGACTGCGGAGACGACGGCCGAATTCACCTTCCGTTTCCATATAATAGTCATAGGTGTCGGGATCGATGTCGACTTCCCAGCCTGCGCAGCAGGTGTCCGGACAGGCGCCGCCGATGCAGCGGAAAGTTTCATAGACAGAGGGGTATTCGTATTTCATGGATCAGTTTCCTTTCATCACCTTTTTATGCACGTTCCCATATTATAACACGGAAGCCGAAAAAACAGGAAGAACCTCTTCATTGACAGAAGGAAGGATTCATTTATAATAGAATGGTTACGGTTAAGAACATCTACAGAATTCAACGAAATAACTCATGAGAGATCATGGGATGGGTTTCGGATACGGATCCTCCGGTACGGACGCGCTGCCGGTGCACATAAAGTGTGAATTGAGATGTGAAAGAAAGAAGAACAGGAGGAAGAACAATGGCAGAAAACAAAATGGGAACCATGCCGGTCAACCGTCTGTTGATCGGTATGTCCCTTCCAATGATGATTTCGATGCTGGTTCAGGCGTTATATAACATTGTCGACAGTATCTTTGTTGCGAGAATCAGTGAGAATGCACTGACTGCGGTTTCGCTGGCATTCCCGATTCAGTCGCTGATCATTGCGGTGAGCGCGGGTACCTGCGTCGGAATGAATGCACTTCTTTCCCGCTCGCTTGGAGAAAAGAATCAGGCGGCAGCCAACAGCACTGCGGAAAACGGCATTTTTCTTGCAGTTTGCGGGGCAGTCGTATTTGCGCTGATCGGCCTTTTCGGTGCGAAGGCGTATTTTCACAGTCAGACACCGACGCAGGAAGTTGCGCAGATGGGAACAACTTATCTCCGGATCTGTCTGATCCTGTCTATCGGCATCTTTGCGGAAATGTGTTTTGAGCGAATCATGCAGGCGACGGGACGTACCCTGCTTTCCATGATCACGCAGCTTTCCGGAGCGGTCACGAATATTATTCTGGATCCGATCATGATCTTCGGTCTGTTCGGCTTCCCGAAACTCGGCATCGCTGGGGCGGCGTATGCGACGGTCTGCGGACAGTTTGTCGCCGGCATCATGGCGATCTTCATCAATCACCGGAAGAACCCGGATGTGCAGATTTCCTGGAAGGACTTCCATCCGGATCTGCACACGATCCGCACCATCTATGCGGTCGGCGTTCCGAGTATCATCATGCAGGCGATCGTGTCCGTCATGACGTTCTTCATGAACCGGATTCTGATTACCTTCTCCGAGACGGCGGTTTCCGTCCTCGGCGTGTACTTCAAACTGCAGTCCTTTATCTTCATGCCGGTGTTCGGTCTGAACAATGGTTTTATCCCGATCGTCGCGTATAACTACGGCGCGGGCAACAAGAAGAGAATCATGCAGACATACCGCGCGGGCGTTGTGATTGCTGTCATCATCATGTTCGCGGGACTTCTCATCTTCCAGCTGAAGACCGCAGATCTCCTTCTGCTCTTCAATGCGTCGGATCAGATGCTGGAGATCGGTGTTCCGGCACTCCGGACCATCAGCCTTTCCTTCACTTTTGCGGGATATGCGATCATTACCGGTTCCATGTTCCAGGCGCTGGGAAATGGCGTCTACAGCCTGATGGTTTCGGTAGCCCGTCAGCTGTTCTGCCTTGTGCCGGTGGCATGGATTCTCGCCCGCGTGGCAGGTCTTCACGCGGTATGGTATTCCTTCGCTGTTGCGGAGATCGTGTCCGTGATCATGACTACCATCCTGATGCTGCGTATTTACCGCACAAAGATCAGTGAGCTGAAAATGCGCGGAAAGCACTGAATGTCTGGGATAGAAAAAAGAATAAACAGAACATAAGAAGAGCCGCGCAGCGGTTCCGGCCCCTCCGGGGGATGGAACCGCTGCGCGGCTTTCTGCGTTGCTCTTTATCCGATGTCCCGCTTCCGCAGCAGGATCACCGTCAGAATGACATTTTCCAGAAGAAGGAGCCCCGCGGCCGCAGCACTTTTCTTCATGACCGCGCGGGCAAGTCCGGCCGGAGAGATCCAGGTGACCAGCCGCATCGTGTCGGAGAGAACCGAGAGATCGAGGAAGCATCCGCCGATCAGAAGGATCATAATGGACAGGAAGCAGGCCAGACCGTCGACGCGGCCTTCCGTGGACACCACGGATGAGATCCAGAGTCCGAACTGTGCCATGAGAACGGAGAACAGGACGGAGGAAGCCGCTGCATAAGGATTCAGGTTTCCACCGAGAGCAAGCCCTGCGAACTGGATGATCAGGAGAAGACCCGCGATCGGTAGGGTATCGGAGACGACTGCCCGGATCGGTCCCCTCGGCATGGTCCGAAGCCGCCGGTCTGCCGCCCGCATGCTCTTACTTCCCCGGACAGAGGTGTAGGTGAGCGAAAGGATGGTCACAACCAGAATGGAGAAGGTCCAGGTATCCGGAAGGAAGTTCTCCACGATGCCGGTGGAGGAGAGGGAGTTCTTTTCTCCGGCGTTTTCCTCCAGCCCGGAAAGCGTCGTGATCCGGTAGGAATCCGGCATGGATGCGCGTTCCGCCCGGATCATTTCCTTCATGTCAGAAAACTCTTCGTCCGAAAGCGTCCGGCCGATCTCATTTTCCACCATGGCCCGTGCTTTATACAGGCTTTTTTTCGAGATGACCGCGCCGGAGATAATTTCCCGGGTGCTCTGCTCGGAATAGGTGTCCCGGGCCGCCTCATAGTGAACCGTCAGCGGTTTTCCGGCGGCGATGAGATTGCCGAATCCCCGGGGGATTGTGAGAGTGCCTTCCGGCTCCGCTTCAAGGGAAAATATTCCGCCGTCGTCGGTGATCGTCACGCCATCCTGTGCCCGGAGGGTTCGGATCAGCTCTGCCGAGTATTCCGTCTGATCCAGGTCCAGAATCGAGATCCGGACCGAACTCTGCCTTCTCGAGACGGCCGTCTCCACCGAAAAAAGCAGGATGCCGGAGAAGAGAAGGATCAGAAGCATCCGGAACGGATTTCCGAAGAAGACCAGCGCTTTCCAACCGGCAAGAGACGAAGTGAACGCCGAGGAAGCCGGAGCGACCGGATCCGTCATGCCGGATGCCGACGCCGCAGACGCGGATACGTATCGGAGTTTCCGTATCGGTTTCATGATCAGAATGAGGATAAACAGAACTCCGCAGAGGATCATCGGCGGGGTGCAGGTGGCTTTGATAAGGTGTTCCGGCGTATACAGCATCCGGTTTGACGCGATCTCCAGAATCTCGGAAAAGTAGTAGGAGACCGACAGCCCCGAAACCGCGCGCAGAAATCCGGGCAGAGCGGCGCGCGGCCAGAAGGTTCCGCCGCTGATGAGCATCAGCAGCAGGAAGAGATTTCCGATCTGCTGGATCCAACGGCTGTCGCGGGCGATCTCGGCGATGAGCAGGATTTCGAGAAAACCGAGCAGGATTAAAAGCGCCGTCCACGGAAGAATCATCCAGAATGCCTTCCGGGGGAGAAGACAGAAGAGTCCCAAAAGGATCGGCATCAGAAGGAGAAAAACAGCAATCAGCTTGGACAGGTAGAAGACGATGCTGCTGTGTCCAAGCGCCTCCAGCCGGGGAATCACGCCGAGACGCCGCTCTTCCGGAATGGTCTTCAGCGCGGTCACCGCATATCCGAGAACCATGATCAGGAAAATGCCGGCGAGAATATCCCGCAGTACGGAGGTGATCATGATGCGCGAAGCGGAGTATTCGGTATCGAAGATTGTCTGGCGGCCGAGTGCGTCGGAGAGAAGCTCTGAGGATGCTTTGCGGTTGATCTCCTCCCGGATGTCCGGGTCTTCGAGATCGCGGGCAGCCGCGTCGGCTCCATTCTGCAGGGTGTACATATAGCGGTATGCTCCGCGGAAAGAACTCTCGTCACTCTCCATGATGCTCATAATGGAACCGAAAATCGAGCGGAAGAGGGCGGACGGAAGTTCCATGCGGTCATTGACGGCGACGTCCACCGGGCACTCCTCCACCGCGTACATTTTGTAAAAAAGGTACTGAGGGATTGTGACCACGGCAGCGGCTCCCTGCTCCAGAACCTCCCGATCGGTCTCACCGTTTTCCAGAACGCGGACCTCGGAGAACATCGGAATGTCCTTCATCTGCAGAATGAGATTGCGGGACATCAGCGTGTTGTCCTCATCGCGGATGGCGATGGGAAATGGCTGGACCGCCGCAGAGGAAGAAAAACTCCGGAAGCCAAAATACATGGCTGTGTAGAGAAGAAGGGGCAGGAGAAGGGACAGTACTCCGGCCCGCTTAAAAAACAGTTTCAGATCTTTGAATAAACATGCTTTGAAGCCTGACATATCGGAACCTTTCTCAGTGCTGGGGAATTTCTTCAGAAGAAATAGCGCCGTTTTCCAGTGTCAGGATCCGGTCGCAGACCCGCTCCAGGTCGCCTTTCCGGTGGCTGATCAGGATGATGCTGAGACCGAGCGTCTTCAAATGAAGAATCGTCTTCAGGATAGAATCGGCGGAATCCTCATCCGCGCCGACGCTCGGCTCATCGAGAAGAAGAATCTTCGGGAGAAGCATCAGCGCCGTGGCAAGGTGAAGCCGGCGTTTGGTTCCGCCGGAGCAGGCAGAAACCGCGGCATCGGCCCATTCATCCAGATTCAGTTCATGCAGAAGCCAGGAAGCGCGGGTGGCGATCTGCTTTCCCGGAAGTCCAGCGGCGCGGCCCCAGAAGCGGAGATTGTCGCGGCAGGTCAGCGTCTCATAGAGAGAGAGCTCCTGCGGAACATAGCCGATCCGGTTTCTGGCCTCCGGAGCAAAACGTACGGTTCCCCGCTCCGGCCGGATCATTCCGGCGATCATATTCATGACGGTACTTTTTCCGGCACCGTTGATTCCCCGGATTCCGAGAACTTCTCCCGCGCGGAGCTCGAGGTCAATGGGACCGACCGTCCGGTTTCCGGACCGGGAGTGAAAGGTTTTGGTTACGCCGGAGAGCGTGCAGTAAGTGGTATTCATAGCGATTCTTTCTTTCATTAGCTCTTTGCAACGCTGTTTGGGCAAGAAACAAAATATATTATGCGGTATTGCTTCTTATCGCGGCAGACGCCGGGCATTAATCAGGCGGAGATTTTTGCTTCCTTCGGCCGAAAAAAATGCAGGACAGCCTATGCTGCCTGTCGAGACAGGAAGCACAGACCGCTGACGATAATGGGAAGACGGTGAAAAAGATAGCTTAGAACAAGTTGATGAAAGTAAATAATAGCAACTCCTGAAGATTCGGATCGCTCATCATAAGCTGATAGAAATTCTTGCGGAGTTCCATGGCAAGATTCTGATAATCTTCCTTGGTGTAGTCAGAGATATCAACGACATCGCCTTCGGGGGGAACAACAGTGGAAGTTTTAGTCGCATGCAGATTGATGGCTGTGCCCATGAACTTCACTTCATAATCATTTGCATTGTCTGCATCCCTGACATCCATCGTCACGCCTTCTGCGGAATAGGAACCGACGAAGAGTCCCAGTATGGAAGACTTGGAAGTATCCACGTTATTGTAGCTGAGTTTGTAGTCGTTGAAGCTTATGGAACCGCTATATACGGAACCGCTCTTTGTGAAGCTGTTACAGAAGGAGAAGCCATCTCCAAAGGTGATGATGTTTGCAGTCTGGGTTCCGTCGTTGGCAAAAGCCATCTCCAATGTGCTATAGTTCTTTGACTCGATGCGGATGTAGCGCGCCTGCTTCGCATCGGCATATACAGTCCATTTCAGCTCGGACGCTGCCAGATTCCGGGACATTTGCCCACCGTCATCATTCACCGTGCTTAAGATCTCATCATAGGTCGGCATTTGCGGAAAAGCCAGTTTTCCGTACTCCTGACACTTTATGTACCAGTTTTTGAGATAGGTATCTTTTTCCATGGTTTCGCTGAGTTTCTGCATCAGAGTCTTGTAATCTTCCTCAGTCGGAACAAAGGTGTATTTTGTGAAAGATTTTCCGTCCAGAGCGTACCTGGCGTCCGCGGAAGTGATGGCGGATACCGAGAAGTCGAGATTTTGATTCTTTTCGACTGTCAGATTTTGGTCTGACAGAATGTCGTTTAAGAGGCTGATATAGCGTTGGGCGATCTCTTTCTGCTTTTTATTGCTAAGAGCCAGTTCCGTGATGCTATCGGAGTGAATCTGAGCATCACCATTGCCGGTCAGGTTTTTGACCATCGTCACGATATTGCTGCTGTAAACCTTTTTATTCAGAGATGGGACAGCAATATCGAGCTTCCTGCCGTCTGTGCAGAGAAGCCCGGTCAGAATATCGGAGTTGTTATATCGGAAAGAAATGTTCATCGTTCCGTTATGTCCGTTTCTGTTCATTTTCAGTACGAGGGCGGTCTTGGCGAGAATATCGGATATCTTGGCACCAGATATCTTTGCTGTCAGTGTGAGCTCGGTGTCAATCTTATCCTTTACCGGCTCGGACAAAGCCTCCACCGGATCAAGATAAGCGGATTTGATCGCTTTCTCCTGAAGTTCTATGAAACGGACACTGTCTGGCTTTAGAAGGTTAGCGGTGAAAAATGCTACAGTACCGATAAACGCTGCACCGCCGATTACGAGAAGTATCTTTTTCCCGGTTTTCTTTTTCGGAATCTCTTCTGCGTTCGGAATACCGTGAGTAAAAGCGGAATCTGTTGTGGCGGTTTCAAACTTGTATCCGCAATCATCACAGAATAGAGATCCATCTCTGACTGTTGCGCCGCAATTCGGACATTTCATAGTATTATCTTCCCTGACATAATAACTGATGATAAGATCAAATTTATTATAGTTCCAGCCCCTGAGGCCGTCACCATAAGAATTCCTTACATTAATTGTTGGTTTCTGACAGAAAAGAAGGAAACCGGGGATGTGATTTAGGCGGTTTCGTATCGGAAAAATCCCTTGTACGTGAAAAGTTTTAATGATAAAATTGAACATCATTGAAATGACAGAATTGACAGTTTTCTGTTACAATCGATGCCGTGCAGCCTGTTGACCAAGTGAATGACGCAGGAGGAATTAAGATGAAGCCATTCTCCGAGATGACGAAAGATGAACTCAAGGTGCTCCGCAAAGAGCTCAAGGTAAAGTATCATGAGTTTCAGGACAAGAACTTGCAGCTGAACATGTCGAGAGGAAAGCCATGTTCCGAGCAGCTCGATCTCTCCATGGGCATGATGGACGTTCTGAACAGTGAGTGTGATCTGCGCAGCGATGACGGCAGTGACTGCCGGAACTACGGTGTTCTGGAAGGGCTTCCGGAGGCGAAGCAGCTGATCAGCGACATGATGGAAGTATCTCCGGAGCAGGTTATCATTTACGGAAACTCCAGTCTGAACGTGATGTACGATCAGATCTCCCGTTCGTTCACCCACGGCGTTATGGGCAATACCCCGTGGTGCAAGCTCGACAAGGTAAAATGGCTCTGTGTTGTTCCGGGCTATGACCGTCATTTCGGCATCACCGAGTTCTTCGGCTTTGAACTGATCAACATTCCGATGCTTCCGGACGGCCCGGATATGGATATGGTTGAGATGTATGTCAACAATGATCCGGAGGTTAAGGGAATCTGGTGTGTCCCGAAGTATTCGAATCCGACCGGAAATTCCTACTCTGCGGAAGTGGTTGACCGCTTTGCCCACTTGAAGCCGGCGGCACCGGACTTTAGAATTTACTGGGACAACGCGTACAGTATTCATCATCTCTACGACAATGATCATGATTTTGTGCCGGAGATTCTCAATGCATGTAAAAAAGCCGGCAATCCGGACATTGTCTACAAGTTCAGCTCCACCTCCAAGATCACATTCCCGGGAAGCGGTATCGCTGCCATTGCGGCATCCCACAACAACCTGGACGACATCCGGAAGCAGCTGAAGGTACAGACCATCGGCCACGATAAGGTAAACCAGCTGCGCCATGTACGCTTCTTCGGCGATATCAAGGGAATGAACGAGCACATGAGAAAACACGCGGACATCCTTCGCCCGAAGTTTGAGGCGGTGGAAGAGATTCTGGAGAGAGAGCTCGGCGGACTGGGCATCGGTTCCTGGACCAAACCGAAGGGCGGATATTTCATCTCCTTCACCGGAATGGACGGCACGGCAAAGCGCATCGTTGCCCGCTGCAAGAAGTGCGGCGTGACTATGACGGATGCCGGTGCGACCTATCCGTATCACAAGGATCCGCACGACAGCAACATCCGTATCGCCCCGTCCTTCCCGTCTCTGGAAGAACTGAAGAAGGCGGCGGAGATCTTTGCCCTTTCCGCACGGATCACCACGATCGATGTCATGCTTGAAAACATGGAATAAGAGCGGAGCGCGGAACACAAAATCAGATATCGATGTGCAAGGAAAAACCTCCTTGCACATTTTTTGTGGCACAGGAAAGTTCTCCGATTTTTCCTTGTCACAAAAATCGCTCCGCGGGCTTTGTTTCAATAACCATAGTGGATCATGGGGATAATAAATGGTCAGTGAAAAAGAACTGCGGGCTCGTAAAAAGAGACGGGACCGCGTCATCATGACGATATCCGAAATTGCGATCGCAGGGATCATCGGCCTTGCGGTTTATGAGTATGCCGGGCTGGGGATCCCTTGTCTGTTTCGGACGGTTACGGGATTCAAATGTCCTGGATGCGGCATTACACATGCGATCATGGCTCTTTTGAGAGGGAATGTTGCGGAGGCAATGCAGCATAATCCGGTCGTGGTGCCTCTAATTCCGATTCTGGGTCTGTATGCAGGCTGGAGGACATATGCCTATGTGAAAGATGGAAGAACGGGTTTTTACCGCGCCGAGATCCTGTTTCTGATTATCATTCTCTGCATCCTGATGGTTTTTGGGGTTGTGCGCAATCTGGAGAAGATACAACCGATCCTGAATGAATGGGAGGAGATGGCGCAGCGATAAAATGCGCATTTTGCATACAGAGTGCAAATATGGTATATGTTATAGAGATGCAATTTGTTTAATGTTTGGGGAGGTAAATGATATGTTTTGCCCGAATTGTGGACAGAGAGTTCAGGATGGTCAAAAGTTTTGCGATAGCTGCGGAACGAAACTGGCTGATTATCTGGTTGACGAAAGCGAGCAGGAAAACACTGTCGGACCGGAAAACGGCGTTGCAGAGATAGGATCCGGCGCCGCAGAGGCAGAGACCGGCGCAACAGAGACGGAGACTGGCGCTGCGGAGACAGAGAACGGCTCTGCAGAGGCGGAGACTGACATCGCAGAGATAAAGGTCGGCGCCCCGGAGACCGGGAACGTCGCGGCTGAGATGAAGGCCGGCGCGCAGGAAAACGGGACCGACGCCAGATCATGGAACGGCGCGACTGCCCCGGCAGACAGCAGAACGGAAAACGGTCATAGCGGGAATAAGACAGAAACTGCCGGAACTGAAAAAGCAGGAACCGACAGTGAGGGAAGCCGTTGCGACGATCTGAAAAACAGCGGCGTGAAAGAGCTTCTTTCCCTTGAGAATATCGAACTGTTGGCGGCGGCAGGACCGATCCTTCCGTTCGTGAGCATTGTTGTCGGTATTGTTATCGGACTGGTCTTTGGACTTTTCCGTTTTATGCCGTTTGGCCTGGGCCTTTATTATTTTCAGAGATGTGTGAAAAATATCCTGGATTTTGCCGTGATCCTTCTGTGCATGGCTTCGGTGGTATCCGCGGGATATGTGATCGCCACCGATGAAAAATGCCGGACAGAGAATGGTTATTCTGCGCTCATTCTGCTTGCCGCAGACGTGATCGCCCTGATCGCGGCCTTTGGCATTCCGGGAAAAACCGTGATCGCCCTGATCCTTCTGGTCTTTGGACTTGATGTGATTTCCAGAGTGATGATCCAGAAACAGGGCATCGGAAGCAGGATCGATCCGCAAAAAGATTTCGATGCTTTCAAGGGATATTTTGACAACTCTGACCGGAAACAAAACGGAAAGGATGAAACGCGGAAAAAAGCTCCGGCTCGTTCCGCGGTATCGGGAGAACGGATGAATTCGAAAGAATCTTATTTTGACGGACGCGGAATCGAATTGCTCGGATATTGGTTCCTGGGCGGACTGCTTATCGTATGCACCCTCGGAATTGCAACGCCGTGGGTCATCTGCATGATCCAGAAATGGAAAAAATCTCATACGGTTGTTGACGGCAGACGCCTTCAGTTTAACGGACGGGGAATCGAGCTTCTGGGCAGATGGCTGCTTTGGGAACTGCTCACCATCGTTACCTGCGGCATTTACTCCTTCTTTGTACATGTGGCAGTGCTGAAATGGGAAACCAAGCACACCTTTTATGAGGGAATGGATGAAAGGGACGGAGAGGAATTCCCTGAGTCGGTATTTGACGGCAATACCTTTGAATATGTCGGTTATTCCATTATGACGAGCATTGTGACGATGATCACCTGCGGAATTGGGTATCCGTGGATGGAATGCTATATTACCAACTGGCGCGCGCAGCACACCCGGTATTGCGGAGACCGTCTGAAGTTTGACGGAAAGGGAGTTGAGCTGTTTGGCCATTACATCCTGATCTGCATTCTCAGCGCCGTCACCTGTGGAATTTATGCGCCGTGGGGCGTCTGCAGAGTGAACAACTGGCTCGCTTCGCATCTGAGTGTGGATCGAGATCGTTCTTATCACGGAAATGGTCGTCCGAATGACGGAAAGGATCCGTTGGAAGAAGCTTTTTATATGTAAAGAACCACTCCCTTCCGAGTTGGATCAGACAGAAAACGTCTGTCATGGAGGTTGATTTATCAAACAGACGGGGCAGGGTTAAAAGAATGAAAAACGTCAGGGGTAGCGCTCCTGGCGTTTTTTCGTTGAATACTTTGATTGAAAAATGCATGAGCGATCTGAGGTAGTATACAGAGAGAAAGATGTGAATAAACAGATTTAGATACTTATTTTACACATTTCATCGCAAAAAAACGTATGTTTTGTTATAATAAATTTTGTTGGACTTGTGGATTGTTAGAAGCTGTTCCGGACAGGTTTGAAATAAACGGATCTCGAAAGTGTTTCGATGATCCGGGACCATGGATAAAGGGGAGGAAAAGAGTTATGCAAAAGGAGAACGGAATGAAGGACATGGCGGGAAATTCGAAGTGTGCGGAATGCGGAAAACCGTACAGACCGGGGACAAAATTCTGTATGTTCTGCGGAGCAAAGATTATGCCGAAAGCAATTGTTTCCGAACCCAAGGTACAGGAACAGCCGGCGCAGGAGACCTGCCCCCAGTGCGGGAAGACCTATAAAGCAGGAGCGAAATTCTGCAAGTATTGCGGATTTAAACTGGCGGACGTGACCCCGGCGGTCGCGATCTCGAAAGAGTCATCTGAGGAAGCACGCCGGAAAGCGGAGGCGGAGGAGCTTGCGCGTCGCGAAGAGGAAGCGCGCCGGAAAGCGGAGGCGGAGGAGCTTGCGCGCCGGGAAGAAGAGGAGCGCCGGAAAG
>NZ_FOIL01000004.1 GCF_900101295.1 [Clostridium] aminophilum | reverse complement strand
CCGTGAGATCTCCCCGGGTACCCACACGTTCTTTCACACTTATACCTGTCCCGTCTACTGTTGGCGTTCCGTGCAGTTTTTGGACTTTGGCTTGTTTGGCAGCCTCATCCACGCTTCACAGCCTGTTCGGGATTCCTGTTCGTCAGGCCAGCGCTTTGCCTCGGGCTTCCTTCAGACCCACACCTCACGGTGGAGCCCTTGCCTCTGGCTGCATCCTTCCCACTGCCGGGCGGATCAGGGACTTTCACCCCTTAGAACGTGCGCCCGCCGGGCGCACCAAAAAACGGCAGAGGCCTTTTTCGTGCCTCTGCCGCAAAAACTCTTCGAGCGATAACGGTCGTTTCCCGCAAACCGTCTTTCAGATGCACACTTAAAAGGCTGTAAAACACATGTTGCACATGCACATGGTCTCACAGCAGCACATCATCATATTCATGGATGCAAATCTCTGATGGCTAAGTGTGTTCATACCGTTCCCTCATTTCATAGGTATTATGTAGGTGATTATATCACCTGTTCTACAGATGTCAATACTTTCTGAAAACTTTCATTCGAAATCAGGTTCGATTGTCTTTTTGCGCGCCGCCGCTGGTCACCGTCAGGTGACAGCTTCCTTACAGCGGCGTGCGCATCCTCGCGGAGCGTTTTGTTTCATAGGGAATTTCGGAGAAATCTCCTATGGAACGAAAAAGAGGGACTGCTGCACGCAGTCCCCCGAAAAACTTCTGAAATATTATTTGTTTTCTGCCTTCATGTCTTTTAATTCATCGAAGACAGCGTCATTCAGTACTTTGATGTAAGTACCCTTCATGCCGGATGAGCGTGACTCAATTACTCCAGCACTCTCGAATTTACGGAGAGCATTCACGATGACGGAACGCGTAATTCCGACACGGTCGGCGATTTTGCTCGCAACCAGGATACCCTCTGTGCCATCCAGCTCACCGAAAATGTGCGTAATGGCTTCGAGCTCAGAGAACGAAAGTGTGCTGATTGCGGATTTCACAATCTGAACCTTACGTGTCTCTTCGGCATTTTCTTCATTGACAGACCGCATCATTTCCAATCCGACAACGGTAGTACCATACTCACTGAGGATGATATCATCAATATCATACTGCGCATCCGACTTGTAGATGAACAGTGTACCGAGTCTTTCACTCGAAATATCAATCGGCGTGATGATCGCCTGATACTTTTTCACATAATCCTCGTCAAAACCAAGGGTTGCCAGATTGACATTCTCCTTGGTCGAGAGAACACTCAGAAGTCTTTCGTTGAGCATATGATCAATCATATTGCCCACCTGATCCACAATCAGTTCGTGGATCTCATCGATGCCGTCGTGATTTGCAACCCCCAGCACCTTTCCTTTGCGGCTGATCACAAGAATATTAGATTCAAGAATATCACTGAGAACTTCGCAGATATCATTGAACACCACTTTGTGTGAGTGGTTATTGTGCAGCAGCTTATTGATCTTACGTGTTTTGTCTAATAGCTGAACGCCCACTGCTATACCTCCTTTTTTACTCAGCTGTCAGCGTGTAAACCGCAGAATGTTTTTTGCATTTATGTACGTTGAAGGGACATTTCCAGAATATTCTTTTTTTGTCCTTCAAATCGTCAATTCTGCAATATTCGGGAATGAGCATACCATTCCTTTTGATTGAATATTAACACTAATCTACCTGAGTTGCAAGAGTTTTTGGCAATTTACGTGCATTTTTAATTTTTTTCGTCTCCTCCGAGATTTTTCACAAATCCGCAGTTTTTATTGGCACACATCAGTTTATTCCCTTTTTCAACCATATAAGTGCCGCAATTCGGACATTTTTCAGCGGAAGGTTTCTGCCAGCTCATAAACTCACAATCCGGGTAGGACGAACAGCCGTAGTAGACTCTTCCCTTCTTGGACTTGCGAATCACAAGATCCTTGCCGCATTTCGGGCACGCGACGCCGATCTTCTCCAGATACGGTCTTGTATTTCGGCAGTCCGGAAATCCCGGGCAGGCCAGGAATTTTCCGTGAGGGCCGTATTTGATGACCATGTTGCGTCCGCACACTTCACAGATCTCATCCGTCACCTCATCCGCAATCTTGACGGACTCCAGTTCTTTCTTCGCTTTGGCAACCGAATCATCCAGATCCGGGTAGAAATTCTCGATAACGGTCTTCCACTTGACGGATCCGTCTCCGATACGGTCAAGCAGATACTCCATATTCGCAGTAAAAGCAGTATCCACGATGGTCGGGAACGCTTTTTTCATGATACGGTTAACCACATCACCGAGTTCGGTCACATAGAGATTCTTTTTCTCTTTTGTGATATAACGCCGGTTCAGGATTGTGGAGATTGTCGGCGCGTAAGTACTCGGACGGCCGATACCGTCTTCTTCCAGTGCCCGGACAAGACTTGCCTCGGTATAATGGGCCGGCGGCTGGGTAAAATGCTGCTCGCCGGTCACAGAAAGAGCCGACAGCTTCTGGCCCATCTCCAGGGATTCCGTCAGCGCGTTCTTCTCTTCTTTTTCGCTGTCAATCGAATATACGGACAGAAAACCGTCAAAAAGGATTCTGCTTGCCGACAGTGAGAACAGATGACGGCCTGCGGCAATCTTCACGGATGTTGTCTCATAGGACGCCGGTGTCATGCGGCTCGCCACAAATCTCGTCCAGATGAGATGATAGAGGCGGAACAGATCCCTCGGAAGAGAGTCCTTTACCTCGGTCGGGGTCAATTCCACATTAACCGGGCGGATCGCCTCATGGGCATCCTGAATCTTTGCGTCATTTTTCCCGCCGGTCGTATTGCCGCCTCCGGCATATTTTTCTCCGTAGTTTTCGGAGATATATCTTCTTCCGGCCGCATCCGCCTCTTCGGAGATACGGGTGGAATCGGTACGGAGATAGGTAATCAGCGCGATGGTTCCAAGTCCCTTGATCTCGACGCCCTCATAGAGCTGCTGGGCGAGACGCATGGTCTTGGAGGTCGAGAAGTTCAGATTTGACGCCGCCACCTGCTGAAGTGTACTGGTGGTAAAGGGAAGCGGCGGCTTCTTGCTCCGAACGCCGTTCTTGACTTCCGCAACCGTGAAATCGGCATGTTCCAGTTCCTTTTTGATCCCGTTGACTTCCTCTTCGCTTGCCGGAACATATTTTTTCCCGTCTCTTCCGTAATAATGAGCGATAAGCTTCTTCTTTCCCTCGGCAAGTTCTGCATCCACCGTCCAGTACTCTTCCGGAATAAAGGAATTGATCTCATCCTCACGGTCGCAGATCATTCGAAGCGCCACCGACTGAACACGGCCGGCAGAAAGTCCCCTCTTCACCTTTTCCCACAGAAGCGGGCTGATCATGTAACCGACAAGCCGGTCCAGCACACGGCGGGCCTGCTGAGCGTCCACCAGATCCATATCGATCTTTCTCGGCGCTTTCAGAGAGGCTTTTACGGCATTTTTCGTGATCTCATTGAACGTGATACGGGAAACCTTTTTATCCACGGCCTCGTCCAGTTTCAGCGCCTTGGACAGGTGCCAGGAAATCGCCTCCCCCTCACGATCCGGGTCGGTTGCGAGATAGATATGGTCCGCTTTTTTTACTTCTTTTCGCAGGCGCGCAAGTGTATCACCTTTTCCGCGGATTGTGATATACCGCGGTTCGTATTCCTGAGTCACATCAATTCCGAGCTGACTCTTCGGAAGGTCCCTGACGTGGCCGCCGGAAGCATCAACGGTATAATTGGAGCCAAGGAACTTTTTTATGGTCTTTACCTTGGCCGGAGACTCCACAATAACAAGATTTTTTGACATATAAGCACCTACTTATCAAGTTTCTTCATATAATATTGGTTATCCGGCTGGACTGCCAGCCCGTAGATTTCCAGTTTCATCAGCGCCACAAGACATTCTCCCCAGGATAGACCGCTGCGTTTCATGATCTCCTCGATGTGTCTCGGGTGCGAATCAATGGCACTATACACCTTTTTTTCATTCTTGACAAGTCTGCTGTCACACACTCCGCTCTGTTTTCTGCCTTTTTTCGCGTCCAATCCGAAATATTCAAGCACATCCTCCGGCCCGGTCACAATCCCCGCGCCCACCCGGATCAGGCGGTTTGTCCCCTCACTGAGCGGGTCGGTACGCCGCCCCGGCAAAGCAAAAATATCCTTCCCCTGATCCAGTGCCAGATCCGCCGTAATCAGGCTTCCGCTCTTCCGTTTTGCCTCCACGATCAGCACCATATCCGCCAGTCCGCTGATGATCCGGTTTCGAACCGGAAAATGCTGCGGAAGTGCCGGACAGTCCAGCGGATGTTCCGACAAAATTCCTCCGTTTTCCGTGATTTTTGAAAAAATATCTCCGGCCTCCCTCGGATAGCAGATATTCACCCCGCAGCCGAGAACCGCATAACATTCTCCGTCTTTCCCCAGGGCCCCTCGAAGCGCGAAAGAATCGATTCCGAGAGCCATCCCGCTGATCACCGGAATCCGGTTTTCAGCCAGAAGGCCGCCGAAATATTCCGCCTCCTCCTTTCCGTATTCCGTACAGGTTCGTGCGCCGATCAGCGCGCAGGCCTTTTGATCTCCGTCCGGAAGTTTCCCCTTCACATACAGCCACATCGGCGGATCCGGAATCCGTCGGAGTTTTTCCGGAAATGCCGCATCCTCCGGCAGAACAATCCGTATTCCGTACCGCTTCATCCGCTCCAGATCGCGCATCGCTTCCTCCCTTGCAGAGCCGTCATGGAGCGTTTCCGTCAGCATTTTCCTCTGTCTTTCCGTCAAAATGCCGGCGTTATCCAGTTCGTTTCCGCTCAGCCGGAGCACATTCCGGTAACCGCCCGCAAGGTTGATCAGTTTTTGCGCACTCACTGCACCAATCCCCTGCCGGTGACTCATCCACACCGCTGCCAGCCGGTCTTCCTCCTCATACATTTCCGTTTTCCTCCATCCCTGTTTCTTCAGAATGCTTCTCTGTTCTCGCTTTCTTCACCGGATTCTGCTCCCGCACCGAATCCCGGCTTTCTTCGCCGGATTCCTGCTTTCTCCACCGGATCCCGGCTCTCTTCACCGGATTCTGCTCCCTCACCGGATCCCGGCTCTCTTCACCGGATTCTGCTCCCGCAACGGATCCCGGCTTTCTTCGCTGGCTCTCTCTGCCTTCTCCACCGGATTCCTTCCTCTCTGATCCGCTGATCTTCTTTCCTCCTCTGCATCCGCCGTTTCCTCTGACATTTCCCGTTCACCCTCTTCCCCAGTACTTTCTCTGAAAGGACCGGTAGGACAATGCCTCCGAGAGAACCATCTCGTCAATTTTCTCCTTGCCCTCCAGATCCGCCAGCGTTCGCGCCACGCGGCAGATCTTTCCGTATCCGCGCAGACTGGTATTGCCGCCGGCACTGTACCGTTCCAAAAGCTGCTCTGCTTCCGGTGTCAGCGGACAATACTCCCGGATCTGGGCAGAATCCATCTCACTGTTGTAACGGATGGGCTCGGAAGAAAACCGTTCCTGCTGAAGTTCCAAAGCCCGCATTACTTTTTCCCGCATATTCGCCGTGGTCCACACATCCCCTCCCGACACCTGGTGCATGGGCCTTATCTTCTGTCTCGGCACCTCAACTCCGATATCGATCCGATCCAGAAAAGGGCCGGAGATCTTTCCCAGATAACGGTTCCGGTCGTTTTCCGAGCATTGGCACCGTTGATCCGGGTATAAGCCGCATTTACAGCCGTTCAGTGCGGCCGCAATCATGCAGTCCGCCGGATATACCATCGTGCCTTTCATTCTCGAAATCACGACCCTGCGTTCTTCCATCGGCTGCCGCAGAAGATCGATCGTCCGGGGCGAAAACTCAGCCAGTTCATCGAGAAACAGGATTCCGTGGGTGGCCAGGGTGATTTCTCCCGGCCGGGGATTTGCCCCTCCTCCCACAAGAGCTGACGGTGTCACACTGTGGTGAGGCGACCGAAAAGGTCTCCTTCTGGAAAATGGTGCACTCGGATCCAGCAGTCCGCAGATGCTGCGGATTTTCGCCAGCTCTATGGTCTCTTCCATCGTCAGAGGCGGTAAAATCCCCGGAAGTCTGGACGCCGCCATGCTTTTTCCGGTCCCGGCAGGCCCGATAAACAGAATACTGTGCCTCCCCGCAGCGGCAGCCATGCAGGCATACTTCACCGATTCCACACCGATCATATCCCCGTAATCTTCCGCAGACGGAAGGTCTTCCTCCTCAAACATAAGGGGATCAAAGAATTCTCCCTGTATCGATGCTCTTTGACTCAGCAGCCGGCATAACTCTTTCAGATCGGTTACGCCGATCAGTTCCGCTCCCATAACGGCCCGTCCTTCCCGGACATTGTCTTTTGGCAGAAAAATCCTTCGGACACCGGCTTTCACCGAGGCAAGCACCATCGGCAGAATTCCGCGGATCGGCCGGACGGTCCCATCCAGTCCGAGTTCCCCAAGAAAAGTGAATTCTTCCAGACCATTCGGATCAATTACACCCAGGCAGCAGAGAACCGCAGCCGCGATGGCCAGATCAAAGGCCGTCCCCTCTTTCCGGATCCCCGCCGGAGACAGATTGACGGTAATTCTCCTCGGCGGAAGTGGAATTCCGGAATTCCGGATCGCCGTACGAACCCGTTCCTCCGCCTCACTGACCTCCCGCGACAGATGTCCGACCAGATGAAACATGGGAAGCCCGGGACTTACATCCGCTTCCACTGCGATTTCAATTCCGTCAATGCCGCTGATTCCGTAACTACGGATTCTTGAAAACATCCACATCCCCCTTTGACAGATTTTTTCCGCACGCAAAGTGCGCTGCGGAACCGTATGAGAGTATTTCTTTTTTTCGAAAATGAATAAAAAAATGAGAACAGGATTTCGAATCACGTCGAAATCCCGTCGCTGATTAAGACCGGGACAAGATCCGAGATGTAAAAAACGAATGATAAGATGAGTTTCTACATATTATAAAAGATGTTTATATCTATTCTTCGAGGGAATGATATATCATTTTCCTTTGATTCTCAAGCCTCAGATTATATTCTATGAAGAATAATTCTTTTTAATATATTAAAAGGCAATTTTCATTGAATACCCCTCCCAATGGCCGCAGGCATCCGCTTCCTCCACAGGGAATCTTCATTTCAGCGGCGTGGGCATCCTCGGGGAGTTTTTTGTGTTATGGGCAATTTCGAAGAAGTTCTCTATAACGCAAAAATTCCCCCGGGGAAATCCCCGGGGGAACCGTTCCGGACAACGTCCGGTTATATACGCGACTAACTCGCCAAATCCTGTGCTTGCACGAGGCCTTGGCGACTGTCGCGATAACGAGCGAAACTTGCAAAGCGTGTTTCGCTCGTTTTATTTTTGCTCAAATTACTTGTTGTAAAGAGCATCCAGCTTGCTCAGATATTCGAATCTATCCTTTGCAGCCTGCTCGTTAGCAGCATCGAGCTGAGCAGCTCTTTCCTTGTTCTTGAGAGCCAGGGAGGCGTAACGAACCTCACCCTTCAGGAATTCCTGATAGTCACCTGTCGGTGCCTTGGAATCCAGAGTGAACTTCTTGTCGCCGCCAGCCGGATTGAAGCGGAAGTTGTTCCAGTAACCGCACTCAAGAGCGAGCTTCTCCTCGGTCATAGCCTTAGCCATGCCCTTCTTGATTCCGTGGTTGATACACGGAGCGTAAGCCATGATCAGGGACGGACCCGGATATGCCTCAGCCTCTGCAAGAGCTCTAACCGCCTGAGCGTAGTCGCCGCCCATGTCGATCTGAGCTACGTATACGTAACCATAGGACATCGCGATGGTAGCAAGATCCTTCTTACCGGTCTCCTTACCGCCTGCAGCGAACTGAGCTACAGCACCCATCTTGGTAGCCTTGGAAGCCTGACCGCCTGTGTTGGAGTAAACCTCGGTATCGTAAACCATGATGTTGACATCCTTGTTGGATGCAAGTACGTGGTCAAGACCACCGAAGCCGATATCGTAACCCCAACCGTCGCCGCCGAAGATCCACTGGGACTTCTTAGCGAGGAAGTCTTTCTGGTTGACAACTTCCTTAGCAGTCTCGTCATCCATGGACTCAAGAGCCTCAACGAGTGCATCCGTTGCAACGCCGTTCAGAGCGCCGATGCCGAAGGTATCGATCCACTCCTGAGCTGCCTTCTGGAATGCAGCATTTTCCGGATGAGCAACAACGAGAGCTTCCACTCTCTTCTTCAGGTTGTCACGCATTGCGTTCTGAGCAAGAAGCATACCGTAACCGAACTCTGCAGCATCCTCGAACAGGGAGTTGTTCCATGCCGGACCGTGACCCTCATCGTTTACAGTGTACGGAGTGGACGGTGAGGAGTTACCCCAAATGGAAGTACATCCTGTTGCGTTCGCAATGTACATTCTGTCACCGAAGAGCTGTGTGATCAGCTTCGCATACGGAGTCTCGCCACAACCTGCGCAGGCGCCGGAGAACTCAAGAAGCGGCTTCTTGAACTGGGAACCCTTTACAGTATTGATCTTAAACTTCTCTACAACGTCTCTCTTCTCCGGGAAGGTAACAGCGAGATCGAATGCCTTCTGCTGCTCCATAGCCTGATCGATCGGAACCATGGTCAGAGCCTTGTCGCCTCTCATGCCCGGGCATACGTTCTGGCAGGAGCCACAGCCTGTGCAGTCGAGAGTGGAAGTAACGATGGTGAACTGATACTCGTCCTTCATACCGGTCAGCGGAAGTGTTGCAGTGCCTTCCGGAAGCTTTGCAGCCTCATCAGCTGTCAGAGCGATCGGACGGATTGCAGCGTGCGGGCAAACAAGGGAGCAGAACTCACACTGAATGCACTTGGAAGAATCCCAAACCGGAACGTTTACAGCGATTCCTCTCTTCTCGTATGCTGCTGCGCCGGACGGTGTAGAACCATCTACATAGTCAAGGAGTGCAGATACCGGGAGGTTGTTACCTTCCTGAGAAGATACAGCAGCCTGAATGTTGTTTACGAAGTCAACAACATCCTTGCGGCCTGTCTCAGCGTGGCTGGACTCAAGACCTTCGTCAGCGCCGTTAGCCCAGGACTCCGGAATCTCGATCTTAACAAGGTTCTGAGCAGATGCACCTGCATCGATAGCAGCCCAGTTCTTCTTAACGACATCCTCACCCTTACGGCCGTATGTCTTCTGAGCAGCGTCCTTCATCAGCTTAACTGCCTCATCCTCCGGAATGATCTTCGCAAGAACGAAGAATGCAGCCTGAAGGATTGTGTTGATACGTGTCGGGCCCATGCCTGTCTCAATACCAAGCTTTACACCGTCGATGGTGTAGAAGTTGATCTTGTGATCATACATGAACTTCTTAACCTGACCCGGGATGTGCTGCTCGAGCTCTTCGCCGGTCCACTTGCAGTTGAGAAGGAATGTACCGCCGTCAACCAGCTCCTGAACCATGTTGAACTTTGTGATGTAAGCCGGGTTGTGGCATGCTACAAAGTTAGCCTTGTGGATCAGGTATGTGGACTTGATCGGCTTCTTTCCGAAACGAAGGTGAGACATGGTAACACCGCCGGACTTCTTGGAATCATAGTCAAAGTAAGCCTGAGCGTACATGTCTGTGTTGTCGCCGATGATCTTGATGGAGTTCTTGTTTGCACCTACGGTACCATCTGCGCCGAGACCCCAGAACTTGCAGTTTACGGTGCCTTCCGGAGTGGTAACCAGAGCCGGGCCGAGATCAAGAGAAAGGTTGGTTACATCATCCTTGATACCGATGGTGAATCTCTTCTTCTCTTCGTTCTTATATACAGCAACAATCTGGTTCGGAGTGGTATCCTTGGAACCAAGACCGTAACGGCCGGAGAATACCGGAACCTGATCGAACTTGGAACCCTTCAGGGCAGCTACAACATCAAGGTAAAGCGGCTCGCCGAGGGAACCCTTCTCCTTTGTTCTGTCAAGAACAGAGATCTTCTTAACAGTATCCGGGATTGCATTGATGAGAGCCTCTCCGACGAACGGTCTGTAAAGACGAACCTTTACAACGCCGACCTTCATGCCCTGAGCGTTGAGGTAGTCGATGGTCTCCTCGATGGTGTCGTTTACGGAACCCATCGCGATGATAACCTGATCCGCATCCGCTGCACCGTAGTAGTTGAACAGCTTGTAGTCTGTGCCAAGCTTTTCATTTACCTTGTTCATGTACTCTTCAACGATTGCCGGAAGAGCATCATAATACTTGTTGGAAGCCTCAGTAGCCTGGAAGAAGATATCCGGGTTCTGAGCAGAACCTCTCTCGTTCGGGTGATTCGGGTTCATTGCACTCTTTCTGAATGCGTCAATTGCCTCGAAATCAGCCATATCCTTCAGATCCTCGTAATCCCATGCCTGGATCTTCTGGATCTCGTGGGATGTACGGAAACCATCGAAGAAGTTGATGAACGGAACTCTGCCCTTGATTGCTGCAAGATGAGCAACCGGTGTGAGATCCATAACCTCCTGTACGCTGGATTCGCAAAGCATTGCGCATCCGGTCTGACGACAGGCATAGATATCGGAATGGTCACCGAAAATGTTCAGCGCGTGGGAAGCGATCGCACGGGCAGAAACGTTGAATACACCCGGAAGGAGCTCACCAGCTACCTTGTACAGGTTCGGGATCATAAGAAGAAGACCCTGAGAAGCGGTGTAGGTTGCAGTAAGTGCACCTGCTGCCAGAGAACCGTGAACAGCACCTGCTGCACCAGCCTCGGACTGCATCTCTGTAATCTGTACTACATTTCCGAAAATGTTCTTTCTGCCTTCTGTTGCCCATTCATCGACATGCTCCGGCATAACGGATGACGGGGTGATCGGATACATGGCAGCGACGTCGGTATATGCATAGGAAGCATATGCAGCGGCTTCGTTACCATCCATGGTTTTCCAATTTCTTCCCATGAATAATTCCTCCTTATTTTAACTTTAGACTTTTACAAGTCTGATGTATACATGCATCAAACTGATAATATTATAACAAGTTTTAATAACATTTCAATTGATTCTGTCGTATTGTGAAGTATTTTTTTTAGTGCAGGTTTGCGAATACTTTTCGTTATATTTTGGCCGTTTCTGTCGTCAGGATGCCGTTTCCTCCCCGCGCGCTTCCAAACGGCGCGCCACATTTTCCCGTATCAGCTGGTAGATGACGGATGTCCCCGGAATAAAGAAGATCATTCCAACAATACCGAACAGTCCGCCTCCGACACCGACCGCAAGGAGGACCCAGATGGCCGGAAGTCCCACGGAGCTGCCGACAACACGCGGGTAAATGAAGTTGTTGTCAACAAAGACCGTAGCCATATAAACCCCGGCAAAGTACAGCGCATACATCGGGTTGACCACTGCGATGAGAAATGCGCCGATGGCCAAACCAATGTAAGCTCCCACAATCGGAATCAGTGCTGTAAAAGCAACGAGAACGCCGATGAGCATGGCATACGGCAGAGACAAGAGTGTGAGCAGCAAAAAGATCAGAAAACCGAATATGCATGCGTCGGTAAACTGGCCGGCAAAATAATTGGAATAGGTCTTCGCGATAATCCCTGTGATCCGCAGCGTCTTCCGAACTTTTTCCGGCGAAAGATACGCCCGCAGAACGCGGACCGCCTGTCCGCCCAGTTTTTCCTTGGAGGACAGAATGTAGATTGAGAACATCAGGGCAAGAGCCGCCGTCACCAATCCGCCGAATACGCCGGATACCGTGGAAACCGTCGATTCAAACACATTTCCCGCGCCGGACCGGACAAACGGAAGAAGTTTGTCCCATATGTTTTCCCACTCGGTTCCTATGGTCAGGCGTTCCAGGCTTGCGCGTATCTGAGGATTCTGGCCGAAATAGACCAGAATCTTCTGCGTGAGATCTTCCAGAAATGCCGGAACCCCGCTGGCAAGACTGACCATGGCGGCCCCAATCTCCGGAATCATCAGAGTCAGGATAATTCCCAGGGCAGCAAAGATCAGAAGAAACGAGACAGCCATGGCAATCGCACGGCGAATCCCTCTCCGGCTCTTCTGTTCCGTATCAGGGATCACTTTCCCGATCAGATTTTCAATCGTCTGCATGGGAATGTTCACGATAAACGCGATCATCGCGCCGAGAAGAAACGGAAACAGCACGGAAAACAGCCGGCCGGCCAGCGCAATCACCGCCTCCAGCCGGATGACACAGGCGATCAGAAGAACCGTATAAGAAACCACAAGGATCACCTTTTTGAGCGAACAGTCACCGGTTTCAGAATTACGAAAACGAACAAGTTTCATTTTGTCACCACCTGTCATAAATGGATTGTCATCAGCCGCCGAATACCCGGCTGACCGCACTGCGGATGCTGTTCTCGGATGCACGGAACGATCCCTGGATCATCTGAGGACTTCCGCCGCCTCTTCCGTCCAGATCGGCGTTCAGTTCTTTTGCTGCCGCCCGGCAGTCATATGAGACACTGCCGATACAGTAGGAAAATGCCTCCGTTCCGCTCTCATCCGTGTGTCCCGCGAGCACGCAGACCGTTTCCCCCTTTTTCTTTTTCAGAAGAAGATCGCAGAACCGCCGGATCTCCACCGTCGACGCTTCCGGTTCCGTATCAATCAGAAGTTTCTGACCATCCGGAAATGTCTCCGACTTGTACTGAAACAGTTCCTTCTGGAGTTCCGCGATCCGCAGGTTCTTTCTGCTGTCCGCGTCGAGAATCCGCCGGACCGCCGCCGCACTCTCATACGGCTTGGCCGAAAGCATTTCACAGATCTCCCGGTTCAGATCCGTCTTGATCCGGTAATCCTCCATCGCCTTTCTTCCGGCATGCATCATCAGCCGCATTCCGCCCTTGTATCGAATCATGGAGAGAATTTTGACTGCGCCGATCTCTCCCGTACGGAGAACATGGGTTCCGCAGCAGGCACACATATCGGCTTCCGGAATCTCCACCAGCCGTACCGTGCCGGTCAATTCTTTTTTGCTGCGGTAATCAATCCGGGCCAGTTCTTCTTCCGACGGGCAGAACACACGGATCGGAAGGTCCCGGAAAATGATCTCGTTTGCCGCCTTCTCGATCTCCATCAGTTCCTCCCAGGAACATTCACCGCTGAAGTCCATCCGGATTTCCTCTCCCATGTGAAATCCCACATTTTCAAAACCGAATTTCCGGTGCAGCAGACCGGAGAGAATGTGTTCTCCCGAGTGTTCCTGCATCATGCAGAACCGCCGATCCCAGTCAATGGTTCCGCGAACGCGGCTTCCCGCCGGAACCGGACGGTCCGTGTAATGGACGATGGAGTTGTCCTTTTCCTGAACATCCAGCACCGGGATAACGGTGTCCTCAAAGGTGGTCTGATCTGCCGAATTCAGGATTCGAAGGATTCCGGTATCCGCCGGCTGGCCGCCGCCCTCCGGGTAAAACGCGGACTGATCCATTGTCACCGCATATCGGCCGTCCTCCGGCACACAGCAAAGCACATCTGCCTCAAATTCGGTGCGATACGGTTCTTCATAATATAATGTTCTGGTTCCTGACTGCATGTTTGTGGTCCTGCTTTCTTTTTTCTATATTATATCCTTGTGCAATTCCCGATCCGATCCGTTGGCCGTCAAAGTCTCCGGATCTGATAGAGAAGCGCATTCACGATCGCCGCCGCAACCGTACTTCCTCCCTTTCTGCCACGGGCAACAATATGCGGTGTACTCTTCAGCGTCAAAATCAGTTCCTTTGCCTGCACAACGTTGACAAATCCGACCGGCACACCGATGATCAGCCGCGGATGAAGACGCCCCTGCTGAATCAGGCTGTACAGTTCCACCAGCGCCGTCGGTGCATTGCCGATGGCAAAAACCGCTCTTCGACCGGTCTGTTCTTCCAGTTCCGCCGCTTTCCGCATACTCATCACTGCTCTGGTGACGCCGGCAGCCTTCGCATCCCGCGCCACATCTGCGTCCGCCATAAAGCAGAACACTTCCGTCCCCAGAGACTGAAGAACCGCCTTTCGGATTCCGGATTTCGCCATATTGGTATCCGTGATAACCGGCGCGCCCTCGGTCAGCGCCCGGATTCCTGCCTGAACCGCCTTTGGCGAAAAGACAAGCGTATCCGCAAATTGAAAATCTGCTGTGGTATGGATGACCCTGCGGACAACCTTATCCACATCCTCCGGATAGGGACCCTTCCCCAGCTTTTTGAGTTCTTCTCCGATCATCTCGAAACTTTTCTTTTCAATATCCGACGGATGGATCTCCAGAAGACCGATCCCCTCCGGGAGCTGAAAATCTGTATTCATACCGTTTTTCCATGCCGGCTTATCCCGTTCCGCCGGCACGTCTCTCTCCCTTCTGTAATGTATGAGCCGCGCATCGGATCATTGTCCGCCGGGGAAATCCCCGTTGTTTGAAATCTCTTCTTTTTTCAGCCCCCGGACAGATCCCTGCGGTCGATGATCTGATAGATCTTCTCCATATCCAGATTCCGGCGAACTCCGTCCGCGAGAATGTCATACTGTCTGCGGCGGTAGTCCTCGTAATCCGCTGCGTCTGCCGGATCTATGATCCCGGTCTCCTCAACGGCATCCGCTCCCGGCATCTTCCGCTTCCGGAGAAGCTCCGCAATCCCCGCCGCAACGCCCTGTCCGTCAAAAATCCCGTGCAGATAAGTTCCCGCAATCCATCCCGAAGCGTATCCTTCCGGCTCGGGGAGAAGTGCCTTTCGCAGCTTCAGAAGCGGTTTTCCGCCCCGGACGGTGGTCCGTCCCATGTGAATCTGATATCCGCGCACCTGTTTTCCGCGAAGCGCCGCAAACAGTCCCTCCGACGCAACCGCTTCCCCTTTATTCTGTGAACGGATTTTTTCGCCGGTAAATACGGTCTCAGCCGGAATCAGTCCCATTCCGCGGAGAACCCGTCCCGGCTGACCGGACTCATGCCCTTCCGGATCCGAAAGAACCTCTCCCATCATCTGGTAGCCGCCGCAAATTCCAATGATCGGGACTTCCGCAGCCGCCAGTTTCAGGATCGCGCTCTCAAGGCCACTGGTCCGCAGCCACAGCAGATCATCAATGGTATTCTTTGTTCCCGGAAGAACCAGAAGATCCGGTGTTCCGAGTTCTTTGACATCCGTGACATAGCGCACATTGCACAGTCCCACCGTCTCAAATACATGAAGATCCGTAAAATTCGAGAGTCTCGGGAGACGAATCACGGCGATATCGATCTCTCCGGGTGCCGCCGGTTTTCCCTTCGCCGTAAGCCGTGTGCTCAGACTGTCCTCATCATCAATATCCGCCTTCAGAAACGGCACTGTTCCGACAACCGGAATCCCGCACAGTTTCGAGATCATTTCCGTTCCCGGATCCAGAATCGACCGGTCGCCGCGGAATTTGTTGATCACGAGCCCGCGGATCCGTTTTCTCTGTGATTCCGGAAGAAGCATCACCGTTCCGTACAGCTGTGCAAACACGCCGCCCCGGTCAATGTCGCCGGCGAGAATCACCGGAGAGTCGGTCATCTCCGCAATGCCCATATTGACGATATCATCCTGCGCGAGGTTGATCTCGGCGGGGCTGCCGGCTCCCTCAATGACGATAATGTCATACTCCTCATCCAGACGCCGGTAGGATTCCAGGATCTGCGGGATCAGTTTTTTCTTATAAGCGAAATATTCCTTCGCCGGCATGGTTCCGATGGGTGTGCCGCGGACAATCACCTGCGACCCCACGTCACTGGACGGCTTCAGGAGAATCGGATTCATATCCGCCGTCGGCTCAATGCCGCATGCTTCCGCCTGAACCGCCTGTGCACGGCCGATCTCCAGCCCGTCCACGGTGATAAAGGAATTGAGTGCCATGTTCTGTGACTTGAAAGGAGCCACTTTCCATCCGTCCTGCCGAAGTACGCGGCAGAGACCGGCGGTCAGAAAGCTTTTCCCGACATTGCTCATCGTTCCCTGTATCATGATCGATTTCGCCATGCTCTTCCTCCTGTTCTGAAATATGCAGCCCGCGGTCAGGCATCCTTTTCCGCGTTTTCTTTCTTAATCG
Source organism: [Clostridium] aminophilum (assembly GCF_900101295.1). Taxonomy (GTDB): domain Bacteria; phylum Bacillota; class Clostridia; order Lachnospirales; family Lachnospiraceae; genus Clostridium_R; species Clostridium_R aminophilum_A. The sequence goes on along the minus strand of NZ_FOIL01000004.1, from coordinate 99,966 downwards.
CCCCGATCTCTGCCGCCAGCCGCTCACAGCTCTCCTGCGTTTTCACCGCCGCGCGGTACCAGCCTTCGCCAAGTCCGGCGTAGTTTGAGCAGTCCCGAATCAGAATTCCCTTCTTCTGCAGGCGGTCTCCCAGATCCCGGATCTCTGTCCGGAACAGAACAAAGTCCGCAAAAGATTCTGCGCACCTCATTCCCAGCGCTGTCAGACGGCTCCGCAGCTCATTCCGGCGGATTTGGATCTCTCCGGAAGTTTTCCGCACAAACTCCCGCTCCGCAAGGCAGGCGATTCCGGCCTCTTCCGCCGGCACCGATACGCTCCACGGCTGCCGAAGTTCTTCCGTCTGCCGGATGATGACCGGATCCGCGATCATAAAACCAAGCCGGAGTCCTGCCATCGCGAAGATTTTCGTGAAAGCATTCAGGACAATCAGTCCCGACGGTTCCGGTTCGTGCCCGGCGCATCTCCACAGGGAAAGGGCGCTGCGCTCTTTTCCGTCCGTGCAGAACCAGAGAAAACTTTCATCGACTAAAAGAATCATACCATATTTTTGACAGATTCCGAAAATTCTCCTGACAAAATCGAATGTTCGGACATGTCCATCCGGATTATTCGGATTGCACAAAATAACCATGCCGGAAACCGGAGGGAGATGTTCCGCAAATGCTCGAACCGCCGCCAGAACCGCATCATCATCATACGGGGAAACCGACTCGGCCGAAAATACCGGCAGGCCGGTAATCTCGGCGCCGACGGTTTCCGCCGCTTTCCGGTATTCCGAAAAGCCGGGAATCGGAATCAGCACGCGTTCCGGGCGGAGTGCCTGGAAAATGCTGTAGAGAAGGTCCGACGCACCGTTTCCGAACAGCAGGGAATCCGTCCTCACCGGGAAGCCCTCCTGCCGGAGGCTCTCCGACATGCGGTTTCTCAGATTTCTCTGAAGCGCGTCCGGATACTGCTCCCATCGGTCCATGCTCTCAGCCGCCGCCCGCCGCGCACTCTCCGGCATGCCGAACGGGTTGATATTTACCGACAGATCCAGATCGATCCCGCCGCGGAATATATCTCCGCCGTGAACGTATGTGTACTTCGAAACGTTTTCTCTGTTCTTATGCTCCATCATGTCATTCCTATTCCGTTCCCAAAAATAATTTCCGCTCCGTCCATACGTTCTCTTCCGGCAGAAATATCGTCCGCAAGCGGACTTCGGCTCTCCGCTCCAGGGATACTGCGGGGAGCGCAGCGGACTTTGCGCGCCGCCGCTGATCACCGTAAGCTGACATCTTTCTGCCGCAGCCGGCACAAGTCTCAGACCCCCGTCAGGATCAGCACGGAAAAACGGACCGCCGCCGCAAAACAAGCAGCGAGATACGCGGTCCCGTACATCAGCCGGTTTGCCTCGGTGATATCGGACGGTTCCGTTTTCTTTTTTTCATCTCCGATAAACGGCTTCTCCACTTTCTTTCCGAAATACCATGCATCCCCCGCAAGCTTCAACCCCAGAGCGCCGGCACAGGCAGACTCGGTCTGTGCGGAATTCGGGCTCTTGTGATTTCTTCGGTCCCGTTTCCAGATCCGGTACGCCTCCGCCGAATCCAGGCCGAGAAATCCTGCCGCGGCGATCATAAAAACGGCAGCGATCCTTGACGGGATGTAGTTAAAGACGTCATCGGTGCGGGCCGCACACCTCCCGAAATACAGATACCGGTCATTCCGGTATCCCACCATGGAATCCATCGTGTTGACCGCTTTGTAGATCCAGCCGCCCACCGGTCCGAACAGCGCGAGCCAGAAGAGCGGGGACACAATTCCGTCCGAAGTTCCCTCCGCCACCGTCTCCACGGCGGCCTTCGCCACGCCTTCCTTCGTCAGGGTTTCCGTGTCGCGGCCGACGATCATCGAGACGGCTCTCCGCGCCCGGAACAGGTCATTCTCCTCCAGCGCCTGCTGCACCTTCATGCTCTCGGTTCTCATCGAACGCACCGCCACCGCGTAACAGACCGAAACCGTTTCCAGCAAAAAAGCCGCTGCCATCGCAGCCGCGGTGAATCCGCACCGGAGAAGAAGAATCACCGGAAAAACCGTAACTGCCGCCGCCCCCAGTCCCGATGTCAGAACCACGACGGCGGTAAACAGGCATCCTCCGGCCAATTCTCCCTTCGGTGTCTTCGGAAACACCGCCCGAACCCATCGCTCCGCAACCGTGATCCAGCTTCCGATCAGCCGGACCGGATGCGGAATCCACTGCGGATCTCCGACCGCAAGATCCAGGAGAAAACCGGCCAAAAGCGCGCCGGTATGTATGATAACCCAACTCAATTTTTCATTTCCTCTTTATTGTTTTTCCCTGTTTCATTCTTTTCCGTTTCTGCGGAACCGATCACCGTCGGAATACCGCATACCACGCGGATGACAATATCCGCCCTCTCTGCGATCTTCTGGCAGATTCTGCCGTAGGTGTCGCGGAACTCGCGCTCACGGCGGCTCAGGGGGACGACGCCGCAGCCGATCTCATCCGCCGTAATCACACGGATCGCGGGGTCCTCCAGAATCCGCTGAACGGTTTCTTCCGCCTCCTCGCTAAGTCTTTTCCAGTAATTCTCCTCCGACATCCCCGCGGAAGCGGATTCCTCGAACACTCCCTCTGTTCCTTCCGCCCGGACCTCCGGCAACGGATTTCCCGAGACTTCCGCCGTCCGGTCCGAAGGACTCCCATCGGAATCCAGTGCCTCTTCTCCCCGCAATCCATACAGTTTCGCGACCGTGTCTTCCAGATGAAGCAGAATTTCCGGTCCCGATGCATAGGACTGCGCTGTCTTCGTTTTTCCCTGGCCTCTTCCGCCGACAATCAGTATCATATCAATTCCCCTTTGGCTGCTGATTCATCACCGGTCTTCCGACAGTTTCTTCCGCGGCAGCTTTCCAACCGGTTTTCTCACTGCTTCCGCTGAGTATGAAAGAATGCCCCTCATTCGCATATCTTTCCCGGAGAAGCGCAGACATTTATCCGTTTTCGCCGGACTCCGGATACCCGAGCGGCGCTGAAAGCCTGAGCCTCCAGCGCCGCTGACAAATGCATCATTTATCCGTAATAATCTCCGCCGACATTGACCGCAAGTCCGTTCAGCTGACAGAGTGTAACCACCACGGTAAAGATCAGCACCGCTCCAAGGCTGGCAGTGGTGTCATCCTGATCAAACCGCGGAGAGATCTCACAGATGTCGAAACCGCGCACTTTTCTGGTCCGAAGAATGTGCTTCATAATCGGCACCACAGCCTGCGGATCCAGTCCGAGGGCCTGCGGGGCGCTGACGCCGGGCGCAAATGCCGTGGAGAAGACATCGGTGCAGATGGTCATGTACGCATTTTTGTGCTGATACATGAAGTCATCCACATGTTCATAAACCTCTTCCCGGGAACCGTACTGAAGTGTTCTTGCCAGCATATAGGGCACTCCGAGACGCTCCGCTTCCTTGAAAAGGCTGACCGTATTGCTGTGGCGCTGAATGCCCAGCGGCATGTAAGCAAACGGCATTTCCTCTTTCTCACAGATATCCGCAATCTGACGGAACATGGAGCCGGAGGATGCACCGCCGTCGTACGGTCTCATATCAAAATGCGCATCAAAGCTGATGATGCCGAGATCGACTTTGCTGCTCTCGTCTTTTCTTCCGCTGCGGATCTTCTCCTCCAAAATCTCCTTTTCATGGGCGAGTTCACCCATATAATGACCGAAGGTGGTCTCATGTCCGCCGCCCATGACAATCGGGAAAAGGTTGAGGCTGAGAATCTTCTGAACCGCCTCGGCCAGAATGCTCTGTGCCTCTTCCAGTTCGATGCCGTCAGTCACGATATTGCCGCAGTCATAGAGTGAAACACCCGGATCAAAGACACACGGAAGATTCGAAAGTTTTTTTCTCAGAAGATTCGGGCCGAGAGCCGCACCGGCCCGGCCCTTGTTCCGCTTAACGCCGAGATCACAGCAGAAACCGATCAGTCCGAAGCCGAGCGGTCCGGAAAACGGCTCCGTCACCGAATTGAGATCCAGCGGACGGATTCTCTGATGCCAGCGAAACGCGTCATAATCCTCCTCGCTGTCGATGCGGCCCTGCCACTGATCCGTTACATCAAAATAATAGTTTTTCAGCATTGTTCTATCCCCCATCTATGTTCAGAATCGAAGCATCAGTTCTTTTTCAACCACATTTCCGTTCTCGAGGTAATATCTCGGAACTCTCTTGCTCACCGCGCAGACAATCTCATACGGAATTGTTCCGGCCAGATCCGCCAGAACTTCCACCGGCTGATGGCTTCCGAAGATCTCGACCTCGCTTCCGACGTCGACGCTGTTCTTTCCGGTCAGGTCAATCATGCACATATCCATGCAGATCTTTCCCCGCTGCGGGCACAGCCCCTCCCCGGTATACAGCGAACAACGGTTGGACAGCGTGCGGAAGAAACCATCCGCATATCCGTACGGAACAACCCCCATCCGTGTTGTCTGATCACAGGTGTAAATGCCTCCGTAGCTGATCTTTGTCCCCTTCGGATAAATCTTGATGGTGCTGACCGTCGTCTTGAGTGACATCACCGGCCGAAGTCCCCACTGTCGGGCAAATTCTCCGTAGCCGTAGAGAAGAAGTCCCGGACGGACCATATCGAGGTAAGTCTCCGGATATCGGACCGTCGCCCCGGTATTGGCACAGTGACGGATGCGGAATGACCGCCCCATTTTCTCCTCCACCGCGCAGATCACATCGCGGAAGAGCTGAAACTGATGTTTTGTATACTCCTCGCAGTCCTCCCCGGGCTCGTCGGAAACCGCAAAATGCGTGAAGATTCCCTCCGCGTCCAATCCCGGAAGATTGCAGGCCAGCGCGATGCCGTCCACACCGTGCTCAAAATAGTCTCCCTCGCAGATATAACCGAGCCGCGACATACCGGTGTCAACTTTGATATGAACCTTCAGCGTGCCGCCGTATTTTACCGCCTCGGCACTGTACTCCCGCGCCTTGGCCTCGCAGGTGACTGCCTGTGTGATGTTGAAACAGATCAGCCGGTCCACCTGTTCTTTCGGCGTGTGTCCCAGAATCAGGATCGGCATGGTAATGCCGGCATTCCGGAGTTCCAGCGCCTCGTCGATGCTGGAAACCGCAAGGTAATCCGCACCGAGCTCCTGCATTTTCCTTCCGATCTGCACGGATCCGTGTCCGTAGGCATCCGCCTTGACGACGCCCAGAAAACGCACGTCTTTGCCGATCTTTCGGCGAATGGTCTGATAATTATAGGTAAGAGCATCCAGATCGATCTCTGCCCAGGTTCTTCTAAGTGTAGAATTCATAGTCCCCTTATGCAGTCAGGATTTTCATCCCCGGCCGCTCTCCTTTTTGTTATAGCACCGGAATATTATACACCGATTTGACGGAACATTCTATACGGTCTGTTCCTTCCGGATATCTTCTTCGGAATTTCAGCCTCCGAGCGCATCAACCATATCCTGAAGTTCGATGAAACGCTCCATCTTCGCCTCCAGAAGTTCATCCGTCTCCGCCTTTTCCTTTGTCAGACGGTTCAGTTCCACGAAATCGCTGGCCGCTTTCAGAATCGCCCGGTCCAGTTCTTCCGATTTCCGGGTGAGCGAATCAATCTCGTCCTCGATGGTGTCGTACTCGCGCTGTTCCTTGAAGGAAAGTTTTTTCTTCGGCTGTGCAGACCGATCCTTCCACGTACTGCGTGTATTCCCCTGAGGAGCCGGATGATCCTCCCCCTCCGCCGGCGTGGTTTTCCCGCCCGGACCGGTTTTGCCGGCCGCGGCTTTACCGGCGGCGGAGTCTTCCGCTTCCATCAGCATTCTCTCACGGTACTCCTCATATCCGCCCTCATTCTGGCGCAGAATACCATCCGGAGAGAAGGCAAAAATCCGCGTCACCACGCGATCCAGGAAATAGCGGTCATGGGAAACCGCGATCACAATGCCGGAGAAGCCGTCCAGATAATCTTCGAGCACACGGAGAGTAGCGATATCCAGATCGTTGGTCGGCTCATCGAGGATCAGGACATTGGGTGCCTCCATCAGAATCCGCAGAAGATAGAGTCTTCTGCGCTCGCCGCCCGAGAGTTTGGATACCGGCGTATACTGCATATTGCTGTCAAAAAGGAATTTCTCGCACATTGCGGACGCACTGGTCAGGCCATCCTTTGTGCGGATAAACTCCGCCGTTTCTTTCACATAATCGATGACGCGCATATCCCCGTCCGGCATCTCCGCTTCCTGTGAAAAATATCCGACGTGAACCGTCTGTCCGATGTCGATCGTTCCCGCATCCGGCGGGACAAGACCCACGATCGTCTTCATCAGCGTGGACTTTCCGCATCCGTTCGGGCCAATGATGCCGATCCGGTCATTTTTCAGAAATGTGTAACTGAAATCCCGGAACAGCGTCCGTCCTCCGTAGGATTTCGAGACGTTTTTCAGTTCAATCGTCTTGTTGCCGAGACGGGACTGAAGCGAATTGATCTCCACCTCACGATCGATCACGATCTTATCCCGGTCGCGCAGTGCTTCAAAGCGGGCGATATGGGCCTTCTGTTTCGTACTTCTGGCTCTTGCGCCTCGCTGAATCCATGCCAGATCCTTTCGGTAGAGCGTCGCCATCTTCCGTTCTGCCGCCTCAGCGTACTCGAGGCGCTGCTGCTTCAGTTCCAGATATCCGGAATAATTGGTCTCATATCGGTAGGTCTTCCCGTGGTCGATCTCGAGAATTTCCGTTGTAACCATATCCAGGAAATACCGGTCGTGTGTCACCATCAGAATCGCGCCGCGGTAATGCTGGAGATAATCCTGAAGCCACTCGATCATCTCATTGTCCAGATGGTTGGTCGGCTCATCAAGGATCAAAAGATCACACGGTGTCAGAAGCGCCGCAGCGAGAGCCGCACGCTTTCTCTGACCTCCGGAGAGTGTCCGCGGATCCGCCTCCGGATTGTCGATGCCGAAACGCGCCAGCATCGCCTTGATCTCTCCGTTCTGATGATAAATCTGATCGTTTCCGTATACCATGGCGGCGACATTTTCCACAACGTTATGGTCCGGATCAAAGTCCGGATTCTGGGAAAGATAGGAGATCCGGATCTCCCGACCGCGGACCGTCTGTCCCTCATCCGGTTCGAGGGCTCCCGCCGCAATGGCCAGAAGCGTGGATTTTCCGGTTCCGTTGACACCGATCACGCCGATCCGGTCACGATCAGAGATACCGACGGTCACCTGATCCAGAAGAACACGGTTTTCAAAGGATTTACTGATTCTTTCAAGGTTTAAAATGTTCATATCTGCTCTCTCATCACATGGACTTTTCCCGTGGGGCATATAAGAAAAGACTTCCGCACTTTCCGCTCACGGCTGCCAACGAGGCGAAACACGCCCCGCAGGTTTCGCTCGTTCGCGCGCACAGAACTTTTCGGAGGAATCTCTTATACCACAAAAACCGGCAAACGGCTGCCGCACTCACGCGGGAAGCCCTCTGCCGGTCGTCGGAACATGAAGCACAAATGCGGAATGTTCGCTTGCGGAATCGGGCAAATGTCACCCTGCCCGACTGTCTTATTGTTTCATCTGACGGATCTCATTCAGAATCTCGATGTCATCGGCCAGAACACGCATATTGGTCACCTGCATTTCCTCGCCGGGCCTCTGAATTGTCATCTCGATGACGGTTCCCTCCGGAACGCCCCGTCCCTGCTGAAGCTGAATAAACTGAACTACTTTCGGATGATTGTTCTGAAATCTGCGGAACAGTCCAGCCGCCTTAAACATATCTGCCGGATTCATTCCCATGATCAGACCTCCCCCTCCGGACCGTCAAATCCGAAGGAAATTGCTCCGTCATTCAGGTCCTCGTAAATTTCACGCGCCTTCTCGGAAGAATCTTTATATTTCTCCGCGATCTCCTTCGCTTCCTTCAGAGAAGTGTTGTCCGGCTGGTCCTTGGCCTCATCGAAGAACCGTCCCTGGTGGAACAGCGCCTCCGCCAGATCCGGCATGTACTTTTCATCGTTGTTCGCGCACGCACGGATCAGTGTGACTTCATTCGTAAAGCAGACTTCTGCCTGATCCAGACGGTCCACGTCCCAGGCGATCTGACCGAGCTCATAGAAATTCTTCGCAGACTCGATCTGTGCTTCCGCACCCGGAAGTCCGTGATAGAGTGTCGCTGCGGTGCGGTATCCGTTGATCGCATCCTGCACACGGTTCTGCGCCTTTGCCTCTGCCGCATCTGCCGCAGCCTTGGCTGCTGCTTCCTTCTGACGGCCGGATGCATCGTCGCGGACGGTCTTCATCAGACCGAACAGGCCGCGGCAGAGTTCGCTGTCCGCTTCTCTGCGCTCGCAGATCTCCCACGCGGTGTTCCAGGAAGTCTGCGCGTCCTGCGCATTTCCGGCAAACCGGTAAGCATTGAACAGGTTGAAGTTAGCCTGCGCGCATCTCGGCTCAAAAATCTGTTTCTGGGAATCATCGATCGCCATCAGCTTCTGATCGGCCTCAACCGCCGTCCGAAGGATTCCGATCGCCTCCTGGAACTTTTTGTCATGATTGTAGATCACGCCCAGGGAGTTGCCCATCGCGCCGAGACGGATCAGAATTTCGCGGTTCTCCGGATCCCCTTCCTGAAGCTTGCGGAGATCGGCAATTCCTCTCTCATAGGCAATGCAGGCCTCTGCCTGCTGTCCGCTTCTGCCGTACATCTGTCCGATATTTCCGTTTGTATCGGCGGTCACCTGAAGGAGTGTTTTCTGTTTCTCGGCCGTCTGCCACTCCTCATCCTTCTTCAGATCCTCATATATCTTCATCGCCGCGTCAAACTCTTTGAGCGCGGACTCGAAAAGCTGCATGTTTTTCTTCTCACCGGAAGCCTCACCGGACTTTTCTTTCTCCAGCGCCGCAAAATCGACCTGATTCATGAAAAGAATGCCCTTATTGTTGTGCGCGCCGGCAATTTCGATGGAACGGTTCGGCGCATCCGGTGCCTTGGAGAGTTCTTCCAGCGACTGAATCGCGGAATCGTACATCTCGATCGCATTGCGGAAGCGGTTCTGACGGAGCAGAACGGTTCCCATCTCATTGTAGCTTGCCGGAAGCATGCCGAGGAATTTATCTCGGTTGGAGGTGGTCAGCTTGACCTGAATCATCAGCGCACGGCTGAGTGCCGCCTCTGCCTTTTTCAGATCATTTTCTCTTCCCGCCTTCACGCCTTCCTGAAACAGTGCGCCGGAAATCGCCGCCAGATCTTCCTGCTTTTCCTCCGGAATCGGAAGTCGGGCATTGGTTCTTGCGACAACCTGACTCAGGCCGGCGATCATCTTGTCTGCGCCTTCCTTCGGCAGGAACCAGAGCTGAATTCCCTTCTGCTGTTTCTTTGCAAGTCCCTGCATCAGTTCCTTGAGTTCCGACTCGGAAACCTGATCCTGACGGCAGAGCATGATGACAAACATCGCGCTGAAGTGGGCATACTGCTGCAGAATCGCATTCTGCATCTTCTTGACCTGATAGCGGCCGTCGCCGTCCTTGCTCAGGCTTCCCGGATATTTGGAAACGACGAACTCGAAATCGAACATTCCGTAGATACTGTTCATGTTGTTGGCGAAATCGATCAGACGGCGGATATTCGGATCCGTCTCTTCCTGACCGGCCGGAACACTGCTGCCTTCCGGTTCCACCAGATACACGTTAAATGTCGTCTTCATCGGTGCAGCGGCACCGGCGGACGAGTCCGCCTTATTCTTGTTTTCCTCGCTCATGAGTATAACTCCTGTCTTTTTATGAATTCCGCAGCCATCGCTGCAGTTTCGTTCTTATTGATAAAGATACCCGAATACGAATTATACCACAGACCGATGTTGTCCGACAACTGTCACCTTTGGACAGATCTGCAAACAGCTCAAACGGACGGGTTCAGAAACTTTTCATTGAACACCACAGCCAGCGCTCCGATAAAACGGATTCTGCCGCTGAGTTCCGAGTGCACCAGAAAGCCGTCGCGGTACTGTGCATCATTTTCCCGGTATGCCTGCACAAAATGTTCGCGGAAATACGGGATCTCAAACATATCCCCATAATAGATCACATTGTCCGGGGCAAGAACCGTCGCCGCATTGGCGATATTTCTTGTAAAACATTCCAGTACCCGGTCGAAAACACGGTAAAGCGCCGGATCATCCGCCGCCGACCACTCCCGGATCGATGTCTCGGTGATTTTTCCGGTATCTCCGCCGCACCATCTCCATAATTCCGGCATGGATTCTTTCGTGAACGCCGCTTTCACCTGCTCCGTAATCCCGGCTGCGGAAACCAGCGTTTCCAGACAGCCTCTCTTCCCGCAGGTGCAGAGTTTTCCGTTTTTATCCGCAACCACATGACCGAGTTCCGAAGCCCGTCCCTTCCGGTTGTCATAGATTTCGCTGTCGATGGCGATCGCTGATCCCACGCCGGGGCCCCATTTGACAAACAGAAGATTGTCCGCCTGCCGTCCCACGCCGAAGGTCAGTTCCGCTTCCGCGAACGCCTTGACGTTGTTCTCCACAATCACCGGAACGTCCAGCAGTTTTTCCAGAATCCGGCGGACCGGAACCTCATCCTTCCACACACGGATGGCGAGAATGCTTGTGCCGTCCTTTCTGCGGACCGCACCGGGAATGGACACGCCGACGCCGAGAATGTGTTCCGACCCTGCCTTTTTCAGGAGTTTTTTCAGTTCCTGCGCGCATCGGGCAAGAAAAATCTCCGGCGGCACACCGTCGTCCGTGGCAATCACGGTTCCGCATATAAGCGTTCCGCGAAGTGTGGATACTGACAGAAAGGTTTCGCCGCCCTCGATGGTTATTCCGCCGATGGCTGCATATGTTTCATCGATTCCGACCAGAATCTTTTTTCTTCCGACCCGCTTCTCCTCGTTCATCTCCCCCATCTCCCGAAGAATTCCCTCCTTCAGGAGATCGCCGCAGATCTGCGTGACCGCGGCAGGTGTAAGGCCGAGTTCCCCCGCAATATCCTTGCGTGCCATCGACCCGCGATTGTTCAGAAGACGCAGGATTTCTGTCCGGTTTGAATTCTTAAGATTGTTAAGGTTCATTCCAGCATATTCCACGGTCTTATCTCCCCTCTGCCATAACATACTTAATATTGGGAAACGATGTTTAAAACGTTTCCACGGCCGGATTTTCGATGCGAAGCATCCATTTCCTTTGAAAATCCGTGCCGTCTGCTGAAACCTCTAAGAAAACAATGATATAATCAGTATTATTTTAGTATAACGCAAAAGGCGGACACCGGTCCATGGCGAAAAACCGATGTCCGTCACCGATCTCTGTCATCTCATTCCGGCAGAGCTCAACTGCGCTTTAAGTCCGCCTGCGGACTTTGTTCTTTTTCAGAATCGGCAGACCCGGATTCCGAGCATATGCCCCAGAATCTCCAGTTCCTCCGCACATTTTCCGTAAATCACCGCATAATGCGGTTCCCAGCCTTCCAGTACGGCGTTCTCGACCAGTTCCCGGCACCGGCTTTCCGTCTTCACGACGATGGATGTGCCGCTGAACTGCTTCGGCTTGTCCATCACCGATCCCTCAGCGATAAAGAAGCGGAACGAGCCGTTCTCATCTCTTCCGACGCGGAAGATGGTTGCCGCGTCCGCCTTCTCACAGCCGAATTCCATCGTCGGTCCGAGTTTTCGGTTCGGATGAACACCGACTTCCGCCCCGGTATCCTTTCTCGCCAGATCGCAGGACGCCATGCCGCAGTGCCAGAACGTGACGCTGTTCTCCGACTCGTCAAGCGAAACAGGATCACCGAAGAAGCAGGAATTGCCGGTAAGGCTCCGGCCGATGAACATGGACAGTGCCCCGTAGGTATCAGACTCACAGCTCGCACAGACGCCCATTGCATTCAGAAGCGACAGCACCATGCAGACCGGCGTGCCGAATTCCGTGAAGAAGTCCGGCCAGCATCTCGACGATACCGCTCCGACGTGGTTCTCCGTGACATAATCTTTGTACGCCTTGTAAAGCCGGGCAAAGTCCTTCACATTCTTTTCCGGCGTCTTTTCCAGACCGGTCACCTGCTTTCTCGCCTCCTCGAGATACGGCGCACATTCCTCATCCGTGTAACGAAGCGCTTTTCCGATCAGCTCCCGGGACTCGATGGATTCCAGAACGGCACCGAACACCGACATCATGTCCGCATCCAGCGCACGGCCGAAACCGAACCCCTGCGGTGTATGGCCGATGGACACCAGCTTCAGTCCCTGCAGTTCCTTTTTCGTCTTTGCCGCGCGTACCACCGCGGACACTTTGTTCTCCACTTCCCTCTCATCCGGCGCGCCGAAAATGTACTCGAACGGACGGTCTTTTCGAAATGCGCGGATGGCATTGCCGGCAGAGAATGCACCGGTCAGTGAGTTCAGGCGGAGACGCCCTCCGTCGATCACCGGTTCCCGAAGTGTCCACAAAAGAATCGGACAGCGGAACCGGCGAAGAATCTCGCTCGCGTACGCCGCATTTGCAAAAGTAATATTCTGGAGAATGATCAGATCCGGATCGATGTCGTCCAGAAACCGGTTCAGAAGATCGATGGAGAGAAGCATTTCGTCCGGAACCCGAATCTCCGGATCGATGCGCCGCAGCAGCGCGATTGATTGTTCAAACTGTTCCTGTGCACTCTCCAAATGAAATGTTCCGACTCCGATCGGAACGTATGCTGCCTGAAAGCTCATTGTCTTATTCCTCGCATTCCCTTCAGATCAGGCTTTCCGCCCGGTCTGTCTCTTTGGTGTTCATTTCCTGATGAATTTTTTCGATCTCCCCCGCCTGTGCGGCATTCAACGCTTCCACTTTCTTGTTGATGCGGATCATCGAAGCGACCAGAATGACCGTGATAATCAGAATGATCAGGGAAATCGGTCTCTTGAAAAAGATCAGATAATCCCTGTCATACGACATCATGGATGTCACAAAATTTGTCTCCATGATCTTGGCAAGAATCAGTCCCAAAAGCATCGGAATCGCGTCAATCTGAAGAATCTTCAAAAGATAGCTAAATACCAGAAGTGCGGCGCAGAAGGCCATCTCCTTAAAGTTTCCGGTACCGGCAAATGCTCCCGCAAAACAGAACAGCATGATCGCCGGTGCAAGATAGGTGTAGCGCACCTGGACAACCTTTGCGACAAGTCTTGTCATCACCTTTCCGAGAGGATACAGGAAGAGATTCGCCACAAGACATCCCACAATGATGGTGTACGCCTGCGGCGCCTGTTTCGTAAACATATTCGGTCCCGGCTGCAGGCCGTGAAGAATGAATGCGCCGAGAAGAAGCGCCGTTACGCCGTCTCCCGGAATACCCATGGTCAGAAGCGGGATCATCGCCGATCCGACCACCGCATTGTTCGAAGACTCCGCCGCAGCGATGCCCTCAAGGCTTCCTTTTCCGAACCGTTCCGGATGCTTCGACGTCTGTTTTACCTGATTGTAGCAGAGAAACTGCGCCACTCCGCCGCCGACACCCGGCATCGCGCCGATAAAGGACGCGATCAGCGTAGAGAGCGTGCACGCCGGAAGGATCGACTTCATTTCCCCCGCGGTCAGACCTCTCTTGTCAATCTTTGTCGCCGAGCCCATGTCTCCGCCGGTCACCTTGTATTCCGACAGCTTCTCACAGACCTGCTTCAGCGCAACCAGCGCGATCATCGCCGGAAGCATATCGATGCCGAACTGAAGAACCGGGATGCCGAATGTGAATCGCGCAACACCGGTCACCGCATCGACGCCGACGCTGGCGAGGAGAATTCCGAACAGTCCTGACAGAATTCCCTTCGGAAGGGAATTGCCGCTGACGCCCGCCAGAAGTGAAATACCGAGCACCGCCATGGAAAAATATTCCACCGAGGTGAATTTATTGACAAACTGTGCGATAGGCGCAGAGAGAAGGAGAAGCAGCGCCGCTCCGATAATTCCGCCGAATGAGGAGGCGAACAGCGAAGTGTCCAGCGCCTGCAGTACTCTTCCCTTCTTCGCCAGCGGATATCCGTCAAACGTCGTCGCAATCGCCGAGTTGGTTCCGGGCGTATTCAGTGTGATCGCACTGATCGATCCTCCGTACATTCCGCCCACGTATACTGCCAGAAGCGAAATGATCGCGGTGGACGGATCCTTGATGCTGTAGGTCAGCGGCAGAAACAAAATGATGCCGAGCGTTACGGAAAGCCCCGGAATGCATCCGATGACCATTCCAAGAAGCATTCCGCCGAAAATGACCGCAATATTCTGGATCGTGAAGACGGCAAGAAACGCCTGCGACACATAATCAAAATAGCTCATGTTCTATCCCCTTTCCGTCACTTGAGAAAACTGAGAAGTCCTGCCGGAAGAGAAACATGGAACACATTCAGGAACAGCCAGTAAACAAAGAAGACAAACAGAATCGTGTAAATATAGATAAACGGCTTGCGCTCTCCCTCATACCACTGTATGAAGCAGAAAGCGAGAATGCCTGCCGGAACGAATCCGATCATGCTGGTTCCGATCACGAACAGAACCAGAACGGCAATGAGGACAAGCTCGTGTTTTTCATTGTTCCAATCAAATTCATAGATATGTTCTTTGTGAAAAACCAGACTCTGGATCAGTAAAATAACACTGCAGATCAGAATGCCCACAAGGCAGATTCCGGGAATAATTCTCGGACTCGGGGCGCCCGAATCCCACATCGGAAGACGTACCTGAGTCGGCATGATCAGGAGCATGACGATGGAAAAGATTCCCATCACAAGTCCCGCGGTGAGGTTCGTTTTAATTTTGAACTTCATGTGTCTTTCCCTCTTTCAAAAGCAGATTTTTTCTATCGGACGGAACACCGAAACGAGGCGAACTACGCTTCTCGGTTTTCTCTCGTCATCGCGGTGCCGCCAAGTCCGCGCCCAGGCACGGACTTGGGCCGGCTAACACGCAGATCAGGCCCCGGCCTTTCCGGAAGAATGGACCGGGGCCTGTTGGTTTTACGGATTTTTTCCTGGATTCCCCGCATCGCAGTCGCTCCGTATGCGCTGCGAAGGACGGGCAGCGAAATTACTTTCCGCTGAGCTGCTTGAACGCCTCTACTGCCTTCTTGCAGGCATCCTCATAGTGCTGAACATCTTCCTCACCGTATACTTCATACTTGTTCAGAAGGATGGAGCTGATGAACTGGGAATACTCGTCGGAAGCCCAGACATCCTTCGCAACCTGGATCATCGCATCCTCCCATTCCTTGGAAGCGCCCTTTCTGACTGCCAGAGAGCCGCCTGCCGCGAGAATGGAACCGGTGTAATCCTTGGAAGCATCCAGCTCCTTTGCCTTGGTGTCGCCGGCTACCGTCGGAACCGCGAGATCTCCCTTCGGTCCCTTGAAGCCCTTGAACTCACGATCGGAGAATGCAAGAATCGGTACCAGATTGCCCGCTTCCACGTCTTCCTGCGCCGCCTGAGTCGTTCCGACAAATACGTCAACCTCGCCGTCGGTAAGTCCCTTCTTCTGAGCCGCACCGCCGTCATACGGAACAACCATTACCTTTCCGCCTTCCTGTGCGAGAAGAGAGCCGAGTGCCAGATGCGGATCGGACAGCGGATTTCCGCCGGACATCTTGATGCCGCCGTTCTTGGACTTATCGAGAATGGTCTCGAGAGTCTGATCCGGTGTGGTGTAGAGAATCCATGTTCTGTCATCGATGGTTGCGATCGGACGGATTTCATTGCGGTCGAAATCAACCACTTCTGTCTGATACTGCTTTCCAAGGTCATGACGGTAGGCAACGCCGTAACCGTATACCAGAAGATCGGTTGTGTTCACATCCTCCTGAGAAAATGCGGTTGCCGCCGCAAATCCGTCACCACCGGTCTGCTGCTCCACGATAAAGTTGTATTCCGGATGAAGTTTGGTCGCTACTTCCGCATACTTTCTGCCGATGATATCCGCAGTACCGCCTACGCCGTAGGGGCAGATGATCTTAACGGTTTTTCCGCTTCCCGCTGCCGCCGCTTCTTTGGACTCCTCTTTGGACTCCGCAGCCGCCGTTGTCTCCGCTGCTTTGGACTCCACAGCCGCGGTTGTCGTCTTGCTTCCCGCAGAAGATCCGCAAGCTGCAAGTGCCGCTGTCATCGCCGCTGCCATAACTCCTGCCAAAACCTGTTTTTTCATAGTTCCTTTTCCTCCTCTAATGTGTGTTTTACTATCATTTCCCTGTGTTCCGCCGCCGTTATCCATTCGGCAGAGCAATCATTTCAGAAGCAGTGTCACGCCTGAGACCGCAAGAAGAAGATAGGTCAGGATCATGAACACCTGCTGACTCATCCGGTGATACAGGATGCTTCCGATCTTCATCGCAGCCAACAGAAACGGAACCGCGATCAGCAGTGTGCCGATCAGTCCCGGATTCCAGTATCCGCTCCGGATATCATCGATCAGTACGATGGAGTTGAGGACGATCCACACGGTGGAAATCGTCGCCCGGAACGAATTCTTGTCCGGAAGCTTTCTGGTCAGATAACTGATCAGAAGCGGTCCGCCGGAGACAAAGATTCCGTGGACAATGCCGGCGAGCGGAAGAATCAGATAGAGCAGCGGATGATCCGGCCGCATCGGATTCTTCTTTCCCCGGATCCGGCCGATCAGGCCCTGAAGACCCAGAATGATCACAAACACGCCGAGTGCCCGAATGAGAAACTGTTCTCTCCCGGCAAATAATCCCTTGATATAGATTCCAAGGAAAATGCCGGCTGCCATGATCAGAACAATCGTCCTCACTTCTTTCCACTGAACCTGTTTTTTCTGTTCCAGAAAGACATAGACGCCGCTCAAAAGACCCAGCACATTGAGAACCGGTTTCGCCACCGGGTATCCGACCAGCATCAGACTGAACGGCATGGCCAGAATCGTACCGGCAAATCCGGTGATGCCCTGCATGATATTGGCAAGCAGGATCACAGTGAAAAATAATAAATAATTTAATACAGGCATAACGTACCATCAGGCTCCATACGTTCCGCGGATTTTCTCAAACAGATCCGCGTATTTCGAACGTTTCCGGTAGAACACCGGCGGAAAGCCGAGTTCTGCGCCTACCACATTGTTTCCCTTTCCGTATTCTCTGCCGGTCCAGAGATGAATCCATTCATCGTCCGGAAGATAGACGTCCCATTCTTTCCGTCCTTCCTTCCAGACCGGCGCCGCAAGGAGATCCCGTCCGAGAAGATACTCGAACTGTTCGGTATAACACCTCTCATCCCCCTCATAGTGGAGAAACAG
Organism: [Clostridium] aminophilum; assembly: GCF_900101295.1. Taxonomy (GTDB): domain Bacteria; phylum Bacillota; class Clostridia; order Lachnospirales; family Lachnospiraceae; genus Clostridium_R; species Clostridium_R aminophilum_A. Next base: position 82,644 of record NZ_FOIL01000004.1, on the reverse strand, counting down.
CGCCCGCTGAACCGGCAATCCTTTTTCATGGTTTTCGCGGACCGCCTCCGTGACGTAAGGCGACAGCATCCGGAAAATCCCGGTCAGTCTCGCCATCCGCCGGATTCCGTCCTCGTCATCATAAAACTGATAACAGTCATCCGGCCGGTTTCCCTCATGCGTTCGCATAACCGGCGTGAACGCCGCCATTTCCGCCCAGCGGAAGAACACTTCCTTCGTCCGCACATTGCCGAACAGAGATGTATATCCCCCGATGTCACTGTGATGAAGACCCATTCCGGTCATGCCGCAGCTGAGCGCCGCCGCGATCACCGTGCAGAGACCGTCATGTCTGGAAAAGTCAACCGACTGATCTCCGGCCCACATCAGGGTGTTGTATTTCTGGCTTCCGGTTCCCCCCGCCCGCATGAAATAGACGATCTTCCCGAGGTTCCCGGTCTCTTTTACCGCCTCATAGTTGCATTTTGCCCACAGCATCGGCCACCGGTTGTGCTCGATCATCGCCGGCTTTCCGCTTGCGAGGACAATGTCGTCGGTCGGAAGATATTCTCCGAAATCCGCCATCCAGCCGTCGATTCCGATGCCGATAGAATATGTTTCGATGATCCCTTTGAACCAGTCAAAGGCCTCCGGATTCGTCAGATCAACCACGCCGCAGTCAAATTCACCGAAATCGACCAGATAGAACGATCCGTCGGACTTTCTGGCAAAATATCCTTTTTCCATTCCTTCCCGGAACAGCATACCGTCCTTCACCAGATACGGATTCACATATCCGAGGAACCGGATTCCTTCGCGGTGGAGTTCCCGGATCCGCTCCGGAAGATCTCCGTACATCTGCGGGTGGTAATGCCAATCCCACTGGAGCCGTTTTCCGAACGTGGTCACGCGCTTTCCGCACCAGTCCTGACACCAGACGCCCGCGAGTCCGACTCCGCCGGAACGGACTTTCTCCGCAATCCCGAAGCTCCGCTCGCTGCCGCCCTGGACTCCAAGTATCAGTCCGTGACGGGTCCATTCCGGCAGTTCCGGCTGTCTTCCGAGAAATGCCGTCTCTTTTTTCAGAAGTTCCGGAAAACTGTCCGCCGACTCGATCCGGATCGAAGCGGGCACTTCCCAGATCTGAAGTTCATGATACTCCGGACTCCGGAAATCAAAATCCGCATACGCTGTCGTCTCCGCGTGAAGATAATATTTCCGCGAAGAGACAAAGGTCGTTTCGGGAAAACTTGTGTTGTAATAATCTCCCCCTGCCCGGTTTTCCACATCGCTCCGCCAGGTTACATACGTCGTCTTGTCACGGCCGACTCCCGTCTCTCCGGTCCACAGCGGAAAATGTCTCCCGCGAAGATCAAAATACGAAAGCTGTTCGCCGCATCCGTAGACATGTTCTCCCGGCTCGGCTGCCAAACGGATCCAGAACCGGTTGATCTCCGGATTCCTGCTCCGGAACCGGATCACGGAACAGTCGTTGTCCGCCTCGATTCTCCCCTCGATCTGTCCCCCGAAATCCAGAATCAGAGCCCCGTCTTTTTCTTCCGAATGCAGAATCGGAAGTGCGACTCTCTCTTCCACCCGATCTTCGATCTTAAAATTTCCGCGGTACATTTCCACCTGTTCCGTTCCGTGTCCCGCGAAAATCATCGGTTTCTCATCGGACGCCTCCAAAAGAACCTTTCCGTGATCGGTCAGGCGAAAGGTACTTCCTTTTGCAAAGATCTCCATTTATACCTCCGTCCGTCAGTATTTCAGTTCCCTGTTCGGCCCGATCACTCCGCCGACTGCCCCCTGCTTCATCAGCGGTTCCCGTTCCGGATGAGCGATAACCCATTTGTTCTTCTGGAGAAGAAGCTGTCCCTCTTCATCCACCGGAATCTCTTTTTCGAGCGGTGTGTTTGTACCTTTCGGAAGAATCACCACGCCGCGGAACCCCTCATCCGTCACTCTGCACGGAGACAGATGCAGCGTCGTCTGATACATCTCAATCGCGGTTCCCTTCGGAACAAAGAAAACCTGCACCTTTTCCGCATCATAGGTATTGTTTTCGATATCCCACACATGCCCGAGACAGAGCATAAAATCCGTCACGGCGATGTTGATCTCGCTTCCCTTGTGATACTCAAATCCGTTCAATGTGGTGTTGCGGCCGTTGCAGTAGCCGATCTCGATCGGCATACCGCCGTAGATCAGGTTCTTCACCCTGTCTGCCACGGAAAACGTTTCCATCTCCTCCACCGATGCCACATAGACATTGCCGTTTTCCGGAATCGGTGTTTTGTGTTCCATATAGTCGGTGATCTCCGAGAAATCATATCCCCGGATCACTCTCCCGTAGGTTCTGAATGCCTCGCGGTCCAGAACCGACCGGATCACCACGTCATTGACTTCATTCAAATGTTCCAGTATTCCCATCGCTCAGGCCTTCTCACTTCGAATCACTTTGACGGTTGCAGAGAAATCTTCTTTGCCGAATCCCATCTCCATCGCCTTCTCGTAGACGCGGACCACGTTCATCTCGCCCGGCATCGGAAGACCTTTTTCCTCGGCAAGTTTTTTGCAGATGTGAACGTCCTTGTTCATATTTTCGATGGAAAATGCGGTCGTGAAGTCATTTTTCTCGATGACATCCTTTTTGCTGTCGAGATAGAAGTTCTGTCCGCCTCCATAGGAGATTGCGGTCGCAAAGGTCTGAATGTCGATTCCACATACCGCCGCAAGATTGGACACTTCATTTACGCCATTCTGGATCTGGCCGACCAGCGCGTTATGAAGAATCTTCATCGTAATACCGGTTCCGTTCTTTCCCATACGGATCACATTTTCACCCATGTAGGAGAGAACCGGTTTGACGGAATCGTAAAGCTCCTCGTCACAGCCGACATAGATTCCGAGTTTTCCCGCGATCGCCGCCGGTTTGGACTTAACCACCGGAGCATCGGCAAACTGCGCACCGGTCTTCTTGACCATCTCCGCAATCTCCACGGAAACACCGGGATCAATGGTACTCATATCGATGCAGATCTTACCTTTGCCGAGTTTCGGAAGAATCTCCGTATAAACCGCTTTCGAGTGCTCCGACTTCGGAACCATGGAAATGATTACGTCCGACTTCTCCGCCAGATCCGCATTGCTTTCGCAGGCTACCGCACCCTCGGCGGCAAGCTGGTTCACCTTTTCCGGAACCATGTCATAGCAATACACCGTATCATCATGTTTCTTTACAATATTCGCACACATGGACTCGCCCATGATTCCGAGTCCGATAAATCCGATCTTCATGTCTTTTGCCCTCCCGTCCCGGACAGCTGAATCGCTTCGACTGTCTGAGACGTTATTCAAATTCTGAAAGGTTACGGTTCCGAAGGATTCCTTCTCACTCCGTGGCGGTATGATCCCAGGCATCACAGAATGTTCCGAGCCCCTGCGTCGTATATGCGTGATGCTGTGCTGCCTTGTACACCGCAAGACCTGCCGTCACAATGTCCGCTCCGGCAACCGCGCAGTCCACGATCTGCTTCGGGGAACGGATCGCCGCACAGATGATCTGTGTCTTTCCGTACCAGCCGTAGTTTTTATAGATATCCACAATGTCCTTGATATAGCGCTTGCAGTCCTCGCCGTTATCCTCTTTCCATCCGATGAACGGGGAAACAAAAAGGGAACCTGCTTTTCCGGCAAAGATCGCCTGCGCCGGAGCAAAGACAAGGGTCAGATTGGTCCGGATGCCCTTTTTCTCCAGTTTTCTGGCCGCCTCGATTCCGAACTCGGTTGCCGGAATCTTGATCGCAAAGTTCTGGGAAATCGCCGCATATTTTTCCGCTTCCGCTACAATCGCATCTGCCGTATCAAGATGCGGGTTGACCTCGATGGAAACCGGGAACTTGTCGATTCCATCCAGACCGTTCTGCCGGATCCACTCGGCGATGTCTTTGATCGCCGTAACAAACGGTTTTCCGCTCAGCATGATGTGTTTCGGATTGGTCGTAACACCATCAATTCCGAACGTCTTATACGCATAATCGATCTCGTCTAACTTTGCGCTGTCCAGATAAAACTTCATTTCCCTACATCCTCCTAAATGTTTAATTAAGTATATTAACTAATAACTTGTAAAAAAATCCGGTCACCTGACCGCTATCTGAAGTATATAGTAGTTATGTATATAAGTCAAACCTTTCTGTCGTGAAATATAGTACAAATGCACATGACTTATTTTGTGTAATCTGCCGTTTTTGTTTTTTTATGTATCTTTTGCACATTTCATACTTCTTTTGTAAGTTTTGTATCGTGCATATCATGCACAATCGTTCCTGCTGCCTGTGTCTTTTCCGGAACCATCGTCCGCAAGAAACCTTCGGCTCCATAACAAAAACGCAGTGTCCGGGGATTTCTCCCTCAGACGCTGCGTTCCCATTTCGTTCTTCTCTTCTGTTCCGGATTCCGTCCGGTCTCCTCCACCATACAGGGCGAAGCGTATTCTCAGACTCCTCAGCCGAGCAGACTGGTTACCTTCTCGCGGAGCATCTCCGGATTAACGGCACCGACAATGTTGTCCACCACTTCACCGTTCTTGAAAAACTTAAAATTCGGGATCGACATAACACCGTACTTCTGAGCGATCTCGCCGTTGTCGTCGACATTGATCTTTCCGACCTTGACCTTTCCGTCAAACTCTTCCGCAAACTTCGCAACAACCGGCGCCATCATCTTGCACGGACCGCACCAGTCGGCATAGAAATCAACCAGAACCGGAACATCACTCTTTAATACTTCTTCCTCAAAATTCTTCGAATCAAATTTATATTCCATGTCAAACCTCCTTGGTGTGAAATGATTTTACGTTGTGTACAATTTAATTATACAAAATTTTTAGGCCCTGTCAACCGGTTTTCGAAATTTCTCTGCCGATTTTCCGCCGCACCCGGGATCTCTTTACCGCTTTGTTACAGAAATACCGGCAGAATCATATTCAGAAACAATGCTGCCAGATACCATACTTTCTGAATCACCAGAGCGTCAAGATACGCGAGCGGACCATTTGCCACGCCGGTAAATACAATGAGCAGCAGAATCACCGGCATCGCCTGTGAAAAGCGGCTGTAAAGCTTCCGGACCGGCGGAATCAGTCCTCCGAGAATATGGTGACCGTCCAGCGGCGGAATCGGAATCAGATTGAATACAAAAAGTCCCACATTGATGAAGGCCGAATACTGTGAGAAGGTCCCGATCATATATCCCGCTTCCGTTCCCTGCAGAAAGATCAGACTCAGCGTGTAGACCACCAGCGACAGAAAGGACAGGATCAGATTCGTCAGCGGACCCGCGGCGGCAACCAGCATCGATCCAATCCTCGGATTTTTGTAATACCGCGGGTTGATCATGACCGGCTTAGCCCATCCGAAATGAAACAGGATCAGACAGAGCGTTCCCTTCCACTCAAAATGTCGAAGGGGATTCAGACTCAGCCTTCCGTCATACCTCGGTGTCGGATCCCCCAGCGCGTAGGACGTCGCGGCATGTGCAAATTCATGCAGCGTAATGCCGAGGATCGTACCCGGTATCGCGTAAACGATCGACTGTATCTCATGTGTCAGATTCATCCGTTGTTCCCCTCTCCCGTTGTATTCCGCATTTTCTCTCCGCCATACTCATTCGCTTTTCAAACTGCGGATAAAAACTCTCTTCCGCTCGGTACGGAACCTCAAAAAACATTTTCAGAATATATTCCGCCAGCTTCATCTGTTCCGGCACGGAAAACGACAGCATTTTCTGCTCCATTGTCCGGACAAACCAATGCCACCGAATGTGATAGGCGTCATTTTCCGGAAGGTGATCGATGTCGATCCACTTTTTCAGTTTTACCTTCGTGAGATCCTTCTTCTGACAGGCGTCCCGCATCAAGATATAGGAAAACCCGCCGTTTTCCGTCTCATCGTATTTCCGTCCCAGCGGGTAGAGACGGCAGAGTCCGGTGCGGAACGGATGGATGCTGCAGCGGCCCTCCTCATTCAGAAAGGTGCAGGTTTCTTCCTTTCCCGCCATCTTCAGATTCGGCAGAATCAGTCCGTTCTGAATGTGTTTTTCAAGGTGATCCCGAAAGATCGCTTTGGTATCTTCCCCGAGCGCCCGCTCGAGATTCCACATATCATAGGGATCCAGAATGATGGATGTTCCCATCCCGCGGCAGCAGGCGCTGCAGCCTTCACAGTCGCCGCAGCCGACGCGCACCATATCGTGGATGCCGTATTGCTTTCCGTCCGTCACGTCTTCAAGACGAAATTCATTGCTCATATTGATTACTCCTGATTCAGCCGCAATCGATGACCGATCTGCGGCCCTTGCTGTTAAAATCCGCGGAATTGTTCATCCAAACGCGCTCAACGCTTCGATGCTCAACGTACTCAGCGCCCTCCGCTTCCGGAAAGAATGTGAACCGCCTCCCGGTAATCTCTCTGCGCCTCCGGAAAACGCACCGCAATGCAGTAACTGTGGCACATTCCCGGGGCTGTCCGGATGTGAAGCCGGTCCGGGATTACCTCAAAATCATTGACCCACGTTTTCTTCTTGGCACTCAGGATCTCATCCCCGCCATACCAGATGTAGGTTTCCGGAAAATCGGTCGTATCCAGCCGGTCCCCGCTCAGCATAAAGCGCGGCACATCCGGTCGTCCCGCGCAGAGAACATCCCGCATCATATAGACATAATCCGCCTCCATCATGATATCCTTCCGCTCGAGAAGTTTCATCTGTCTCCACTCGGTTCCGTCGGACGGAACCGCAGCCGGAGAGACCAGAAGAAGCATGGACGGCATCGGCAGACGCACCTTGCGCCGGCCTTCGATAAAGGCGCTGTTGTTATATCCGAGCGTACTGATCGCCACCATTGCGCCCAAAGAGTATCCGTAGAACGCGATATCTTCCGGCCGGTATTCTTCCAGCATCTGGCGGTAGGTTTCCAGCACCATCTCAACCGAATCGAGAATGCTGTAATCGGGCATCGTCGGATAACACGGATACCAGACATCCCGGGAACTCTGCTTTCCGAGATCACGGGCAAACCGGACGGACTCCTTCTGCGCTCCCCGCGGGAGATTAACCCCGGCGACATAGAGAAGCGCTCGGCGGTGTTTCATTTTTCCGGTGAGGTTCATGCGAAGACAGGAAAATATTTCCTGCCGGCGTTCCTCACCGCACCTCGACCGGATCCGTACTTTGGAACAGAGAAAGGTCTCATCGCTTGGAATATCGGTACACCAGCCGCCAAAGCTCCGCTCCGGATCCCGGGCCATTTTTCGCAGACGGTCCGCGGCTTCCTTCCGGTTTTCTTTACCCGCCGTCATCTGGTGCAGGGCACAGAATAGTGTATAGCGAATTCCCATAGTCGATCTGTCCTTCCTGTTGTCTTTTCCGTTGTTTTTCTCTGTTGTTTTTTCTGTTGTTTTTCCCCTTGTCTTTTCGGTGGCCCGCTTAATACCGTCTCATCGAATTCCTGCGAAGACGATTGCGTTTTCTTCGGAGATTTTTGTCTTCCCGCGGTCCGGCGGAAACCGTCTCTTCCTCTTCACCTGCCTTCGGTGTGCGGTACGGTTTGATCAGATACCGTCCCGATCCGATGCAGACAACACCGAAGATCGCATAATAGACCACATAATTCCACGGTGTCGGAAGAATCGAGTAAATCTGAATCGAAAACAGCAGCGAAATCACCGTTAGATTCAGCATCAGATATGCAGCGAGGGCGATTCTCTTCGCTCTCGCCGGTTCTTCATTTTTTCGAAGGCGATATATACAGTACGCTGTGATGACAGCGCCGATCGCCGGCAGTGCAAAACGCATCATGGTATTTCTCCTGACTTTCTGTTATTTCTTTTCCCGGGGAAGCTGTTCCCCGGCCGGTATGTTACAGTCTAACATGAACCGCGAGGAAACCGCAACTTTCGCCGCCGGATCACGGCAGCTGTCCGGTTCCCACAGCCGGGCGCTTTAAACCTCAGTCTTCCCCGGCATATCTCCGTTACCGGAATCCGATCCCGGCACCACTCACGCCAACGGGCGCTTTAAACCTCAGTCTCCCCAGGCGTATCTCAGATGCCGGAATCCGATTCCGGCCCGTCCAGGGCCTTCACGCAATACCGCAGTTTTGTGGAATGCGCACGGGGATTGCGGAAGCACTCCTCTCTGCCCGGACGGATGACCTCCTCCGAGATCTCCGAGTAAATTCCTCTCTTTTTTCCTTCTCGAAAAGCCTTCTTGACCAGCCGGTCCTCGCCGGAGTGGAAGGTGAGAATCGCGGCTCTTCCGCCGGCCGCGAGTACATCCGGGAGTTTATCCAGAAATGTATAGATCACTTCAAACTCGCTGTTGACATCGATGCGAAGCGCCTGAAAGGTTCGCGCGCAGGACTTCCTGACGGTATCCTCGTACTCCTCTTTCGGAAGTTTCTTCGAGGATACTTTTTTCAGTGCCGCCGCCACAATCTCTGCAAGATCCGTGGTCTCGCGGATATCTCCGCCCTTCCGGTATGTATTTGTGATCTCTTTTGCGATCTCTTCCGCAAACGGCTCATCCGAGTTTTCGATCAGCATTCCCGCGATCTCATCCTCCGTCAGTTCACGCAGACGGTCTGCCGCCGGGACGCCGCTTGTCGGATCCAGACGCATATCCAGCGGGCCCTTTGTCTTATAGGAAAATCCTCTCGACGGATCATCAATCTGCATAGAACTTACACCAAGGTCCGCGAGAAGAAAGTCGAAACCTCCTTCCGGCCGGATCTGATCGACATCACGGAAATTCATCCGGTGAATTGTAAGAATCTCCTCTCCGAAACCGGCGTCCGCAAGGCGCTTCTTTGTCTTTTCCGATTCAATCGGGTCCACGTCGGTCGCATCCATGTGGCCCTGTCCTTCCAGACACTCCAGCATTTTCCTCGTGTGACCGCCGTAGCCGAGGGTACAGTCGCACCCCCGCATTCCGGGCCGGATCTTCAGGACATCCAGAATCTCATCCACCATGATCGGAATATGCATTCCGGCCGGCGTGTTGCCCTTGGAAATGACATGTTCAATCTGATCCGCATATTTTTCCGGGTTGTGTTCTTTGTATTTTTCATTGAAATGACGCGGATATTTGCCGCTGTAATGAACTCTTCTCTTATGTTCTTCTGCCATCGGTGTGATCTCCTCATTGATCGTCAGGGTATTTCGTTCACGATTTTCATTCTCTCATTCTTCTGCGGGCATTCTTCCGGCGCGCTCATCGCACGCACAGCTTCCTTCGAATGATACCAAAATGCCTGCAGGCGTCCGGAATCCCAGCCTTCGTTCCGAACACCCGCAGGCAATATTATACATGATCAGAGGGAAACGGTAAAATAAATCCTTCCGTCCCGGTATGCGACCGAAATATTTCCGCCGAACAGTTTCGCCAGTTCCTGCGCCATGGAAAGCCCGATGCCGTATCCCTGCTTTTCACTGCTGTGAGAAGTGTCCGCCCGGTAAAATCGCTCAAAAAAGCGGCTGTAGTCCGTATGCGCACCGTCAGCATACGGATTTGACACTTCCAGAACCGCTCCTTTTTTCCTCTTTGTCCGCGAAAGCCGGAGCAGAATGTCGCCTCCGTCATCGCAGTATTTCACCGCATTGTCCAAAAGAATGCTGATCAGCTCCCGAAGTGTTTTTTCCTCCGCCATCACTGTGACATCCGGCGCTATTTCCGACAGCAGCTTCTTTTCTTCTTTCGCCGCGAGCGGGCCAAAGGCCGCAACCGCGTCCGCCGCTGCGCCGGAAAAATCCACTTCCGTCAGGACGATATCCTGCTGCTCACCGACCTTTGCAAGAGTGATCAGATCACCGACCAGTCCCGACAGACGTTTTATCTGCGCGTGGATACTGTCCGTCCACTCCGATTTTCCGTTCATCATCTCAATCACCTCCGTATTGGCGGAGATAATCGCAAGCGGGGTCTTCAGCTCATGCCCTGCATTGGTGATAAATTGCCGCTGGTTTTCCATGTTCCGGATGAACGGAGCGATCACCCGCCCGGACAAAAGTGTCAGGATTAAAACATAGAGTACGGTACAGAGAATGCCGAACGCAAGAGATGACGACTGAAAAATCTGAAGGGAAGAAAATGTCCGCGTACTGTCCAGAACCGCGATCAATGTCCTGCCGTCATCCGTCACAGTCTTCCGGTAGGCGTAAAACGCATGGCCCCGCCGGATGATGCCGGAGTCCTTGATTCCGGTCCGGATCAGTTCCCCGTACTCCAGCGCATTTTCTTCGCTCACGGCCGCAATGTGATCCATCCGGAGACTCTCGATGCTGCCTTCCCTGTCATAGGATACGAAGAAATATCTTGTCTGAAACGGCTGCTCCGGCTCGGCATCCAGAACCGAATTCTCGCCGAACCGGATACCGGACGGGAGGATTCCGTCATTGTCCAGAATCACATCCAGAACCGTGTGAATTTCCCTTTCAGCCCGGTACGTATTGAAAAAATTGACCGCGCCGAGCACCAGCACCAGAAGAACCACTACCGCCCAGGTTGCAAGTCCGACAAACCGGACCCGCATCCTCCGGGAAAGCGACCGCGGATTCATGATTTTTTGCGGAGGCAAAAGTTTCCGCCCTCCTCACCGCTGATCTCCACATCTGCCGAAATCGCCTGAAGTTTCTGCCGGAGATAAGACACATACATCCACACAATCCCCGGATCTGCCGACGGTTCGTCTCCCCATACCCGGCGAAAAATATCCGCCGTAGACAGGTTTTTATCGGGATTCTGCAGAAGAAACTCCATGAGTTTTGACTCCTTTCCCGCCAGGCGGACCGAACTTTTTCCGGTCAGTTCCTGTTCGGCCATGTCCAGGGAAATGCAGCCGAACGTCAGCGTTTTTGGCGCAAACGTGCTGTTTCTTCTTGTCATGGACCGGAGCCGTGCGAGCAGTTCCCCCATCGCAAACGGTTTCGTCAGATAATCGTCCGCACCGGCATCAAGCCCGGTAATCCGGTCCCGGATCTCGGTCTTGGCCGTCAGCATGATGACCGGTGTGACATCACCGGCGGCACGGATCTCCCGGAGTGCCTCGATCCCGTCCTTTTTCGGCATCATGATATCGAAGATCATGCCGTCATAGGCTTCCTCTGCCGCTTTCTTTACCGCCGCCTCCCCGTCAGGGACCGCATCCACTTCATATCCGGAATGTTCCAGAATCGCCGTCAGCGCTCTGGCCATCTCCTTTTCGTCCTCCGCAAGCAGAAGTTTCATCGTTTCTCCTCCAGACCGTCATCATTTTCCCGGATGAGACTGCGGATCGTCTGCATCGACAGATCACAGCCGGCCAGTTCGTCCGCACAGCGCTTGAGTTCCGCCGTGATCATCCCCGAATTTGTGATACTCTTCTTATATTTCATCTGATGTTCCAGACTTGCCCAGGAGTCCATGGCGATGGTCCGCAGCTGGATCTCGGCATAGTAGACGCCCGGCAGATTTCCTTCCGGATCCGGAAACGGCTCCTCCATTCGAATGATCATGTGATAACTCCGATAACCGTTTGGTTTCACATTCGTGATATAGTCTTTTTCTTCCACCACCGTCCAGCCGGGGATCCTCCGGATATGCCGGACATTGACATAAATGTCCTCGATAAACCCGCAGATGATCCGGACCCCGACGGCATCGTGAATCAACCGGAGCGCACTCTCCGGAGTCGCGGGAAGTCCCTTTCGGATACATTTTTCCCGCATACTCTCCTCGCTTTTTATCCGTGAACTCAGATGTTCTATGATCTTCGATCCGCCCGTTCTTTTTTCTTCCGCGTCATATTGTTCAATTTTTGTCCTCAGATCGCTCTCGACAAGCGGAAGAAACTCACCACACTCTCCGTATATACTTGTCCCGCTTTCCATCGCTGTCCTCCGTTCCTTCAAAGGATTCGCCCGCAGCTTCATTTCTGCGGACATACAAACCGCCGGAAGCGGTGGGTTCCGCTCTTTTCGCGGTTCCGATTTCCGCCTCCGGCAGTTTTGATACAGCGTAAGGATAACAGGAAAATGTGAACTTCCGGTGTTGACTTCATAAAGAAAATCAAAACAATAAAGAAATGTTTGCGATCGATCACGTCCGCAAACGGATTTCCGCGCGCTCCCGATGGTCATCTCACTTCAGAAAAAGAGCCAAAGCGGTCAGAATCACGAGAAAAATCACATTGATCCCGGTGAAGAGCGCAAAATAGCGTCCGGTCTCAGCGTCCGGCTCCGCCGCGTACAGCTTATAGGTGATCAGGCTTGCCATCGACGCTATCAGCGTTCCGAGACCGCCGAGATTGGTGCCGATGAGAAGACTCGTGCCATCTGCGGTAAATCCGGACAGGAGAAGCGTTGCCGGAACATTGCTGATGATCTGACTTGCGAGAATCGCGCAGATCAGCTCCCGCCCCTGCATCACGCCGGAAAGCCATGCCGAGAAAGACGGCACCTTTCCGATATTGCCGATAAAGACAAAGAAAAAGACAAAGGTGAGAAGAAGTGAATAATCCACGGTCCGGAAGAGCGAGCGGTCGGAAAAAAGAACCGACAGCGTGATCACCGCAAACATCACCGGCGTGGAAACCACATGAAGAACCGAGAGGACCGCAAAGGCAAAAAGCGCTGCGTAGAGCGCGATTCTCCGGTGATCCATCGGAGCCGCGGCATCTTCCTTCCAGTTGTTTTTTCGGGAAGAAGCCGGCATTTTCTCCGGCACAGGCGGGTTCTGTTCTTTCTCCCGCTTTGCCATTCCGACTGTTGCGGCAAGGATCAGCACAAACGATGCGGCGGCATAGGGAAACATTGTGGTCAGGAAATCCCCAATTGAAAAGCCATATGCGGAATACAGATACAGATTCTGGGGATTGCCGAAGGGTGTCAGCATACTGCCAAGGTTTGCCGCCACCGTCTCCATCACCAGCGTGCGGATGAGACTTCCCGCCGTCGCCTTCATTTTCCTCCATACGAGAAGCGTGAACGGGACCACCGTGACCAGCGTCACATCATTTGTGAGAAGCATGGCCAGAAAGAAACAGAGTATTTCCAGGGAAAGCTCTGTCCCGAGTTCGGTGCGGCAGACTCCGAGGAGTTTTCCGCACAGCCAGTCAAAAGCCCCGGCCGCCCGAAGCCCCGCTGAGACCGTCATCAGACAAAACAAAAGAGCGAGAACGCTCCAGTTGATATAACCCATATATTCCGCAGACGGCGGAATCACAAAACAGGACGCAAAAGCCAGGAGGCCGGCGATCAGCGTCACGGCCTCCTTCCTGCAAAATTCAATAAAATGCTCCATAAAACCTCTGTTCCATCAAATCGTAACCTTTTGGCAGGATGGCTCCCTTCACAGACCGAGCTCAGCCGCCGCTTTCTCCGCCTCGTCGAGAATCCTCTCGAATTTCCGGAGCGCGCTCTCGATCGGCGCCGCCGTTCTCAGATCCACGCCGCCGTGGGCAAGCTCATCCAGCGGATATTTGCTTCCTCCCATGGAGAGGAACTCCAGATACGGCTTCGATGCCGCCTCGCCCGATGTCAGAATCGCCTCGGAGATCGCAATCGCAGCGGAATAGCTGGTCGCATATTTATAAACATAGAACGGACGGTAGAAATGCGGGATTCTCGCCCACTCATACTGTACCTCATCGTCCATGACCAGTTCCGGTCCGAAGTAATCCTCCACCAGTTTTTTGTAGACGCGGTTCAGCGACTCCGCCGTGATCCCTTCACCGCGCTCCGCCATCTCATGCGCCGCGCGCTCAAATTCCGCAAACATCGTCTGGCGGTAAACCGTTCCCTTGAATCCTTCCAGATACTGATTGAGAAGGGCGAGACGCTCCGCCGGATCCGTCGTCTTCCCCAGAAGATGCTCCACCAGAAGATTTTCATTGACCGTGGACGCCACTTCCGCCACGAACAGCGTGTAATCCGCATACTGCGCCGGCTGTGTGTGGTTCGAAAGCCAGGTATGCATGGAGTGTCCCATCTCGTGCGCCACCGTCGTCACGCTGTCGTAGTTTCCGGTAAAGCTGGTGAGGATAAACGGATTGGATCGATAGGTTCCGCTGGAAAATGCGCCGCCGCGCTTCCCCTTGTTCGGATAGACGTCGATCCAGCGATCGGCAAATGCCTTTTTCACCCGATCCGTGTAATCGGATCCCAGCGGCTTTAACGCCTCGAGAATCGTATCGCAGGCTTCCGCATAGGTCCAGGTCTTCGTGCTTCCTTTGGAAAGCGGTGTATACACATCATAGTAATGAAGCTCGTCCAGGCCGAGAATCCGCTTCCTGAGTTTTACATAGCGGTACATCGCCGGCATAAACTTCCGCACGCTCTCCGTCAGATTGTCGTATACCTCCGTTGGGATATGTTCATCCGCCATGGACATGGCACGGCTCGACTCATAATGCCGGGCCGCAGCCTCCGCTGCCGCCCCTTTCACGCAGCCGGCATAAGCCGCCGTAAAGGTATTGATGTGTCCCCTGAACCCTTTATAAAAACTGCGGAAGGCATTTTCGCGCAGCGTCCGGTCCGGCGACTGCTGCAGAAGGATGTAATTGGCCTGCGTCACTTCGTGCATTTCTCCCTTCGAGTCCGCCGCATCCTCAAAGGTCATATCCGCATCCTGAAGATTCTCGGCAATCCGCTCCGGTGCATTCAGAACTTCGCCGAAGCTTGCCAGAAGTTTTTCTTCCGCCGAGCTGAGGACGTGGGGTTTCCGTTCCAGAAGCTTTTCGAGATTGAAATGATACGGCTTTGTCTCTTCCGCTCCGGTCACTTCGCGGAGCGTCTCTTCCGGAAGAGAAAGGATCTCCGGGCTTGCAAAGCTGACCCGGCTCACGGCTGCCGTGTAGCGGGACTCGGCGATGCTCATCATCTCCTGCGCTTTTGCGTCTCTCGTATCCTCCGAGAGGCGGAGCATGGCATAGGTGTAGAGATCCGCAATCTTCTGCTCCATTTCCGTCTCCGCGTCCATAAACGCGCGGATCGACGCCGCATCGGTCAGTTTTCCGGAAAATGCCGCCGCCCGGTCAGTCAGTTCTCCGAGTTTCTCCAGATCCTCCTTCCACTCATCATCACTGTGATACAGTGTCGAGAGATCCCAGGTATATGCCGGATCCATGTCGCGGCGCTCTTTTGTTTCGATTGGTGTATTCATACGTTATCTCCTTTTTCGTCTTTCAGGTCATGATTCTGATAGCGTTTTCTCTTTCCATGTCACGATTATTATATAGGCATCGGGAGATTTTTCAAAGTTCAACATTTATCTGGAAAAAATCCCTTCGTTCCTGAACCGGAACCCGCGGACTTTTTATGGACGAACAAAGTCCGCAAGCGGACTTCGGCTCCCCCATCCCCTCAGTCCTGAGGGGAGCCCCGCGGACTTTGCGCGCCGCCGCTGGTCACCGTTAGGTGACAGTTTCCTTACAGCGGCGTGCGCATCCTCGCGGAGCGTTTATGTTTCATAGGGAATTTCGGAGAAATTTCCTATGAAACATAAACGGCAGCCCCTCCCGGAAGCTGCCGATGTGTTCCAATATTCTGTTCCTCCCGGACCATTTAAACCGTACTCATGTAACTGCGTACCTTCTTCTCATCGTCCGTATTGGAGAAAAAAAGCCGGAAATCGCTGTTTCTCTGACCGCTTGCGAGCTTGGTCATAAACGCGAATCTGGTGAGCGTACTCTTCAGATTCAGACGGTCGCCGCTGACAGACTCAACATAAACATCATGACTGCAACTGTCGATCAGATCAGCAAAATCCTGAACACTGCTGATATCGCGGATTGAAAATTCCATCTCGTTCCCCTCCCTGAGATCAAACTTCAAGGTCTTTCGACCATTCCCCACAAATATGACAGTATCTTACCGAATAATTCCTGAAAAATCCATTTGTAAAATGTGCAATAAAAAGACATTTCGTTCGATGTATTTTGTGATTATATCTGACAAATGTTTTTTCAATACCGGAATATTGTATAAATATCTGTGCAATCAATCGCTTGTCATTATTTCTTTTCATACCTGCCGTTCCGCCATTACGATTTCAAACCGTGCATTCTGCGGTGTTCCTCAGCGATCTCGCGATAAAGCTTTTCCGCACTCCATGCGGCATTGGTCCCGGTCAAAACGGCTTTGAGATCCACTCCCGGAACGCCGAGTCTCCTCGATGTTTCCAGAAAACGGTCAACCTCATCCGAAGTCATCCCGCAGAATAACAGCATTTCCCCCCGGATTCCGTTCGGCGCGGTTCTGCCGCTTCCCGTCCTCCCTGCTTTTTCCAGCATTTCCGCGTCGAGTGTCCCGTCCGGCCCCGCCGCCATGGCGATCGTTCCAAGCGGAATCCCAATGTATTTCGAGTCTACCGGGATCAGCGGAACGCCGATTTCGCGGCAGATGTTATAAATCGATGCTGCCCGAAGGGGATTCATATTAAATACCAGGATTTTCCCGTTTGATGCCCTCATGTTTTCCTTCTTTCCTTCTTTCCTTCTTCCATCCGTTTTCCGGTTCCTGTTTCCTGTTGCTTCTGCACTCGCTGCTTCCGCCTGCCCGACGGCAGTTTCCTCCGCAGCAGCCGCTTCTTCCGCCCGACGGCGGTTTCTTCCGAAGCCTCCGCCTGTGGGCATTGCTGAACACAGTATAGCACAAAACCGGGGCAAAACGGGACCGGGACGGCGATCCTTCACGACAAATGCCGGAGAATTACGCCGCATTGTGAAGAGTGACTTCCCATGCTATAATCGGATTATCGAATTTACAGCAGTGAGGTGCAATTTCATGACAAATATCCGTTTTAACCTTCCGGAAAATGTGATCGAAGAGCTGAACGAGTACGTTCAGATGACCATGCCGGAGGGATATGCGAGCTCTCTGATCAATCTGATCAAATACGGTCTCTATCATCTCGATCAGGCGTCCCATTACACGATCTATGTCGAGAACCCGGCTGCCGTCCTGAACAAAAAGGACGCCGATCCGCAGGAGATCTTTGACGAGATTCTGGATTCCTTCTCCGGCATTGACGGAACCAACGGTACCATCCGCTGCTGCTATCAGCCGTCCGTCGACGACATGATGCTTCTGGAGATCACCTACAGCAAAAAACTCCAGATCCAGCAGGTCATCAGCAAAATCCACACGCCGATGATTCCGCTGAGCGAACTTCACGAGGCTGAGGACAGCATTTCCCTGATGTACACGCCATCCATGACCGACCGCGGAAGCGCCATGTACGATATGATGGACCGCGTGGATTACGCGCTGGAAGCCGGCAACGGCGTGACAACGCACACTTTCTGATTACAGGTGAACAGAGACAGCGCACAAAGTCCGCAAACTCCCCGCCGGAATGGTTGGAAGTCTGCGGACTTTCTTGTTGAATATTCTGGAAAATGGAATAATCCGTCAGAGGTTGGAATAATTCTCCTTGATATGCTGGTACAGCGTGCGGACGGCCGGTGCCATGAACTGCGGGTTCAGGCAGGACAGACCGATCATTCGCTCTGCATCCGCAATCGGATAACGCTTTACTTCATAGGTGATGTCGTGCATGACCAGTTCCGGCATGATGCAGATGCCGAAGCCGTGCGCTACCATCGCGATCGTCGACAGGTCGTCCACCACATGATAATTGGACTGCGGATCGAGATTGACGGATTTCATGTAATTGGCAATATCGGCATCGGTGGATTCCCGCTGAACAACGAACTGGGATTTGGACATCTCCTCCGCCGTCATCTCCGTGCCTTCTTCTTTCTCAAAATTCGCCGGTGTGATGCACAGAAGCGGATCGCGGTAGATCGGTTCAAAATTCAGATCACCGCTGCTCGACTGGGAGAGAAATCCGAAGTCAACCACACCGTTCTTGATCCAGTAGATCACATCATCATAGGTTCCCTGGAACACTTCAATCCGGATTGCCGGGTAAATCTCTGTAAACGAATTGATGATGTCCGGCATCCAGCTGGTGCAGGCACTGGAAAAACAGCCGATCTTTACGGTTCCCTGTTTCAGTCCCTTGAATTCGGCAACCACCTGCTTAAGGCTCTCATCGCTGTTTAAAACCGCATTGACATACGGAAGAATGTGCTCGCCGTAGTTGGTCAGTGTAACACCGGCCTTGTTGCGGGTCAGAACACTGAAACCGAGCTCATTTTCCATCGAGGAAATCGCATGGCTGATGGCGGATGGAGTCAGGCCCAAAACGCTTGCCGCTTTGTGAAAGCTTCCCATCTCAGATACCGTCTTAAATACCTGATACGTCAATAAAGTCATATAATACTACCTCTTCTTTTCTGTATTCTTATACATTCCGGCAAATGACTACCCTGCTGCAGTGAAATCTTAAATATTTCCGATTTACTGTATTTTATTATCGTTTTATAATCAATCTTTGTCAACTGTCAAATGAATAAAATTATTCATACCGTTGATTCCATTTACCGCAGATATGATAATCATTACCAAAGGTGATATTATATCACATTTCTGAATTTTATGTTCGCAAAAATTAAATATTTTCATGTATTAATTTCTGCTTTCTTTCTGCAATTCCACGAAGACCTTTCCTGTATCTCCCGGGGCCGATCCTGCGTTCTCCCAAAAACATTCCCGCACGTTCCCACCGTTCATTCCATACGGATGTCCCAGACATCTTCCGCCGGAATACAGGTTCCGTCCTCCATCACCAGCGTCCGCGAATAGGGATCCGTCTTCCGGATTCTTCCCGTGCAGGTCACGTAAGTCCCGCCGTCTTTGCGAAGATCGGCCAGAAAATAGGTGATTTCCACCGTCCGCGCCTGCCCTGCCGCCTCCGGTGAGATACACGCCGCAATCTTTTTGTCCAGTTCTTCTCTTCTGCTCTCGGTGAGAATGCGCTTTCGCTCGGTGAGACGGGCTGTCTCGTCCGTCGCGTCCCCGAATCCGGTCAGGGCGGCAAACGGAATAAACTGTGCCGCCCGCTTGTTGGGAGACATACGGCGGTGATGCGCCGGACCTTTGTAGTCATATTCGATGATATCCGCATAAAGATCTTCCGCTTCGCGCATCCCGCTCCCTCCTTTCATCATAATCCGCTGTTTCGCGGCTTACGTTTTATGCCTTGTGTCCGCCGATCTGACGGCCGCGCTCGATGCCGGTAGCGCCTTCCTGAAGATCGGTTCCTTTTACCAGTGCCGTCGCTCCGAATTTCTTCCGGATCTCCAGCATGGCTTCCTGCACCTTCCGCTCCTTTTGCCGCTCAGCGGCTTCTTTCTGCTGTTCCTTCTCCCGCGCCTCATAATCCGTGAACATATCCAGCTGTTCAAACGAATTTTCCTGTTCCTCCCGGTCTTTTTCCTCGGGAATCAGCCGTCCGACCGTCAGCGTATACCGCCGTTCCAGCAGATTCGGATCCGCCAGCCCGTCGAACAGGCTGAGCATGGCTTCGGTAATCTCCTTTGTGCTGTTGGTCCTTCGCGGAAGTGTCATGGATCCGGCAGCCGGTTTCGGCGTTACCCTTCCGTAATGATCGACAACATGACTTCCGTCCTCCGGAAGATCAGCCGCATATCTTCGTTTGCCGTTTTTTTCCAGGGCCTCATAGCCGACATATACGCCGACCAGATCCGTGAGGAGTTTTTTATCCACCAGCTGAAGGCTCAGAGCCTCCGCCATTTCCCGGATAATGATCCGGCCCTTCTCTTTCGTGTACGGGTTCTGCAGAACCTGACCGGACGAGAAACTCTTCTCCTCCGTCCGGTAACCCTTGATATCGGCCATCGTGCAGCTCTCCAGTCCCCAGGCGTGGTCGATCAGCAGTTCCGCATTGACGCCGAAAAGTTTAAACAGAAGATCCTCATTTTGAAGTGACATCCGGGCCACATCCCCCATGGTGTACATTCCGTAATGCTCCAGTTTTCGGGCGATTCCGCGGCCAACCCGCCAGAAATCGGTCAGCGGACGGTGATTCCAGAGAAGTTTCCGGTAGGATCGCTCATCGAGTTCCGCAATCCGTACCCCGTCCCGGTCCGCCGGAATATGTTTCGCCACGATATCCATCGCCGCTTTGCACAGGTAGAGATTCGGGGCAATCCCGGCGGTCGCGGTGATTCCGGTTTTCGCAAGCACATCGCTGATGATCCTCCGGACCAGTTCTCTCGCCGTAAGTCCGTAAGTGCGAAGGTAATCGGTGACGTCGATGAAAACCTCGTCGACGGAATAGATGTGAATGTCTTCCGGCGCGGCATAATTCAGATAAATCCGGTAAATGTCACTGCTCACCTGCATGTAGTAGGACATCCGCGGCGGAGCCGCAATGTAGTCGGCGGCCAGCGCAGGATCCGCGTCAAGTGCTCTTGCGGAAACCGAAACACCGTTTTCTTTCACCATGCCGCGTATTTTTTCGCGCGCCGCGTTGACCTCCTTCATCTTCTGAACAACCTCAAAAAGTCTCGCTCTCCCCGAAATACCGTACCGTTTCAGGGATGGCGAGACCGCAAGGCAGATCGTCTTCTCGGTCCGTGAGGCATCAGCCACAACCAGATTCGTATCCAGAGGATCCATCCCTCTGCTGACACACTCTGCCGACGCATAAAATGACTTGAGATCGATCGCAATGTATGTTTTGCTCATTTGTTTTCTTTTCTCTGACTCGCGCAGCACCTGGCGAGAGCTTTTCAACCTTTGCACATACTACAGGAATCTGTCTGACGAGGTCTCTTCAACCTTTTCGCATACTTCAGGAATCTGTCTGACGAGATCTCTTCAACCTTTTCGCATACTTCAGAAATCTGCCTGACGAGGTCTTTCCGGAACTCGTAATTTTACTTCACAAGAATCGTGGAAAAATATCCCTCCTCATCGCCTGCATCACGAAGACTGTGAAACAGCTTTTCATCCGGCATTCCACAGTTCACCGCCATCTGCGCACGATCGGTCAGCCCGGCCTCCTCGATCATTTCCCTGATCGCTGCAAGGTTTCTTCCTGACTTCATGAGAACTTTTGCTCCGGGCAGTTTTAGATATTTTTGCGTGATGTCCGGATGAGACGCCGGAAGAATGATGAGCGGATCCGCTCCGCTGGTCAGACTGACGTTAAGTGCCGCGGCAGATGCGCTGAAACTGGTCACGCCCGGGATGGTCTTCGTCTCAAATCCTCTGTGTTCTGCAATATCCCGGATATATTCCCAGGTGCCGTAGAGGCTCGCATCGCCAAGATTCAGCATGGCGACATTTTTCCCCTGTTCCAAAATCCCGATCAGGATTTCCGCCTGCTTCTCATGGGACTTTACAAGGATCTCCGGATCACGGCTCATGGTAAAGGAGAGCATCCGGATCTCTTTCCGTTCCAGACAGACTGCACGTCTCGCAATATCCAGTGCCGCATGGGATCCGCCTTTTATCTCCGGTGCCGCGATGACATCGCAGGCTTCCAGCGTGCGCACCGCGCGAAGCGTCATCAGCTCCGGATCACCCGGCCCCACGCTCACGCCATACAGCACGCCTCTCTTCCCCGTCATCCGAACACAAAATGTGCGCCGGCGCGAATTTCAACTCTGGTCTCGCACCGGTCACAGCTGAACACATCGGAGGAACCGTCCTGTCCAAAAAAAGACACGTTTCCGCCGGTGCAGAACGGACACTGGATCATTTCGTTCCTGCGCATATTTCTCAGACTCCGCATAAATGCCGGAACATTGATATCTCTCGGCGCACCGGCATTTGCCACCGCACCGTATTCCGATTCCGCTTCCTCTCCAAATCCATCGGATTTCGGTTCACCACCGATCCGGAAACCAATCTCATATTCCATGAAGATGACTCCTCGATTCTCTGTTTTTCGTTGTTATCTGTTCATTTCATAGAAAATGCTTCGCACTTCCCATGAAACAAAACGCTCCGCGGGATACGCGCGCCGTTCACCGGCAAATCCACTAAGCCCGGAAAAAACAGCCGCAGCACGCGATTTCGTTAAGTGATCCGCCTTCGACGGCGTCACCCTGCGGTGACCAGCGGCGGCGCGCAAAGTTCGCAGGCTCCCCTCGGGAGTGAGGGGGACGTGGAAGCCGAAATCCGCCTGTGACTTTGTCATAAAATCATAGATGAACACACGTTTCTTAATTGTAATACAATGCCGTTAAAATGTCATCCCATTCCGGTAATTTCACGAAGTTCTTTCAGCTCTTTTTCGGTCAGTCTTCTCCACTGGCCTTCCCCGAGATCCGGATCCAGCCGGAGCGGCCCCATCGTCAGGCGTTTCAATTCCAGAACTTCCTTTCCGACTGCCCCGAACATCCGCTTTATCTGATGAAATTTTCCCTCCCGGATGACCACTTCCACAACCGACCGTTTTTCTTCTCCTTCCGCCCGGATCTCCAGAATTTCCAGTTCCGCCGGCAGCGCGGTCAGTTCCTCATCCACCCGGAGGCCCTCCGCAAACTTCCGGACATCCTCAGCGTTCACCTCTCCGCTCACCAGCGCGCGATAGCGCTTGTCCACATGTTTTTTGGGGCTGAGAAGCCGGTGGCCCATCTCTCCGTCATTCGTGATCAGAAGAAGTCCCGTGGTGTCCCGGTCCAGTCTCCCCACCGGAAACAGATCCTTTCTTGTCCTCTCGCCGATCAGATCAAGCACCGTTTTCTGATGCCGGTCCTCCGTCGCGGTGATCACGCCGGCCGGCTTATTCATCAGATAATACACTTCCGTTTCATATTCGACCGGCACACCGGCACACAGAACCTTCTGTCCCGGTTCCACGGAATATCCCGGATCCTTCACCGTCTCTCCGTCCACCGAAACCTGTCCCTTTCGGATCATTTTTTTTAGCTCACTCCGCGTGCCCGCGCCCATCTCACTCAGATAGCGGTCTATTCTCATTTAAAATCTCCTGTCTTAACTTCATTTCCGGATCCCGTCATCTTCTCCGGTCATATTCCTCAGCCGCGTTTCTCCGGTCACGCTTCTCTGCCGCGTTTCTCTGCCGCATTCTCCGGTCACGCTTCTCTGCCGTAGTCCTCGGTCACGGGCTCCGGTCATACTTTCAGCATCGCGGCGAGCGCGATGATCCATGCTCCCGTCAGCTCGCACCGCTGCAGAAACCATCCCGCCAGATCCCCGGTCATTCCATGGAACCACTTCATGGCCGTCCGGTAATACAGTCCGTATGAGAGGAGACAGACCGCGCCCAGAACCGCACCGGTCTTCCCACCCCAAAAGACGGTCCAGATCATCGCCGCCATGGCCCAGAATGCCGAAGCTGCCGCCACCGCCCGATCGGCGGATGACCGGCTGAAGGTCACCGCAAGACCGTCTTTTTTCGCCTTCGGAAAGAGCACCACGGAACTGCCGCTGAGCGCCCGCTCCAGCACATACAATCCGCCCATCATAAAAACGGCATTTTGGCCGGCGGTCATGACGGCGGCCATGGCTCCGAAATAGAGAACCATGTACCCGACGCAGCGGATGACCGCAAACGCGCCGACATGCGGGTCCTTCAGAATTTCCAGTTTCCGCTCTGCGCTCTCCCAGGAGTGCAGCGCATCGGAGGTGTCCAGATATCCGTCCAGATGAATTCCGCCGGTGACAAGAAGCGGAACGGCCGTGCCGGCCGCTGCCAGAACGGTCTCCCCCGCGCCGAGCCGCTGCAGCGCAAACTGTGCCAGATATAACACTGCGCCTTCCGCCGCACCGATCAGCGGAAACCAGCACATGGCATACCGCATCGGCTTTTCCTCCCATGCGGCCTGCGGCACCGGAATGGCAGAATACATGGAAAATGCAATCTTCAGGCTGTCAAACATATTCTTTTCTCCCGTTCATCCCTTTCACCGGAACCGGAATTCCGAAAACCACTTCCGTGACGGTATCCGCCTGTTCCGCAATGTCCCGGTTTAACGCCGCAAGTATCCGGAGATACCGCACCGTCTCTTCGTCGTAGCGGATCCCATCCGAAAAAATCTCGTCCGTGACGATCACAAGATGGCCGCAGCAATCCGCGAGATGTCGGATGCCGCGAAGAATCCGCTTTTCTGTGTCCTGATCTCTCGCAGCCCTTCCGGCAATATCGTTTTCACCGTCTGCCTGTCCGTCTTTTTTTTTCTCTTCCACTGCCTGCGGTTCCGTTTCAGGGCATGACGCAAAGCGTTTTTCCTCCGCATTTACGTCCGTGCTTCCGACGGAAGCCCCCGGAATATCTTCCCGCCAGAGTTCATTGACCAGAAGATTCGACATGCATTCCAAAAGAACGGTTCCGTTCCGGAAGCGCTCCGGAACGTCCAGCATCTCGAGATCAACGGGACATTCCCACGTCTCGAATCCCTTTCCCGCGCGCATTGCCCGGTGTTTTTCCACACGTTTCCGGTCTTCCTCGTCCCAGATCTTCATCGTCGCCAGATAGAGACGGGGCCCCCCGTATTCCAGACAGCGGTTTTCGGCATAGGCGGATTTTCCGCTTCCGCTTCCGCCGGTCACAAGATGCAGCATCCGATTCTCCTTACAGCGGCCGATAGGCGTCAATTCCCATCCCGTCAAATGTCATCATGTTGCGGTAGACCGCAAGGGTCATCCGAAGCAGCGGCAGCAGCATGAGAGCTCCTGTCCCCTCTCCGAGATGAAGTCCCGCGGTGATCGGCGGCACAAGTTTCAGCTTCTCCATGATCCGTTTCATTCCGCCCTCGCCCGACATGTGGGACGGGAGAAGAAATTCTCTCGTATCCGGCGCAATGGAGACCGCCGCAAGGGCCGCCGCCGAGGCGATGAAGCCGTCGATCACCGCCGGAATGCGGTATGCCGCCGCGCCGAGATAAAGTCCGCAGAGCGCGGCGATATCAAATCCGCCGACACAGCGAAGAACCTTCAGCGCATCCTTCTCTCCGTTCGTCTCATAAATCTGCCGGTGAAGCGCCACGCCTCTGCCGACCACATCAATCTTATGCCGGAGTCCTTCATCGGTAAATCCGGCGCCTTTTCCCGTGATCTCTCCCGGGTCCGCATCCAGCAGTGCACAGGCAACGGCGCTTCCCGTCGTCGTGTTGCCGATTCCCATCTCGCCGCCGAGAATCAGGTCCATCCCCGCTTCTTTTGCGGCGCGGGCGCAGTCTGTACCGGTCAGAACCGCCATCCGCACTTCATCCTCCGTCATCGCCGGTTCCTCCAGAAAATCCGAAGTTCCCCGACGGATCCGTCGATCTATGACCGTCCGGTAAATCTCCGGATTCATCGCGGAAGCAACGCCGAGATCCAGAGCATACACTTCGGTGCCCGTCTCCCGTCCCATATGCGCCGAGCAGCTCTCGTCCCGTCCGATGACCTCCGTCACGCTCGCCGTCACATCCTGCCCCGTCTGGGTCACTGCCTCTTTGACCACGCCGTTGTCCGCGCAGAAAATAAAAAGCGCGCTCCGGTCCATCCGGACGTCAGGATCCCCCGTAATCTGCGCGATCCGTGCAATGTCTTCCTCCAGAAGTCCCAGACTTCCGAGAGGCTTGGCAATGCTCTGCCACCGGCGCCGGGCCGCTTCTCCCGCATTATGGTCCGCCGGAGTGATGCGTCCGACCCGCTCCTTATATATTTTTTTCAGTTCATCCGAAGAACAGGACCGCCAGTCGGCGATCCGTTCCGAAAGATTTCCAATCAATCGTGTATCCAATGTTCTTTCCGTTTCTATAAATTCTCCGCCGTTTTGCCGCACTCCGGGCGGACCGTTATAAGACACCGTTCCTGTGCAATGCGATATTTTCACACACCGTTCCGCCGAAACAGATGACCGTCACCGGGTTCATTCCCTTCATCAGATGAAAGGGTCCTGCCTTTTCCGCCCGCGCGGCGGAAATCTGTGATATCTCCGGTTCGATTTTCCGGTCCCGGAGCGCCGAAAGCACTTCCTGGATCGATTCCAGCGCAATCGCGTTGATCACAACACGGATCCCGCTCTGCGGCACTCGCAGAAGATCGAGAATTTTCGCGGTATTTGCCGTCGCGCCGCCGATAAAGACATAGTCCGGAGCCGTCTCCGGATGTCCGGTCAAATACTGCTCCAGCGATTCCGGAAGATTCCCCGGAACAATCTCCACCCGGTCTTCCACGCCGGCTTTTTCCGCATTCCGCCGGATCAGTGAAATCGCCTCATCCTTTTTCTCGAAGGCGGCAATTCTCAGATCCGGGTAGGTCACCGCCGCTTCCACAGACACCGAACCGGTTCCGGCCCCGATATCAAACAGAATGCTCCGGGCACATTTCCCGCTGCGTTCCCCACCGCCTCGTCTGCTTCCGATCTCCAGCTTCGCGATGGAGACCGCCCTCACTTCTTCCTTCGTCATCGGAACATTTCCGCGTATAAACCATTCATCTCTCATCCGTCTGTCTCCAGTTTCTGCACATGGCAAGCCAGTTTTCCACAAAGTCCGGATCCGACGGATAATAGAGATGCGGAAAGCCCGCTATCATTCCGTCGCGGTCATGGATGCACCTCCAGCTTCTTCCGTTCGGCTTGACCGCCATCCAGTCTCCGCCGCAGTCGCTGCTGTCCCAATAGTGGTACTCATGCCCCCGGATTCCGTCCGAATGGGGCCCCGAAAGGGAAATGTAGCCGAACCGCCCCAGTTTCGGCGTCCGGAATGCCCTTCCCCGAATGACCCCGGCGGCCGGATAGTTTTTCCCGTCATCGCCTTCCAGTTCTTCATGGAGATACATAAATCCACCGCACTCCGCAAGGATCGGCATGGACTGTTCTGCCATCGCCCGGATCTGCGCAAGCATCGCATGATTTTCCGAGAGTTCCCTCGCGAAAAGTTCCGGATAACCTCCTTCCAGAATCAGTCCGGAGATTCCCTCCGGAAGCTTCGCGTCATGAATCGGCGAGAACGGAACAATCTCCGCCCCCATTTTCTCCATCATACGACGGTTCTCCTGATAGTAAAAGCAAAAGGCCTCATCCGCAGCGGCCGCAATCCGCACACGCCTGCGGGTACTTTCCGGAGTGATCGCTTTTTCTGTCTCCGATCTCGCTCCCGCTTCCACCGGCTCCGCTCCGTCTGCCAGCGCAAAAATCGCATCCATGTCAAACGATTTCTCCATCTGATCGGCCAAAAGTCCGATCTTCCGGCGAAGATCCGTGATCTCATGCGGGAGACAGAGTCCCAGATGACGGCTCTCCATCTTCCAGTCCTCCGACTCGGGCAGAAAACCCAAAACCGGAATTCCGCATTCTTTCCGGATCATTTCGCCGAGAACCTTCGCCATCATCGCGGTAGTCCGGTTCAGAATCACACCGGCAATGCCGCTCCCCCGCTGTCCGGGATCCTCCGAAGCCGTCGGATAATGAAGAAAGCCGGAAATCAGCGGAACAAGGGACCGGGACGCCCCTTTCGCATCGATGATCAGGATGGCCGGCGTCCGGGTAATGCGGGCAATATCATAGGTGGACGCGGTCAGTTCCGTTCCGCTGACGCCGTCGTAATATCCCATGACCCCCTCAATCACACAGGATCCGCTCTCCGTTTCCGAAACCGTCTCCGCGAGGACTCGCCGGACACCGGTTTCGTCCAGAAAAAACGAATCCAGATTGGCGCCGCCGACGCCGGACACATAGCGGTGAAACATCGGGTCAATGTAGTCCGGTCCGCATTTGAACGCCGCCGGTTTCCTGTCCCTGCGCCGGAAAACCTCGATCATGCCGCAGGTAATAAGAGTCTTTCCGCTCCCGCTCTTCGGCGCGGTCAGCAGAATCCGCGGAATTCTTCGTCCGCTTTTTCTCTGCGTCTTCTCCATGTTCTCATCCTCCCGTGTTCATGCCGCCGTCGGTAATTCTTTTGCCGCCATCGGAACAAAGTCCGCAAGCGGACTTTGCGCGCCGCCGATGTCGCGGTCATTGCGCTTTATTCAGCGATACCGCAATCACCGATAATGCGGAAAAACGGACTTTTTCCGGCTTATGGCAGAGTTCCTCCGCCGTACTCTCCGTGATGTTCTCTTCCCGCATCGACAGATTCTCTCCGATGACGACCCGCGAAGTTCCGAATCCCCTCCGGGTCAATGCCTCCGCGAGATTCCGCACATCGTCTCCTGTCCCGGACAGAATGCAGAAATGTTCCTTTCCGGAGGCCAGAAGCGATTCCAGCATCTCCTCTGCCGGCTGCGATGTGCCATGCATGGACAAGAAAGCTGCATCCGCAAGCTCCAGGCCCATATAAGAAGCAAGGTACGTTACGCTTGAGATTCCCGGAAGAACCGAATACGGGATTCCGTTCTCCGCAAGAAGCGCTTCGCAGGCGCAGGCGCCGCTGTGAAACGCCAGACTTCCGGAAAAAAGCAGAAGAACATTCTGTCCCGCCGCTTCCCGGATCATCCGCAGAACCTCTGCCGGACGGTATTCGGCAATGTAGTCTCTCCGATCCGTTTTCCCCGGCTCAAACCGCCGCACCGCTTCCTGGGCACAGTCAATCATACGGGCAGCACCGATGATCCGGTCGGATGCAAGAATTGCTCCGATCACGGCAGCCGTCATATGATCCGTGTTTCCCGGACCGATTCCGGCAATCACAACACTCTGCCCCGAATAACGCTTTCGAAGAAGTTCCAGACACTGCGCAAGCCCGATTCCGGCCTCCTTTGGTCTGCCGATGATCACCGACTGCGCTCCACAGGCCTTGGCAGCCGCCAGCTTTTCCCGATATCCGCCGTTTTTTCCGCTCTCCTTGGTCACAAGATATTCAGCACCGGTCTGGTGAAGAAGGGCCTTGTTCATTTCCACGGAAAACGGCCCCTGCATCGCGATGATATGACTGCCCCGCAATCCGTTTTCCTGACAGGCGCGGATGCCTTCCTCGCTTGGAAGAACCCGCGCGTAAATCCGCTCGGAAGAATTCGGAATCGCCGCAAACACAGCCAGTGCGCGGCTCCCCGTCGTGAGAAGGATCTTCCCCTCCGTCCCGGCAAGATACGCTGCGGCGTCTTCGGGAGTTTCAAAGAACATGTTTCCCCGGCGGCATTTCTCATCCTGATCTTCCGTTTCTCCGGATTCCTCCGCATCCCGGAGCACGCGGACCAGTTCCGCGGAAGTCTCAGCCGCCGCAGCCCGGATATTTTCCGACACATTCTTCGCGTACGGATGCGTTGCATCGATCACCAGACGGATTTCCTTCTCTTTCAGAAGCGCTCCGATCTCTTCCCGGTCCATCGGACCGACCAGAACGCGGACCCCGGTCCCCGCCGTGTCCAAAGACCATTCCTCCGACCCGATCATGTCCGCGCCGTAACCGGAAAAGACACTGACAAAGGCGGAGATTCCATGCTGTGAGCAGAATTCCGCAATCTCTCTTCCCTCGGTCGTTCCTCCGAAAATCAAAATTTCCGGTCTCATGTTTATCATCCTTTTCTGTCTTCTCCCGCCGTGGCATCCAGGCCGCGGTATCCCCGCGGAGTCACCATCCGCCCCTGAAGATTCTTTGTACTGCTGCTTCCGATGAAAACCGTGGTAAACATATCCACCGGCGTACCGCTGAGTTCTCCGAGTGTGAGAATCCGTGCCTTTTCCCCGTCCCGGCCGATCTCGGACGCCGTACCGCAGACGGTATCCGACGAGCGGTAACGGCGGATGATCTCACACGCATGACGAAGATATCCTTTTCGTTTGTGGCTCTCCGGATTGTAGAGGCAGATGATCATATCGGACTGCGCCGCCGCAGCCAGTCTCTTCTCGATGGTCTCTATCGGCGTGAGGGCATCGCTCATACTGATCACAGCAAAATCATGTCCGAGGGGTGCTCCCAGAAGCGCACCGCCGGAAAGCGCCGCCGTGATCCCCGGAATAATCTCGACGGAGACATCCGGATAACTCCCTGCCATCTCCAGAATCAGGGATGCCATGCCGTAAACGCCGGAATCACCGCTGCAGATCATCGAAGTGATTTTCCCGGCTGCAGCAGCTCTGAGTGCCAGTTCGCAGCGCTCCTTTTCTTTCCTCATCGGCGTCGTGATGATTTCCGCCTGCGGGTATTCCGACCGGATCAGATCGACATAAACCGTGTATCCGGCAATCACTTCCGAGCACCGAAGCGCCCGGTCGGCCCGAAATGTCATATCATCGTGTCCGCCTGGGCCCATGCCCACCACATATAATTTCTTCTCCATTTTTATCCTCTCAAAACCGCGGTGTTTTTACAGAAAAGCCCGCCGCGCAGACCGTCACGCCGTCCCGGACGGTCTTTCCCGCAAGAAGCTTCACTTCACCGCGGTTTTCGTCCGCATCGAACGCCGCAAGTACCGCCGCCCGCTGGCAGACATTGTCTGTCCCGGTTGTTTTCTGCACGAAATCCGAGTGTTCGTAGGCGAATCCGTCCGGCGCCCGGTTCAGCTCATCCGCAGTGTAAAACCGGAGGTGTTTCTTTGCCTCCTGCGCAAACGCCCGGAGTCCCTCCTCATCCTTCTTCAGATCGATGGATGCGATCTCCGCAATCTCATCGATGGAAAGCCCGGCGGTCTCCAGAACCGACTCCACCGCTGACGCAATGGCTTCTTTCGGCGTGCCTCTCCGGCAGCCGATGCCGAGCACCGCCCGCTGCGGAATCAGAACCAGCATATTGTCATTTTGGGCCGAGCGAAGACTTCCCGCCTTCCGCACCAGCACAATGTTCAGTCTCCCCGGCTCATCCGGCGAAAGTTCCTCCGGACAGTCGCCCTCAATATAACACTCCGTAAAAAAGCCAACTTTCTCCCCGGCCAGAATCGCGGTGGAAATCCTTTTTGCCGCCGTGAGATCCGTCACCGTAAGCCGGTTTTCTCTCGCAAAATCGTCCACCGCAAACGCACGGTGAAGATCCGTTGCCGTGGTCACAACCGCCTCCGCTCCGAGGATTTCCGCCATCTCCTGTGCGGCGGCATTGGCTCCGCCCAGATGGCCCGATAGAATCGGAATGACGTATTTCCCCGTCTCATCGATGACGATCACCGCCGGATCCGTCGCCTTGCTCTTGATATACGGAGCGGTCATTCGGACCGCAATCCCCGCCGCGCCGATAAAGATCAGTGCGTCAAAGCGGTAAAAGCAGTCGCCGACAAACTTCCGCAGCGGCACTTGAAGTTCGGCGGAACCCGTCACGGAGAGATCTCCCATCAGGCGCTGTTTCTCCGGAATCCCCTCCAGTCCCCGGAGGAGCCGGTCGGCGCATTTTCCGCCGTTTTCAGTGAAATAGATAACCTGTGCTTTCATGATGACGTCCCTTTGCGATATCCGGTGGTAAATGCCGGATCATAGAGTTTCGAGAAATCATAATCCTTCTGTGCCACCGCATCTCCCACCACGATGAGTGCCTGTCTTGTGATTCCTGCATCCGCGGCTGCCTGCTCCAGTTTCTCCACTGTCGTCCGGACGATCTTCTCATCCGGCCAGGACGCGCGGAAAACCATTGCGCAGGGCGTCTCGGCGGAATATCCGCCTGCCATCAGTTCTTCCGCCATCCTGCCGGCCATACCGCTGGACAAAAAGAGCACCATCACTGCCCGGTGCGCGGCAAAGCTGCGCACCGACTCCCGCTCCGGCACCGGCGTTCTCCCCGCACCGCGCGTGATAATGACGCTCTGTGAGATTCCCGGCAGCGTGTATTCCATCTGAAGCGCCGCGGCCGCCGCGCAGAACGAACTGACTCCCGGGCAGACCGCATACGGAATCTTCCGCTCATCCAGCGCATCCATCTGCTCCCGGATGGCACCGTAAACCGACGGATCGCCGGTGTGAAGACGAACGGTCATTTTCCCGTCCCGCTCTGCTTTTTCCATCTGCGCAATCACTTCCGGAAGGCTCATCCGGCTGCTGTCATACACCTCGCAGCAGTCCTTTTTCCATGCCAGAATCTCGGGATTGACCAGAGAGCCGGCATAGATGATGCAGTCGGCCTCCTCAATCAGTTTTCTTCCCCGAACCGTGATCAGGTCGACCGCCCCCGGACCGGCCCCGACAAAATTAACCATAGATTGTTTTCTCCTCCTCCGAAAGGATTCTCACCAGTTCCTCCGCTCCGTCCGTCTGAGCAAGAAGCCCCCGCTCTCCGTCCAGAAACATCACTTCCACCCGGGCATGCGAAATCGCCTCCAGTTCGCATTTTACGCGGGCTGCCGCCTCGGCATACACCGGCCCCCGCAGTCCCGCCGTGTCGAGATATTCGGACGCTTCGTTGGTTGTGTTTAAGTTGAGAATCCGACGGCACATTTCTTCATCCGCTCCCACCGCTCTGGCACAGTCCGCCATAATCTCCATCCGGTGATCCCCGTATTTCGAGTGGGTATTCAGGATTCCTCCGGCAACCTTGATCAGTTTTCCCGGATGTCCCGCAAACAGTGCTTTTTTCACGCCAACCTGATCCAGCATCCGGAACGCCTCTCCCACATAATTGGAGCATTTGACAAAATGTTCCATATCCAGTCCCGTCTTATCGTGGAGATATTGCCTGCCGTAGTTGCCCGGAGCGATAGCGAGAACGGTCCGCCCTTCCGCGCTTCGGACGCGGATCTCCAGTTCGACTGAGCGGATCAGGGAGTCCTCGCTCATGGGATGCACGATTCCGGTTGTCCCGAGAACAGAAAGTCCTCCCACAATGCCGAGTTTCGGGTTGAATGTCTTTTCTGCCAGTTCCCGGCCTTTGGAAATGGAGATCCGGATGAGAAGAATCGGTTCCCCTGACGGTTTCCCCGGTTCCACGCCGCCTTCCCTGTTTTCTTTGCCGGGAGCCTGATAAATGCTGTTCCGCGGAAATGCATGATTCACAGCTGCCGGCGCTGCGCAGGGATGTTCCCCCGCATAGCGTCTTACAACGTCATGCACTTCTCTCAGAATCATGTTTCGCGGCACCGGATTGATCGCCGGAAAACCGACCGGGTCCGGAAGGCCTTTTTTGGTACAGATGCCGACGCCCTCCCCTCCGGTCAGAGCAATTCCGGGATAATCCGGATCCATATAAACCGGAATCGGTCCCGCCATCTCCCATTCGTCACAACCGGCCGTTTCCGCATTTTTCATCACAGTTTCTCTCGGCATTTCATCCGGAGTCACAAGCCGCGACCGCTCAATTCGGGAGATTTCCGCGCAGATTTCCGCCCGATCGGTCACGTCCGGATCATCGCCGGCATCCTTGATCACTGTACTCCGCACGCCCTCTGTTTCCGTGAACTCCCGGCGGACGATTTCCAGATCCACCGTCTTTCCCCCGGGCGTCGTAATGGAGACCATACACGGTTCACCGGACAGGACATCCTTTCCGGCGGTCATCTCCAAAAAAGCGGCGGCAGAAGCTGCCGCGGCCGCCGCCGCGCAGGTCCCGGTGGTGACGCCCTCCCGAAGATCCTTCGGATCCGCGTTCAGAAGGTCTTTGATCCGCTGTTCCGTGGATTTTTCTTCGATCCGGCTCACCTTGCACCTCCTGCGTTTTTTCATCAAATCATGTATGATCGTTTGTATTATAACAAATTTTCGGACTTGTCTCGACACTAAGCTTGAAAAGACTTCGCCATGTGCTCTGCGGAACAAAGTCCGCGGAGCGTTTTTGCTTCATAGAGAATTTCGGAGAAATTTCTTATGAAACAAAAAGGCTCCGCATCAGCCTTACGGTCAATGCGGAGCCAGAAATTCTATTATTCTCGGAAGAATTTAATTAGTCTTCCTTTGCAGCCTCGTCAGCAGCAACTTCCTCGATGTTGACATCAGCAACATCCTCGTCGCCGTTGTGACCAGCCTCAAGAGCCTTCATGGAAAGGCTGATCTTGTGATCGCCCTCGTTGAAGTCTACAACCTTAGCTGTGATGATGTCGCCTACAGCGAGTACATCAGCCGGCTTCTCAACGTGCTGTCTGGAGATCTGGGAAACGTGAAGGAGTGCATCGATTCCCGGCTCAAGTTCAACGAATGCACCGAAGTCGGTCATTCTTGCAACTCTGCCCTCTACGATGGTTCCTACCGCATATTTCTCAGAAGCGTTAAGCCACGGATTGGTTTCCGGGAACTTCAGGGAAAGAGCAATCTTCTCGCCGTTGATGTCCTTAACAAGGCATCTTACAACGTCGCCGTTCTTGAAGATCTTCTTCGGGTTCTCAACACGGCCCCAGGACATCTCAGAGATGTGAAGGAGACCATCCGCGCCGCCGAGATCGATGAAAGCACCGAAATCGGTAACATTCTTAACTGCACCCTCAACGGTCTGACCAACAACCAGCTTGCTGAAGAGAGCTTCCTTCTGCTGTGCCTTCTGAGCAACCATAAGCTGCTTTCTGTCACCGATGATGCGGCTTCTTCTGCCGTTCGGGTTGAACTCTGTGATAACGAACTCGATCTCCTGACCCTCGTACTTTGTGAGATCTCTCTCAAAGGAATCAGAAACCATGGATGCCGGGATGAATACGCGTGTGCCTTCAACCTCAACAACAAGTCCCTTCTCAACGACCTGAGCAACTTTCTCCTTCAGAACCTCATGGTTGTCGAAAGCTTCCTTCAGTCTCTTAAGACCCTTGTCTACAGCTGCTCTCTTGTAGGAAAGCGCTGCCATGCCTTCGCCGTCGTTGACCTTCATAACTTTAACTTCCATCTCGTCGCCGACCTGAACCTTCTGTGTCAGATCAACGCTGGAATCGTTGGAATACTCCTGCTTTGTGACGATACCCTCAGATTTGCTGCCTGCGATGCTGAGGATAATCTCATCTTCTTTAACCGCGATAACCTGACCGGTAACAACCTCTCCTGCACGTAACTGCTTAAACATAGACTCGTCAAGCAGCTGTTCAAAACTCATTTCTGACATTCGTATGAACCTCCTCGATAATTTTGTTCGGGGTAGATGCCCCGGCTGTAATACCTACGTTGCGCACAGTAATTGTTCTATCAGGTTTCAAGTCCTTAAGTGTCTGAATGTAGTAAGTGTTACTGCATTCCTGCCGACAAATGTCATATAGCTTACGTGTATTGGAACTGCTTTTGCCGCCAATGACGATCATTGCGTCCACACTTGAAGCCAGACTCTTTGCCTCTGCCTGTCGCTCCTGTGTTGCATTACATATTGTATTTAAACAAAGAGTATCATAACCTAATTCGGCTATTTTTTCAACAAGATATTGAAATTTCTTGTAATTATACGTAGTCTGTGCAACTACACTCAATTTTTCTTCCCGTGGAAGTTTAAGGTCCAGAAATTCTTCCAGAGAATTAATAACCCGGGTGTGCTCATCCGCCCATCCGACAATCCCCTGAACCTCTGGATGATCCCCGGATCCGACGATGATCACACGTCTTCCGTTTCGGTTCTGTTCCTGCACGATCTGATGGATTTTCGACACGAAAGGACAGGTCACATCCACATACCGGATTTTTCTCTCATTCAAAAGATCATAGACCCTTCGGGCCACGCCGTGCGACCGCAAAATCACGGTTCCCTCCCGGATCGCGAGGAGTTCCGCCTCGCTCTCCAGAACCTTTACCCCGCGGGCCTCCAGATCTTTCACCACTTCCTCGTTATGAATGATCGGGCCATAGGTGTAGATCGGTTTGATCCCTTCGGAAATCTGTTTTTCGACAATATCCATTGCCCGTTTGACTCCGAAACAGAAACCGGCGCTCTCTGCCACAATGACACGGATGGAATTATCTGCCAATTTTCTCTCCCCTGTCTGCCACAATCCCTTCGATGGTCTCAATCACTTCCGCCAGCGTCATGTCGGACGAATCGACCAGAACCGCATCTTCCGCCTGAACCAGCGGGGAGATTGCCCGGGTCATATCCTGATGATCTCTCTCGATGATCTCTTTTTCCACCTCATCCAGCGTCATATCCGTTCCCTTTTCCAGAAATTCGCGGTATCTTCTCTCCGCGCGGACTCTGCTGGACGCAGTCAGATAAATTTTTACTTCAGCATTCGGAAGAACCGCAGTACCGATGTCTCTGCCGTCCATGATCACATTGTTTTCCGATGCGATCTTTCGCTGCAGCTCCACCAGTTTCCTGCGAACCGGTCCGTGAGCACTGGTCTGGCTCGCCATACGGCTCACCTCTGCGGTACGGATCTGCCCGGTCACATTGACTCCGTTCAGAAACAGCTGCTGCACTCCGTCCTCATACGTGATTGCAATGTCGATGTCATCCACCATGGATGCGATCGTCCCGGCGTCATCCCCCGGCACTCCTTTCTGCAGAAAGAACAGAGCGATCGTGCGGTACATCGCGCCGGTATCGACGTAGATGTAATTCATTTTCTCCGCCAGTTTTTTGGCAATCGTGCTCTTGCCGGCGCCGGCCGGCCCGTCAATTGCGATGCTAATTGACATGTTTTCATTACCTCCGAATTAACATTTGGAGCCGGTCCCTCTCCGGACCGCCCACCGTATTATAATAAAAGATGCCTGCTTTGTGAAGTATCCTGTGTTACGGCTGTCACCTTCCGGCATTATTTCGGGCAATATCGATGAACGCCCTCATCTGCGGAAGTTCCGCGATATCCGAGTGACAAAGAAGATACGTGGACCGGGTAAACTCCGTTCCGTCCGCAAACGACAGCG
This sequence comes from [Clostridium] aminophilum, assembly GCF_900101295.1. Classification (GTDB taxonomy): domain Bacteria; phylum Bacillota; class Clostridia; order Lachnospirales; family Lachnospiraceae; genus Clostridium_R; species Clostridium_R aminophilum_A. The sequence goes on along the minus strand of NZ_FOIL01000004.1, from coordinate 46,116 downwards.
GCGTCACCTTTCCGGAAAACTTGCTGAGCCCGATCTCCGGGACAATGGACCAGCCCACCCCCTGCTCCACCATCTGAACACAGGCGCCGATACTGCCGAGGGAAATGTTGCCGGTGTCCGGTCTCAGATCGTGCTCGCGGAACCAGCGGCTCACCTGATTCTCATAAGCCGGCTCGGTTCGGCGGCTGATAAACGGCAGATCCTGGATCGGTACATCCGCATCTTTCGAATTGACAATCATGCAGACCCGCTCGGTGGCCAGCTTCTGGCTGAAGCCATCCCAGGGAAACTCCCCGCGGATGATCGCGATGTCGTACTCGCCGATGCAGAGTTTCCGGTAAATGCTGACGCTCGTATCCGTGGATACCTGGGCATTGACATGGGGATATTCCATGTGAAGGTCCGCCAGAATTTTGCCGAGCCGGTAAGCCGAGTAATTGATCGACACGCCGGCCCGAAGGGATCCGCATACATATCCCCGCTGAGCGTCCAGTGTATTTCTCATATCCTGCAGAACCGCCTGCGCACGCCGCGCATGCTTCAGGATAATCTCCCCCTCCGCCGTGAAATGAATTCCCTGCCGGGACCGCACCACAATCCGGGCATTCAGTTCATTTTCAATGGATGCAAGTCTCTTGGAGAGTGCCGACTGCGTCACATACAGCATTTCTGCGGTGCGGGTAATGTTTTTGGTCTTGTCGAGAGCATCCAGCATCTCAAAATCTTTTTCATCCATGTGTTTCCTCTTTTCGTCTGCATTTCTTTAAGTACAAGAAGTTCCGCCCGAAGTTCATTTCTTGCCGCACTTTGTATACACGTCAGTCGGATTCCGATTCCATTTTACTGCACTTTCGCCAAAACACGTTCAATAATTCCTTTCGCTACTGAAACATCATTATTATAATTCCTTTTACTTCTAAATGCAATTCGTGTTTAATAAAGGCACAGGTTGCGAGACCTGAGTTAATACTTCCTGAATGTTTTAACTTTTAGTACCTTCTTCTACAGAAAGAGCCGCTGACCCCCATCAGCGGCTCTTTTTGTCATTCCAAAATGTCACCGAGCGCATGCCGATGTCAGATCATCCAGAAAGGTGCGAAGTCTCTCCCTTGTGACATGCTGCATTACCACAATATGAGCCAGATCACCTCCGAGACGCTCATCATAATCCGGCGCCAGACCGTATTTTTCAAACACTGCCTGAGGCGGACGTTTAAAATAGACGGTGTTGGACATGGGTTCCAGCCACGCCGGATACTCCATCTCATCCATCCGCTCTTTTAACCATCGGGCATTGTTCAGCATTTCTCCTGTCATCTTCTCAAACTCCGCCCGGGACGTATGCTTCAAAATCCACCAGAATTTCAGTGGAGAGATCGCGGATCTGGTGCAGTTGACCATCGGCATATTGGCATTCAGATAAGAGACCTCAAAGGATTTCTGGCGATCCAGAACCTCCTTCGTGGTCAGAAAGATCCCGGCCGGATCGTCCATTCCGAAATACTTGTGTCCGCTGATGGCAATGGAATCATAGGGCTGAATCTTACGGTTCAAAACATCCCGGTATTCGGTATAAGGAAGGTATCCTCCGAACAGCGCCGCGTCAATATGACGGTAAACCGGCATGTCCGGATACTTTGCCAGTACCCGGTTCAGGGCTTCCTGATCATCCACGCCCCCTTTAAAAGTCGTTCCCATGGCGTAGACAACCAGAGCCGGTCGCTCGGGGCGAATGGCCTTATCCAGTTCTTCCGGAATCATGCAGCCGTGAACATCCGAGGGAATAAGCTTCAGTTCCAGATTCTGCAGATCCGCCAGACGTCTGCCGGAATAATGAGCCGCATCGGACACATACATAACCGGCCGGGATCCGGTGGAATTCTCCAGATACCGCGCTCCAAAATAAATTCCGTGGTTGTTGCCGTCGGTTCCGCTGAAGGTCACGATTCCCCAGAGATTCGAGAGGTCAAAGCCATACAGCGGTCCAAAGGTTTCGATCACTTCCCGTTCAAAATCCAAAGAATTCAGAATGCCTTCGTGCTGTGCAAACGGATCCCCCGCATTATCGGCCATGGAAAGGTTCAGCCCGCTTCCAATAAACCATTTGTAAAAGTCGACCAGACGGCTTTTCTGCGCCGCCGGATAACCGAACTGATGTTTTTTTCGGGATACGATCTCTCCGGCAAACTCATCCAGTCTTGCGATATAAGGATCTGTTTCCGGCGCTGTGCTTCGGATCTGTTCTTCCTTCATATTTCCGGTTCTCCTTTCCCGGATGTCCGTCATACGTCTGCATTTCTCCGGACTCCGCTCCACACTGAAATAACAGATTTTATGGCTGATTTCATTATACCATATAAGCCACGAGCCACGCGAGCGTTTACGCTCATGTGGCGACGGCATGACATAACAGTCGCGAAGCGGCTGTTATACCAAGAAAAGCACGGGCGCAAAAAACGTTGACGTTTTTTCGACGCTGCGTGAAACAGTCTTTTTTTGCCTGTTATACGAAGAACAAAGTCCGCAAGCGGACTTCGGCCCCCCATCCCCTCAGTCCTGAGGGGAGCCCCGCGGACTTTGCGCGCCGCCGCTGGTCACCGTTAGGTGACAGCTTCCTTACAGCGGCGTGCGCATCCTCGCGGAGCGTTTTTGTTTCATAGGGAATTTCGGAGAAATTTCCTATGAAACAAAAACAGGGCCCGGGATAACGCATCCCGTGCCCTGTACTGTCTTCATATGAAATAAGAAACGTCCTGTCTTTATCTGCGAACCGTCGGACTCTGCATTCTCTCATCGCTCTTGAGCCACTCTTCCCAGTCTCCGACGATGGAACGGTCGTCAAAGTAGTCGATCCGCATCGCACCGCGAACCTCGTTCAGTGTCGCGTTGGTGGTCTTGACCGCATGGTCGGTGCCTGCCTTCAGGATATCATAGACATCGCCGATGTTGGCCTCCCACTTTGCGCGGGACTCGCGGATCGGGGCGAGAAGCTCGTCCATGACCTTCATCAGGAACTTCTTGCACTTCATATCGCCGAGTCCGCCCTTGCGGTAATGCTCTTTCATCTCATCCAGATTCTGATACTCCGGCAGATACTCCGCAAACTGGTCTTCGCGGCAGAACGCATCGAGGTATGTGAATACCATGTTGCCTTCCACGTGACCCGGATCGGCCACATTCAGGTGCTGCGGATCGGTGTACATGCTCTTGATCTTCTGTTCCACCGTCTTCTTGTCGTCACAGAGGAAAATGCAGTTGCCCAGAGACTTCGACATCTTCGCCTGACCGTCCAGACCCGGAAGTCTTCTCTGAACTTCATTTTCCGGAAGGAGAATCTCCGGCTCGACAAGAATATCCTTCTTGTATGTTGCATTAAAGCGGCGAACAATCTCTCTGGTCTGTTCGATCATCGGAGACTGGTCCTCGCCCACCGGAACGGTCGTAGCCTTAAATGCAGTGATATCGGCCGCCTGAGATACCGGATAGGTAAAGAAACCGGCCGGAAGCCCCGCCTCGTTGTCGGCATCGTCGCCTCCGTTGAAGCCTCTCAGCTTCATCTCGGTCTTTACCGTCGGATTTCTGGAAAGCCTCTGTGTGGTCACGAGGTTCATATAGTAGAAAGTCAGTGCATGAAGGGCCGGAATGCCGGACTGAATGCAGATATTCGATTTATCCGGGTCAATGCCGATGGAAAGATAATCCAGCGCCACCTCAATGATGTTGTCGCGGATCTTCTTCGGATTATCCCAGTTGTCGGTCAGCGCCTGATCGTCGGCGACGAGAATGTTGATCTCATCGAACTTTCCGGAATTCTGCAGTTCCACGCGTCTCTGAAGAGAGCCGACGTAGTGTCCGAGGTGCAGTTTTCCGGTCGGACGGTCACCCGTGAGAATAATCTTTTTCTTGCAGTCTTTTGCTTCCATTCCTGTTTCCTCCGTATTCCAACGCATCATCGATGCTTTTGTCAGTTTTAATCGTATTCTTCGTTAGTATATCACATCGTATCCGCTTTGTGCCATTGAATTGTACAAAGACCGCTGTAGATATCCCGCTGTGGGACGTATCTCTCCGCCGGTCACCGTAAGGTGCGCAGGGTGACATCGTCCCGTAACACAACATCAGGGTGCTGCCTTTCGCAGCACCCTGACCGGCAGCCTTTCCTGTCCGACGGTTCTTTGCCCAAAACAAAATCGACGATTATTCCTTCATATGCTGCGCCAGCCACCCGTTGGTGTACTCCGCCCAGCTGAACTGTGACATATACTCACCGGAATACTCCTGTCTGGCATTTTTCTCCCCGTTCAGGAACCGGAAAAAATCGCAGTCCACCTTATCCACCGCAATTCCGATCCGGCCGCGGGTCTTGATCAGAGCATCGCCCGCCCCGAGAGACTGGAGCGTTTCCGCCAGATCCCATTTGCAGTTCGCAAAATACGAGTACTTGCTCTCCGGCATATCATCCTCCCAGAGAATGCCGATAATCTCACCGTTGGAGCAGGCCGCACCGCGGCGGTCGATCAGATAAGCGAACATTTCCTTGGTTTTGTTGTATTTGAATTTTACCGGTTTATCGCCGGAAAAGACCTCAAAATTGCCGAAGGTGCGCACGCGGAGGGCGTCCTGTTTGACTTCTCCCACCGGGAAGCGCAGATGCGCCATCTCATTGCGGATATCCTCCTCTGAGATGGGCTTCAGAAGATAACCGCTGACATGGAGATCCAATGCCTTTTTCGTGTAAGAATCGTATCCTGTCGCGAAAATAATATTGATCCGGGGCTGAATCTCTTCCAGCCGCTCCGCAAGTCCGATTCCGTTCATCGTGTCCATCTCGATATCGAGAAATGCCACATCGATCGGATATTTTGCCGCATAAGAAAGCGCCTCCGCCGCATTCAGGAAGCCGACGACCTCGGCATCCGGAACCGCCTTGCGGACCTCATTCATTTCTCCCTCCATGGAGATTCGTTCGTCGTCCACAACCATACATCTCATGTATCCCAACCCCGCTTTTCTGATGTTATGCCTTCTCCTGCGCAAAAATGAGTTTCCACTTCTCACAGCCCCTTCTTCATCGGCACACAGATCTCCGCCGCCGTGCCGACTCCCGGTGTACTTTCCACGGTCAGTGTGCCGCCGCACATGCTCTTCAGCCTGGTCCGGCTGGTGCGAAGTCCTGTGGAATCCGCTCCCACTTCCGATATATCAAACCCCACGCCGTCGTCCTCGACGCGCACCACCGCCTGATCGTCCCTGCGAAAGGCCAGGATCTTCAGGGTGCCGCCTTCCGGCTTTTTGCAGATTCCATGCTTGACTGCATTTTCCGCAAGAACCTGAACCGTCAGTGCCGGAATTTCAAAATCCCACTCACGAATATCTTCCTCCACCCGCAGCCGCTCCTCAAAGCGCATCTGCTCCAGCCGGAGGTATTGTTCCACATGCTCGATCTCCATGGAAAACGGTATCGTCTCGTCGCTGTCCAGAATCTTCAGACTTCCCCGCAGGAATTTGGAGAAGACGCCGACGGACGTTTTCGCCTTGCCCGGATCGGAATCGCACAAAAAATAAATCGTGTTCAGGCAGTTAAAAATGAAATGCGGCTGAACCTGCGATTTTACAAGCCGGAAACGCATATCCTGCAGCTCTTCTTTCTGTCTCATCATTTCATTGTACTGCTGAATATAGAGATCATTCTGTTCCTGAAGAAGATGAAGGAACAGCAGAATCACGGACACCGTAACCGCGATGTTCAGGAAAGAGTATCCGTAAATGACCGCCTGTACCAGAGTTGCAGCAAACGGAAGGGCATAAAAGGAAAACAGAAACGAAAACGAATTTCCCGCCGCCGCGCGTTTCCGGAAGAGTTCGTATTCCATGTATGTCGAGGCGACAATACCCGGAACATCGATCAGCCAGAACAGCGGGAGCCGGTAGTACCGGTTCTGTGCGTCAAACGAATAAAAGACGGGCCAGAACTGGTTGACAACCACCATGACAATACCGATGGTTGCAATAAAATGAACCTTGGGCATCCAGTAGTCTTCGTCCCCGATATAGCGTGAGACATAGACGGCATAGATGGTGATCAGAATGTGCGGCATGACAAAGGAAATAAAGTTGCTGATCCGGACCATGTAATACCCCAGCTCTGAGACATTTCCGCGAAATATCCACGCCGCTGCGTCCGCGATCAGCCAAACGGAAGTGCACAGAAACAGCTCGACGATCAAGCGACCCTTCTCGCCGAGTTGTTTTCTGGATATCAATGCCCAGAACAGCGCAATTGCGGTTACGATGGCTCCCCATACCTCCATGGTCGCCATCACGATCTGCTTCACTTCCAAATTAGCCATCCCCTGCTGTCAAGATAACACTCAGGAAATCCTGTTTATCCCAGGTTTTCCTATAACCTCCGGCTCTGGCACGGATTTTCAAAGGAAACTGCTGCCCCGCAGCGAAAATCCGGCCAGAGCCAGGGAAACGTTTTCATCAGCGTTTCCCTTATTTTACAGCATTTTGCGGTCACTGGCAAATGCTGTTCATCACAGAATACTTGCCTGTCGATCCCCTGCCGGAAAACCATTACGGATAATATCAGGGACGTTTCCCCGGCCGTGTCTCGGCATTCATGCGTTTTCCGGTTTTGCGGCGCTTTTTCCCGCGAGAACACCGGTCGACCATGCGATCTGAAGATTGTATCCCCCCGTCTCTGCGTCCAGATCCAGCACCTCTCCGGCAAAATACAGTCCCGGCGTCAGTTTGGATTCCATCGTGGACGGATCGACCTCTTTGACGCTCACGCCGCCCTGGGTGACAATCGCCTCGTTAAATCCGCGGAGTCCCGTCAGCGTCAGCTCAAAATTCTTGGTGACCTGCACCAGTTTTCTTCGCTCTTCCCGGGTGACTTCATTGACCTTTTTGTACGGATCGATTCCGGAGCGGCGAACCATAACCGGGGCCAGTCTCGCCGGGAAAAGATGCGACAAACTGTTGCGGAATTCTTTATTCTTTTCACCGTCAAAATCCCGCAGGATCCGGTCGTCCAGCTGCTGCTCACTCAGCGCCGGCTTCAAATCCAGCACCAGTTTCAGCGGGTTCTTCCGAAGCCGTTTCGCCGAGTAGGCGCTGGCGGAGAGAATGATGGGGCCGGTCACGCCGAAATGCGTGAACATCATTTCACCGAACTCACGGAAAATCTCTTTTTTTCCGTCATAAACCGCCGCCTCCACATTTTTCAGCGAAAGCCCCATCAGCTCGTCACCCACCGGCTCTTTCGTCTCAAAGGGGACAAGGCTCGGGCTGCACGGAACAATGCTGTGTCCCGCCGCTGCCGCAAAATCGTATCCGTCGCCGGTGGACCCGGTGCTGGGATAGGAAAGACCTCCCGTCGTGATGATCACACAGTCTGCGGCAAGTTCCCGTTCCGACCCGGCAACCGGAGAAGACACCGGCCCCTTTGACGTTCCGGACCATCGCACCTCGCGGACTTTTACTCCGGACACCCGCTGTTCGATCCTCTTTCCTTTTCGCTCCAGCGGCTCAGCCAGATCCGCAAAGAGAAGTCCCGTGACTTCCGTGTTCAGCAGCAGCTTCACGCCGGCCTTTTTCATGCGGCCGTTCAGCGCCTTCGTGACATCCGATGCGTGATCAGATAGCGGAAATGCTCTTCCGCCGCGCTCAACCTTTGTCCGGATGCCTTCTCCCTCCAGAAATTCGATCATCTGCTGATTGGTAAACCCGTAAAGACTGCTGTATAAAAACCGCGGGTTGCTCACCACCTTGCGAAAAAACTGCTCCGGATCACAGTCATTGGTAAAATTGCAGCGTCCCTTTCCGGTGATGTAGATCTTTTTTCCCGTCTTTTCATTCTTTTCCAGAAGTGTGACCTCGGCTCCCGACTCAGCGGCTGCGATGGCAGCGGCCATGCCGGCAGCTCCCGCACCGACGATAATGATTTTTTTCTTCATACGATTCCTCTATTCTCAAATCAGCGGACAGAGTTCACTCCTTCCTCCGTTCGCCGTGTCATCCTCTGACAAGGTTATAATGTACCATGAAATTCCCGGCTCTGCACCAACAAAGTTCACAGTTTTTTTCGGAACAAAGTCCGCAAGCGGACTTCGGCTCCCCAATCCCCTCAGTCCGCGGGGCTTTTTTTCATAGGGAATTTCGGAGAAATTTCCTATAAAAAAAAAGAGATCTGCAGAAAATTGCTTTTCTGCAGATCCCTGTCATTTGTTATCTTCCGTTCTTCTGTCTTACAGAGTTCCGTCTGTTCCGGCCCATCTTCCGTCCGGTGTCATGCGGCTCGTCCAGAGCTCGCCGTTGGTCGGATCGAAGAAATACCAGCGTCCGTTGATCATCTGATAGCCCGTCATCATTTTTCCGCGGGTTCCGTCGGATACCGGGTTTGTGTAATACCACTTTTCATTATCCAGAACCCAGCCAGTCTTCATCGAGCCCTTATATCCGTCGGATACCGGGTTCATATAGAAGTAACCGGTTCCGTCATTGAACCATCCGGTCACCATGTATCCCCTGCCGTCCATGTAATACCAGTTGTCATCGATGAACCGCCAGGAATTCGCCACCGCCGATCCGTCTTCCAGATAACGCCATCCGGCCTGATCCTGAATCCATCCCTGTGTCGCGATCTTTCCGTTCGGGCTCAGCGTTCCGCTCGGGCCGTCGCCGGTCGGAACCGTTCTTGTCTCCTCATCCGGGCTGAGATCGTCCTTCAGTTTTTCATTGCCGGTATACTTCTTGCTGTCAGAAATCCACAGGTCGTTGGACTCATCACTCCAGTCGCCGTTGATCTTCGCGGTCTTGTTGATGGCTCTCACCTGGAAGGTGTAATCGCCCTCTTTTTTCATGCCGTGATACAGGTCAAATGTGGTCTTCTTGGTCTTGTAGGTGCCCACCGCTTTGCTGTCGCGAAGAAGTTTTACTTCATAATATTCCGCACCCGTGACCTTGTCCCATTTTGCCGTCTTTCCACTCCAGTGCAGATCGTCCGGAACATCGAGGTCATTGACCAGACCTTTCAGCTTCAGGCTGACTTTCAGGGTGTACTGGTTTTTGCGGTTCGCATTCTTGGATACAACGTATGAACTTCCCTCATCAATCTTGATGTTGCTGTCGCTCCAGCCGGAAGCAAAACGGTAATCATCCGTATCATTGATCTCCAGCGTCGCATAGATGGTTTTTTCCTGTCCCATCTTCCACGGACCGCCGTTGGCAAATTCAAGTTTTTCCAGCGAATACGGCGCGTCGTCTTTGATGTTGACCATATCGGTGCTCAGCTCATCCTCTTCAATGCGATCGGTATCTCCGTCAAAAATTTCCTTCGTATTGACTTTAAAATGAACCACAGAAACTTCCTTCTTTTTGCTGGCGGCATAGGCCGGCACCGATACCGCGAACACCGCAGCGGCCGCCACCGCCGTAAAAAGCGCCTTCTTCGCGCTGAATGTGAATCTCATATGTTCTCCTCTCTCCGGATGATATCCTATCCCTGTATCGTTTTTTCTTTTATCCTAACACAAAGAGTTTAAAAAAATTATGCTCCGCATTTACATTTGTCTTACAAACGAGTCGAAACACGATTCACGGATTCTCCTTGATGATCCAGTAAAATTCCTCGAACTTTGGTCATTTTTCCGCAATTCGAACGATCGTTTCTGAAACAATATATCGTCACATTCTTTCAAAAATATAAATCGGGCCGGGATCTTATGATGATCCCGACCCGATTCCGCCTTCCCTTCATCCGGTCTTTCCGCGGGGAGACGATTTTCCGGTTCTTATTTAAAGTACTGAACACCGCTGCGGAAGATGTTCATATCCGAAGAGTGCCAGGTATTGACGAAGGTTCCGTCCAGAGAGCGCTCCGGATGGCCCATCTTTCCGAGAATCCGGCCGTCCGGGCTGGTAATCGCCTCGATCGCCATCGTGGAGCCGTTCGGATTCCAGGTCTCGTCCATGGTCGGATTGCCCTCCGGATCCACGTACTGGATTGCCACCTGACCGTTGGCGTACAGCTTCTCAATCCATTCCGCATCCGCCACAAAGCGACCCTCACCGTGGGAGATCGCATTGGCGTACACGCGGTCGAAGGAACAGCCCTGCAGCCACGGAGACTTGTTGGAAACCATCTTCAGATAAACCATGCGAGACAGATGGCGTCCGATGACATTTCTCGCCAGCGTCGGAGAATTCTCCTGCTGCGCGGCAATCTCTCCGTTGGGCACAAGTCCCAGCTTGATCAGTGTCTGGAAGCCGTTGCAGATTCCGAGAATCAGACCGTCGCGCTTCTGATACAGATCCATGACTTCATTTTTCAGAAGTTCATTGCGGAATACCGTCGCAAAGAACTTCGCGGAGCCGTCCGGCTCGTCGCCGCCGGAGAAACCGCCCGGGAACATGAGGATCTGGGACTCACGGATACATTTGCGGAACTCTTCAAGAGAGTCTGCAATATCCTGTGCATTACGGTTGCGGAAAATGCGTACTACCGGCTCTGCTCCGGCGAGTTCGAACGCTTTTGCCGTGTCATACTCGCAGTTGGTTCCCGGCATCGCCGGAATAAATACCTTCGGCTTTGCCACCTTGTGATTGCAGATATAGATTTTGTCGGTCCGGTACTCATCGTCTCTCACCGGAACCGGCTTCCGGTCCGTATGAGTCGGATAAACTTTTTCCAGTGTACCGGTCCAGTTTGCGAGAGCCTCTTCCATGGTGATCACGACATCGCCGAAGACAAAGGTTCCGTCATCGGTCACTTCACCGATCACCTCATAGTCGCCGGCCAGCTCCTCCACCATACCGGCCGGAACCTCGCAGACGAGATCGCCCCACGCCGGTGCAAAGAAATCTGCCGCATCGACGGAATCCCTGATCCGGACGCCGAACTCGTTGCCGAAGGCCATCTTGGACACCGCTTCCGCCGGGCCGTTTGCTCCGACCGCGTACGCGGAAATGATGCGTCCCTGGCTCATGTCCATGTGAACCATGTCGTACGCATCCATGATGCGGTCATACATCGGAAGATCGTTTCCGTCACGCTCTGCACGGCAGCGGACGATCACGCTGCCCGCTTTCTTGAACTCCGGCGTAACCACATGCCTCGTGTCCGTGACATCGACCGCGAAGGAGACCAGAGTGTTCGGAACATTGATCTCTCCCGCCTCATCCTCAAAGCTTCCGGAGGAAGAATCCTTTCCGCCGATGGAGCCAAGGCCCAGCGCATTCTGTGACTCATATGCGCCGAGAAGTGCGGAGAACGGTGCGCCCCAGCGTGCCGGATCACCAGTCATCTTCTTGAAATATTCCTGATAGGTGAAATGGATCTTACGGAAATCACCGCCGTTTGCCACGATCTTCGCCACGGAATCCAGAACGGCGAACTGGGCGCCGTGATACGGGCTCCAGTTGGACAGATACGGATCATAGCCGTAGGCCATCATGGTAACCGCGTCGCACTTGCGGCTTCCGGTCGGAAGTTTTGCCAGCATGGCCTGTGTCTCCGTCATCTGATGGAGACCGCCGTACGGCATCTCGATCGTCGCATCGCCGATGGTGGAGTCGAACATTTCCACTAAGCCCTTCTGGGAACATACATTCAGGGAAGAAAGCATGGAAAGCCATGTCTTCTTCACATCAGATACCGGCTTTCTGCCGAACGGGCTGCCCTCGCTCGTCGGAACCTCGACGATAACCTTCGTCTCCTGATGCGCACCGTTGGTGTCAAGGAACGCACGGCTGAGGTCAACGATGGTCTTTCCTCTCCACTTGAGAACCAGTCTCGGATCCTCGGTCACAACCGCAACCGGAACCGCTTCCAGATTCTCCTCCGCCGCATACTGCAGCATTTTATCCACATTCTCCGGAGAAACCACCAGCGCCATACGCTCCTGGGACTCGGAGATGGCAAGCTCTGTTCCGTCGAGGCCGGCATATTTCTTCGGAACCTTGTCGAGATCGATATCCAGACCAGCCGCAAGCTCACCGATCGCAACCGATACACCGCCTGCACCGAAGTCGTTGCACTTCTTGATGATCACACTGACTTCCGGACGGCGGAAGAGTCTCTGAAGCTTGCGCTCGGTCGGCGCATTGCCCTTCTGAACCTCTGCCCCGCAGGTGTCAATGGATTCCTCGGTGTGTGCCTTGGACGCGCCGGTAGCGCCGCCGATTCCGTCACGGCCGGTACGTCCGCCGAGAAGAACGATCACATCCCCCGGATCGGATGTGGCGCGGGTCACGTTCGCTCTCGGTGCCGCAGCCATAACCGCGCCGAGTTCCATGCGTTTTGCCGCAAAGTTCGGATGATAGATTTCCTTTACATAACCGGTGGCAAGACCGATCTGGTTTCCATAGGAAGAATATCCTCTTGCCGCGTCACGGCAGATCTTCTTCTGCGGAAGCTTGCCCTTCATGGTCTCCGAGAGCGGTCTGGTCGGATCCGCCGCGCCGGTGATGCGCATTGCCTGGTATACATAAGTACGGCCGGACAGCGGGTCACGGATCGCACCGCCGAGACAGGTTGCCGCTCCGCCGAAAGGCTCGATCTCGGTCGGATGGTTGTGCGTCTCATTCTTGAAGTTGATCAGCCACTCTTCTTCCTCGCCGTCGATCATCACCGGAACGATGATGCTGCAGGCATTGATCTCCTCCGACTCTTCCTGATCGGTAAGTTTCCCCTCTCTCTTCAGCTTTTTGGCCGCAAGGCAGGCCATGTCCATCAGACAGTGATATTTGTCATCTCTGCCGCTGTAGATTTCCTCAAAGTCATCCTGGTACATTTTCCAGGTCTTCTCCATCGCGTCGTTGTAATCACCCTTCGTGAATTCAACGTCCTTGAGTTCCGTGGAAAATGTGGTATGACGGCAGTGATCGGACCAGTAGGTATCGAGAACACGGATCTCGGTGATGGACGGATCGCGCTTCTCCTCATTCCGGAAATAATCGCGGATAAAGAGGAAATCGCGGTAGGTCATCGCAAGATTCAGGGAATCGTAGCGGCGTTTGAAATCCTCATCGCTCTCGTCACGGAACCCGACAAGAATCTCGACATCCGCCGGTTCCTCGAACTTCTGCACCAGCGTTTCCGGCTTCGGATTTTTATCTTCTCTCGAGTCGACCGGATTGATTACCAGTGACTTGACGGCAGCCAGCTGCGTCTCGTCCAGTGTTCCGGACAGAACATAGGCGGTCGCGGTGCGGATCACCGGATTTTCATCATTTTTGAGAAGCTTTACGCACTGCTCCGCGGAATCCGCTCTCTGGTCAAACTGTCCCGGCAGCGCCTCGACGGTGAAGATGATGTCGCTTTCCTCATGCGGGAATTCTTCCTCATAGACGGTGTCGATGGGCGGCTCGGAGAAAATGGTTTTCAGCGCCTGTCCATATACTTCATCGGAGACATTTTCCATGTCATACCGGATCAGCTCCCGGACTTTCGTTACCGTGGTGATGTTCAGATAGCTTCTGATCTCTTCCGCGAGCTCCATGGATCTGACATTGAATCCCGGTTTCTTCTCGACAAACACGCGCTTAACGCTCATTTTGTTCCTGCCTTTCTTCCGGCTTTTCGCCGGTCTGCTGGTGATCACTTTCTCATCGTAATATAGCATAGTTTTGTGAAATCGGATATTGTTTTTTAATCCGATAAAATTCTGTAGAGCATGATCATTTTGTCACTTTTTTCTCTGAATTGTCTTATGTTTTACCACATAAAAAATGTATTATTCTCCCTCCTTTTTCCGCAAATCCGCTTTCCATGGTGTCCTCTCATCCTGTGACAGATGGGATATATCATTCATGAAGACGAGACGTCCGGTCCCGGTTTCGGGATCGTACTCCACCTTCGTGATGCTTGCATTTTCCACGATGATCTCGCGGCGCTCGGTCTCCTTCCGGAGAAGGTACGCGATGACATAGACCAGAATACCGCCGTGGGCAACGATCGCTGCTGCGTCTTTCTTACCCGCTTTTCCGGAGTCCTTCAGGCTCTTTACCATCTTCTCCACCGCGTCCGCCGCCCGTTTTGTCAGTTCCTCTCTCTTCTCGCCGCCGGTCGGCGTCTGAAACGCCGGATTTTCGGTCCAGCGGTGATAGTCTTCCGGGAAAAGCTTCTCCACTTCTTTCAGTGTTTTTCCTTCCCAGTCGCCGAACGCCACCTCCTTCAGTTCCGGAAGAAGCACAAGGCGGATCTCTTCGCCCCGTTTTTCCCGGCGTTTCTGAAGGATTTCCGCCGTCTCGGCTGCGCGCACCAGCGTGCTCGCCCAGATCCCGCACAGGGGAATCCCGTCCATCGCCTCCGCCATTTTTTCCGCCTGACGGATTCCGGCTCCATTGAGCGGGATATCGGTTCTGCCCTGAACTTTTTTCTGTATATTCCAGTCAGTCTGACCGTGGCGCAATAAATAAAAAAACATTTGTCCTGTTCTCCTTGCCAGGCTTTCACTTGTTTCCCTCGAAAAACAGCAGCCAAAATGTCCCGGGTTCTTGCCGAACCGGAACATTCTGACTGCTTCCGCTATTCCTTATTCTTCCTGATTGCCGGACGGACTCTGGCCGCCGCCGTAGAGATCTGCCTGCCCCTCTGCGCTTTTGACACTCATGGCATTCAGCATTTCCTTCATGATACCGCGGATCTCATCCTCGGTCATCTTCATCTTCTCTGCCAGTTCCGGAACGGTCGGAGCACGGTCAAGCTCCTTCGCCATGGCGGCAGAAATATCCTTCAGGACATTGACTCTGGCTCTCATATCCTCTTCGATGGTCTTCTCGCGCTTCTGCTCTTCGATCAGAGCCTCCAGACTCTCGCGGATCTTCTTCTCCATCTGTTCGTCAAAATCGCCGCCCTCGTACTCTGCTGCCGCCATCAGAACGGCAACGCTCGCCTCCTGCACCAGATCGTTGATATGAACGCCCTGATTCTCGAACGTTCTCGCGATCCGGAGCGCAGCCGACAGTTTTCCCTCTGTCAGTCTCCGGGTGTCGTTTTTTCCGGCGGTACCGTTCTGAATCCGGTCAAGAATCTCTTTCTCTTCTTCGAGGCCAAGCTTCGGAACATCCTTCAGCTCCTCGAGATACATCTTGAAAAAGTCTTCCCCGGTCATCTTCTCCGGCTCATAAATATCGTCATTCTGAGCAAGCTCCTGAACAAATTCCTCCAGTGTCTGCTCATTGTTTTCGTTTCTTACTGACATTCCTGATTCCTCATTTCGTTTCTGCCGTCGAGGTACTTTATACTACATTCCGGCGTTATTTGCAACTTGCAATCGTCCCGTCACGGATCTCATACCGGTTCCTCAAACGGCACATACTCGATTTCTTCCGCCGCGGATCCCACTCTATCCGGCTCCTCCGACCCGTCCTTTCCGTTTCTTCCGTCCTTCCGTTCCCATCCCCGCCAGAACCGTTCCAGATATTCCCCGATATTGCGGATATGGACGATCTTTGCGTCGTTCCACTCTCTCGGGAACATGGCCCGGTATTCGTAATGGGTAAACCGGTCATCCAGAAGAACGATCACTCCCCGGTCCTTCATGGTCCTGATCACGCGCCCTGCTGCCTGCAGAACCTTTGTCATCCCCGGATACTGATAGGCAAACGCAAAACCGCTTTTGCCGTCCCGGTCGAAATACTCCTGCAATACTTTCTGCTCCGTGCACACCATCGGAAGTCCCGTTCCCACGATCACCGTTCCGATGAGCCGTTCTTCCGTCAGATCGATCCCCTCCGAAAAGATTCCGCCCATCACGCAGAACGCCGCAAAGCTTCCGGTCCGTTCTTCCTCGAAGGCCTGCAGAAACGCTTCCCGATCCTGTTCTCCCATGGAACGGCTCTGCAGAACAATCTCCGTATCGGTCTCATCGCCGAATGCATCGGCTACCTGCTCCATAAAGAAATAGGACGGGAAAAAGACGATATAATTTCCTCTCTTTGCCCGCACAACCGTCCGGATGTATTCTGCGATCTTCCGGTACTCGTCCTCCCCGCGTCTCCGGTAACGGCTCGTCACATCATTTCCCAGAAGAAGCAGCCGGTTTTCCTGCGGAAACGGCGAATTCACATAGACGGTGTAATCTTCCTCCTGATTGCTCAGCAGTTCCCGGTAGTAGGGAAGGGGGATGAGTGTCGCCGAGAAAAAAACCACCGCGGATGCCTGTTCCAGACAGTTCCCCAGATTCCTGACCGGATTCACGCAGAACAGACGGACGACGAACTTCCCCTCCCGGTCAATCTCCGAATAGATCCGGTAGTGTTCATCCACCAGCGACCACGTATTCAGGAACGACCGGAGTTCGAAATAGAACTCCATGAACGCATCCCGCCCCTCAAATTCCGGATGCTGATCGGCGTATTTCTGCATCGACGAATAGAGTGTATCCGCATCCCCGATCAGATCGGCAATGTCATCGACCGCAGTGAACTCTTCCGTGCAGCAGCGCTTCAATTCCAGCATTCTCCGGTTGAGGCTGTCCAGATCCCTGGTGAGCCTGGTTTTCTTTTTCCCGAAAAGCCGCTTGGCGGCAAGAATGTCCTCTTTCGTCAATGACGCGCTGTACATTTCCCTGGCCCTGGCCGGAAGATTATGAGCCTCATCGATCAGAAAAATGTATTTTTCCTTCGGCGCATCCGCAAAAAAGCGGGCAAGACGGACATCGGGATCAAAGGCGTAATTGTAATCCCCGATGATCCCGTCGCAGAAATCCGTGATATCCAGCGAAAACTCAAAGGGGCAGACCTGATGTTTTTCCGCATATGTCAGAATCACGTCCCTCGTGATCTCCTTCTCATGGGTGATCACATCATAAACCGCTTCTCCCACGCGGTCAAAATGCCCCTTTGCTCTCGGGCAGGACACCGGGTTGCAGTCCGGCTTTTCGAGAATGCACATTTTCTCCTTTGCCGTCAGCGTAACGGAAGAAAAAGAAAGCCCTTTTTCCCGGAGTGTCCGCAGCGCCTCCTCTGCCGCCGTGCGCGTGATCGTCTTTGCCGTCAGATAAAAAATCCGGTCCGCCAGTCCCTCCCCCACCGCCTTGACGCTGGGATAGAGAACCGACATGGTCTTTCCGATTCCGGTGGGTGCCTGAATAAAGAGCCTTCGTTCCCTCTCCGCGGTCCGGTATACCGAAACCGCCAGATCCCGCTGTCCATTCCGGTACGGAAAGGGGAATTCCAACGGACGAATGGACGCATTTCGCGCCATCCGCGCCTCATACAGATATTCCACCCAGCGAAGAAGCTGTGAGAGGATATCCTCAAACCACTCCGCCAGTGCCGGAACAGAATAACTCTCTTCAAAAAACCGGATCTCCTCTTCCGCATCCAGGTTGCAGTAAGTCATGCGGACACCCACTTCCGCGAGATCCTGATCCATCGCATAAAAAAGGGCGTAACACTTTGCCTGCGCAAGGTGCACCGGAACCGGTGCCTCCATCGCAAGGACATCTGTGTAAACACCCTTGATCTCATCAATTATTTCGTGTCCGTCATGGGGAAAGATTCCGTCCGCACGGCCTTCCACCGTAATGTCAAATCCCGCCCGGACAAAGGTCTGTTTCAGCGGAACCTCGGCACGGTATTCCGCCCTCTGAGCTTTCTGAATTTTCCGGTGAATCCGGCTTCCCTCGGCCATCGCATCGACCTTCGCCGCGCCGGTAATCCGATTGTCGAGGTCGCCGGACCTGAGAAGAAACTCCACCAGTCTCCGGACAGAAATCCGCACCGATCTGTCATTCAGTTCCAGGGCCATATGCCGCCGTGTCCTCCGTCATCATCATCGTAAAAATCATCGTCATCGTCGTCTTCCAGCCGGCGTCTCCCGGAAGGCTCCGCCGGAGCGCAGTAACCCGGTTCCGGTGCGATGCCCTCTTCGGGATTGCCGGAATAGGCGTGTTTCCCCCAGGCGATAAACAGAAGAAACGCCTCGGTAAAGAGAAGGGAGCCGATCATAAAGAACAGTTTGTAATCAAACCTGACGGCAAGCATCGGATAGATTCCGATGTTCAGTGCGATGGTCACAAAATCGATGACCGCCTGGAGCACCGTCAGATACAGGCTTCCTTTGGGGTTGATCATCACATGATTCGCCAGCATCAGAACCGTCATGGCAACGCTGTACCAGTAATATTTTCCTCTCCATCCGATCTTGTAGGTCAGATACCCGCCGTAAAACGGAATCAGGCACTTCCATCCCGCAAAACCGGCTCTGCGGAAGATTTTCCACTTTGCGATATAGATAAACAGCAGTGCGATCGCCAGTTCCGGCAGAATCGCCCTCGCCATTGTAAATGCCTCTGCTGCGGTTATGCCGGCAAAGGATCCTCCAGGTATGATATTCATAAAGCACCTCCGGCATGTCCTGTCATTCTCTCCTCAGGGCTGCGTCACGAGCCGTCAGGCAAATCCGCGAAAGAGCCCCTGTGATCTCCGTGTCTCTTCGTGTCTCCGGCAAATGGCAGGGATTTTCAAAGGTAATTGCTGCCTCACAGCGATAATCCGGCCGTGGAACGCCCTGATCCGCGTATCCCAAATCCGAAGAATGACCTTTCAAACTCATCATACTACTCTCATGATACCATGATTCGCGTTAAATTAGTACACTTTCGGCTTGTAGATAATCTCGCTCACGTTATATACCGTGACAAAGGCATCGGGATCCGTCTTCCGGAGATATGCCATCAGTTTCTGATACTCCGGCTTGTCCACGATCGCAATGATCTCCTTGTGCACCTCGAGATTGTACGCGCCGATGGCATCATAGAGGGTGGCGCCGCTGTGAAGCGTGTGAAGAATCCACTGCCGGATCTCCTCTTCCTTGTTCATGGACACAATGCATACCCGGCGCTTGATGGTCTGTCCGAAGATGAAATGGTCCAGAATCAGACCGTTGAGGTACGTTCCGAGCACGCTGAGGACCACGGTTTTCTTGTCATAGACAAAGGCCGAGCTGAGGGCAACCGCCATACCGGAAAGGGACATCGCCTTTCCGAGATCAATATGCAGATAAATGTTCATGATCTTCGCGACAATGTCGAGACCGCCGGAAGACGCATTCATATTGAAGAGAATACAGAGGCCGATGCTGACCGTAAAGGTATAGCAGATGACATCCAGAAACGCGTCGCCCGTGATGGAACCGTTATCCGGAAAGATCCGCTCAAACATGGCAAGAAACAGCGGAAGCAGGATCGACGTGTAGACGGTCTTTGCGCCGAAATCTTTTCCGCAGAGAAAGAATCCCACAATCAGCAGAAGAATGTTCAGCGCCATTGTGATGGCCGAGATCTGGAACGGAATAAAATTCGAGAGAATGATCGCCAGACCAGAGATACTGCTGACCGACGCATGGCTTGGAATCAGGAAGAAAAAAACGGCCGCCGCGATAATCAGCACTGCCACTGTCATCGCCGCGACCTCTTTGACCGCGGTATAGGTTTTGTTCATGAGTGGTACTCCTTCGTTCTTGTATTCCGCGCCGGATCCGGATGCCGGAAGCTGGCGCGGCAAGAATAGATTATACCACGAAAACCACAAACCGGTCGAGCACTTGTGCTCACCCGGCGGTGTATTTTAATGATCCTGCCGCGGCACTCCGGACAACTTGCTCCCCGTGTTTATCCGGAGTCAGGGATCCGACATGCCGGTGCGTTACTGCGACCCCCATCAGATGAAGTTCTTCCGCATGGGCCCTCATTCCCTCAATGACGATCGCAGCCACATCCCTAATGTCCATCTCAAGAAGCGCGCAGCCGGACAAGATCAGGTCGCGGTTGCATTTCGCCGCAAACTTCTTATCCTTCCACTTCTTCATAAAACTCTTCACTTCCAGATCCATGATGCCGTTCGGCCTCATCCGAGCTGCCGCCTGAACGATTCCGGTCAGCTCATCCACTGTGAAAAGACTCTTTTCCATGTTGGTTTCCGGCTTCACCCTGTTCCGGATGGTATAACCGTGACAGAGAATCGCCCGGATATCTTCCTCCGGAACGCCGGCCGCACGCAGCGGCTCTTCGGTATGCAGAAGATGCTCTTCCGGATACTTCTCATAATCGTAATCGTGAAGATAGCCGACTGCCTCCCAATGCTCCTTATCCTCCCCGAAATGCTCCGCCATCGCACCCATGGCCGCGGATACATTGGCCGCATGAAGTTTCAGGGATTCCTCCGAAACCATGGTATCATTCAGCCGCTTTGCCTCTTCCAGTGTCAGTCTTTCCATCTCAGCCTTCCTTCCCCGTCGGTAAACGGTACTCCTCATCCATGTTCCCGTCATGGTATTCATTGTCGGACTATGACTGTATTCTACACCGAAAGCACCGGATTTACACGTTTTTTAATCCACTTCCTGATGCAGATCCGCCGGTTTGCCTCTCCGTCTGCGCATCGTTCCGATACACCAGATACAGGTCGGGACAATGTAGCAGCTCGCGGAAATCCACGCTGCCTGATCCGCCCAGCAGATGGCATTCCATCCGAAATGCGGCGCAGCAAGAAGGCAGACCCCGACTCTCGCGAACATTTCGACCACGCCGGAGAAAATCGCTCTTCCGGAGAAGCCGAGAGCCTGTGTGCTCATACGGCACACATTGAGAAAGGCCAGCAGCCAGAGCATGAATCCGATGCACCGCAGGTACTGGGCCGCCGCATCGAGAACCGCGCCTTCATCGGCGCTCACAAAAAGCAGAGAACCGACACGGCCGCCGATAATCATAAGGATTCCCATGAGGACCGCGTAGATCACGCAGATTGTGACGCCGATCCGGATCCCCTTGCGCACCCGTGCTTCCTCTCCGGCACCGTAATTCTGTCCGGAGAAGGTGGAGACACCGGTGGCAACCGCGTCAAAGGGACCGAGGGCGAACTGTTTGATCTTCATGCCGGCGGTAAAACCGGATACATAGATGCTGCCGAGAGCATTGACGGATGCCTGCATAACCATACTTCCGATCGCCGTGATGGAATACTGCAGGCCCATGGGCGCTCCCATCGCAAACAGGCGCACCGCCCGATCGGCGCGAAACTGCCGGTCCTCCGCCTCCAGCTGCAGCGTCGGTACCTTCTTTCGGATAAAGAGAAGGCACAGCACACCGGAAACTGCCTGTGAGATGACGGTTGCGGCAGCCGCTCCCGCACAGCCCATCTTCAGAACCAAAATGCAGAAAAAATCCAGAAGAATGTTCAGAAACGCCGAAAACGCCAGAAAAAGGAAGGGCGCCCGGCTGTCGCCGACAGCCCGGAGCATGCTGGACAGCAGATTATATAACAGCGTAAACGGAATTCCGAGAAAAATCACCAGAAGATACCGGTAGGAATCCTCAAAAATATTGTCCGGAACCTGCAGCAGATGCAGGATATTTCCGCAGAAAATCGAGCAGACCACTGTGAGAATCAGCGCACAGACTGCCGTCAGCACATCACTGTGAAAGATATCTCTCCGCATACCCCGGAGATCTCCTGCGCCGAAGCGCTGCGCCACCGGAATGGCGAAACCGGAACAGATTCCGATGCAGAATCCGAGCACCAGAAACTGTACGCTGGCCGTCGATCCCACCGCGCCGAGGGCATCCGCCCCCAGTGTCCGTCCGACAATCGCCGAGTCCACGACATTGTAGGTCTGCTGGAACAGGTTCCCCAAAAGGAGCGGAAACGAAAATTCCAGAATCAGTTTCAGAGGATTTCCCTCTGTCATATTTTTAACCATATAATTCCTTAACCTCCGTAATGGCAGATTTGAGTGAAATAGCGTGCTGAGGCTGGTTTTCCCAAGCCTGAGGGATTTGCCCGCAGAGGCGTGCGCATCCTCGCGGAACGTTTTTGTTTCATAGGGAATTTCGGAAAAATTTCCCATGTAAGAACAAAGTCCGCTTGCGGACTTTGCGCGCCGCCGCTGGTCACCGTTAGGTGACAGCTTCCTTACAGCGGCGTGCGCATCCTCGCGGAGCGTTTTTGTTTCATGGGAATTTCGGAGAAATTTCCCATGAAACAAAAATAGACTGCCCCGTATCATAGCACGGGGCAGTCTGAGAATCAATATCGCCTTATATGGTTTTTCGGCCCATTTTATCTCAATTTTTGTTCGATTTTCTCAATCCGTCATTAATCCTTCATTGCCTCACGGATTGCCGCCATCAGCTCGTCGAAGGTCTCATACGCCGGAAGGTCCGGGTTGTCCGCCTTGATCCTGTCGGTGCTCTTAAAGAGGAAGCCCGCTTTGCTCGCGCGGATCATGCCGAGGTCATTGTAGCTGTCTCCGGAAGCGATGGTCTCAAATCCAATGGACTGAAGCGCCTTTACCGTCGAGAGCTTGGACTGCTCGATCCGCATCTTAAAGCCGGTGATCTCGCCGTCCGGCGCAACCTCCAGTGTATTGCAGAACAGGGTCGGCCAGCCGAGCTTCTTCATCAGCGGCTGCGCGAACTGTGTGAAGGTATCGCTGATAATAATGACCTGAGAGAAGGAACGAAGCTCATCCAGAAACTCTTTTGCGCCCGGAAGCGGATCGATCTTTGCGATTACGTCCTGAATTTCCCGGAGGCCAAGTCGGTGCTCTTTCAGAATACCGAGTCTCCAACGCATCAGTTTGTCGTAATCCGGCTCGTCACGGGTCGTCTTCTTCAGCTCCGGAATCCCGCTCGCTTCCGCAAACGCAATCCAGATCTCCGGTACCAGCACGCCTTCCATATCAAGACAAGTAATATACATTCCGCTCCTCCTGTCAAAACTCTGATTCTCCGCATATCGCAGACTACAGTCTGATGATAGCACAGAGCTTTATAAAGTTAAAGCATAAAAGCCATTCTCCGGAATGCCAATTCGGAATACCGGTCAGATCAGGCCGAAATGTTCCATCGCACGGCGGATTCCGTCTTCGTTCAGATCGGCCGTAATGTAATCCGCATAAGCCGTCAGCCCCGGATCATGTTTTCCCATGGCAATCGACGTCCCGCAGGCGCGGAACATCTCGATATCGTTCGTGCTGTCGCCGAATGCGAACGACTGCTCCGGGGAAATGTTCAGATGCTGCAGCATTTTTTTCACGCCGATTCCCTTGCTGTAACCCTTCGGGACACACTCGAAGAACTTCCCGTTCCGGTCAATGACGCAGAAGCCGTACTCATCCGCCAGTCGTTTGAATTTTTCAAGGTCGGTCTTCTCGTCCGACTTTGCACAGAATTTGGACGCCTCAAAATACGCGTCCCTGCTCTCCTTTCCGTCGATGGCATTGAACGCTTCCATCTTCTCAAGAAAGATCCGGAGTCCGGGATGGCGGGCACGGAATGCGTCATCCACCAGATTCTGCCATCCCTTTCTCCCCTCCAGAAAAATGGCAATCTCGCAGTCATCCTGAAGACTTCGAACTTTCTGTTCCAGCTCCTTTGTCATTTTATAGTAGAGAATGCTCCGGTCGCCATCGATCAGCTCCGTTCCGCAGCCGCAGATCCATCCGTCCACAAGTCCGTCCATCATCTCCATAACGCCGCGAAGTGTTCCGACCGGCCGGCCGGAATTCACAAATACCAGGTTTCCCTTTTCCCTGGTCTCTTTTAAGGAAACCCTTGTCGACTCCGGAATCACGTGGTCATATCCCATCAGTGTTCCGTCCACATCAAAAAACAATATCTTTCGATTCATTTTATTCTCTGTACTCCCATGCAGTCTGTCTGTTAATGGTCAATATCTTATCACAAGACAGACGGCAAATCCACCATACTCCCAAAATCCTCTTCCTCCGCGCGTTTTTTTCGGAAGCGCGGTCTACGGATGTAGGAGCGGTCCTTCCGCGGCGTGCGCATCCTCACGTTTTCTTGTTGCATGGGAAATGCAGAACTCTTCCCTGTACAAAGAGAACCAGCCGAAAGCCTTTCAGCTCCCGGCTGGTTCTCAATATATCGGAAGGGTTCATTGTTGTCATTCTTCTGTCAGACAAGTCTGCGGATCGCTTTGATTCTGGAATAGGTTGCGGAGTGAACGGTGATGCCGTATTTTCTTCCGAGTGCGCTCAGAAGCTGACCGTCGCCGACATATATTCCGACATGATGCGGATAAACGATGATGTCTCCCGGCTCCGCCTGGTCAAGACTTGCAACGGCAGTTCCGACGCTCATCATGGACTGGGACTGGTGCGGAAGGTTGTATCCGAAATTGGCGAATACCGATTTCACAAATCCGGAGCAGTCTGTTCCTTTTGTCAGGGACATTCCGCCGTAACGATACGGATTACCGATAAACTGGCTGGCAAAATCGACCACGTCCTGACCGTCGGTAACTGCCTCCTCTTCTTCCTCCTCGATGCCAACCAGTTCCTCCTCAGAGGGACCTGCGTAAGCCTTGAAGGATCCGAAAGCAAATACCATCATCCAGATCATGAAAATCATCGCGATCTTTCCAAATACTGCCGTTCTCAGTGTCATCGTACCGTCGTAATTATGTGTTTCGATCATCCAATTGCTCCTAACATTGTGTTTATATAATTCAAAATCATTTCATTTGTTTCATTTTTGTTACAATGTTAAGATATCAGGTATATATGAACAAATTATGAACAAAAGCTAAATATTTTACAAATGTGTTACGTTTCTGCGGAATCGCCCTCTTTCTATGAAAGAACAACCCCCGCAAGCATAGGCTTTGGCGGGGGATCCGCGCAAAACAAAAAATGGCTCAAAGGAGCCATTTTTCGTTTTATCAAATTATTACATTTTGAAATAAAAGGAAATTCTATCTCAGATCGTATCAGTCACAGAAACCGCAGGCATCCGGTTCCGCATGCATTTCTTTTTTGCAGTCCGGACAGCGAAGCTTGAGATCCATAATCTCCTTTTCTTTAACCATGCGCATGACTTTTCCGCACTCCGGGCAGACATGTCTGTTCTGCTTCACAACCTTAAAATCATCTGTTTCCAGCGGATTCGCGCTCAGAATGTTCTTTTTGAATTCATTGATCCAGCACCCGCAGCTGCACACATACAGGCATTTTTCCTGATCCAGAACATATTCCGGATGTGCCTCCATCTCCTGCTGAATCTTTTCTCCGTAGGTACCTTTCAACGCCTGTTTCCGGAGTCCCTTGCTCTTGTCAAAATAACTGCGGCCTGTTTTCACAGACTCGGTGTGGGGACAGGAAGAACAAGCAAATGTATAAAAGTAACCCATAATTACCTCCGTTAAAACCGATAGTCATCCTTTTTATTATAATGGTATTTCGCTCCGATAGGAAGCAGAATTTTTGTCAGTCCCCCATTCCGTCCCCGCTTTTCCCGTTTTCGGAAACGACATCTTCTCTCCGGTGCGCGTGCGTAAGACGCTTTTCCTCATACATGGCGGCATCGGCCCGCTCAATGGTATCATAGGCATTTTCGCCTCTTGCTCTCTCCGCGATACCGAACGAGAAATCAATCGGGTAGTCACCGAATTCCGGCCTGCATTTTCCCATTTTCCGGATTTTCCGGATGACCATCTCCGCATCCTGCGCCGACAGTTCTTTGGTGATAAAGCAGAACTCATCTCCGCCGATCCGGAATATTTCTCCGTACAAAACCAGCTCTTTGCGCATCGTCTGCGCAAACGCCCTCAGATAGGCATCCCCCTCCACATGGCCGAAGCGGTCATTGTAACTCTTTAACCGGTTCAGATCGAAGACCGCTGCGGTAAAACCTCTGCCGCCGATCCGGTACAGATACCCGACATAGGCATCGCGGTTGCGAAGCATGGTGACCGGATCCAGTTTTGCGTACATAAACTCGATTGCCAGATAGAGAAGCAGATAACAGAGGACCAATGAAGTCCATGTGACGGAAAGTGCCTGATATATCAGATCCGCTGCGACGCCGACTGTCACGATCGCCTGGGCGAACCAGACCAGTACCAGATCATTCCGGTCAAAGGGAAAATTCCGCATATAGCAGACATGAACGACAAAGACCATCGACGCCAGCTCAAAGAGTGCATAGGGCAGATGAAACGGCGCATAGAAAAAAACGCTGTCTTTATGGTAAGACAGAATGGGCACAAAGAGATTGATCACCGGAATTCCCGTCAGCACCACCATCATGAGATAATTCGCCATTCGGATCCAGAAGCTCATCCTTTTCCGAAAAAGCCTTGCCACGGAATTCATGGCAAACGGGATCAGGAAAAAGATCGCACAGGTGATTCCGTTCAGCAGCCGGTCCGTTTCCGGGCTTTTGGATTGTGTGATGAAAAGGTACTGCCACACCTGATCCAGAATCAGAAGCAGAAACAGCGCGACGCCGCCGCGAAAATACGTCATTTTATTTTCGTGTGTCATCCGGTGGTTGACATAAAGCCGAAACCATACATATACGATCAGGATCATACTGATCAGATCTTCATACACAATCATTGGCGTCCCCCTTCTCTCAATATTTCAGATTTCTTCGGCGGTGTGCGCAAAGTCCCCGGGCGCACTTCGCCTCTCCCATCCCCTCAATCCCGGGGCATCCTGACGGGAATTACAAGCCCCATGGCATAGCAAAACCGGCAATCCGCCGCCGTGCATGCACGGAAAGCTTCTTGCCGGCCCTAAGAACATCCATCATTCAATGCCTTATTCCGCCTGTAAAACCCGGTCCGGAATCCGACGTCCGGGTTTTACAGATTCATCTTCTTTTGTTCAGCGCCGACATTAATCGCAGATTATAACAAATCATTCGCCGGGAATCAACATGCGATTACCGGTTCTTCGGATCCGTGATTTCGATGAGAACCCTTGTCATTGCCTGCACATCTTCATTGTCCTCGTCGTCCTCCGTGAGATTTCCGTCAAATTCCACAAAGCGGACCCGGCGATCCTCGTCATAAAATACAGTCGCACCTTTCCCGTCTCCGAAGCTGACGACGATCGATTCCTCACAGTCATCATCCATAAACTCGATGCCTTCCACTTCGATGTCGAAGATGTCATCCGTCACCTTTTTCCCTTTAAAATCTCTGATCCTCATATACTGTCCTCCGCCCGATGAGCGGTTCTCCTTTCCTTTTTCGGTCACGCCCTGTTCTCATGCATCCGCTTTTTGTTCACATACATTCTGCGATCCGCTTCTTTCAGCAGTTCGTCGATATTCGCGAACTCTTTCGTTCTCCAGACACAGCCGAGCGCTACGCTGACGCTGTTCTGTTCAAACATTTCGCGAAGCATCCGCATCTGATCATCCACCTGATCCTCTGTCGCGGAGCGCAGAAGAATGACAAACTCATCGCCGCCCATGCGGAACACATTATTGCGGCCGAAAACGCGGATCATGACATCCGCCGCACGGACAAGGAGCCGGTCGCCGGCATCGTGGCCGTGCTGGTCGTTTGTTTCCTTGAGTCCGTTGATGTCGCCGTAGATAATCGCGTTTTTCCCGTTCACCTCCGTGCGCTCCAGCACTTCGATGAATGCGCGTCGGTTCAACGTTCCGGTCAGCGAATCTCTGCGGGAAAGTTCATTATAGTTCTTCATCATATCACGGTTCCGGATCAGAATCGCGATAAACCGTGCCAGTGTACACAAAAGCACCTCTGCCTCATCCTGTTTGTCCAGCGGCACATTGTCCACTCCGAAGAAACCGGTGCGGACCCCCTGATTGGAGATTTCCACGATGACATAGTTCTCAATTCCGCGCTTGGCAAGCCTTGAATAGGCGTGAAACCGGACTTCCCGAAGTTCTTCCCGATCGCGGATTCTTGCGATGCGGTTTGCGGAAAATGTCTCCGAAAACGTGTTCATCTCCTCCGGTGTGAGAAGCCACGCCGAGTCACTTCCCGGCCAGTGATAGGTCCGAAGCGCCGAGCCGTCCGCATTTTCCTCAAAGACGAAAGCATGCGCAGCTCCCACCTCATGGACAATGCGCTCCAGGATGCTCAGAATACCCATATCCGGATCCTCCTCGCGAAGCGCCACGGTAATCGCATCGTTGACACCGACCTCCCGATGAATGAGACTGCGGTTTTCTCCGACATTTTTCAGAAGACTCGTAATCTCGGTTCCGCCGGTGAAGCGGACATTGCGGCCGCGCCACGGAACGAGCGTTTCACGCATCAGATAATCCACGCCGGTTTCGTTGTTGTGGAATTCCCAGGTATAGAACCGGTCGCGGCGAAGAACCTGATTAGTACAGTTTTCGCACGGCGCGTTGATCTTGCGGCGCACTTCATAACACTTTTTGGAGCGGTAATCGTAGTTCTCCGGATATCCCAGATCCCGGAGCGCTGCCTTATTGATATAGATCAGGTCATACGTCTTCGGATCCGCCATATAGACGCGTTCCTGACTCAGATCGTATTTTTCGCGGTCAAACTGAACCCGGTCTCCGACAAACAGTTCCAGATTGGTCTCCGACTCGATCGCCTCTTTCAGCCGGACGCTGAGAAGCTGCTGAAGGTCTGTGATATCTCTGGTCTCGGACGCCTGCGCCAGCGCGTAATGCGCAAACATGGTACAGTTGTATCCCCTCACTTCGTGAATCCGGTGAATGTCATTCTGAACCTCCTGAACCCTGTTGCGGACTTCGGAGAGATCGTTGTTTTTGTCCACCAGAAGGAACCGTCCGCTGCCCATGCTCGAGATGGCGATACCGTAAGAGAACTGTTTTTTGAAACACTGGGCAATCCGCTTCAGAAGCTCATCACCGACTTCCTGCCCGTATGCCCGAAGGAGAGGTTCAAACTCCGGCACCTTCACGATCGCGCAGATGAAGTCCTGTCCGTTTTTCAGGTAGTTTCCGTAGTAGCGGAATACGGCCTCAAACGTTCCCCGCTCATTCATAAACCCAGTCACCGGATCGATCATATGGAGCCTGTTCCAGGCGCGGTGCTGTTTCTCAACCTCTTCCGTATCGACAAAATACCCCATCAGTCCGGCGATTTTGCCATTATGATAGATCGGAAACTTGGTTGAGCTGATCGTATGATTTCTTCCGCGGAGCAGACACTGCCCGATCTGGTTGGAGAACGTCAGTCCCCGGTCAATCACTTTCTCCTCCACATCGGCAAACGGCTCATCGTCGATGTGCCAATGCATATCCTCGTCGGTTTTTCCGATCAGTGTTTTGTCCGACTCCAGACCGAACGCGTCCAGAAATGCCTTGCTCACGCCGACAAAGCGGCGCTTTTTATCCTTCCAGAAATACCGCAGATCGGAATTGTTCACATAACTGGACCAGAGTTCCGCCGAGGTGCAGAATTCCTCACCGTCCGCGTCCAGAATCATCCCGTCACCGGCGTTCTCGGAAACCATGCCCGCAATTCCGAGATCCCGGATGGTTTCCAGCACCGATTCCCGGACAAAGATTACCACATCGCCGAGTTCCCGCGCGGACAGAAGCTGAGCCGTAAAATCTCTCCATGCGTAGTTTCCGTCCGGCTGACGCACGCGGAAGCTGTTGATCAGAAATCCTTTTTTGCTCTCGGAGATTCTCTCCGACATGGTCCGCCAGTCGATAAATTCCAAAAACCGTCTTCTGTCTTCCGGAAAGACACCCTTATCCGCAAATTCTCCCGCATGCTCATCCAGACCGGCAATGATTTCGCCCGGTTTATCCCATATTCCCGCGGACGTCAGGACATGCATCTCGTCCTTTTCAAAGTTCATGATATAGACCTGCGCGAAAAGGGAAATGGAGTTTCGCAGAACGCGGTCGAACTTGATCATTTCCTCATCGTCCGTGTCCATCGTGATGTCGGTCATCGTAATCTTCTGAATCGAGATATCCCGGTTGCCGGCAAGGACTTCCAGACGGATCCGGAAATACCGTCCGTTCCTTGCAAAGCTCATCTCCTCCACGGTTCCGTTCTCCAGTGCGCGCTGGGCTACCACTCTGACGCGCTCTGCCGTCCCGTACGGATCCAGCGAAATATCGTCTTTCAGCTGACTCAGGGTATCAAAACCGCCCGGACGGACGATCTTAAAATAGCTTTCCGTCGCGTAGAGCGGCGTGATCTCCGGTCCGTTCTGATAGATCAGAATCACCGGCGCGTCCGTCAGCACATTGAATTTTCCGGCCTCGTCAAAGACATGGGACTCCATCGGAGTCTCCATCTCCATCCCGTAATTTTCGCAGTGCTGCAGAGTTTCCTCCAGTTCCTGCGGCTTTCCGTAATAATATCCCTGAATCTTCTCACAGCCGACGCTGCGCAGAAATTCAAACTGCTCTGCGTTCTCGACGCCCTCTGCAAGCGTGTGGATTCCCAGCCGTTTGGCCGTGTCGATCACACTCGTCACAATCGATTTTGCCTCCGACGTAAAATTGCGGAGGAACATCAGATCAATCTTAATCTCATCAAAATGATAGTTATGAAGCATGCTCAGCGAAGAATATCCGCTGCCAAAATCATCCATCCACACCTGATATCCGTTATCATGGAAGAGATCGATGGAGGTCCGGACGCGCTCCGGATCCTCGATGAGCGTCGATTCGGTGATCTCAATCCGGAGATACTCTCTTGGAATGCCGTATTTGTTCACCGCCTCATCAACCAGTTCGAAAGGTTTGGCAGTCACAAAGTCCACCCGGGACAGATTAAAAGAAATCGGAACGGCATTCTGTCCGGAATTCAGCTGATTCTTGATCTTTCTGGCCACCTCATCGATCACAAACATATCCAAAATGTCAACCATATGCGCGTGTTCAAGGATTGGCACGAAAGTGGTCGGGGAAATCAACCCGAACTTTGGATCAATCCAGCGCGCCAGCGCCTCAAATCCGCACAGTTTCCCTGTCATCGTCCGGATGATGGGCTGATAAAAAATGTGGATGTGTCCTTCTCTGACCGCATCCCGGATATGCTCGGTGATGTAGGAGCGCATCGCAATATTCCGGTCAAGTTCCTCACTGTATACGCAGTAGACCTGGCCGACATCGTATTTGATGCTGTCGCATGCAATCTTCGCCTGATCACAGAGAATGCTGAGAGCATTTTTCCCCATGGCATCCTCCGGACAGTTCCGGATTCCCGCCTTCAGATGAAAACCACCGTTTTCGGCCAGAACCGAGAGTCGGTCATTCACCCGGACAATCCGTTCCCGAACGTCTACCATCGATGTAAACAGGACAAAATGATCATCCGAAAAACGGGCAATGTCATATCCCATGAACTCTTCCGACAGAATTCCCGCTAGACTGCGCAGAATCTCATTTCCCTTTTCGACACCGTGAGACGCATTGTAATACTTAAAATCCGTCAGGTTAAAATATATGATTCTTCCGTTGATACGGTAGGCCATGTCAAAGCCTTTTTCTTTCCGGTCATGAACCGCATTGAAGAATCCCATCATCGTCAGGAGCCCCGTAAGCGGGTCTCTCTCTTCACTGTAAGTTCCCATAATCCTTCTCCATAATAGAGATTCTGCCCGGAATGCGGTCAAAGCCGCACTCCTCCTTATCCCGTTCTTCTATAATCTTCGTCCGAACCGGCTCTGAGATAAGCCGGAGGCCGGTGTCTTCCGACAAAGTTATTCTTATTTGTATATTATACCCTTTTTTCGGTCGGTTATGCACTCTGTTTCAAAGGATTCTTTTCCGGCTTCTGTTTCCGGCAATCTGTCCACTGGCGAATTTCTGTCCGGTCTTCTGTTCGGATTCACCATAAGATGTGATAATATTACATCAGAAAGGATGTATGAAGTTTGAAAGTAAACTTTCAAACTTTGATTGACGACTCAAATAGACAAGCAAGCTTGTCTGCTTGAGCCTGGAGGACAAAATTATGAAACACAGATCGATTACTCTCCTGTCCCTGCTGCTTGCTGCCGCAATGGCCGCGGCAGGCTGTTCTTCCTCCGGCAGTGCCGCGTCCGTTTTTCCGTCTGCGGCCGCATCTTCGGATCCGCAGGAGCGCTCCGGAATATCCAATGGCAACGGCGATCCGGTCAAACATGCAGACAGCAGTGCCGGAACCGGCCATATAACCGGCTCGGACGACAGTTCGGTTTCCATCGGAGACATCCCGTCGATCACAGCCCCGGAGGCAGCCGGCTCCGTCTCCCTTTCGCCGGACTCACCGCAATCCGGCGGTCTCAGAATCGAGTTCTTTGATGTAGGTCAGGGTGACAGCGCCCTCCTTACCTGCGACGGTGTCTCCATGCTGATCGACGGCGGTCCGAAAAAAGCTTCTTCTTTTGTCTTCAGTGCCCTGAAAAAGCGCGGCATTGAGAAACTGGATTATCTTGTGGCAACCCACGCCCATGAAGATCATATCGGCGGTCTGGCCGCCGCACCCCACGCGGCAGACATCGGTCGCGCGTTTTCTCCAGTCTTAACCGACACGACGGAAGCATTCCGTGACCTTGTGAAAGCATTGAAAGAAAAAAACGTCTCCCTCGAGGTTCCCGCTGCCGGAGATGTGCTTCCGCTCGGCTCCGCGTCGGTGGAAGTCCTCGGGCCGGTCTCCGCACAGGCAGACAACAAAAACAACACGTCCATTGTGCTTCGGGTAACCTATGGTCAGACACATTTTCTCTTTACCGGTGACGCAGAGCGCGAAGAGGAAGAGACCATTCTGAACTCCGGCAGATCCGTTCAGGCCGACGTGCTCAAGGTCGGGCACCACGGGAGCAGTTCTTCCACCTCCTACCTGTGGCTCCGCACCGTAGATCCGAAATACGCTGTCATCTCCTGCGCGCAGGGCAACTCCTACGGTCATCCTCATGAGGATGTCACGAGCCGTCTCCGTGATGCCGGGACAGAAGTCCTCCGTACCGATCAGTGCGGAACCATCACCTGTGTCAGCGACGGAAAAGTCATTTCCTTCTCCTCGGAGAAAACCCCTTCCGGAGATCCGTATGCACCCGGAAGCGGTGTTTCCTCATCCGGACAGAAAAACGAAAAAAAGACTTCCTCCGGCGCAGCGGTATCCTCCGGTCAGTCCGGTGCCGGTAGTGCGGCAGGCGGGTATATTCTGAACACCTCCAGCCGCGTGTTCCATCTCCCGGACTGCAGTTCGGTCAAAAAGATGAAAGACCACAACAAAAAAGAATTTCACGGCACGCGGGATGAAGCGATTGCGCAGGGGTATAAGCCCTGCGGAAACTGTCACCCGTAACGTTCACCCGAGATAATAGTTCCCGAACCGTTCTTTGTCATCCCCAAACGGGAAACTGTCCTATGACACATCAAAGAAGGCAGGAAGTGCATCTCCCCCTGAATGCACCTCCTGCCTCTTTGTACGTTAACACGGGCTGCCGGCCAGAGTTCTTTTACAGAACCGAGGCAAGCTGCTGCTTGACGCCCGCCATATTTCTCGGCGGAATGCCGAAATGGAAGCCGTCCTCCATAAAGATCTCGTAATTGTCGATTTCGCGCACGTAATTTGCATTGATGATATATCGGCGATGAACCCGGACAAAGGGATCCCGAAGTTTTTCCGCCATATCCGAAATCGCCTCCCGCACGGTAAACGTTCCATCTATGGTCGTGATATTGACATACCGTTTGGAAGACTCCACATAGAGAACCGACGGTGTATCGATAAAATGAACGGTGCCCTCGACATCTTTCAGCATCAGCTTCGGCTGACTGCCGTGGTGGTCGGACTGCCCCGCCGTATAATGCCGTTTTGCGTCTTCCAGTGTGTGGACGAAATCGTCCTGCTCCGGAAGGACATCCTCGGACATCGTTGAGAAAACTGCCAGGTGCTGTATTCTCAGCTGACCGGCATACTGTTTCCACACAACCACACAGCGCTTTTCTTCCTGAATCGAATTATCTTCGTCGTCAACCACCCAGTAACGACCGATAATGGTACAACTGATTCCTGTGTTTGCAGCCACATGATACTCCTGATTTCGGATATGACTGCATCTTGAAAACTCCGCCGCATAGCGGATGTCTTCCTGAACCTGCTCAAAGCTCAGATCGAACTGTCCCATTTTTCCACCAATCCAGCTCACATCTGAAAGACACAGATCCAGAACCGTTTCCGGATTCTTCTGGTAAAAATCCCGGAGAAATCTCTGCGTAAGGCGTATCGCCTCGTTCAATTCCTCTTTTCTCATTGCCATCTCCCCTTTTCTTTTTCTGACAAAGGTCTCTGCTTTCCCACCACAGAAATTTTTATTGTTTATCATTATATTATTGAATTGAAAAGCAAAAATACAGTCCCAAAAAACCAAAGATGGCTGCAAAATTGGTTCTTGATAAATATTGCATTTATGTTTATAATAATAATTTAATGTTTGTCCGAATGTTGTTTCAAAAAAGTTTTTCAAAATTCATTTTTTTCTTGACTTTTTGATTCGGATGGTATATCATTTATTTGTTCGCGCTTTTAGCTCAGTTGGTAGAGCAGTAGACTCTTAATCTATTTGTCCAGGGTTCGAGTCCCTGAAGGCGCATCCAAAGCTTTCCGAGAGATCGGGAAGCTTTTTTTTCATAGGGAATTTCGAAGAAATTTCCTATGAAAAAAAAGCTCCGCCCTTCCGAACCGGAAAAGGCGGAGCGTTTTTCTTGCCCCATGAATGAATGATTTTTTGCTTACGCTTTCTGTTTTACCGCATAGGCCATCGCAGCCTGACCGGCGATCAGGCCCTCGCCCACTGCCTTGGAAACCTGAAGCGGCGCCCCCGTGCAGTCTCCTGCGGCCCAGAGTCCGTCAATGTTCGTCTTCATCGAGCGGTCCACACGGATAAAGTTTCCGTCCAGTGCCAGCTCCGGAAAAAGATCATTCGGAGCGATGGACGGTCTGAGGATAAAGACGCAGCTGACTTCATACTGCTCTCCGTCTGCCGTCAGCAGGACACCGGTCTCCGCATCTTCGATCGCGACGCTCTTCGGTTTATCCAAAAGAGTTACCTCGCAGCCGATTCCCGACAGAAAATCAGCCTCTTTCTTATCGGCGTCGCCGTAGACAATAACCGCCGTTTTCTTTCCTTTATACAGCATACCGTCGCAGGTTGCACAGTAACTGACACCGCGGCCGAGATGCTCTTTTTCTCCCGGGTATGCCTGTCCTCTCACAATTCCGCCGCCAAGCACAAGCGCATATGCCTCATAGACTTCGCTCCCGGCGCCGACCATCCACGTCTTTCCCATATTCATCGCGCTGAGAACACGGTTCTGAACAAACTCCACGCCCATCTTTTTTGCGTGCTCGGTGAAAACCTCCAGCATCTCTTTTCCGGAGAGCCCCGGAAGTCCGAGATAATTGTCAATCCGCTCTGCCTTATACAGCGGATTGCTGTCCTGCGCGGTTCCGATCACCAGAACGCTTCCGCCTCTCTGTCGGACATTAACGGCTGCAGACAGTCCAGCCGGACCGGATCCGATCACAATCACATCATACATCATATCAGTCCTTTCTCCATCAGAAATCGCCTTAATTAAATTGTGCACAATCTTTTTTCTGTATTGTAACGGATCGGATGCGTTCTGTCAACCGTCTCAGTTTTCTTCCCTGTAAATACATCCGAAGATGCCTCGTTTTCCGTTATTCTTTACCTTCTGCAGATTCTGGCCCGATGCGCGGAGCATGTGCCTCAGCATCTCATTGGACTCGCAGTATGCCGTGACATATCCCACGCTTGCGCTCAGTTTCTGCTCCGTGCCGAGAACCGTCATGCTCTCAAGACCGGACTGATACGCCGCAATGCTCTGTTCAAATGCTCCCGGCAGATAATCACCGATAATTAAAAACTCATCGCTTCCGTACCGGTAAATGTTCATCTCCTGAAATGACTTCCGAAGGAGCTGTGCGTAATCGCGGAGCGCGGCATCTCCGGCATCGTGTCCGCACTGATCGTTGATTCTGCGGAACTCGTCGATATCGAACCGGCCGATCACCAGCGTTCTTCCCGGAAAGCCATTGAAATCCTCCCGCAGTCCGAAACGGTTGTTCAGTCCCGTCAGCTCATCCGTCATGGATTCCTGATATACTTTATTGTAATTCCGTACTTCCTGATCACAGTCCGAGAAACCGACGATCATCCGGGTCACCTCGCCGTTTATCTCCTTCATCCGGACGGCACGGAATTTTGTAAAAAATCCGCTGCTGGACTCAAAAATGTAATCGTAGGTCGGGATCTCCGAAAGACGTTTTGCCATATAATCCAACTGACTGTATTTGGCAAAGGTCTTCTGATAACGGCCGGAGACCATATATCGGGTAAATGCCCGGCACACCTTGTCATAATCGCCCTCGTTGATAAGGTCCACCAGAATCTGCGGCGAATTGTCATAGATCTTATACGGTTTGATTTTCCGCTCCTTCACATCGATTTCAATCACCGTAAAGTACTCGTGGGCGAGGGCCGACGATTTCTCCGACTCCGGACTGTTCGTTTCCGAACGGTCCATATACTCTTCAACCCGGTCGGTAATATCATTCAGCAGAATAAAAAACTGTCCCGATCCCCGATACGGTTCCCGGAGCTGCGCCAGCTTGATGCGCCCGTCTTTCCGGAAGGTCCATCCCACTTTTTCTTCATCCGCTGCCACATTGCCCAGTGTGACCAGAAAATCCTCCGGCTTCTCTTCCGACAGTCCGGTCTCCAGACAGATGCGTCTTGTCGAGGCTCGAAACGACGCTTTGACGCGGACCGGCTCTTCTCCGCGGTGATCTTCCACCAGCACCACGTCCGCCGGACCGTCGATGTAGATCAGTTTCTCAAACAGATCTGAAATTACGGTTCCGATGATTCTCTCAAACAGCATCTCCGTGGAGTTGTTTTCATTCTGCACCAGCACGATCACATCGCCGGTGTCCGGATTCTCCGTCATCGTAAAGTCGGTGTGTATATTCACCCACCCGCCGCGGCACAGGTAACGCAGATTCGTCTGGAGCGTGCGCTTTCCGGACTGATAATATGTCAGAAGCCGGTTTCGGGAAAACTTCTGCGCGGTCCGACGGTCTTCGTCATTGAACATCCGCGACGTCAAAAATTCAAAATGATCGTCATAGGTGTACGTCTTTTCCTCCCCCGCCGGAATATAGCGGATGCCGTCATATTTCAGAACCGGCGCGCTCTTACTCAGGTTGAAATACAGGTATCCCTTATATCCCGGCTCCGGCAGATCTTTTCCGTTGGTCTCGCCTTCGCACATAAAATGCTCAAACGCGGCTCTTCTGGCCTGATATCCGCCCAAAACGTGATCATTGTCCGCCAGAAAGACGTAAAAGACAAAACCGAAATCCGGATCGTCCGTCAGACGGCCGAAGGCATCCAGCTGCCGCATGGTGCCGTTTTTGGTGTGCACACGAAAAACCACATGATCATAATTCCTTTTTCCGGTGTCAATCTGTCCCCAGATGCCTTTTTCCGCGCGGTAACGGTCTTCCTCAAAGATTCCGCCGATAAAGCTTTTCCCGGTGAGTTTCAGGAGTTCTTCCATGGAAAAGCAGCCGTAGATCTCCATGGCTCTCCGGTTTGCATACACAATCTCACTGGAATCATCCGCGCGGAATATGATCATTCCGCCGGGAATATTTTCCATCCATTCTTCGATATTCTTTCTCATTCGCTCTCTTCCTTCCGGTATTTTTCCCGTACCTCATCAAACGGGATCGGCCGTCCGAAAATGTATCCCTGCATCAGCCGGGCTCCCATCTCCGAAATCATCTCTTTCTGCTCTTCCGTCTCAATACCTTCCACCAGCGTCACGATGCCGAGTGCCTCCACCAGCTCGATCAGGTGCTTCAGGATCGTACGGCTTTTTTCCTCATCGGCCAGATTCCGCACAAACTGCATATCGAATTTCACCGTATCAAAATTAAACTCCCGCAGAAGATTCAGCGAAGAGTAACCGCTTCCGAAATCATCCATCCAGACTTTGAATCCAAGCCTGCGGAACCGGATCAGCGATTCCCGGATCCGGGCATTGGCGATGGCAAATGCGCTCTCCGTCACCTCAATCATAATCCGGTTGTGCGGGATATTCATAGAATCCAGAATTGCGGTGATCTCCTGCGGCATATCCTTCGCCGTAAAATCCATTCTCGAGAGGTTGACACTGACCGGATTCTTCGGAAAACCGATCCGGTCGCCAACCAGCATCTCCTCCGCCACGCGGCGGACCACATACAGATCCAGTTCCGTGATAAACCCGTTGTCCTCCAGAAGCGGAATAATCACCGCCGGGGAAATGAGCCCGCGCTCCGGGTTCCTCCATCGAACCAGTGCTTCCGCACAGACAATCTCTCCGGTACGGCTGTCGACAATCGGCTGATAATAGACCTCGAATTCCCCGGCAGCCATCGCCTCATGAAAACGGTTCAGCAGATGCTGCGTAAGTTCATGCTCCGTCCGGAGTTTCTCATCATAAACCCGTACCGGCTGTGCCTTGGTCGCGCTCTGCTGTGCCAGCGCCGCACGGTCACAGGCCACCGTCACGGAATCATTTTCCGCAATACGGTACATGCCGATGGTAATCACAATCGGATGCCCCGACACTCCCAGAACCGGATGCTCGCGAAGATGATCGATCGCCAGTTCCACCATGTTCTGATGCGCAAACACATAATAATGATCTTCCTCAAACCGCGCGGTCAGACACCCCGGAAATTCCTCCGACAGGCGCTTTCCAACCTCGATCAGCAGCTGATTTCCCTCGTGATACCCGTTCTGTTCGTTATAACTGCGCATTTGGGAGATATCGAAGGCGGCGATCACCAGCGGGCTGGGATTGACCGGTCGAACTTTGTGTCCCCCCGCTTCGCCCGTTGCCTCCGACGCCGGAATACCGTCCCGTTCCCCGACCTCGCAGATTTCCGGTCCGATGAATGATGCTTTTCTCGCCATAATCAGCTTCGACACATTCATCAGAAAAAACCGCCGGTTCAGCAGCCCGGTCAATTCATCGGTCTCAGAGTAACGGATCATCTCCAGATGATTCCGTATCATCTTAAAACGGCTGTCAAGAATGATAATCTGCGCCCCGAGGGAGAGAAAATACGCCTGCATAATATGCAGAAAATCCGCACGGAAAACCGGTTCCTCTTTGCAGTACCAGCTCAGTCCGATAAACAGAAGTGACCACAGACTCATCACACTGATCGCCTTCCCGGGCCGGTCAAGGACAAACGGCGGCAGGGCAATAATATAGAGCAGAAACGTGATCGCCTGATAATTGGGATCCAGAACCGTTCCACTCAGGATCGTGATCAGATAGACCGGAGCCTGAACCAGATAGATCAGTGTCGTCCCTCCGGTATATTTCACCAGGGAAGCAGCCCTCGAAATAATCAGAACGGCACAGTAATACACCAGCAGAATGATCCCGCTCTGTTGGGCATAAGTCTGCCGGGTCATGATCATGTGGGCCAGAATATTAAATACACTTGCCGGAATTCCGATCAGCGGCATCAGCGAAACCGCACGGAGATTGATCCGGTTGATCTCATCCGCATAATACAGCGGATTCTTCTGCATTTCCTCTTCAATCTTGAAAAACATGGTCAAATCCCCCATCCGAAAGCTGCCGTCCGCAAAAAAGAAAACTGCAGATCCTTTCGGGTGTCAATTGTTTCCGAAAATATATATCGTCTTTATTTCGGCGAAACCGGGGAAGAATATAACTTATGGCTTCTTTTCGGACACCGGTCCGCCAAATTTGCGGTATTCCTATTCGGTCTCATTCATGTTAAACTGTACTTTGCGTCATGAATGACGAAGTGCGGAGTGTCCACCTGCGAAATCGGTCAGGGACTTTCATTCCCCGCATATGGGCAATGTCTGCAGGCAGACTTCGCCTCCCCACTCCCTCAATCCTGAGAAGGCTCGGGGAACTTCGGCGCTCCTGCCCCTCAACCCTGAGAAAAGCTCTGCGGACGGAACGCACGACGCTGATAAGAAAGAGAGTCGCACCGCAATGAATCACAATATGGAGGATCACATGAAGAAAATCAAGATCGGAATGCTCGGGATCGGCAATATCGGCCAGGGAACCTACCGCACGCTTGAGATGAGCCGTGCCAGAATCGAGGAGGCAACAGGGCTCAATCTGGAAATCACTAAAATCCTGAACCGTCATCCGGAGCGCGACCGAGGGATCGACATTCCCAGGGAGAAATACGTCACCGACATCCACGAGATCATCGACGATCCGGAGATCGACATCGTTGTCGAGCTGATCGGCGGCATTGAACCGGCCACCACCTTCATGGCGGATGCCCTCCGCGCCGGAAAGCATGTTGTCACGGCAAACAAAGCAGCCATCGCGGCAAACGGCGAACTTCTCCAGAAAATCGCCCATGAGAACCATCTCATGCTTCGCTTTGAGGCCAGCGTTGCCGGCGGAATCCCGATTCTGAATGCCGTCACCACCGCGCTGATCTCCAACGAATTCAGTGAAGTTCAGGGAATTCTGAACGGAACGACCAACTATATTCTGACCAAGATGACCGAGAACCGTCAGGCGTACGCCGACGCCCTCCGGGATGCCCAGGCCAAGGGCTTTGCCGAGACAGATCCGACTGCCGACGTCGAGGGAATCGATGCTGCCAACAAGCTCAGCATCCTGATCTCCCTCCTGTTCGGAATCGGTGTGGCCCCGGATCAGATTCCGACCCGCGGAATCACCACCGTTACCAGCGAAGACATCTCATTTGCCCGCGAATTCGGTTACCGGATCAAGCTTCTTGGTTCCGCCCGTGCCAAAGACGGGGAAGTGACCTGCAATGTGGAGCCGAGCCTTGTTCCGGAAGACCATCCGCTCGCAAACGTCAACAACGAATTTAACGCCGTCTATGTGACGGGAAATGCCGTCGATAAGCTGATGTTCTACGGAAGAGGCGCCGGACCGCTCCCGACCGGAAGCGCGGTGATGGGTGACATTATCAGCATTGCACGCAAAATCGAGAAGAATGCCGCCTACGACCTGCTCCCGCATCTTCGTTACGATGCCGGCCTCTCCTTTGCCGGAGAAGGAAAGAACCCATATTATATCCGGGTCACCGCACCGGATCACCCGGGAGTTCTCGGACAGATCACGTCAACCTTCGGTGTATACGGCGTCGGAATCCGCACCATGATGCAGCGGGCCGTTGCTTCTCACAGCGATACCGTGCCGCTGATCTTCATTGTCTACGCCATCGAGAAAAACATTCTCAGCACCGCGCTGGATGTGCTGGTCGGCAACGGATCGGTTCTTCGGGTTGACAACGTGCTCCGCGTTCTGGATTTCTAACGCCGAAAACGAAAGACCGCATCCGCGTAACGTTTGCGTGATCGGAATACCGAAAGAATTATCTGATGAAACCAAAACGCTCCGCGCGGATGCGCACGCCGCTACAAGGAATCTGTCACCTGACGGTGACCAGCGGCGGCGCGCAAAGTCCGTGGGGCTCCCCTCAGGACTGAGGGGAGCCCCACGGACTTTGTTCAATTTGCCGGAAGCCGCGTCAGCAGCCCGGAAGTTTTATTCTTCGAGACGAAGCTTGCTCTTCAGGAGCTCATCTATTTCATGCAGTTCCTCCGGAAGTTTTCCCTCGTCCTTCGCACGGCGGTAATCAGCAAGATAACCGTTATCTTCCTCGCTCTCGTCCGGAATCAGATCGCTGCGGATATCCTTCGGCATGTGAAGCACCGCAACCAGACCGCGGAACACCTCACCGAGTTTATTTGCCAGCTCTTTCTGGGACAGATGCGTCACACCGCAGGCACACATAACGGCAATACCATGAACGTAAATCGCCAGATTACGGTATACAAAGACTGCATTGTCACGATCCACGCCGTAGCGGTTCACAAAACATTCCATCAGATCGCGCGCATATTCCGCAGTCAGCAGATATTCATCCATGTTGGCGGAATCGGTCGGATTCATAAACAGGATACGGAACAGATTCGGTTCTTCTTCCGCAAAACGAACATACTCCATCGCAAATGCCTTCAGCGGAAGATTTGTGGAGAGAGCCCGGTCCTGATAGGAACGGTAAATCGTCAGCGCCTGTTCATGAGCTGCCTCACGAATCTCATCAATTGTCTTAAACTCATTAAACAGCGGATAGGTTGACATCTCCAACTCCGCCGCAAGTTTCTTTGCGGTAATGGAGTTCGGACCGTCTCTGCGGATAATGTCTACCGCAGCATTGATAATATCCTGTTTGCTGTGTTTTCCTCTCTTGGAGAGTCTTCCGCGCGTTTCACCGGTAAGTGCCATATTTTTTTCCACCTTACTATAAATTCTATTGAGTAAATACCCACTTCAAACGGGTATTTTACCATAAAATAATTCTACTGTGTGGAAAATTTATCAATTTTTTAATATTTTCTTTGATATTCTTCTTCCGCACTCTCGCTTTCCTTTTCCGGAATTCATTTTTTTGCCTCATTATTCGCCGGATCGGACGCCTTCGTCTTCTCTTTTATTCCTTTTCCGCGATTCCAGCGGATGGTGCGATAGACCGCCGTGATCAGAATCATTCCGATTGGAATGAGCCAGATCAGTGTTGCAATCGCACCAAGGAACATTTTCGCTCCCTCCAGGAACGTTTCCAGAGTATCCCGGAACGTATTCTTCATGATTCTCGCCGCCATCTCTCCGGTCGTCTCCTCATGAATGGTCTTGGTGCACTCCAACGCAATCCGGACCGTCGTCGCATCAATGCGGGAATTCAGGGAATTCATCCGGGCCTTATAGGACTCGAGGCCCGAGATGGCCCGGGTCAGCTGCTCCTCCACCTTCAAAAGCGTCTCCGTATCCTCCGCCTTCTCCAGATAGGACTGCAGTCTGTCCACTTCCGTCTGTTTTGCCTTGAGACGCGCATCCACATCGACATACTGCTGCGTCACGTCCTCTGTCCGGTCATCAATCCGGCTGACGTTCATCCCCTGTTCGCGGACCCCCGCAAGGAACCCGTCCACTTCGTCCTTCGGAATTTTAACCGTGACCCGCCCGCCCGCATTGTACTTGCTGTAGGACATACTGCGGTCAGTCACACTTCCGTGATACTGCTTTGTGATCTCCACGATCCGGTCTGCCGTCTCATTGAGTTTTGAGTCATCCTCCAGACTTACCGTCAGATCCACCGTGCGGATCAGCTTTGCCGCATCCTGCTCCGGCATGTCCATTCCATTCCCGCCGTCCTCCATGCGGACCGCTTCCTCCGCCCCGGCAGCATCCATCATGACTTCCGGAGCCTCCGCCCGGTCAAGTCCCGCACCGCCGAAGCCGTTCTTATCGAAAGCACCGTCCGCCTTCATCGCCGAGACGGATACATCCGCTGTCTTTCCCATGGTTCCCGACACATTCTTCGCACCGCAGCCGACCAGAACGGCAA
This sequence comes from [Clostridium] aminophilum, assembly GCF_900101295.1. GTDB lineage: Bacteria > Bacillota > Clostridia > Lachnospirales > Lachnospiraceae > Clostridium_R > Clostridium_R aminophilum_A. Next base: position 2,889 of record NZ_FOIL01000004.1, on the reverse strand, counting down.
CCCCCGCCGCCAGAAGAATCACCCGGAGATCCATCCCCGACGTTTCCTTTTTTGCATTTTCCCTTTTTGCGTTTTCATTTTTTGCGGAACCTATTTCTGTTCCGGAATTACGCCGACAGCCGGAATCAAATTCTGTTTTATACTCTTTCTTCATATGCAGCCTCCCGTATATATTCGGATCTTTGTTGTCCCTTCACCTGATATACAGCCAAAACTGCCAAAATGTTGCAAAGCAGAGAATGAAGTTTATTTTTATCGTTTTTCGTTGTTTGTGTTTCTGTTCGGTTTTATTTGTTCAGACCGCTTCTCGCTCCTCTTCGGTCGTGTCCGGTCTCACGGTAATATTTCGTCTTCGCCTCATACATCCGCCGTTCCGCCTCGACGCGAAGATCTTTCAGTGTGGGATCGGGTATCTCCTCCGCCGCAACATAGCCCACGGAAATCGACAGCTTCTGCCCGCAGGATCCGATCCATGATTCGCAGTTCTCGCGAATGCGGTCAAATACCGCCTGCCGTGCTTCCCGAGGAATGTAACCGATGGCGGCAAATTCATCGCCCCCCACACGGAATACCCCTCCGTACGGTTCCATGATGGAATTCAGACAATGGGCAGCGGCTATGATCAGCTCATCTCCCGCTTCATGCCCCATCGTGTCATTGACCTGCTTCAGTTCATTCAGATCCGCCGAAAGAAAGACAAAGTCACCGGAAACCGGTTCATTTCCGATCTGGACCACCGCCTCATCAAAGGATCTCCGGTTTTTAATTCCGGTGGTATTGTCAATGTGTGCCATGCGGTCAAGATCCCGGCGTTTTTTGCGGCTGATCACAATATAGACCATTCCGCCGATCAGTACCCCCGCCAGCAGCAGCGCTACGGCAAACGTGCCGTAAATATTGGCGTAGATAAATTCCTCCAGGGAAAATTCACCGTTTTTCCCAATATATTTGTATGTCGACGTAACCGCATAATTATCCGGAAGACCGGTGATTCCCCGCTCAATGAGTGACAGAAGCAGCGTCTCTCCCCGCTTCACCGCCATACAGATATTTCTTCCTTCCGGCAGCGGAACGGACTGCATATCACGGTAGCGGAACGAGCTCATCAACGCGTCTTTGCGAAGCTCGTTGATCGCAATGGAATCCGCGGCGCCGCTCTTTACCATGTCAAATCCGCTGTAGATGTCATCGCAGAAAACAATCTCTGCCTCCGGGAAATTCCGCCGTACATAATTCTCCTGAAAACGATTTCCGCGGATGACCGCAATCCGGTTCTTAACACTCTCGTCATATGTCCCGTCAAACACGAGAAACATCGATGTCTTCACCAGTTCCGAACTCAGAAAAACCCCGTCTTTTTCCGCCTGAGCCATGTTATTCTCGATGGGAAATGCCACATCGATCTCGTCGCGTTTCAGCGCAGCGATCATCTCCTGTGTGGATCCGTACGCCCGATAGATCGGCGAAACACGCTTTTCCAGCCGCAGCTGTTTCAGCATCTGGTCAACCAGATCGGTGAGTATACCCTGTGTCTTTCCGTTCTTGTCCGTTCCGGAAAAGGGCATATAATTGTCAAAATATCCGATCCGGATTCTCGGATTGCGTTTCACGAGAGTATCCTCCTCCCGTGAGAGAAGCCGGCTGACCGCACTGCCCTTATAGTATTTTTCCAGAAGCTCCTTGGTGAATCCCGGTTCGATGGAGGTAATCGCCCCCTGTGCCCGGTTCAGATCATCCAAAAGATCTTTCCTTTTTTTCGCAACCGCAAGATAATAATCCGAACCCCCAACCAGAGCAATCGGAACCATGTTCATCTCCGGCTTGACCGAAAAATCCGTCGATACGGTTGCCACCGTCTCATTGGCGTCAAATGCCGCCATACGGGAGCGGTTTCCCGGATAGTATCGGATATCCGCCGCAAAACCGCCTTCCTTATTCCAGCGCTCCAGCATTCCCTGCTGAATCGTATTCTCGTTGACGCCGATGGTGACACATCTCAGGCTGCCCTCCCGCGTCGGTGCCAGCGGATCGTCTGCGCGGACATAGATATAATAGTTCTCGGTTCCCATCGGATAATCGGAAAAGAGAGCCTTTTCCTCTCGCTCCGGCGTCTTGGACAATCCGGGGAGAACGTCAATCTCTCCGTTATAGAATTTTTCAGTGATCTCATTCCATTCACCATAAACATACCGGTATTCCCAGTCGGTGTAATAGGAGATTTTCTGGAGATAGTCGTATGCAAGACCGCTCATCTCGTCATTCTCTTTCCGCTCCAGAAAATTCGTGCTTTCCGTAAAGCCGACCGTAACGATCTTGCGCTGTTCTTCCGATGCTTTTAATGAGATCGAATTCACGCTGCTGAACACACACACCATCAGCAGCATCCATAACATCATAAGCATCGCCCGGATGCTTCCGACGGTATTCTTATCCCCACAACATTTCCCTCGTTTCATCATTCCAACTCTTCCCTAAAATATTGCTTCCTTACAGCGGCGTGCGCATCCTCACATAATTTTTTTTTGATACAGAAAATTCAGTGCCATATCCTATATCGATCGGATAGGGGAGATTTGACACTCCCCTTCCACACCACCGTACGTACCGTTCGGTATACGGCGGTTCAATAGTTTACACGAACTTTTAGATAGTGGGCTGATAAGGATGGATATCCGAGTCTGACCACTATTATCGTTTTGGTAAGCGCTGTGTTTAGCATCATCGCCGCTCTCCATGTGCCTTTTCTACAGTTAGCCAGTTCATGTACCTTCCATTCTGGCAAGTGTAGCGCCCTCAGCATCTTGTACCTCGTTCGCACCTTTTTCCATTGTTTCCAATACACTGCCCGGATTCTGTGGCGAAGCCACTCGTCCAGTTCCTCCATCAGGC
>NZ_FOIL01000008.1 GCF_900101295.1 [Clostridium] aminophilum | reverse complement strand
AGGTGACAGCTTCCTTGGCGAAGCTCTTAGCGACACATATTTCACTTAGCGGCTTTGCCGCTTAGTGAAATAGCGTGCTGCGGCTGGTCTTTTCGAGCTTAGTGCGTGCCATGGAAATTCACTTAGCGACACATATTTCACTTAGCAGCTTTGCCGCTTAGTGAAATAGTGTGCTGCGGCTGGTTTTCTCGAGCTTAGTGAATTTGCTTACAGCGGCGTGCGCATCCTCGCGGAACGTTTTTATTTCCTAGGGAATTTCGGAGAAATTTCCTAGGAAATAAAAAAACTCCGGACCAGGTGAAATCCTGATCACGGAGTTTCTATCATTTGTGTTATCGGGATACTTCCCGAATAGCACGATCATTCGCAAAGCGACGTCCCGTAGAATAGCATATTGCTTCAAAAAAAGTCAAGCTTTTTTCGCCGTTCCGCCCTCCTGGCCGCCGGGACATCACTGCACTTTCGGCGCATACGTTCGATAGAGATCGAGATACTCTTCCTCCACATCCGCAAACGGTCTCCAGCTGAAATTCAGATAGATATGCAGTTCCGGTTTCGGGCGGTCCATCTCCTGCCGGAGCAGTTCCGTCATGTCATACCAGAGCATATCGTCATCAATTCCCTTTACAATCGCTTTTTCTTCCTCCGTCAGTGGTGTTCCCAGAAACTTTTCGTAGATCATGTCCAGAAGCCGGTTCTCCTGCTCCTTATATTCCGGCATACGGATCTTCACCGGTCTCGGCACATCGGACAGATAGCACTCACTGGCGTCATGGATCAGGCATGCCAGAATCATTCTCGGCGGGAGATCTCTGGCCTCCGCCTCCCTCGCACAGTTGATGCAGTGCTGTCCCACCGAAAAGAACGTGCGGACATGTCCGTTGCCCCGGCAAAGGTACGGAAGTGCATGGGCGATGTCCTCAATATCCAGCATTTCCACTTCCGGATTCATCGGATCAATATGCTTTCCGGTGTATGTTGTGATTGTAATTGTCTTATCGGTATACATATAATGTTACCACTCCATCTTCCAGATATGGTCTGTGCGGTCCTTTCCGTCGGAATAATGCATCGCGCCGGACTCAAAACTTACCAGAATCATTCCGTCCGGTGTTGCCGATACCGCTTCCGTCATTGGCAGCGCCGTCACGGCTTTGGTCAGACAATTGGAGTCCAGAATAAAGCCCGGCACTTTGGAACTGCCGACCTGAAAATCCTGCAGCGTCGCATGTGTTGAGCTCGTGTCAAAGGACATCAGACGGGATTCTGATTTTCTTCCGTAAGACTGGCTCAGCAGCATCTGACCGTTTGAGAGACTCGTGATTCCCTGAATCCGGTCCGGAGCCGCCATCACCATATCCGGGACCGGATATCCGTCCGGGCCGGCTTCATCGAAGCGCTCCACGCTCTTTTTGGAGAGATCGTATCCCAGAATATAGCAGCCATACTCGGCATTTTCAGCCTTGGTCGTATAATTCATGTCCGCGGACAGATCATAATTCCCCTTCGGGTGATAAAAATTGCCGACCCACAGACAACCGTCGGAAAAATTCATAAAGGACGGGGAAACCGGTACACGGAAGGTCTTTTTGATCTTAACTTCCTTAGTTCCCTCGCCTTCCAGTTCCTTCATCGGAATCTCCGCCACCTGATAGTGTCCCTCCGCATCCGCGGGCGCTGACACGAAGAGCGTATCGTCGGAGATCGCCAGTCCGCCGACATGGCTGGAAAAACGGCTTCCATCCGCATTATAGAGATATGCCTCCGCAGTCAGGACTCCATCCTCATCCAGAATGCTGATCACCGACGGAATATCCGCCTTGGAATAGCTTGCAATATACGTTCTCTTATCTTCCGCGCAGTAGCACATTCCCTGCGGGATCATTCCCTCATTCAGTCCCGGAATCACCGCCCACGGCTTTGCGGATTTGAGAAACGGTTTGTATTCTTTTATACCGGTATAAGTCGGCTTGCCGACCGTTTTGGTCTGTGTCAGACGCAAACCGGTTTCCGCAACGGATCCGCTCTCCGCCGCGGAACGGTCTTCCGCATCCGCTGCACTCTCCGCTACCTCCGTGGAAACGTCTTCCGCGCCTGCTGCGCTCTCTGCATTTTCCACAGTCTCTTTTGTCGCCTCTGTCGCAACTGCCACAGACGTATCCTTTGCATCCTGCTTCGGCCCGCAGGCGGCAATGCCCGCTGCCGTCAGCATTGCTGCCGCAAAAGCCGCAGCCTTACAGACCTTTCCGCTTCGTCCTGTTCGTTTTGTCATATATACTCTCCTGTCTGTTCCATTTTCCTGTCGGAGACAGCACTCCGCGGTCTCCAACATCCCGCGGCAGTCCTCGCATCGGGAAACATTTCCGGCCCCGCCGCTTTCACAAACTCTGCCGGCACAGAATACCGCTTCTGTACCGGCAGAGTGTTCTGTTTTATTTATTCCGGACCGGCCGCATTTACTCCAGGCCCAGTTCTTTCCTGGTAAATGCCCTCGTATGCGCCTCTTTTCCGTAACGGTCGCGAAGAATCAGATACGCATATTCTGTATCTTCCGGAAGGTCAAAATCCGCCCGGGTGATCTCGCCGCCGTCCGGCCGGTAAACATTCTGGCACAGTTTCATGCTCCGCACAAGGATCGCTCTCTGAACTCCGCTCATCTCCACATGGACATGCCCGTGTTCTGCGGTCAGACACCGGATCTCCGGTCCCGTCGACGCATAAAAGTTTCCTTTTTTCAGTGCCTCCATAACAGCGGGATAAGTCAGCTCCTCCGCCATCACCATGGTCCAGCTTCCGAAGGAATCGCTCAGAAGATCATCAAACGGCTTCTTGTTATGGTTATCGTCCGCGCCGTGGCAGTACAGCATCTTTCCGTTCATGAGAAATGCGTCATACAGCCCGTTGTTGCACTCGCTCCCGTTGATCGTATACGATCCCGTATTGTAGATCTCGAGGCTGTAGAGTCCGTTCAGCCGAAGAAGCGTATCCTCGCTTTCCATGGACCACACCGGATGGTTCATCGCCACAAGGTAGCCGGCCGCGCGGGCACAGTCAATGAAATTCTGGATATATTCCACCGTATAGAGGCGCGGTCCCTCCGGTCCGCACTTCGGCCGCTTTTCCGCAATCTCATGCGGAAGATATTTGCAGAACTTCGGATCATAGCCGACATAAGTCTCACACTCCGGCCTTTTTGCCAGAAGGTTGATGTGGATCTCCGGATGGAGCGGATCATAGCGGCACTCGGGATCCGGCCGGATATATGCCTCGTATCCGGTAATCATAAGAAAATCTTCGCGGTTCAGCTCCGGGTGCGCCATCGGCGCCTCATGATCGGTGATCGCAAGGATCGAATATCCGCGTTCCCGATAAGCCTGCGCCATCGCTTCCGGTGTCAGATTTCCGTCGGAAATCGTGGTATGACTGTGAAGATTCGCTTTGTACTGATGTTGTCCTTTTCCGATAATATCCATCTTTCGCCTCAATCTGACTGACAAGGTCCTCAGGACGGCTTCCGTTCTCCTGTCCTTTCAGCGCTTGTTCCTTCATTTTACTTTATCCGCACAAAATGTCAAATTAAGAAACCCTTTCAGCGGTGTGCGCATCACACGGAGCGCTTTCTTTCGCAGGAAATGGAAATGCGGAACCGCCCTCTGAAACGAAACCGGCGAAAGTCTCCGTATCGATGCCGGAAACTCCCGCCCTGTTCCTTTTCATTTTTGCAATTTCTTTTTTGCAATTTCTTTTTTGCTATTTCTTTTTTTCGATTTACTTTTTTCTTTTTCCGGATTTATTTTTTTGGTTTTCTTATTCGTTTTGTCTTATCCGGTTTGTCTCATTCTTTTTCTTATTCGGCTTTTCTTTCCGTTTTACCTTTTTCCGATTTACCTTTTTCCGGTTTTGCCCGGGCGTTTCTCCTTGTTTCAGTCCGGTTACTTCATCGCCGCCTTGGAGTATCCGGTCATCATATACTTCTGGAAAATGAAGAACAGAATGACAACCGGAAGAATGGCCAGAACTGCGCCCGCCATGATCTGGTGATAGTTGGATACCGCCTGGCCGGCAAAGGTATTCTTCAGATATGCGAGTCCGACCGTCAGGACTCTTCTCACCTCATTGCCCGCAATGATCTTCGGCCAGAAATAAGCATTCCAGCCGTTGGTGAAGGTCACGAGAGTGATGGTGTAAATGCTCGCCTTGCTCATCGGAACGAGAACATACCAGATGCAGCCGAGGCGGCCGAGTCCGTCGATTCTTCCCGCATCGATGTAGGACTGGTCAATGGACATAAAGCTGTTCCGGAGCATGAAAATATAGTAGGCTGAAACTGCCTCCGGAAGGATCAGTCCCAGATAGGTGTCATTCATGGTCCAGTCCGAGCACATGATGTAGATCGGGATAAAGGTGACCTGCAGCGGAATCATCAGCGCGCCGAGCACGATATAGAAGAACCCGTCGCGGAATTTAAAATGTCCTCTCGCAAAGCCGTAAGCCGCAAGGATTCCCGTCACCACCTGAGAGATCAGGATTCCTGCGGTCATCACGATCGTGTTCCAGTAGTACTTCAGGAAGTTTGCTTTCTGAAGCACATATCCGTAGTTTTCCGGGTGGAAGGATCTCGGAAACAGTGTCGGGAACGGCAGCTGCACCTCTTCCGCCGACTTGAAGGACGTGCTGATCATCCAATAGAGCGGGAACAGCATGATGACCGTGATCACCACCGCTGCCACGGTCTGTGCCCACCATCCCGCCGTATGTTTCTTGTTTTTCTTCTTTACCGAAAATTCGTGGCCCTGCGGGTCCACTGCAACCATTGTATTCGCCATTTTCTTCCTCTCTTCCTGTGACCTGTGCGGGCAAAGCATGCACTGGGACTCTGTTTTCCCGTCCGATTATGAATCGTAGGTAATCTTTCCTTTCGAGATCTTCATGGTTGCTACCGTGATCACCAGAAGAATCAGGAAGAACATCACCGCTGCCGTCGCCGCGCGGTCCATGCGGAAATCAACCATCGCATATCGGTAGATCAGATAGACGAATACTTCAGTCGCACGGTTCGGTCCGCCGGACGTCAGGATATCCACCGACTGGAATACCTTCATCGACGAGAGGAAGGTGGTGACAAAGAGGAACAATGTGGTCGGTCCGAGAAGGGGAAGCGTGATCCGGAAGAACTGCTGTGTCGAATCCGCCCCGTCCAGCGCGGACGCCTCATAATAATCTTTCGAGATCCCTGCCATGGCGGCCAGATAAATCATCATGCCGTACCCGATGCAGCGCCATCCGGTGAGCATCAGCACCGACGGAAGTGCCGTCGCTTTCTGATTCAGCCAGTCGATCGGAGCGATGCCAAGGTAACTCAGCGCATAATTCAGAACACCGGACTCCGTGTTGAGAATCCAGAGAAAGATAACCGCCGCGGAAGACATGGCCACATACTTCGGCATAAAAATGATGGCTCTCAGCACGCTGAACGATTTCGTCATGCGGTTGAACAGCAGTGCAAAGATCATTCCGCCGACGATAGTTACGGTCAGCTCCCCGAGCGAATAGAGGAAGGTAACCTCGAGAGAGTTCCAGAGATATTTCGCTCCGGTTCCGGCGAACAGCCACTCCCAATTCTTGAGTCCGACAAAATGCCATGTCTCATTCAGAAGATTCCAGTCGGTCAGGCTGATCTGAAACAGCCGGACGATCGGATAATAAACAAAGACCATGAGAAGAACGAGTGCCGGCACAATGCAGAGGAAATCGCCGATTTTCTCTTTCTGCCGCGGATTCAGCCCGGCCTTCGCCGGTGTCTTTCCCGCCGAAGCGCCTGTCTCGGGTTTCGTATTCTCTTTTATTTCCATATCAACCATAGATTTCTCCCCCAAAAGCAAAGTCTGCAGGCGAACTTCGGTCCCCCGTCTCCTGACTGTCAAAACTCTATGACGCGAAACGCAAAAGTCCTCCCGCAGGGATAACCTGTAGGAGGACCGGGGACATTTCTCTTCTTCTTTGTCTCCTGCCGCAGTGGGCTTATTCAGTTTATCCGCTCATTTCCGGATCCTGCGGCCGGAAACATTTCTCTTTCGAAGTTCTCCGAATTACTTGTGATCGGCAAGGATCTCGTCGATCTCCTCAACCATGCTGTCGGACTGTTCCTGAGCATCGGAGAACTCGGTCATCATGGTAACCATGTAGTTCTTCCATGTGGTTGCAAGCTCGGACCACGCCGCATTCTGGATTCTCGGATTTACCAGATCCAGATTGTCGAAGATGCACTGGAATGCCGGCTTCTTCTCAAGGAATGCCTTGCCTTCATCGGTGTGAAGAACAGACTTACGGGTCGGTAAGTAACCGGTTCCCTCTGCCCACTTCATATTGACTTCCTTACCGCACAGGAACTGCAGGAACTGCCATGCAGCATTCTTGGTCTTCTGGTCGTTCTTGGACGGAATTCCCAGAACGCATCCGCCGACCTCAGAGTTCTTTGTGCCGTCTGCAGCTGCCGGATACCATGCCATGCCGACATTGAAGTCACACTTGCTGACATAGTTGTTGTACAGAGAGGAGGTATGCATAACGGCAAATGCCTTCTTGTCATAGAAATCCTGACGCATGTTCGCAGATGCATCGGTTCCCTGACGATAGTTTACAAGACCGGCCTTTGTCCAGTCCTGAATCTTCTTGGTGCGTGCAACGGCTGCCTCGCTGTTCAGATCGCACTTATTTTCCCCGTTGATGATCTTTACGCCATCGTTCAGATACAGTGTCTCGAAATACCACTGATCCCATCCCGGAATCTCCAGACCGTATACGCTTGTGGTTCCGTCTGCCGCCTTCTCGGTTGCCTTCTCGAGGAATGCGTCCATGTCATCGATCTTGGTCGGAATCTCAATTCCCTTTTCCTTCGCCATATCTGCATTGTAATAGATTACCTGCGTGGAGTGAAGGAACGGAAGGGAAACCTGTTTGCCCTCATACTGCGCGCTGACCAGAAGTCCGTCCGCAAAGTCGGTTGCATCATAGCCGGTCGCCTTGATGTACGGATCCAGATCTTCATACAGACCGCTTGCTCCGTAAGATGCGACATAATCGGTGTTCGCAACGACAACCGCCGGAAGTCCGGTTCCTGCCGCATTTGCCGCGATCAGCGCCTCATTGATATCTTTGTATGCGCCTTTATATTCCGCCGTTACATGAATCTTGTCCTGGCTCTTGTTGAATTCGTCCACCACTTCATTGACAAGATCCGTGTACTGATCCTCGAGTGCATGCCACCATACAATCTCAATCGGTTCGGTAACCTCATACTTGGAGGCATCTGCCGCTTCTGTCTTCCCGTCCGCTGCCTGAGACTCTGCTGCTGTCGTCTGGGCTGCTGTCGTTGCCGCGGCAGATCCGGTGGAACCGGAGCATGCGGTCAGAGCCATCGCTCCGGCCAGTGCAAGCGCTGCGCTTTTCTCGAGTGTCTTCCATTGCATTTTTTTCATATGTTTTTCCTCCTCTGAGCGATTCTATTCATAGCGGTCTTTCCGCAAATCGCCAAAAACGTTTGATTTGAAAATGCATGTAAATGATAATAACAGCAAAATGTCAGATGGTGCCGGTGGTTGTGAACTAAAATATATACCAATAAAGCAACGTCTTTTTCGGCTTATTTTGTCATTTTGCCCACTTTCAAAACTCAGTATAATCCATATTATGCTTTTTTACAATATTTATATATTGTTATAATTTTACCGAGAATTGTGTTTCTGAAACACAAATTTGACGTCATTTCCGTTCATTTCTGTTTCTTACACCGAAATCTTTACAAACACAAAATTCATAAGATAAGAAGACGCGAGGATCACCCCGCCGATCCAGAAGAAAAAGAAACCGCTCAACTGGTAGAACAGAAGGAAAAATGCCGCCGGAAGAAGCATCATCACAATGGTCACCGGCACACATTTCATCGCCATGGCGGGCGCATCCCGCAAAATTTTCCCGACCGGATGATCAAACACTGCCAGAATTCCGTACATGTACATGGTGATGACCAGAAAAAGATCCGCCATGATCAGAAGAAAAACCGTGAGCGCAAGACCGACCTGTCCCCCCGCCGCGCTCATTCCCGTCAGTGCCACGCGTTCCGCAGTCTTTCCCGATCCCACAGCCCAGAACACCGCCGCAAACCAGATATCCGCGGCAAAGAACAGAAGTCCCGCCAGTTGAATCATCCACAGAAGCGTTGCCTTACGGAAATGCCGTTTCCATGCGGAAAAATACCCCCGTATCACACCGCCCTCCTGATCCCGGACCGCTTTCAGGCAAAAGTCATAGAAAGCAGCCGTGGATGCGCCGATCGTGAAGATCGGTATGCAGGTGACCAGCCAGATGACCGACATCGCCGATACGTCCGCCAGCTTTCCCACAAAATTCCAGAACCGGTTCTCCGGATTAAAGAGTTCGCTCATCCTTCCCTATCTCCTTTCTGTTCCTTATCGCTCCCGAATCCGGTTCTGCATGAACGATTCGCCGCACCGGCGCTGTGTCTTCCATCCCTTTTCCCAAGACAGCACCGACCACAGGTTTCCGCCGGCATCCATTCCTTTCCCGCAAACGGCACCGGCCTCAGGGTCCCTGCCGGCTTCCATCCGGTTGAGAGATTCCCACGGCAGTGTTATCATAGACTTGTCCTGCGTTTCCCCGCCGGCCCCTTTTCGGTCCGGTGCGGAACAGACAAAACCATCGCAAAGGATATACACTATGATTTCATCCCGATTTCACCGTTGGAAAGAGGAGGAAGCCGCCAAGCTCTCCCGCATGACATTCCGAAAAAAAGCGGAGTATATCGCTTACTACTACAAATTCTATTTTCTTGGACTTGCCGCTGCGGTAGTTCTCTTTCTTTTCGCCGGCGAGGTCCTCGTCAACCGCTCCAAAACCGTCATCCTGTCCGGTCTGATCACAAATGATGACTGGAACCGTTTTTCCGCATCGGACATCTCCCGGGACTATGCCTCGAGGATCGGCCTGTCCTCCTCCCAGAAGCTTCTTCTCGACGACGGCCTCTACATTGACGAAGAAGGTCAGGCCGCCGAGATCGCCGCGGCAAGCCGGGGCAAAATCATTGCCGGGATCACCACAAAATCCCTCGATTTTGTCATCACGGAAAAAAGCGTTCTCGATGAGTTCCGTCCTCAGATGACATTCTGTTCTCTAAATGAGCTTCTTCCGGATGATCTCTTCCGGGCACTCCGGGATTCCATGGCGACGTACACGGACGAAAACGGAAAAACCATCTATTACGCGCTTTCCCTGAAGGACTCCCGCTATCTGACCGATGCCCCCGAAGTCACCGGGACTTATTACCTTTTTGTTCCTTCCATCGCGCCGCACAGAGAACAGACCGCGGACTTTATCCGGTACTGTTTTGAGCAGGTTCCCTGACCGGATCCGCTTCGCAGAATCCGTTTTGCATTTTCTGCCCGCTATACGCGAAAGAAAATCCACCAAAAAAGTACAGCTCCGCACGGCATTTCCGCCGGGCGGAGCTTTCTTTTATAGAGAACTTCCGATCAGTTCAGAATGGTCTCTTCGGTTTCTTTGTCAAACAGATGAATCTTCGACTCATCCACCGCAACCGTGATCCGGTCTCCCCGTTTCGCCTTCGACGTGGAGGCCACTCTTGCCATCAGGTTCTGCCCCTGATAAATCATATAGAGGTAAATCTCTGCGCCCATCATCTCCGACACTTCCACTTCCGTCCCGAACTTTGAACCGGCATGCTTCTCCAGAAATTCCGAATCGTCCTTGATGTCTTCCGGACGGATACCGACGGTCACTTCCTTTCCGTCATACGGTGCAAGATTCGCGCCGCCCGTCTTTTCCTCCGGAAGCGCGATGACCGTTCCGGCAATGTCCACCGTCCAGCCGGAACCGGACCGGTGAAGCGTGCCGCCGAGGAAATTCATCTGCGGGCTTCCGATGAATCCCGCCACGAACAGGTTGCACGGCTTTTCATACAGATTCTGCGGTGTATCCACCTGCTGGATAATGCCGTCTTTCATAACAACGATGCGGTCTCCCATGGTCATCGCCTCGATCTGATCATGGGTGACATAGATAAATGTCGTCGCCAGTTTTTTGTGGAGTTTGATGATCTCGGTTCTCATGCTGGTGCGGAGCTTCGCGTCCAGGTTGGACAGCGGCTCATCCAGAAGAAACACCGCAGGATTGCGGACCATCGCACGGCCGAGAGCCACACGCTGTCTCTGACCGCCGGACAGAGCCTTCGGTTTTCTCTCTAAAAGCGGTTCAATCTCCAGAATCCTTGCCGCCTCCTTGACGCGGCGGTCGATCTCATCCTTCGGAACCCTGCGCCGCTCCAGACCGAATGACATATTCTTATACACGGTCATATGCGGGTACAGCGCATAGTTCTGGAACACCATGGCAATATCGCGGTCCTTCGGCGCGACATCATTGACCAGACGGTCCCCGATATACATCTCGCCGTCCGTGATCTCCTCAAGACCGGCGATCATCCGGAGCGTCGTGGATTTACCGCAGCCCGACGGACCGACAAATACCACAAACTCCTTGTCGCGGATCTCCAGATTGAAATCCTTTACCGCCGTAACGTTCCCCGAATAAACCTTATAAATGTGTCTGCAGCTGATACTGGCCATATTGGACCTCCCCTTTTGTCCTATTCTATGTGTGATCTGCAGTTTTTAGGCTCTTTTCCGCCGAAAAACCGCAGCGCATTCCAAAACAACATCCTGTGATTACATATTATTTGATTTATTTAGTTGAACTGTCTGATTTGAATGATAATTTCATTATAGCGGTTATGCCAAAAGATTCAACCGTATATCAAAAAAAACAGACAGATTACACAAAATTGTGAATCTGTCTGTTTTGAACTGTCAGGAGTGAGTGGATGGTGAAGCCGGTCTTCTCCGCTGCTTCCGCAGCAGAGAAAACCGGCTTCCATTTATACCCTGTTCTGTTTTTTACTCAGTTATCCAGCCACATTACGCCGTCAACCCCCCGGATTCCGAGTCCCGGATCATCCGAAACCGTAATGTCCTTTTCACGGAATACCGCTCCGCCCTGAACCGGATCTTCCGTGCAGAGTACCGGGCCGTCAAGGTCCACTCTCGTGATCACGCCTTTCGCGCAGCCCAGATGAACGGCGGCATTGACGCTCACCTTTGCCTCCAGCATGCATCCGATCATACACTCTGCCCCGTACAGTTCCGCGGCGGCGGCGATCTTCAGTGCGTTGTAGATTCCGCCGCACTTCATCAGTTTGATATTGATCAGATCCGCCGCGTGAGTCTGAAGAATCGTCAGCGCATCTTCCGGCGAGAACACACTCTCGTCCGCAAGAACCGGCACGATGCTCCGTTCCGTGACATACCGGAGGCCGTCCAGATCATGCGCCGGCACCGGCTGTTCACAGAGTTCAATGTCCAGACCTTTATTCTGCATCTGATCCAGAATACGGACGGCCTGCCGGGCATTCCAGGCCTGATTGGCATCAATCCGGATCTTCACGTCCGGTCCGACCGCTTCGCGGACCGCCGTGAGTCTCGTCACATCCAATGCCGGGTCAATGCCAACTTTCATCTTCAGGGTGTCATAGCCCCGTCCGACCGCATTTCTCGCATCTTCCGCCATCACTTCCGGCGGATTGACGCTGATGGTGATATCGGTCACAAGCTTCTTTCTGCTTCCGCCGAGCATCTTGTACACCGGAATCCGGTAGAGTTTTCCGTACAGATCCCAGAGCGCCATGTCGGCCGCCGCTTTCGCGCTGCTATTCTTCACTACACAACGGTTGAGATCGATCATCAGGTTCTCGAGATCATCCACATCCCGGCCCATCAGTGTCGGGATGATGTGATCCCGAAGGGCGCCGAGAATTGCACCGGTGGTGTCTCCCGTGATGACTCCGGTGGGCGGTGCTTCCCCGTATCCCTTTTCTCCGGTATCGGTCGAAATCTCGACAATCACATCCTCTACACTGTTCACCGACCTCAGCGCCGTTTTAAACGGAACACGAAGCGGCACGGAAATCTTTCCAAGCCTTACACCCGTAATCTTCAACTTTTTCTCCCTTCCGCATCCGAAGCAGACAATCGCTTCCGCAATTTTCCTTCAATCGGTCAGCCCTTAATTTGCCAGACGGTATACCGCCTCTGCAATGATCTGCATATTCAGTTTGAGCTTGTCGAGCTCCCAGAATTCATTTGGAAGATGTTCCCTCACCGTATCGCCCGGGAAAATGGGGCCGAACGCAACCGTATTCGGAATCGCTTTCGCATATGTTCCGCCGCCAATGCACATCGGTTCCGCCGGAAGGCCCGTGAACTCATGATAGACCGCAAGAAGTTTCTGCACATACTCTTCGTTCTTATCCACATAAAGAGATGCTTTATGCGCCTCCGATGTGAGTTCAAAGCCGTTCTCTTTCATCTCTTCGATCAGTTTCGGTGCACACTCCTCATAACTGCGGGTAACGGGATACCGATAGTTGATGGAAACCTTGATTTCCCCGCCGTTTCCTTCGATCATTCCGGTATTAAAGCTGAGACGGCCGGAAATCTCATCCTCCAGCGCAATGCCAAATCCGTCTCCGGTTCCCTTCAGGCCGATGCCACCGGCAAGGAAACGGATCTTTTCCGCCGCTTCTCCCGCAACCGGAAGCCGATTCAGGGCAAACAGAAGCGCACCGATGGCATTCACGCCCTTCCACGGAAGAGACGCATGCGCCTCCTTTCCTTCCGCAAGGACAGTGAGTGTTCCGGTCTCCGCATGATACTCTGCGGAGAGAATGCTTTTTCCGCCTTCCGTGAGAGATGCGCAGGCAGCCTTCATTTCCTCATCCTCCGCAATCTCTTTTTCGAGATCTTTTTCTGCCGCGCGCACCGTCTCCATCGCCTTTCGGGCCGTTTCCTCGCTGCAGCTCAGTTCTGCCTTCGCGTGCCCCGGAACGATGTTAAATGCCGTACCGCCGGAAATGCTCCTGAGGAGAACCTCTCCTGCCCCGCACACGCCATCACCCGCAGTCTCTGCGGCATTCAGCGCTGCGGTAAACACAGCATTGATGATGCCCTTTTCGCCGTTGATCAGCGGATACTCTCCATCCGGCGTAAATCCGCTGACCGGAATCTCTCCGCCGTGCTCACGGTAATACGCCATGTCGGCGCTTCCGGTTTCCTCATTGGTTCCGAAAAGAATGCGGATTCTGCGCTTCAGCGGAAGTCCGGAATCCATGATTGCCTTCATCGCGTAGAGCGCCGCAACCGCCGGCCCCTTATCATCCATGGTTCCGCGGCCGTAAATATTGCCGTTCTCCACATCACCGGAATACGGGTCTCTGTCCCAGCCCTCACCGGCCGGAACCACATCCAGATGTCCCAGAATCGCAACCATCTCCGGTCCCTCGCCGATCTCGGCCCATCCCATGTAGTTATCGACATTACAGGTCTTCATCCCGAGCTTTTCGGCCTGTTTCAGGACATAGAGAAGACAGTCTCGCACCGGCTCGCCGAACGGCGCATCCGCCTTTGCGTCCTGTCTCTCACTCGGAAAACGGATCACCTGCTGAAGGCAGGCGATCATCTCCTCTTCCTGATTTTTAACCGCTGTCTTTAAATCCATTGTTCTTTCCCCCTGTGTCTCTTTCTCTCCCGCGCGTCAATCTGCCGGTTGATTTTCATAAAAGGAATATCCGGGATACTCCTTATTATCGAAAAATCCGCTTCCCGCCTTTTCACCGAACGGTTGCGTTTTCTGCGTCGCGCGGTTATCTGCGGATGATATCCACCACTTCACCGATAAACATATTGTGGTCATCGCCGTTCGGATAGATCTGATCAAGAATCTCCTTCGGCATCGCATTCATATCCATCCGCTGCATATATATCTTTTTGAGTATCAGCGTCACCTTTGCCTCCTCAAAACCGACGCCGTGCTCCAGTTTCTTCGCATGAAGGCTTGTCTCGGCAATCTTATTGCCGTCTCTGCCGGACTTTGATCCGAGAATTCCCAGATCCGGCTTTTTATCCTCATCAAACATGGTCAGCGTAAAATACTGGCTGTCCTTCATGAATTCGAGTGTATAGCGGCTGTCACGGACGTATACGGTCGCGGCCGGCTTTCCCCAGAACGTTCCCATCATGCCCCAGCTCACCGTCATGGTGTTGAAATGTGCCATGGAATCGCCCGCTGTCAGCAGCGCCCATCCTTTATCCAGTACCGAAAAAATATCGACATTCAGTTCCATCTCTCTTCCCCTTTCTGTAAGATCCAGGTCCGCCTGCGAACTCTGGTTTCTCCATCCACTCACTCCTGCGGGAGCCCGCGGACTTCGGCTTCTCCATCCCTTCTTATCGCGCAAAAACAGGTGTACCGGTGCGGTTATCTCCGCGTTCCTGCACACCTGTCATTTTAGCATTATTCCATATTCAAGTAAACCGGATCGGTCGCGCGTTCATCACTGCGCATACGCACTCAGAATATCGCTCAGCGCCGCTTTTGAACTGGTATGGGATCTTACCACATCCGTCGTCTCCGCCTTGTTGTCCAGGGCGCAGCGAACCAGCTTGTGCGATACGGTATGGGTGAAAAGGATCAGCAGATCCGGATTGCCGATCCGGTCCGCGAGTCCCGCCTGATACTTGCAGAACACCTTCGCCTTACATCCATGCTGTTTACAGATATTCATATACTGGCGTTCCATACATTCATTTCCGCCTACGATTACAACACTCATGCCTGCCTCCTCGCTTTGAACATGACTTACTGTTTCGGTTTGTTCTGACTAACCATAATCTTTTTGGAAAGCCTGCTCTCCGTTCCGAAAGCAGGCTTTCCGCTGCACTTGAGTAATACTGCTTGAGTAAACCGATTTAAATAATTCTTTTCCGAACGCTCTCAGGCCCGTACCCTTGCCGCCGCGCTCTCCTGTGCATGTACACGGTTCCGGAACGGATCCGGTGCAAAGAGCACATACAGAAGGCCTGCCAGAAGAACTGCTGCCACAACCGTCCAGATGCTGAATGCAACCTGACCAACAGCAAGTCCGATCAGCTGATAAGCCATCAGGGTTACCACATACGCGCCGAGGTTCTGGAACAGGATCGCAAACCAGAATACCTTCCGGTTGCCGAGTTCCTTCGCCAGAGAAGAAATCGCCGCCAGACACGGAGAGTCAAACAGGTTGAACATCAGGTAGGACACCGCCGCCATTGTAGTCGGGAAGAATGCCAGATATGCTGCGTGATATGCT
Organism: [Clostridium] aminophilum; assembly: GCF_900101295.1. Classification (GTDB taxonomy): domain Bacteria; phylum Bacillota; class Clostridia; order Lachnospirales; family Lachnospiraceae; genus Clostridium_R; species Clostridium_R aminophilum_A. Next base: position 60,200 of record NZ_FOIL01000008.1, on the reverse strand, counting down.
TCTTCGTACTCTTCCACTTCCTCACCGATTGCAGAAAGAAGGGACATGGTGGATACCAGACCTTCCTTTGCCACAAAACCGGAAAGGGTTGCCGCAACCGTCTGCCAGTTGCCGATACCCAGCGGAACAAAGAGCGGAGCAAGAATGCCGCCGATCATCGCAAGAATGGAATCCTTGGACTCTACCAGACCGAACTCACCGTCTGCAAAGCCGAAGCTTGCAAGGAACCACATAACCGCACAGCAGAGGAAGAGGATGGTTCCGGCTTTCTTCATGAATGCCCATACTCTCTCCCACACATGCATCAGAAGACCCTTCAGGGACGGAATGTGATACTGCGGAAGCTCCATGACGAACGGAACCGGATCACCGGCGAAGAAGCTGGTCTTCTTCAGCACGATGCAGTAAATGATAACCAGCGCGATTCCGCCGAAATAGCAGGCCGGTGCCATCCACCACGCACCACCCATGATAAAGCCGGCGATGGCTGCGATAACCGGAAGCTTTGCGCCGCACGGAATCATGGTCGTTGTGATCATGGTCATTCTGCGGTCGCTCTCATTTTCAATGGTACGTGTTCCCATGATTCCCGGAACGCCGCAGCCCGAAGAGATCAGGAACGGGATAAAGCTCTTTCCGGAAAGTCCGAACTTGCGAAATGCGCGGTCCATGATGAAGGCAACACGCGCCATGTAACCGCAGTCCTCCAGGAAGGACAGGAACAGGAATACAACTGCCATCTGCGGAACAAAGCCGATCGGTGTGCCGATTCCGTGAATGATACCGTCAACGATCAGGGAAACCAGCCATTCGGAGGTTCCGACGCCCTCCAGGAATTCTCTCGCCCCCGGTTCAACGATCTCTCCGAAGAGAACATCATTGGTCCAGTCTGTCATCTGAGAGCCGATCGTTGTCACGGATACATAGTAAACGAGGAACATGACAACCGCGAAGATCGGAAGCGCAAGGAACCGGTTGGTCACAACGCGGTCAACCTTATCGGAGAAGGTCAGCTCGCCGGCCGCTCTTCCCTTCTTTACGGTCTTGTTTACCAGTGCCGTAATGTACTCATATCTCTGGTTTGTGATGATGCTCTCCGCATCATCGTCCAGTTCTTTCTCACAATCCACAATATGCTGCTCAATGTGATTCTTTACATCCGCACTGATCTTCACCTTCTGAACTGCTTTCTGGTCGCGTTCAAACACCTTGATCGCATACCAGCGAAGCTCTTTGGAATCGACAAATCCCTCAATGGACTCTTCGATGTGTGCGATGGCATGCTCCACACTTCCGTTAAAGACATGCGGAAGCTCTGCCTCGTTCTGCTCCATCGCCGCGCGGATGGCAAGTTCCGCGGCTTCCACCGTGGACTCGCCCTTCAGCGCGGAGATCTCAATCATCCGGCATCCGAGCTGGTCTCCGAGTTTCTTTATATCAATGTTATCGCCGTTTTTGCGGACCAGATCCATCATGTTGACTGCAACGACAACCGGGATTCCGATCTCAATCAGCTGTGTGGTCAGATACAGGTTTCTCTCAATGTTGGTTCCGTCGATGATGTTCAGAATTACATCCGGTTTCTCGCCGACCAGGTAATCTCTTGCGACCACCTCTTCCATTGTGTACGGGCTGAGGGAATAAATACCCGGAAGGTCCTGGACGATCACATCCTTATGGCCCTTCAGCCGTCCTTCCTTCTTTTCGACCGTAACGCCCGGCCAGTTGCCGACATACTGATTGCTTCCTGTCAGGCTGTTGAACAGTGTCGTCTTACCACAGTTCGGATTGCCCGCAAGTGCGATTTTAATTTCCATTTTTATCTGCTCCTTCTGCATATGTCTGTATGCACAGATTTACCATATCCTCTGAACCGGTCGCCCGGTACCGAAGGTATTCCCCTTTAGTCCGCCATCTCAAGAATGTCGGCATCCTGCTTTCTCAGAGAAAGCTCATATCCCCTCACGGTAACCTCCACCGGATCCCCCAGCGGTGCTACCTTGCGCACAAGAATTGTGGTACCTTTGGTGATACCCATATCCATAATTCTCTTTTTCAGCGCGCCTTCGCCGTGAATTTTTGCCACCGTTGCGCTGCTTCCTACCGGAATGTCTCTTAACGATTTCATCACATACCCCTTTCCGTCGGAGATCGATCACTGAACCATAATCTTTGCCGCCATCTGATCTGTAATCGCAAGCCGCGATTCTTTCAGTCCCACAATGATATTGCCGGATCCCGGGCTCGCAATGATCTGTACCGGAGTGCCGGCAACAAATCCGAGATCTTCCAAATGTTTCTTTATTTCCGCATTTCCGCTGACTCTGGTTACCATGACCTGTTCTCCCGGTTTTGCAAACGATAAAGGCATCATTTATCCATCTCCCTTCCGAATACTTAGGGTATTCTAACTCTGGTTAGAGTTTTATGTCAATAGTTTTTACTAACTAATATTAGTTTATTGATACTATCGTTAGAATTATATATTTTATAAGCAGATATTTTTCCGTTTTTGTGTCGGAACAAAGTCCGCAAGAGGACTTCAGCCCCATCCCCACCCCATCCCCTCGCTCCCGACGGGAGCTTGCGAATTTTGCGCACCGCCGCTCGTTATCGCGCCAGTCGCCAGGGCCTCACCGGGGCGAGGGCGAGTTCGCCGCAAAAAAACGCACCGTGCACAGACTGCACGATGCGCTCTTCTCTGTTCTGTAATGGAAACGGAATCCCGTTACTTTTGACCGTTTACGATGGGATTTTCCTTCACATCCCACTGAACATTCAGCTCGCGAACCAGTTTCGGAAGCTCCGTATTCTTCTGAATATATACATGGACATTTTTCAGAACGTCCGAATCATTCTCAAACGTATAGCTTCGGATCAGAAGGTACTCGGCCGGATTCTGCACTTCCTTTCCGGCTTCATCGACATACGAAAAACCGAGTCTTTCGGGTGAGTATGCGGAAACCAGCTCATAGATTGTTTCCTTCTCGTCACCGGATACATTGCCCAGATACTCGTCCGGATTCAGAGAAAGAAGCGGAAACAGCTTCTTCGTTGCATTCTGCTTCGCATCCGCGCCGCTGATATCGGTTACCGTCCCGGTCTTCGGATCAGACTTCCGGAACGCGAAGGTCGTTCCATCCCCATAAAAGGAATTCTCTTCCACACTGTCACCGATGTAATCTTTTCCGGACAGATAAACATTTCCCTTCTTTATATGTTTTTCCACATTGTTGGATTCCAGAAGTTCCGTGATCTCCTGCCGTCCCTCCGGTGTCTCACTGTCTTTCGCGAGCCGAAGGACTTCGGAACCGGAGCTTCCGTACTCCGTCTCCTCCGCCGAAGCATTTCCTGTCGTCTCCTCCGCGGCGGACGATGCCGCTGCGGTCGTCTCCGCCGGATTTGCCGCTGTCGTTTCCGTCTTCGCAGCTCCGCCGCCGGAGCATCCTCCGATTGCCAACGCTGCTGTGATCAGGAGTGCGCCGGCTGTCACTTTTGATCTTCTCATATGTATGCCCTCCCTTTTATCCGATGGCCGGCCGGCGCCCCCGCCGTCCGGTTCATCCTGTTTCCGAATCTGTGTATTCTCAACCCGTTTTCATTCTCACTCATCTGACACCATGATGGTCTCGTCCGCGATTCCGTTCCTTACATCCGGGCGATCCGGAAAATCAGAGAGAGAATGCCTCCGACCAAAAGAACCGGGAGAACCAGCATCCCGAGCCCGAACAGTCCCATGATAAGGACGCCCGCGATCGCTCCGAAAAGCAGTGTCAGAATAAATGTCAGCAGTCCGCCCATAATCGAAAACAGAACTCCGGTGATTTTAAACATCAGATACAGCGAAATAAAAAGAAATAAAATCCCCATCATCATTTTTTCCTCCGTATTAACCCATCCGTCACCGTTCCGCGGTATCAGGTACCGATGACAGACACTCGATTCATTCTTCGTACAGCTCCATCCGCCTGTCACCGAAGGACGGAAGCTTTTTTCGCACCTGCGCGATACGGTCCGTATCGATATAGACCGGAACCAGCGCGTCGGTCTCTCCGGCTGCCGCAATGGCAACGCCCATCGGGTCAACCGCCACACTCTCGCCGGTGGTCGCCCCGCCGCACTGGTTGCAGGCCAGCACGAAAACGGTATTCTCGATCGCCCTCGCCGTAACCAGGGTGCGGAACTGGAATGTCTTCAGATCGCCTTTCACCCAGGACGTCGGCATCAGAATGATATCCGCGCCATGGGTTGCCTCATAGCGTGCCACCTCCGGGAAGCGGACTTCGTAACAAACGAACAGTCCCAGTTTTCCAAATGGCGTATCGATCGGCGTGAAAAGCCGGTCCCCCGGCTTGAACCCGTTTGACTCCTTGTATCCGAAAGCATCATACATATGTGTCTTGTGATATTTCGAGATAATCTCACCGTGATTGTCTACTACAAGACATGTATTATACGCGCGCCCGTCGCCTTCTTCGGTCTTTTCCTTCATGCCGAATACCACCCAGACATCATTGTCCCTGGCCAGCTTCCGCATTCCGGTCACAAACGGTCCGTCGAGCGTTTCCGCTATCTTATTGCTCTCCAGAACCGGTGTTTTGGACGGAAACATACTCATAAACACTTCCGGAAACAGAAGGAGATCCGCCTGAAATCTTTCTTTTGCCGCCGCTGCATATTTCTCTGCCTTCGCGAGATTCTCCATCGGATCTTCCACGGATTTCATCTGAACCATAACAAACGTACTCTGCATAGTGCCTCACTTTCTATTTCTCTATTGTAACCGAATTCCGGTTTTATGCCGATTATTTTTCTCTTACGCTTTCCTGTATGATATCGTCCCTCATCTCATAAAACATGAGTACGGGAAGCCGGTTCGATCTCCGTCACCCTCGACTTTCTCCGCTCATACAGATACCATACCGCGAGACCGGCGCAGGCCCCGGCGGCATCGATCAGAACATCCTGCACGCATCCTGCACGCCCCGCCACAAACGTCTGATGAAATTCATCCGTACATGCATAAAGAACGCTGACAATCAGCGCGGCCTCGTACCGGAGTGAACGCGACTTCTCCGCCATGTTCCGCTCCCGAATCCGGTCCTGAATCGTCCGGCAGCACAGAATTGCCAGAACCGCATATTCCGTCATATGTGCCATCTTTCGCACAAGCAGAGGAAGCGCGGCATTTATCGTTCCCCTGGCGGACGCATCCATCCCGTCCAGAATCGGATTCAAAAAAATCCGCAGAAAATCGACGATGATTCCGCTCTGCTGATCCGACTCCGGTCCTGCGGTGGCGGACATCAGGAAGATCATTCCCATCCAGAGAACCGTCAGTTTCCCGTTTGTCGGCCGCAGAAGCCGAAAGACGCCTTTACTCATTTTTCTTCCCCCATTTTCTGTTCCGGATCCTGTTCCAACGGCGGTCCGCCCCGGCGATTCCACCGCAGCATTCCGTCACGGCCTTCGTTCCCTTTAAGGTCTTCACAACCGTCGTTCCCGTCAGGTCTTCACGGCCATCGTCCCCATCGGGTCTTCACAACCATCGTTCCCCGCTGTCCTTCACGATGATCCGCCGCAGCCGTCCTTCCCGGAAATTCCCACTCTTTTCCCGCCCCTGATTATAGCAAAAAATGGCCGCAAAAACAGCGGATATCCGAAAAGGATACCCGCTGCCGTTTTTCAGATGATATGTTCCCGAAATTTTCAGATGATGTGTTCCAGAAAAAATGTGGTCTTTATTTCTCCTCCGTTCTGCAGCTCTCACACTTGTTGGAATACCAGTTGTAGAGATTGCCGCCGCAGCAGCTGCAGATGCCGACCGGATAATATCCTGCCGCCAGATAGTCGCGCTCATTTGTTGTAAGTTCCTTCTTGTTCAGTGTTGTGCTGATCTTTGTCATCGCTGTTTCCTCCTATAATTTATCCTGATTGACTTGTTCCGTTTGGTTTTTCCTTATCTTGTTTTACTTGCTATCACGTTACCATGTTAAAGTGGTAGCGTGATAATCTGTTGATAATTTACACCTGTTTTTTTCTGATTGCAAGCGGTATTTTCCTTTTTTTGCATTGTTCTTAATTAAATACAATCCTCTTCTTTTTCATCAATATGACGAAACTTTATTTTCCACGAAAAAAAGCAAATAATAATTCTTATTCAGCCGATAATGTCATCAAATACCTAATAAATACTATGCCCGGAATGGGAAAGGATGCCCTTGGGCGCGCAAGGAGGTGCCGATATGTCAAGAATACAGGGAACAGGTTATGGCATCGGATCCGTTCCGTCCTATAAAACCAATATAAATAAAGTATCTGACTCCGACAAAGAGAACGAGAATTCCTCTTCTGTCGTTTCAAAAGACGATAATACAGCCGAAACAAAGGCAGCCGTGAGATCCACCGATGTGTACGAAAAGAGTTCCAGACCATCCGCAGAAGAGCGTCAGAAAATCATCGATGCTCTGACCGGCGGCGGAAACGGCGCACCGGGTATCTCCTATACGAAAGAGTATGGCAGTGTGGTCGGTGACGTAAAACTCTCCGATGACGCCAAAAAAGTTTATGACAGTTTAAAATCCAAATACGGTGACATGGCCTTTGTGCTGGTCAGTGCCGAGCACAAGGACACCGTAGCCGATAACGCCGGCCGTTACGGCGTAGCCGGAAAAGCCACCGTTCTGATCGATGAAGAAAAGCTCGAAAAGATGGCAAGCGATCCGGAATACCGGAAGGAAATTGAGGCCAAGATCGAGCTCGGGCGCACCAGCCTTCAGCAGATGGCGACACAGATGTCGGCCCAGACCGGCGGAGACGGGGATGTTCTCGCTTCCTACGGCATGAAGTTTAATGATGACGGCTCCACATCGTACTTTGCAACCTTTGACAAGGCGATGCAGGAAAACCGTGAACAGGCAAAGAAACTGGATGAAAAACGCCAGGCAGAAAAGGCCGAGCAGAAGAAAGCAGAAGAAAAGTACGAGGCGAAGAAGGCGGAACAGAAACGCGAAGCCGAACGAATCGAAAAAGCGGAAGAAACCAAAAAGCTGGAAAAAGAAGCGGCGGAAAAAGCCCGGGAGGCCAAAGATCCGGAAGAAACAGCTATTGACTGGGATTCCGGAAACTATGTCACGCTCTCCGCGAGCAGCATCGACGAACTGATGGAAAAGATTTCCGCCTTTATGGGTAACGGAAGCAGCACGGCCGTTGCCGGTTCGCTCTTCGACGCCTCCGTTTAACCGACCAAACCGGGGCCTGACCTTTTCCTCTGTCAGGAAGTCAAGCAAAACTGCCAGGCTCGGAAAAACCAGCCTCAGCACGCTATTTCACTAAGCGGCAAAGCCGCTAAGTGAAATATGCGTCGCTAAGTGCTCCACGAATAAACCCGGCGCAGCTTCAGCCGCGTCCGGATCGAATCTGACGGCATCCCCGTCAGATATCCCAAAGCCGACAACAGCTTCCCCGCTGTCAGTCTTATATATATGAGTCCTGCGGCAGATTTCGACTCCTCTTCCATTGCCGCAGGAGACCGGAAGTTTGTTCCGGTCAACACAAGGGCCCGCATCTTCGGATTCCGAAGGTGCCGGCCCTTTCCCCTTTTACAGAGTGATTATGTTGAAATTACAGTAAAATTACAGTGAAATCGTATATGTTCCGTCTCCGGATGACTGAATCGAAGACGAGAAGAGAACTTTCGCCGCCTCAATCAGATATGCCGTATCTTTTGCACCTGCCGTCTCGTACGGACTGTGCATTGCCAGCTGCGGCAGACCGATATCCACAGTGTTCAGCGCCACCTGATTGCCTGAGAGGTTGCCGAGCGTGCTTCCTCCCAGCATATCGGACCGGTTGGTGAAGGTCTGTACCGGAACCTCCGCCTTCTTGCAGATTCTGCGGAATATCGCGCCGGATACGGCATCAGTTGTATACTTCTGATTGGCACTGTATTTGATGACGATTCCCTGATTCATATACGGACGGTTTGTGGGATCCGCCTTGTCCGTGTGGTTCGGATGAACCGAATGGGCATTGTCCGCCGAAACCATAAAGCTGGACGTGAGCGAGCGGATGTATCCCTCTTCGTCTCGGCCCATGGCCGCATTGATCCGATGAAGGACATCCTTCAGGAATGTGGACTGCGCGCCCTGCTTGGTTCCGGAACCGACTTCCTCGTTGTCATAGACACAGTGAACCGCGATGCTCTCCGTCGGCTTCGCCTGAAGGAAGCCCTGAAGAGAGGCATAAGCGCACTGAAGATCATCCAGACGGCCGCTGCAGATGAACTCGCCGTTGAGCCCCAGCGTTGTTCCCTTCATCCGGTTGTAGAGATACAGATCCGTATCGAGAATCTGCGATTCCTCCACTCCGGCCTCTTTGGCGATAAATCTGAGGAAGGATCCCTTTTCCAGCTTTTCGCCGAACAGCGGAAGCATATCGTTCTGCGCATTGAATTTGTATCCGTCATTGATCTCCCGGTTCATATGAATCGCAAGATTCGGAATAATGACAAGATCCCGGTCGATCCGGACCAGTCTCGTCTCAATGCCCTCCGGTGTCTCAATGATCACGCGGCCCGCCACCGAGAGCGGCCGATCCAGCCACGGAGAAAAAATCATTCCGCCGTATTTCTCAACGTTCAGCTTCACATAGGTTTTGTCCACCTCGATCTCCGCATTGGCCTTAATCTTAAATACCGGAGAATCACTGTGGCTCGCCATGATCTGAAAACCGCGGTAATCCTTCTTCGGAATCTCAAACGCTATGATTGCGGATTCATTTCTGGTCACATAATACTTTTTTCCGGTTTCCAGCTTCCAGGCATCACCTTCACAGAGACGCTCCGCCCCCGATTCTTCCAGCATCCGGCGCATATTCTTCACGGCATAGAATGCAACCGGGCTCTCGTCCAGAAACTGCAGTAATCCTTCATTTACCCTGGTAAAATCCATCTCTTCCTCCCCGATATTTCTCATAATCTGAGGTTATTGGTCTCATACCGCTTATTATACATCAAATCAGGACTTTTCAGGCATTTTCTGAAAGATGTCCTGCAGTCCCTGTCCCTGTCACAGTCGAACCGGAAAGAAAAATCCCGAGGCACAGCAGCTGCTCCGCCCCGGGTAATTCCGTCTGTTTCTTCTGTTTTCTTACCGTCAGGATGTCATATATCCCTGCAGGGCCCATTCGTAGGTCTGGATCGCCTGCTGCAGATTGATTTTCGCCGTGATAAGGTCCACTTCCGCGGACGCGGCGGATGCCTCCTGATCCAAAAGCTCATTTTTCGTGCAGAGGCCGGCGCCGAAGGACGTCTGCATGGACGAAAGCTTTTTCTGCTGCACATCCACAGCGGACTGCGCCGTCTCCAGCGCGGCCCGGTCGGTGAGAATCGTCTGATAGAGAGACTTTACGGAATTTCGGATGGTCTGCTCCTCCGATGCGATCGTGCGAACCTGATTCTGGTAATCCGTCGTGCCGGAATCCATATTCGTCAGTGTCTTCCGGTCCAGTTTCAGGGAAATGTTCTCGTCCAGCGCCGTCTGAACATCCGCATCGGGATTCATCGTTTCGATCCGGGAAAGATCCGGTTCCGGAACCCCGCAGATCTCCGGACTATCCGTCGACGCCCAGCCGGTGTTCAGAAGAAGGCTCTGCCGAACCGACTCCACGCTGGCTTTTGTGGACGTCAGCGTGCCCTGCAGGGATTTCAGGGAGTTCTGCGCGCTGAGAAGCGCCGACTGCGTCGCAGTGCCCGCCGCAATCTTATTCTGCACGCGGGCCACATTGCGCTCCGCCATGGCAATGCTGTTCTCGATCACCGGCACCGAGATCCGGGCGAGATTGTAGGACGCAAACAGGCCCTGCGCCTGCACAATGAGAGCGGTCTGTTTCTTCCGCTGATTCAGTGCCTTCGTGTCTGCATCCTCATAAGAGGTATTCGCCGACTGCCGCGTCGTGATGGAATTCTGATGAAGGAGCGCCGAGGACGCCTTTAAGGAAGCGTAGCTCGACGCGAGGCCGGATGCTCCGGTTGCCCCCGATTCCACCAGTTCCTCCAGCTGATCCATCAGCGAATCGGCATTGTCCGCCATCTGGTCGGCACTGCTCTCCAGATCTTCCGCATCTTCCATTTTTCCCTGACGGATCTCATTTGCGTTTTCCGTCGTCTTACTGTCCGCATAAGACGCGGCGTTGTTCAGGTAATACGGGTTGTACTCCTGCACGAGAAGGGAAATCTCATCGTATTCCATCTTATTGTCCCGGAGTTTTTCCCAGGTTTCGGCGCTGTAGGCCGATTCCGGCGCGGCATACGCCGTCAGCGGGCAAAACGGCACCGCCAGCGCACCGGACAGAACCACAGAGGCGATCATCCTCCGGATTTGTTTTCCGTTTCTTGTTTTTCTGTTCTCCATCCGTCTGTTCTCCTTCTGCTGTATCACAACCGTTTGCACCGTCTGCTCCGCAGTCCGATGGCGGTCTGTCATTTCGTGTCCGGCATACCATCGCTTCATCCGTTTGCGATCAGTCCGGCCACGGCCCAGTCATAGGTCTGCATCGCGGAGATCAGGTCCAGCTCCGCGCTCTTTTCGCTCGCAAGGGCATTTTCATATGCCGCCTCCGCGCTGAGATACTCCGACCGGCCGGAAAGGCCTCCGCGGTATTTGATCTGCGCGCTGTTCCAGTCATTCTGCGCTTTTGCCCAGGCATCCTGCGCCGCATCGTAAGCCTGCTGCTTTGACACCACCGCCGCGTAGAGCGTGTTCATCGAAGAGGTGATCATCGTCTTGGACGCCGTCACCGCCCGGTTCTTCTGCGTCTTTGCCGCTGTGGTCTTCGAGGAACCCTTTCTGGTGGTGATCAGGGAATAGTTGGAGGTAATCGCCGTCTGTGTGTCCGCAGCAAGGTCGATGGAGGCGATCAGACTCATATCCGGCGCCGGAATATCCGTGATCTCCACATCCGCATCCACATCCCATCCAAGGCTGATCAGAATCTTATTCTTCGCGCCGGAAAGCTGTGACTCAGCGCTCATCGTCTTTTTCTGCGCGGCGAGAAGCTTATTCCGCGCTTCCAGAACATCGGCTTCCGAGGCAAGTCCCGCCGACTGTTTTGTCTGTGCGGCCGAAAGGTCATTTTCGCATGCCGCCTCGCTCTTTCTTGCCGCATTCAGGGAGTATTTCGCCTTTTCATAGGCAATGTACTGGTTCTGTACCATCTTGATCAGGGAGTTCCGGCTCTGCCGGAGCGACGTTTCCAGGGAATCCGTCTCGGTATGCCGGATATCGGCTGCCTTCTTCCGGAGTTCATTTGCCGTGAGGCGGTAACTCTCATAGAGCGCCTTGTCCTCTTCGTCCATCTCGTCTTCCTTCAGATCATCCGCTTCCTTGGTGAGATCGCGGGCCTCCTCGGTCAGTTCGGAGATCACGCCCTGATTGATCAGTTTACCGAGTGTCGTACTTTTTGTGTTGCGGAAGGAGACATTGTAATTCTCGATCCGGCCCGCAATCTCCGAAAACTCCAGTGTATTGTCCGCAAGAGCGGCCCGTTTTGCCGCTGCTTCGGCATTGTCTTCCACAATCTGATTCGGTCCTGACCCCGTCGACGCATCCAGCGCGGACGCTGCCGCAATGCCGTCGGCTCCGGAGATTCCGGCAATCCCGGTTCCGGTGGAGGCGGCATTGCCGGCGAGAGCCGGGCCATATGCTTCTTCGTCTTCCCCGGAAGTCCCGTAGGCATACGGCCGTTTTGCCGCCAGAGCCTCCACCGGACCGAGGGCGGAAAGACATCCGACCAGCACCGCACCGGCGAGAAGCCGACGGACGATGCCGCCGTTTCCCGCTTTTTTCTTATCTCTCATCTCTTCCGTCATCTCTTTTCTGTCTTTCACCATACATCTCTTATTCGTTCGCCGTATCCCGTTTTTTCTCATCGCCGGTCTCCCGGGCACCGGATCCCGCGCTTCCGCGCTCAGTCGATGTCCGCAAACGGGTCCTCTCTCAGCGCTTTTCCGCCGCTCATGATCTTGTAATATCCCGGAAGCACGATCAGACACAGGATGGTGGAAGTGATCAGTCCGCCGATGTTAACCAAAGCGAGGGCCTGTGTGTAAGATCCCGAGCTTCCGACTCCAAGTGCCAGCGGAATCATCGAGAGCACGGTTGTCATTGTCGTCATCAGGATCGGGCGCATTCGCGTCGCTCCTGCCTCAACGAGGGCCGTGTCCATATCCATGGTCGCGCGGTACTGGTTCGTCGTGTCCACATAGAGAATACCGTTATTTACCGCAGTTCCGATCAGCATGAGGAAGCCGATCAGGGCTACCATACTGAGGGAGACATCCGTCAGCCACAGAAGAGCGAAGGAACCGATGACGGAAAACGGGATCGTGGTCATAACCATCGCCGAGTATTTCACCGACTCAAACTGCGACGCCATCACGACAAAGATCAGGAACACCGCGATTGCCAGCGCGCCGCCGAGGCTTTCGAACTCACTGTTCCGGGATCGGTCACGGCTGTTGACGCCGGTGGTGACCTGATCGCTCAGATTCGGCTGTACCACTTCCTGAAAAATCGTCTGCTGCGTTGATCTGGTGGCCAGGCCCGTGTAGGATGCGCTGATCGTCACGCGGTACTGCTTGTCCTCACGGGAGATGGACGCCGGAGAATCCTCATAGTGAACGTCTGCCACATCCGTCAATGCCACCTGTCCCTTCTTTGAGTTCGTCAGAAGAATATTCTTTACAGCCGAGAGATCCGCATAAGCGTCTTCCGGATATTCCACCGTGACCGAAACATCCTCTCCGTCCACCGTGATGTTGATAGGGGACGAACCGCTGAGCGCGCTGTAGACCGCATTGCCGATCTGGGAGGCGGTCAGGCCGTTGGCCTTCGCGCGGATCGCGTCGACGTCCACCGCAATCACCGGGGACGAGTTCTCGATGGAGGAGTGAACGCGGGTGACATCATCCCGTCCCTTCAGTTCACTCACAATCTTGTTGGTCACCTCCTTGACTTTCGAGTAATCCGCGCCCTGCAGAAGAACGGAATAACTGTTCGACCGGTCGCTCATCATACTCATGGAACCGCTGGCACTGACGGAAATGGTGCAGTTGGTGATGTCCGCCAGCTCCTTCTGGAATTTCGTCACCGTCTCATCGGTGGAAAGCTCGCGGTCGTCCTTCAGCTCGCAGGTGATGGATGCGGATGAGCTTCCCCTCATACCGCCGGAGGAGAAGGAAGTGGAATAATGTTCCACATCCGGATCCGCCGTGACGATCTCCTCGATCTCATTCAGAATCGGCTCCATTTTTTCCAGCTGAATGCCCGGTCTTGTCTTTACGGAAATCGAGACTTCTCCGTTGTCATCCGCACTCATCAGCTCCATGGTAAGGTTGGATGCAAGGAAAATCGATCCGACAAACAGGACAATGGATAAAAGAATCGCCAGTTTACTGTGCGGAAGCACTTTTTTCATCAGTTTCCGGTATCCGTCCTGAAGACTGAGGATCGGCCGGTTAAACGGTGCTTTCTCGCGTTCTTTCGGCTGATACAGCATATAGCAGAGCGGTACCACGGTAATGGCGGAGAGGAGCGAAGCCACCATACAGAACACGATCGTAAATCCCAGCGGCTTGAACATCTGTCCCGCCATACCGGAGATCAGTGCCAGCGGAATAAACACGACGCAGGTAGTCGCCGTGGAGGCGGCAACGGACAGTCCGACAATATTGGTTCCCTCCAATGCGCTCCGGGCATACTCGATGAGTCCCGCTCTGGTATCCATCCTGGACGTCGCGCGGAAACAACTCTCCAGAACAACGATGGAGTTGTCAACCATCATGCCGACGCCGAGGGAGAGAGCCGCCAGCGTCACGACATTCAGCGAAAAGTTCATGAAATACATGCAGATCAGTGCCGCAAGAATCGAACATGGAATGGAGCTTCCGACGATCATGGACGCCTTCAGATCACCGAAGAAGAGCCAGATGACGATCATGGAAATGATGACCGCCAGAACCAGTGTCTTCGCCACGTCGGTCAGGGAGTCCATGATGGAATCGGCATTGTCATCCACCACGGTGATCTTCAGATTCGGATCCGCGGCTTCCAGCGATGCCACCGTCTTTTTGACCGCGTTGGAAATACTCATGGCCGTCGAACTCTGCTGTTTGCTGAGGCCGATGGACACAACTCCCTTTCCGTCATAGCGGGAAATACTGCTGCTGGACTTCTGGGCATACTCGACGGTGGCGACATCCCCGAGGTAGACAATGGAATTGTCGGAAGTGGTCAGCGGAATCTCGCTCAGAAGCTCCATGGTCTTGTAGTTCATACGCGTGGAGACGGAGTATTCCTGACTTCCCTCCTTGGTGCTTCCGCCCGGAATCGTCGCATCCGCCGCCTTGAGATCCGATACAATGGAACTCATGGTGACGCCGTACTGTTTCATGGCCTCCTCGTTCAGCGTGATGGAGACATATTTCTGTCTTCCGCCCCGGAGGCTGACATCCGCCACATCCGCCAGCTTCTCAAATTCCGGCTTGATGCGGTCCTTGACATAGTTGTAGAGATCTTCCTCCGCATATCCGCTGTTCTCAATATTCAGCCGGATATCCTCAGAAGAGTTCATATTCATCGAGATGATCTGCGGCGTCGAACAGTCGTCCGGAAGACTCGACTTGATCTGATCGACCTTCTTTTTTACCTCGTCATAGGCATCGTCCATGTCCGTTCCGTAATCATACGAGAGCATGATCCGGGAAGAACCTTCACTAGATGTGGAGGACATGGAGTCCAGTCCCGACAGTGTGCTGACTGAATTCTCAATCGGCTTGGTCACCAGCTCGGCGACGTCTTCCGCGCTGGCTCCGCTGTAGCTGGTCATGACGATCATCATGGACATATTCATGTCCGGCGACAGCTCCAGCGTCATGTTCCGAATCGACATGATGCCGAACACCACCAGACAGATGACCGATAAGATCGCGGTTACCGGCCGTCGCAGTATAAACTTTGTTAAACCACCCATGGTAAAATGTCTCCTCTTATCTCACATTTCCTTCGCCCGGCGCATGATCTTACGGTCTTCCGGCCGGTGCTCCCGACATTCCTTCCGAGCCGGAGGCTTCTTCCGGAGAAGTCTCCGTGCTTTCGCCCTTCAGGCGGACTTTCGTTCCGTCATCCAGCTCCGAACTCCAGGTCGAGCAGACAACATCATCGGTGGTGAGGCCATCGGTAATCTCGATGTTTTCCGGATCCTCCATGCCGGTAGTAACCTGAACTTTTTTCAGTACATGATCGGTCACGGTATAGACAAAGTCTCCTGCGCTCTCACTGTAAATGCAGTCCTTCGGCAGAATCATGACATTGTCCGCATGGCTGGATACCACGCGGATCTTCGCCATCGATCCGTTGGAAAATGCAGACACATCCCCCGAAGTCTCATTGAACGCCGCCTTGATCTCATAAAGCCCGGTGGACGAATTCGCCATCGTGCTCACCTCCGTGATGTTCGCCGTGTATGTGTCATCATTTTTCTGAACTTTGAGTTCATCGCCGACTGCCAGTGCCCCGCGGATCCGCTCCGTCACGGAAAAATGCACTTCCCTGGCACCGGCGCCGGTGATCACGCAGATGGACGCGCCAGCATTCAGCGAGTCATTGACTTCGATGCTGCACTGTTCCACCACGCCGCTGATCTTTGCCCTGACATTGGCGTAATCCATCTGCGTCTGATAAGCCGTCTGCGCGGACTCAAAACTGACTTTCGCCTTCTCCGCCTGATTCACATAATTATCGTAATCCTGCTGACTGAGATCTCCCGCATCATAGAGAAGCTTTTCCCGGCTCAGGGTATCCTGCGCCGATTTCAGAGAAAGTCTCGCGTTGTCCAGCGTCGTCTTGGCGGAGCTCACCTGCTTCGTGTCAATGGTGCAGATCAAATCACCGGCGTTGACGGTATCTCCGGCTTTCACAAAGACGCCGGTGACATCACCGCCCGCTTTGGCAGTGACCGCAACGGAATCCGACGGCATGATGGTTCCGATGAGAGCCGTCTCGTTGCTGATCTTTCCGTACACCGGATTTACGGTCTCCACAACCGGCAGGGACTGTCCCGCCGCAAACGGCTTTGACTGATTCATCCGTCGAAAGACGGCAAAACCGATTACAGCGGCAACGGCAGCCAGAATAATAACTGTTGACTTCTTCATGTTCTTATGTCTCCTTTGTCTTTCCATTTTGCGACAACTGATTCTGTATGTGATTCTCACCGGAATACGCTTTCACAGGTTTGCCGGCATATCGGAACGGCCCCGCTTTTTCTTTTTCCGGCAACAGTTTCCGCGTTGTTACAGTTCGATCATAAACTCGGTTCCTTTCCCCTGCTCACTCTTCGCCGAGATTTTTCCGCCGGAGATCTCCACGATCTTTTTGGCCAGTGCCAGTCCCAGACCGTTTCCTTCCGCCTTGTGCGCCGTATCCGCCTGATAGAATTTATCAAACGCATGCCGGAGCTGCTGAGGCGCCATTCCGATTCCCTCATCGCCGATTGTCACAAAAACCCGTTTTCCCCTCTGTTCCAGTGTGGTCCGGATACAGCCGCCTTCCGGCGAAAACTTGACCGCATTCGCATAGATGTTGGTCCAGACCTGAAAGAGAAGATGCTCGTAGCCGGTGATATTGATCATCGGAAGATCCATATCAAATGCAATATTCTTCTCCGACCATCGCGGTTCCAGGGAGAGAATCGCCTCCCGGAGCTGTTCGTCCAGGGAAAATGCCGTCTTCTCCTCGGGAATCCCTCCCGTGTCCAGTCTTGACAGCGCGAGGATATTACCGATCAGCACCGACATCTGCGCGGTACTCGTCATGATCCGTCTGGCGTAATTCTTCATTTCCTCCGCGGACGCCTCCGGCGACATCATCAGCGTGGCATATCCCTCGATGGACGCAAGGGGCGTCTTGAATTCATGCGACACATTCGACACGAAGTCATTGCGCAGCGTTTCCGTTTCTTCCAGCTCCTGCACCATCTCATTGAAGGTGTGACTGAGCGCACGCACTTCATCCAGTCCGTCCCAATCGTTCAACCGGACGCTGAAATTGCCGTTTCCGACTTCTCCGAGGGCATTCGCGATCTGACTGATGGGCCGGAAAATCTTGATCGAGATAAAGCCGCCGATCCCGACAATCGCAAAACCTGCCGTGACGACGATCGGGATAATCGGCGAGCGCACGAGAATGCCGAACCGGTTTCCGAACCGCATGATATTGTACCCGACAATCAGACCGGTAAAAAACGACAGCACTGCCGTCAAAAACGAAATCACGATCAGATAGATCCACCATTTACGAAATCCCTTCATGGTCTTCCTTCCTCTATTCCCCGCAAAGAATCCGCGTCGCGCCCGTAAAAACGACTTGTTTCAGCCGCGCATCAAATTTCCGCTTTTCCGGAAAGTTGCAGAACCGCCTTGTATCCCAGTCCTCTCACCGTCTCAATCCGGAAATCCGGATCATCGGCGAAGCGCTTCCGGAGCCGGTTGATATGAACATCGACGGTCTGCGAATCGGATTCATTGTCCATTCCCCAGATCTCATCCATGATCTGACGGCGGGTAAAGATCTTGTTCGGCGAAGAGACCAGCTTATACAGAAGGTAGAATTCCTTCTTCGGAATCGTGACCTCCATGCCATTCCGCCGGATCGCCAGTGCGTCATAATCCAGTTCCGTCGATCCAATAACCAGTTTCCGGTCCTGCGCGATCTTGGCACGGCGGAACAGCGCGTCCACCCGCAAAAGCATCTCATTCACATCGATGGGTTTCACCATATAATCGTCTGCACCGCTGTGAAAGCCGTTGCTCTTGGACTTGAAATCATCCTTCGCCGTGATCATCAGGATCGGCATCTCTTTGTTAATGCTGCGGATATTCTGAACAAATTCATATCCGTCCATGTTCGGCATCATGATGTCCGTCACCGTCATATCGACATAATTCTTTTCCAGCGCATACGACGCCTCCACGCCATCCGACGCGGTCAGTGTCTGATATCCCGCTTTCCGCAGAACCAGCGCATAGAGCTCACGCAGCTCGGCATTGTCCTCCACCACTAAAATTGTCCGCATGCTGTCCTCCCCTGTTATTTTCTGAATGATACCATATCCGATCAAGATGAACTGTTCATGAAAAAACGGATCATTTTCTTCATCTTACGCTGAATAAAATGTCAAATTCAATGTTTTGACCATACTTTGATCAAAGTCCGCTTGCGGACTTTGCGTGCAGACGCAGAAGACCCCCATGCCGAACCGGAATTCGGCATGGGGGTCCCCCGCATCAGTCTAAAGTGAAAAACTATAATAAAGTTGGAATCAGATCCGGATGGGGATGCGGGATCACGATCTTACTGATCAGAAGACCGTTCTCGGCCGCCTCCCTGGTTCCGGCCTGTACACTGGCTTCCACTGCGGATACATCGCCGGTCAGCGTGACAAACGACTTTCCGCCGATTCCGGTGCCGAGCCGCACTTCCAGAAGTGTTACGCCCGCGGCTTTTACTGCCGCATCCGCGCCGATCACTGCCTGCACCACGGAATAATACTCCATGACACCGATCGCCCGGATGCGCTCCGGCATCACCGACATATGGATGGCTTCGATCACCTGCGGGTGAACTCTCGGGATGATCAGATCGTCGATCAGGGATCCGCCCGTCCGTTCTTTTCCCGCCGCCATCGCGGACTCTACTGCGGACACCTCGCCGCAGATCATAATATGGTACTTGCCGGGGCAGCTCGGCTTTGCGGTGACAAGACGAACCTCGGCCGCTTTCAGCATCGCATCCGCCGCCTCAACCCCTCTGGCAATACTGTTACTTTCAAGAAAACCGATTGATATCATAGTATATGCCCCTTATTCTCTTCGGATCACAACCGTATGTTCATCGACGGACACGACACGGCCGCGGATACTTGCGTGAATGTTCGCACCGAGACTCTTCTCCGGAATCGCTCCGATCCGGTCCCCCTTCTCCACGAGATCACCGGCGGAAACGACAGCCACCGACGGCGCGCCGATGTGCTGCTGCAGGGAAATGTGAACTTCTTCCGGCTGCATTTCGCACAGATCACGGATCGTGTAATGATAATACTTTTCCACCCCGAGACGGGCGGCGATCCGATACGACGGAATCCTGCGGTACTCTCGTTCCTCTCTCTTCCGGAACGGTTTTTCCATCTCTTTCCGGTACCGGAATCCGCTCTCCCGGAGCGCTTTCTTGACAAAGACATTCACCTGACGGGGTGCAAGGCCCATCGGACATGCATATGCCTCACAGACGCCGCATTCCGAACAGGTCATCGCTTCCCTCACATCCGCGTCTTCCAGTATCTCCTTCACATCCCCGGCGTACGCCAGCTTCCGCATGATCTTGTGCGGGGCCAGCGGATGCCCGCTCAGATATCTCGGGCACATGCCGGTGCAGGTCTGACACTGGATACAGGCGCTCTTGGCGCGCCGGAGAATCGTGTGAAGCGGTGTCTGCCGCATCTCCACAAGTTTTGCCTCATCCGGAACAACCACAATGCCGGACGTGGTCTTTGTCACATAGTACTGATCGAGGTCTTCCTTCCGGTAGAGTTTTCCCATCAGCGGGCCGCCGGCGAGAATGTGATAGTCGCCGGTCAGAGCTCCTCCCGCCTGTTCGATGCACTCGCGGAACGGGGTTCCGAGCGGGGCTTTCACAATCGTCGGATGAGCCACCGCGCCGGTCACCGTCAGATATTTGTCCGTAAACGGGATGTCCCGGGACGCGTCATAGATCCCGCACATCGTCGCTGTATTCGAGACAACCGCTCCCACATCCAGCGGAATGCCGCTGGGCGGAACCGTTCTTCCCGTCACCTCCAGCACCATGATCTGCTCGTCTCCCGCCGGATAGAAATTCTTCAGCGGAAAGATCTCCACTCTGCTGTTTTTTGCCGCAATCGCCGCGTTCAGGGACGCGATCTCATCCGTATAAGTCTCCTTGAGCGCGATATATAGCTTCCGGGCCTTTACGGTCTCCGCGACGAGTTCCATCGCGGAGACAATTTCCGGAGCCCGGTTCAGCATCAGATACCGGTCGGTCCGCAGGAGTGGTTCGCACTCCGCCGCGTTCACGATCAGGTACTCTACCGTGCAGTTTAATTTCGCGTGCGTCGGAAAGCCTGCGCCTCCGCACCCGACGATTCCGGCTGCCATGATTTTCTCTAATAAGTCCATAACAATCTCCGGTTCTGATCAAACACAATTAACGGATATGAAGCGCATCGGACAGCACACATCTTCTCTTTCGGCAGAAGGAGCGGGCACTGGTCAGGCCTTCGCCGGTCGGTCCGGCGATGGTAAATGTCGTATGTCCTTCGCCGCCGACACCGATTCCGGCATAAGACGGGTTATTCTTTACGAAAATGGTGGTCTCCAGAAGTTTTGCCATTCTGGTCAGCTTGTCGACATTCTTCGAGTGCATCATCGCCGTATGGCGGTTTCCGTGTTCGGCGATATACGCCTCGTCAATCGCCTCATCCACATCCCTGCAGCGGACGATCGGAAGGATCGGCATCATCATCTCCTCGGTGACAAGGTGATGGTCCTTCTTTGTCTCCATGATGATGACACGGATATCATCCCCGACAGTGATGCCGAGCTTATCCAGAATGTACTTTGCGCTCTTTCCGACAAATTCTACCTTCGGCTTACCCTTTTCATTGGTGACAAGCGCGTCCAGACGCTCGATGAGATCGCGGTCTGTGATCTCGTACGCGCCGTTCTGCTTCATGCAGTGAATCAGGTAATCGGTGATGGAATCCACGGCAAAGACTTCTTTTTCCGCGATGCACGGAACGTTGTTGTCAAAGGAGCATCCGTCCACAATATCCTTTGCCGCCTTCTCGATGTCCGCGGTCTCATCGACTACTACCGGCGGATTTCCTGCTCCGGCGCCGATGGCTTTCTTTCCGGTGGACATAACTTTCCGGACGATGGCCGGACCGCCGGTTGCTACCAGCATTCTGACTTTCGGATGTTCACACATGATGTTGGTATTCTCAATGGACGGCTCCCGGACAGTCGTGATCAGATTGGCCGGCGCGCCGGCTGCCTCCAGCGCCTTGTTCAGAATATTGACGAGAAGGTGAGACACCTTGGTCGCTCTCGGATGCGGGCTGAAGACAACGGTGTTGCCGCCTGCGATCATGGAAATCGAATTGCAGATGATGGTCTCGGTCGGATTGGTGGTCGGCGTGATGGCACCGATGACGCCGAACGGGCAGTACTCGATCAGAGTCAGGCCGTGGTCTCCGGTGATGGCTTCCGTGATCAGATCTTCGGTTCCCGGCGTCTTCACCGCTGCCAGACGGTTTTTGATGAGCTTGTGCTCATACCGGCCGATTCCGGTCTCCTCAACGGAAAGCATGGAGATCATCTCCATATTCTGCTTGTCGAGCACCGCGGCACGGATCGCGTCGCAGTATTTCTGGCGTTCTTCCATCTTCGAGAACAGAAGCTTTTTCTGTGCTGCCGCCGATGCCTCGATGGCATCGTTCATCGTCTCAAAGATGCCGTAGTTTCCCTGCTTTTCCGGAGCAGCGCAGCACGCCTTCGGTGCGGACTCCGCCGTCACCTCCGCAACTGCCTTCCGTACCATTTTCTCAATTACATTTACATCGATTTCCATGTTAAAAACCCCTTTCTACATCCTTCCTCTGTATTTTTGGATATTCTCCTCGTTCCGCACGCTGTTCATGGCAATTCCCAACGGCGTTACCAGAAGCGGCTGATTGGACTTGATCGTCTGAATGCCGAGTTCCTTTTCAAACACGTCGGTGAACTCGCGGAAGCTGCACGCGCCGCCGACCACATAGACCGCCGGCACCTCATAGCCCGTGAGGAACCGCTTCACGATGGAAGCCATCTTCTGGATGACCGGTTTTACAATCGGGAAAATGTCCGCTTCCCGCGCCGGATCTTTCTTCATCGCTTCCGCTTCCTCGATGGACACGCCGTAGTAGCCGGCGATGACCAGTGTCATATGCGTTCCGCCGGTGGGCTCGTCTGCGGTGTAGATGACCTTCCCGTCTTTCAGAATGCTGATCCCCGTCGTACCGCCGCCGACATCGACGACCGCGCCGTCCGTGATCCCGAGAACCGACGCGGCTGCCGTCGGCTCATCGACGATATTGACCACGTCAAATCCCGCGCCCTCGACCACATTGGAGATGGCTTTCACACTGCCGGACTCTACTCCCGGCGGAATAGCGCAGGACGCTTCGGTCAGTTCTCTTCCGATGACCGCTTCCACCTTCGCTTTCAGATTACGGACAATCCGGATTGCCCCCATGTAATCCACCACGATGCCGTCCTTCACGACCGAGGAAGGAAATGTCGCGCCGGCTACCGGTTCATTGTCCCCGTTCACCACCGCGAGAACGATATTCGCGGTTCCGAGGTCCACGCCGGTTTTCAGCCCGCCGTCGGATAAATTCCCGGTCTCCTCTTCCACCAGCGCGGCGAATGAATCCAGAACACCTTTTTGTATAATCACTCTCTCAGCCCCTCATTATCTCTTCGCAATCACCACGTAGTCTTTGTTTTTCAGCGAGCAGGCGTTCGCCTCGTCCATGTCCACATGCATTTCCAGCGCAAATTTGTCGGAAACCCGGACCAGAACATTGCCCAGAACGCCTTCTCTCTCACCGAAGGTTTCCACATCCACAATGTCCTTGTCTTTGACGCCCATTCGCTCCGCATCCGCCGGTGTCATGTGAATGTGGCGGAGCGCCACGATCGTTCCCTGCGGCATCTCCACGGTGCCCTTCGGTCCGATCAGCGTCAGCCCCGGTGTCCCGTCGAGATGACCGGACTCCGTGATTGGCGCCCGGACGCCGAGCTTGAAGCCGTCGGCCAGCGAGATCTCCACCTGACTTTCCGGACGGATCGGTCCGAGAATTCTCACGCCCTTAAATTCGCCCTTCGGCCCGCGGACCGTCACGGTCTCTTCCGCCGCAAACTGTCCCGGCTGTCCGAGATCCGATTTTTTCGTCAGCTCATACCCTTTTCCGTAGAGGACATCCAGATCTTCTCTGGATACATGTACGTGTCGGTTTGAGACACCGATGGGAATCTTAAACCGGTCATAATATTTCAGCTGCTCCATGACTTTTTCCACAACCCTGGAGATCAGCTGTTCCTGATTTGCGAGATCCTTTTCCATGTTACTTCTGTACTCCTTTCCGAAGAAATCCCCCATACAACTCTCCCAGTGCCTTTCTCCGAAGCACTTCCGCGAGGTCCGTCTTCTCCCAGCCGAATTCCTCCGACCGGCCGAAATGTCCGTACGCCGCGGTCTTCCGGTACTGCGGTCTTCTCAGATCCAGTTTTCGGATCATCCCCGCGACAGAGAAGTCAAATACCTCCGTCACGATGTTCTCGATGATCCGGCGGTCCAGATGCTCGGTTCCGAATGTCTCCACCGTCACCGCCTCCGGCCGGATCTGCCCGATCACATAGGCGATCGCGACTTCACACCGTTCGGCCAGTCCCGCCGCCACAATATTCTTTGCGGCATACCGGGCCATGTACGCGGCTGACCGGTCAACCTTGCTCGGATCCTTCCCGGAAAACGCGCCGCCGCCGTGTTTTCCGATGCCGCCGTAGGTATCGACCATGATCTTCCGTCCGGTGAGCCCCGTGTCTCCCATCGGTCCGCCGATGACAAACCGGCCCGTCGGATTGATGAAGATCTTTTCCGGCGGAAGAAGCTCCGCCTCCGGAATCACCGGAAGAATGACTTTCCGGATCAGGGCTTCCCTCAGATTCTGCGGGTTTACGCCTTCCTCATGCTGTGCGGAGACGACCACACTCTCCACGGATACCGGTGTCCCGTCCTCCGCATACGACATCGTGACCTGCGCTTTCCCGTCCGGGTAAAGACCCGGGACGGTTCCGTCCTTCCGGACCTCCGCCAGCCGACGCACCAGACCGTGGGCCAGCTCGATCGTCTTCGGCATAAGATGAGCGGTCTCCCGGACGGCATATCCGTACATGATTCCCTGATCTCCGCCGCCGATCACTTCCATTCCGTCCGCCGACCGGTTTACGCCCATCGCGATGTCCGCAGACTGTACATTGAGGTTGGTCAGAACCAGACACCGGTCCGCGTCGATTCCGGCTTCCTGCGAAGTATATCCGATCTCCCGCATCACCTCCCGGGCGATCGCCTCGGCATCGATCCGGGCTTTCGTCGTGATCTCTCCGGCAATCATCACCGTATTCTTCGACGCCATCGTCTCCACCGCCACGTGTGATCGCGGATCCTGCGCCAGGCAGGCATCGAGGATGGCATCCGAGATCTGGTCGCACAGCTTATCCGGATGTCCCTCGGTCACCGACTCGGAAGTCACATAATGTGTTGTCATCGTCTCACCCCTCTTATTATCTGTCGTTTCTCCTGACGGACTGCCAATGACTGACCGTCAATCGCTGACTGTTAATCTCTGATCTCTAATCGTTTACCGTCAAAAGTATTTTTCTTATATTTTTATTCTATTTATAGAATAATTTTCTTTTATTTTTAAGTTTCTTAATTTATAAAATGCCCCTTGATGCTCTAAGCTCGTTTTTTCAGGAACAAGGGGCATGTTCCGCCTGATTGTCAACGGTTGGATTTGGCGTTCCGGGTTCTTCACCCTTCTGCGCTGGAGATGCGCTCACGCAAATATAGATTTTCTGTATTGCTGAATGGTTTTGTGTTCATACTTCTTGAACACCTTGCTGAAGTAACTGCTCTCGCTGTATCCGAGACGCTCCGCCACCTCCGCGATGCTTGAATTGGTAAAGAAGAAATAATTCTTTGCGATGTGAATCTTCCTCATGTGAAGATATTCCATCACACTCACCTGAAACTGGCTCTTGAAGATCCGGCTGAGATAACCCTGACTGATCGCGCACTCTTCGGTGATTTTCTCCAGACCGATCTCGGAGTAAATGTTGGCCTCGATAAAATCAAACACGCTCTGCAGCACCGGATAGCGCTGGACGCTGTTCTGTCCGAACACATAATTGATGACCCGGAACAGCCACATTTCGCCGACGACCTTCTCGGTCAGAAACTCGGTATTGATCGGAAACAGCTTTTTCACATCCGGCATTTCCGTCTCATCCATATTGACGGACGAGATCAGCCGATGTCCGATGTATCCGAAGATCTCTTTCAGTTTTCCCGGATCCTCGCCGTACTGGCGGTAGATCTGCGCCACCACATCTCCGATGCTGTAGTACATCTTCCGGAAATCTTTCTCCGCGACCATCTCCTGAATCTGATTCAGATAGTAATTCGCATCTCCCTCACGATCGGTCTTATACGTCATCAGAATCCGTTTCAGTGTCTGGAACGTCACCAGTTTCATCACATATTCCCGGACCTGAAGCTGTACGGCTTCCTTGGCGAGTTCAAAATTGGAATAGGCGGAAAAAATGTAAATGACCACATCCGGATCCATCTTCCGGATCTCGCGGATCGCGTCAATTCCGTTCATCCCCGGCATAAAGATATCCATAAAGACAATATCCGGCTTATAACGGCAGTAAAAGTCCACTCCCTGCTGGCCGGTGACCGCCTCCGCGCAGACTTCAAATCCGTCTATTTTCCCGATCATGACCTTAAATGCCTCGCGCATGATGCGGTCATCGTCTACGATTAGGATTCGATACATTTTGTCTGACCCCTTCATCCAGATACTTCGGATACCGGATACAAACCCTTCGGCCTGTTCCTTCTGTCACTTCCGTCGTCACATCATATTCTCTGCCGAAGAGAATCCTCATACGCCGGCTCATCACTTCCACACTCTGGGATACGCCGCAGCTGTCGTTATTGTCCAGCCGCCCGTAGATTTCCTCGAACTGTTCATTCGTGTAACCTGGGCCGTCGTCCTCGACATAGATGACCACATCCTCGCCGTCTGTGCCGACACGGACCAGAACGGTTCCGCCTTCTTCTTTCAGACCGACGCCGTGAATGATCGCCTGCTCCACAAAAACAGGAAGCGTGTTGGACGGAATGCGCTGCATTCTCATGTTTCCCGGAAGTTCGATGGAATAATTCAGCCGGTCGCCCATGCGGATCTTCTGAATCTCCAGGTAAAGCTCGACGTTGTCCAGCTCCTTCTCCATCGTCCAGAAATCACTCCGGTCCAGATACAGCGACTTCATATACTCGGAAAACTTGATCGCCGCCTCACTGGTTTCTTCCGCCCCCTCCACAATCGCCAGGTTCGCGATGGAAGTCATTGTGTTGATGATAAACTGCGGATGTCTCGCATAATTCATGCTTGAGATTTCAAGACTCTTCAGCTTGTTCTGATAACGGAGTTCATCGATTTCGCGCTCCAGTTCCTCGATGTCCCGTTTCTCATCCCTGCTCTTTTCAAACTTCGCCAGCTCACTCTCCGTCAGCTGGTTGATAATCATCGCCGCCAGATCGACCACATTGATGAACTGGTCATAGGTGAGTTTTGTCATCTCATCCTGCAGTTCGTAATCGATGTTGGCTTCCTGCTGAATATCCGGCCGCATCAGAATCTTATCCAGATGAACGACACCCTCGGGGGCGTCATGACAGACAACCTGCCCGCCGATAAACCCGCCGAGGTAATGTCCCCGGACGATCAGCGGAATCGCGACCTCCAGAAGTCCGCACGGGCAAAAATACACGCTCGGTTTCTTCCGGATCGTTCCCTGAACGGCTCCGTACGCGTCCGACGACCAGCAGATCTGCTCGGTGATCGGATTCTTCCGCATACACCAGCAGAACTTGGAAAAATACGTGGCTTCCGTTACGGGTTCCCCCTTAAAATCCACCGTAACGAATGCCAGTCCCGTCACTTTCGAAATAGTTCTCTGGATGTCTTCCAGCTTTTCTTTGCCGAACAAATGCACAATGTCAAATTGATTGAGGTCTACCGGACTATGCTGCTTTTCGGCCCTTACGGGTGGACAAACATCCGCGGTGCTTTGCGCATCCGCAAAGTTGCTGCCTTCAGAATAGATTTGTCTCTTCATTCTCTAACCACTCTCTCAGCCCAAAAGTTGTATGAATTAATTTTCTCAATTAAATTATTCTATCATAGCTGTAAGACATCCTCAACATCGCACTGATCAAAACGCCAAATTGCGGTATCGGAACACATATCTTTCTGTGCATTTTTCCATATTTCCGTACTTTTTTCCAGCACCGACTCCGGACGGATCCCCAATTCGGAAAATGTCACCGGAATCTTCATTTCCTTCTGACAGCTCCGGATCTTTTCGCACAGAAGTGTCACCGCCTCGGAATCGGAGTGCTCTTTTCCGGCCAGATTCAGTTTTCTTGCCAGAACCGCGTACCGCGCTCTCATCTCACAGACGTTGGAATTCTTCCGGATCACATTGATCAGGATCAGAGAATTGGCCAGTCCGTGCGGAATATGGAAGATTCCGCCCAGCTGATGGGCGATCGCATGGTTCATGCCGAGACCGGCGATATTGAACGCACTTCCCGCCAGATTCGACGCCTCCTGCATCCGGCTTCTGGCCTCCATGTCATTTCCGTCCGCGCAGCACCGTTTGAGGTATCCGAAGACATATTCCACTGCCTTCTCCGCCAGCGCATCCGAGTACGCATTCGCGTTTCGGGAAACGTACGCCTCCAGCGCATGGGTCAGAACATCCATTCCCGTGTTTGCCGTCACCGACGGAGGAACCGAACAGGTGAGCTGCGGGCAGAGGATGACTTCATCGGGGAGAATTTCGTCATCGACGATGGGATGCTTGATCTTCGTGTCCGGGTCCGTGATTACCGTGACCGAGGATACCTCCGAGCCCGTTCCGCTGGTGGTCGGAATCGCGATAAACCGCACACCGTCCGTAAACCCGCTGAACTTGGCAAAATAGATGATTCCCTTTGCCGTGTCGATCGCCGATCCGCCGCCGAAGGCAATGATGATATCCGGATGAATGTTGCCCATCAGTGCCACGCCCTTCGCCACCGCGCTCAGCGGCGGATCCGGCACCACATCGCTGCAGAGCACCACCCGGTTGGAGCGGTCCAGCTGTTCCGTGATCCGGTCGATGGTGCCGTTGTCCACCAGAAACGTGTCCGAGATGATCCAGATTTTTTTCTTCTCGAATTTTCGCAGCCTCTCCAGGGAGTCCTCACCGGAAAATACTCTCGTTTTGATATAAACCTGATTCATGATCTGTTCCTTATCTGATTGAAAAACCGTTCGTCATCATGCACTTCCGGCGCCGCGCGAAGTGCCGTGCGCTGACCGCTCCCTCGCCGGTCGTGTTCGCCACCATCATCGAGCACGGTCCTTTCATCCCGGTTACACCGATGGCCGAAAGCGCCGGTCCGTTTTTGATAAACACGCCTGTCTGGAGTTTTTTCGCCGCCTCATTCAGACGGTCAATGCAGGTGGAGTGAATCGACGCCGTATGGCGGTACCGCTGTTCGATCTCCAGCATCTTCTGAAGTCCCTCTTCATAGTTTTCCACCCGGACCAGTCCGAGAACCGGAATCTTCAGTTCTTTGGTCACGAGAGGTGCCTCTTCGTCCGATTCGAGAAGAATCAGGCGCGTTCCCTTCTCCGCCCGAATGCCGGCTCCGCTTAGAATCTCCTCCGCCGACCGTCCGATCCATTTTTTCCGGAAGGAACCGTCCTCCGCAAAAAGAATCGACAGAATCTCGTTCATCTCCGCCCGGTCGCGGATCACGCGGGTTCCGTTCCGCTCGAGCTCATTCTCCAGCCGGTCCGCGATGCTGTCCACCGCGAGAACCGACTTCTCGGAAGAATGCATGAGATTGTGGTCAAAGGACGCGCTGAGCGCAATGTCCCGGGCCGCTTTCCCGATGTCCGCCGTCTCATCGACCAGCGTCACCGTATTGGCACAGCCCTCGCCGATTACTTTTTTCCCGCCGGTCAGCGCCTTCCGCAGGAAGTCTTCATCCGCTCCGCATACAATCATATCGATGTCCGGATGATGGATCACTTCCTCCGTCATGGCAATGTTGCTCTCATCGAGAGAGACCACGAGATTGTCGATACCGCAGATCTCCACGATCGTCCGGCTGATCAGGCTGGTCACATAATTCGAAGTCCGGATGGCTCTCGGATGCGGGCAGATGAACACCGCATTTCCTGCTGCCAGCATCCCGATCACGTGACTGATCAGGGACGCCGCCGGGTTCTCCAGCGGTTCCATCGCGCAGACGATGCCGAATGCGCTCAGCTCATAGAGCGTCATGCCCCGGTCTCCGGTCTGGACTTCCGTGATGAGATCCTCGAGAGCCGGTGTTCTCCGGATTGCGGCAAGAAGTTTTTTCTTTTTGTCGACCGCGCATCCCATGCCGGTTTCCTTCACGGCGAGAAGCGCGATCACATCCGCCTGTTCTTCCAGGCGATGCCGGATCCCGTCGATGATGTCCTCACGGTCTTCCAGTGAAAGTTCCGCATATCGTTCATACGCACTCTTTACCGAACGGATCGCGTCGTTGATCGACGGAAAAATGCTGACTTCCATACGTTTTCCCCCATCCTTTCCTCAGGCGCCGGACGTATCCACGCTGTCGATAATTCCGATCACCGCCATATCGATCGTTTTGCCTTTTTTGTCTTCATCCACCCGGACGGAGGAACCGGTCGCGCAGAGCACAAATTCTCCGATTCCGCAGCCGACATAGTCCACTGCCACCTTTTCCGCCTCGAGGTAATTTCCCTGCGCATCGACTCTCCGCACGATCATCAGTTTCGTGCCTTCCAGCGATTCGTCTTTGCGCGTCGCAACCACGTTGCCGATCACTTTAGCAAGAATCATGACGAACTGCCTCCTTTTCCGGATCTGCCTTCTGCGCTCTTCTTTGCGGATTTCCCTTTCTTGGAACGCCGGTCATGAGAAGTCTTAGCCTTCACCGTCCCGGATTCAGCCGGCTCTGTCTCCGTTTCTTTCTCGGCTTCTGTACCGGATTCTGTCTTCTCTCCCGCGGGCTTATCTTCTTCCGCTGTCACGGGCGCAGCCTCCGGAGTCTCTGCCGGTTCTGCCGGGACCTCTGTCGGAACCGCCGCTGCCTCTTCTACCACCGGCGAAACCAAAGTTTCCGCCGGCTCTTTCGAAACCTCCGCCGACTCTGCCGGAATCTCTGTCAGCTCTTCCGGTCTCTCTGTCGGCTCTTCCGGAGCTTCCGCCTTTTCCTTATCTTCAGCCGGTGCCGCAGTCTCCGCAGCTTGTTCCGCCGCGTCTGCCGCTTCCGGCGCTATTTCCGTATTCGCCTCAACCGATGCCGGAGGAATCGGATCCTCTTTCGGGGAAGACGGTCCCGGATCATCCGTAGGGCAGAAGAACTCTGCCATACTGTCTGCCGGGCGCGCGATCACGGAAGCTGAGATCAGATTGCCGAACCGGATCGCCGACGCTTTTCCCGCATCGACTGCCGCTTTCACCGCACCGACATCGCCGATGACCTTGACGGTCATATAACCGCCGCCGCGGGTATTCTCAAGCGCAAGCAGCTTTACATTGGCCGCCTTCGCCATAACATCCGCCACTTCAATGGCCGTCGATATGCCTCTCGTCTCCACAAGTCCCAATGCCTCCCGCATGGTTTCACCTCTCTTTTTCATCCATCTGAATATCGATTCCGTATTCCAGAAGCCGGCGGACATACTCCAAAACCTGCTTCTGATATGGTTCCGGCTCGTTGCCGGTAAACGGATCCAGGCCGTTCTTCGCGACACTCACCGGAACATTTTCTTCCAGTGCCCGCTGAACGATTCTGACCTCATCCGTGTCCGGGATGCACAGCGCACATTTTGCCAGAATCTCTCTCGGCATGACCGGGAAAATGATTCTGTCATACGGCAGAGGCCGCTTTAGAACCTGCCGCATCTCCACAATTTTTCTGCTCTCACTGCAGACCATGTTCCAGATCGTTTCATCGTTGATCTGGTCACGGGAAAGCGCCGTCGTAATCTCGCAGTCCCCGCTCGCGTTCAGCGCCCGGAGCGTTTCCAGAAACCGTGCGGCATCTTCTCCGGCCAGAACGACCAGGACACTCTTTTTCTTTTCTCTCTGTCCGGAAATCTCCAGTGTGAGTTCCATAACCCGCTCCACCAGTTCCCGGAGCAGGTTTTCACTGATTTCCATGGGGCACCTCCTTCATCATCAGCCGAAAGATTCCGAAGACGGAGGCAGTGCGAACACTGCCCCCTGCTCCATTCCCCACAGATTATTCACCTAACTTGGACGGGATAATCTTCTCGGTATCCATGTGCGGACGCGGAATTACGTGGATGGAAACCACCTCTCCCACTGCTCTCGCAGCAGCCGCACCGGCATCGGTTGCAGCCTTTACCGCACCGACATCACCGCGTACCATAACGGTAACCAGTCCGGATCCGATCTTCTCGTATCCGCACAGAGTTACATTTGCGGCTTTAACCATCGCATCGGCAGCCTCAATCGCTCCGACTAATCCACGGGTCTCAACCATTCCTAACGCATCTGCATTCATTGTTTTTCCTCCTTAGACTGTGATTAAATATACGGCTCTGTTGTGGACTTCGGCTCATCGCCCAGCGCTCCGAGAAGTTTCTTTCCTACCTCGATTGCTGCACGAACCGCCTGTCTGACAGCTCCTGAATCCCCTGTGAAGGTGAGGATTACCTCGTTTGAATAGCTTGTTCCGCCGTTGCCCGGTGAAGAGTAGCCGATGACCTCGACATTCGCCGCTTTCACTGCGGTATCGGCAAGAACCGTTCCGATGGCTGCCGGGCCGGCGCAGGTCATTCCCCATGCCTTTCCGAGGGTTGCACCCATCGCCTTTTCCAGGCAGTAGCTCGCTCTCGCAGTGTACTGGAACTCCAGATGGCCGGCCTCATTGCCATACACATCGCCGAAATACTTCGGCAGAACATTCAGCGCAATCTCAACCGCTCTTCTCGCATCGGACACATCCTCCGCGCCGATGTAGATCAGGGAGCCGTGGCCGGCGCCGCCCTTGGTATCTCTCGGAAGCTCAACGGAGATCACCTGCGTGTTGGTTGCCTTTACGGCCTCATCCACTGCCATGATCTGCGGGCCGGCACCGGTACGTCCGCCGATAATTCCGATGGAACGGTACTTTCCGAGGTTCATCTTCTCAACCAGAAGCGGATCGACACTTGCAATAACAAGGCCGATGGTGTCTCCGGTGGAGGTGCCGACAAACTCGGTCAGACCCACGCCGCTCACGCATCCGTCACACGCCGGAGCGGTGGATGATGCGCTGGCGGATACCGTTTTTGCCGCAAGTTCGCTGGTGACCTGCTTCATCACTTTTTCAATTAACTGCTGATCCATTGTTTCCTCCATTTCTTTTTTATCCGATCCGGCAGGTTACGCCGGTTTCTTCGACTGCTGCTTTCAGCGCATCGATCTCCTCTCCGGTCAGGGTACTGACACCGTGCATCTGATATTCTCGCCCGAGCATTTTGTACTTGTTCTCGCCAAGCGCGTGATACGGAAGAAGATTGACGCCCATGAGATGATCCCGGTTCAGCGTTTTTGCAAATTCCGCGATTTGCCGGATCTCCTCCGGTTTCTCATTGAATCCCGGGATTACCGGAACCCGGACCATAATCTTCGTGATCTCCGACACAAGCTTTACGCCCTTCAGGATCTGCGTGTTGGGAACGCCGGTAAAATGCTCGTGTTTTGAGGAGTCCGTACTCTTGACGTCCGTCAGAGCCAGATCCACATGAGGTAGCACGTCCCGGATCACCTCTTCCGACGCACATGCGGTCGTCTCAATGGCGGTGTTCCATCCCTGCGCGTGCGCTGCCTTCAGAAGTTCCCGGGTAAACTCATGCTGTACCAGAGGCTCGCCTCCGGAGACGGTCAGCCCGCCTCCGGAACGGCGATAGTTGGTACTGTCTTTCTTGAGTTCCTCGATGACCTCTGCGACCGTCATCCTCTTTCCCTTCAGAATCAATGCGCCGACCGGGCACACCATGGTACATTCTCCGCAGCCGGTACACTTATCATGATTGATCATTGCCGGGTTTTCTTTTCCGATCGCACCGTTCGGACACGTCCCGATGCAGCGGCCGCAATGAATGCATTCCGCAGCGTTGAACATGACGACGGTTTTGGGGAGCTGCGATTCCGGATTCGAACACCACTGACACCTGAGAGGACAGCCGTTCAGAAAGACAATCGTACGAATACCCGGACCATCATTTACCGAGAAGCGCTGAATATCAAACACCAGTCCTTCCAATTCATAATTAATCTGGTCCATGTACCTCTCTCCTGTTGATCAGCAGCTCTTGCAGCCGAATGTGTGCTCGGTACGCTCAATGATATTGTCCTGAACTTCCTTCGCCAGTGTGACGAAGTGAGCGCTGTATCCGGCAACACGAACGACAAGATCTTTGTGCTTCTCCGGGTGCTCCTGCGCATCGATCAGCGTTGCGCGGTCGATGACATTGAACTGTACGTGCATGCCCTTGTGATCGAAGTAGCTTCGAACAACCGCTGCGAAGTTCTGAAGGCCCTCATCGCCGGCAACGGCAGACGGAGTGAACTTCTGGTTGTAGAGCGTACCGTTGGAGAAATACTCGTGATCGAGTTTTGCAACGGAGTTGGTCGCTGCGGTCGGACCGCTGACATCCTTTCCTGCTCTCGGGGATACGCCGTCTGCAAGCGGCGTGGTTGCGAGGCGTCCGTCCGGAAGCGCTGCTACGTCCTTACCGAAGAGAACGTTTGCGGATACCGGATAGCATCCTGCCTGGAACTGACCGCCGCGCGGGTTGGTGTATTTCTCAACTTCCGCACTGTAGATGCGGGCTACTCTTGCGGATACATAGTCAACCGCATCGATATCGTTGCCGTACCACTCGGTCTTCTCCATGATCCGCTTGATATCCATGTAGCTGTCACAGCTGCCGGAGTTGCAGGATGCCGGCATGCTGCGGTTTACTTCATCCGTTACCGCCGCGAGATCCACGGAACCGCTGCTGGTCAGGATCTTCTTGACGATCTCGTAAACCTTCTGCTCATCGGTTGCCGCGGAAGTCGTGCCGCCGCAGCCGCAGCTGTGCTGGGATTCGAAACGTTTCTCCGCCTGTGTGCAGCTGTCTACCGGATAACCGAAGTTGTGATCCAGCGCTTCCTTCAGCTGCGCCGGAGTGATCTCCTTATTCTCAAATACATGCTTCTGCATCGCGTAAACCGAGTCGCCGACATCGACAACGCCGAATGCCTGCGGGCCGGTGAAGTTGTAGATCGCGCCGCCTTCTTCCACGGTCTTGCCGCGTCCGATACAGTCGTCCACCAGAGCGGACAGGAACGGAAGCTGATCTCTCTCCATGTGTGCCAGATCGACGGCATTGTCCGCCTCAACGAGGTGATATACAAAGTAGTGCATCTGCTTCTCGAATGCGGTGAAGAAGTCTTCCGCGCTCTTCCACTCGCTCATCTCGCCGGTTACCGGGCCGAGCTGCTTTGTGCCGACGCGGCCGTTGTTCATGGTGATCTCCATGACCTTCGCCACATTGAAGAATGCTGCATCGTGCCAGCCTTCCGTCTTGTGCGGGCACTGCGGCTCTACGCAGCCGATGATGCAGTAGTTTCTCGCATCCTCCAGCTTAACGCCGCGGTTGACAAGTGCCGGGATGATAACTTCATCGTTGTACATCGCCGGAACGCCGAGTCCGAGTCTTGCAAGCTCGCATGCACGGTACAGGAACTCCTGCGGAGAGTTCTCGTGAACACGGATCGAGAAGGACGGAGCCGGAAGGCGTACATGTGCGCAGGCCTCCATTGCCATGTAGGAAATCTCATTGGTAATGTCGCGGCCCTTTTCATCCTGTCCGCCGACACCGAGGTTCTGGAAGATCGCATATCCTGCGAATGCCTGATCGGAGATCGCATCTCTGGTCTTATTCAGATCGTTCAGTTTTACCCAGATGCAGTCGATCAGCTCCTGAGCAAACTCTTTGGAGATGGATGTATCGTTCTTCAGGAACGGATACATATAGGTGTCGAAACGTCCCGGAGAAATGGAGTGGCCGGAAGACTCGATCTGAAGCATCAGCTGAACAAACCAGAAGGACTGGCAGGCCTCATAGAAGTTGGTTGCGCCGTTCTCCGGAACGCGGTCACAGTTCTCGGCAATCTTCAGAAGTTCTGCCTTTCTGACCGGATTGAGCGATGTCATCGCCATCTCTCTCGCCTTATCCGCATAACGGTGCGCAAACTTGATCGCCGCGGTATATGTGATAATGACTGCATTGTAGAACTGCTGCTTCTTCATGTAGGACGGATCCATTTTGTCCATCTTCTCCATGGCTTCCACAACCTCTGCGATGACGCCGCGGAAGCCCTTGTTCAGGATCTTTCCGTAGTCTACGCAGACATGTCCTACACCGCCGTAGTAGTAGTTTCCTACAGTAAATACGCCGTTGGCCTGGCACTCCTTGGTCTCATCGGACATATAGGAAGTTGCCAGATCACTGACCGTCTTGCCCGGCCAGTACTGGAATGCCTCGTGAAGCTTTGCCGCAACATCCTTCGGGATCTTGAACGGGTCTGCCATTCTGGTCTCCATGGTGTCGAACTCCGCCTCTACCCAGTCGTAGGAATACTCCGGAGAGATCTGGCAGGAACGCGGATGAACGGTGAGTGAGCCGACGATCAGCTCGTCGTCACGGATGGTAACCGGGAGCTGTGTAAACAGCTTCTCCGCTACCTTCGCACGGCGCATGACATTCGGGAGACCTTCCGTCTCTTTGTACGCTTCGGTCGTCAGCACGGCTCTTTCCGCTTCCACTTCCGGAAATGCGTTGACGATGACATTGGCCAGTCGTTTGATTCTGTCAGTCGGTTCGGTAAAACCTTTTGCAATCATTTGTAAAAACCTCCTCTTTTATTTCCTGAATATCGTTTTATCGATATCATGACAAACTGTTTTCGATGGATTTCTCCGTCACGCCAGCGCCTTCGCGCAGGCATCAATGGCCATCACCGCCAGAACGCCGCCGGTGGTGCTTCCCAGAAGATTCACCACCAACTGATAGGTCCAGTCGACCTTCTCGCCTTCCTTGCACGGAATCGGAAGAATCGCAAACCAGATGCTGCTGAACACCGAACGCATGGCGTTCATGGAAAAGCCGGTCAGGTTCAGTGTGTAGGACATGTAAGCGACTGCCGCAATGCCGATGGCACCGATCTGAAGCGCCGCTGTCTTTCCGTCCGTTGCCCGGACTCCGCCGAGCACCAGGAACAGGAAGGTAAATGTCGCACACACTTCCTGAATGAAGTTCAACGGCATGTTCTTTTCCACCGGATATGCGGAGAAGATTCCGCGCTTGCTCATACCCGTGCTCGCCTTAAAGCTGTCGTAGAAGTTTACGACGGTAAGTGCAACCGCCGCGCCCGCTGCAAGAAATTCCATCAGCAGGAATTTTGCAGCCTCCTCCGCCGTAATTCCCCCGATCAGAAGCTGTCCCACAACCACACCCGGATTTAACAGGGCCGGTCCCCCGAGTACAACGGCCAGGCAGAGGCCAAAGCCGACTGCCAGCGACCACGCGGTCGACAGCTCCACGTAATTCAGCTTGCTGACCTGTGTCTTCTTCAGGCAGATATTGCTCATGTAGGTGTATCCGCCCAGAAGAAAGATCAGACTTCCGACAAATTCCGATAAGTAAACCATTTTCCCCCTTCTTTCACTTGCATCCGATCAATATGTTTCCCTTTTCGTTTGAGTCAAATCCCCCCACAGCAGGCTACCGGTTCGCCTCATCTGTCTTTCACTGTCCGCCCCCGGAGGGGGAGGGGATTTTTCTCTGCGGAGCGGTTTCCCCCATTGCCGATCCCGCGTCCGCCATCCAGAGATAAATTAACAGATCTGACCATTCGAGGACAGACAGCGTACAGACCGAAAGTTGTAAATTCCTCACCTGGCATTTTTCCGGGTATTTTCCTTCCGGACTTAATAATATTTTTTATGTTTTTTGTTTTTACGGATGAGTTAAGAAATGATTCAGACAAAAGAAAAAATCCAAACCCGAAACGGATTTGGATTTTACATATCTGTTATAATCTTTTATCAATAGTAGTGATATTTTGACCGGTAACGGACGATCATCCGCCACGTCACCAAAAGGGTACCTGTCTCCACGGCGATGACCACCGCCCAGAGCGACTGTCCGCCGAAGATCAGCGGTAGAATCAGAATCAGCGATACCTGCAGCACCACGGAACGGATCAGCGAGAGCAGAGCGGAGATCTTGCCGTTGCTGAGTGAGGTAAAAAGAGCCGATCCGAGCACATTTAAACCCATCATCACAAAGGCCAGGTCATAGATCCGCATGCCGGAAACCGTGAGAGAGTAGAGTTCCGGATCATACCCGACGAAAATCTTTGCGAGAAGACCGGCGAAGACTTCCGCCAGAATCGTCAGGATGACGCCCGCGGAGGCAATCAGCACCAGACACCGCCGGAACAGATTCCGGAGTTCCTCCCGGTTGTCCGCTCCATAGTGATAGCCGATGACCGGCGACACGCCCATGGCAAACCCGAAATAGATGCCGACAAAAACAAAATTAACATACATGATGACTCCGTAGGCCGCAACGCCGTTGGTCCCCATGTATGTCAGAAGTTGTCTGTTCAGAAGCATGCCGACGATCGAAGCGGATGCATTCGACAAAAATTCACTGGATCCGTTGGAACAGGTTTGAACAAGCGCCGACAGATTCCACCGCAGTCCGCCGAGACGAAGGACCGACGAATTCGGAAACATAAAATATACCAGCGGAATCACGCCGCCGACAGTCTGGCTGATGACCGTCGCCCATGCCGCACCGGGAAGTCCCAGTCCGAGCACGCCGACCAGCAGGAAATCCAGAATGATATTCGTCACACCGGCCGCCACCGTAACCCGGAATCCCATTTTCGGCTTTTCCGCCGCAATCAGAAAACTCTGAAACAAATGCTGCAGCATAAACGCCGTGTTGCCGACCATATTGATTCTTGCATACAGAATGCTGTACGGCCTCAGTTCTTCCGTCACGCCCAGGATCTCTGCCACCTGCGGCGTGATCACATATCCGATCACGGACGTCACAAGACCGATCGCGATCAGGACATAGGTGATCAGGGAAAATATCTCATTGGCCTCTTTTACTTTTTTCTGTCCCAGCTTCAGCGAAACCAGCGCGGTTCCGCCGGAACCGAACATGAATCCCACCGCCGCGAGAATCATCAGGAATGGCATCATGATATTCAGCGCGGCAAAGGGAATCGCCCCGGCATAGTTCGATACGAAATATCCGTCCACGATGCTGTAGATTGATGCAAAAATCATCGTCAGGATCGACGGTCCGGTAAACCGAAGGAGCCGTTTATAATCGAAATGATCCGACAGGCGGATCGCTTCTCTCTGTGTCATTGTTTCTCCTGCACTCTTACTCTGTAATCCCCATCTTCTCTCCGTAGATCATCACGGCGTTGCGGACGCAGTCCTCACAGCTGCACAACGGTTTTCCGTCCGTCATCGTCTTCAGATCGCCGCACTTCAGCGCGCCGCAGCGGCGTCCGAACTCTTCCTGGATCTGCTTTGTCATGCCGAGGGTTCCTCTTCCCTCCGTCTTCAGTCCGGTGATCATGCCTGCTCCGATGAGGGCGCCGCAGGTCGCCTGAAGATTTCCCATGCCGGCGCAGAATCCGGCCGTGAGCATTCTCAGTTGCTCTTCCGAAAGTTCCGTCTGGTCTGCCAGCACCGTGGCCACCGCCTGTGCACAGTTGCATCTTCCGCTCAGTTTTAACTCTACCGCTTTTTCCGCTCTTTCCTGTATTGTCATTTCATTTCATCCTTTCCAGGCTTTCTTTTCCTGTTTGTTTATCTGTTTTCTTTTCCCGTTTCCGCCCTTATTCTGCGGGCCTCGTTTTATTTGCCTTCAGCTTACAGATTCCCTGCGTCATGGTTCCCATCGGACAGAAGGAGCACCAGGTTCTCTCCTTGTACAGCGCCATCACGATCAGACCGATAAGGGTGGACGTCAGCATCAGGCTGTAGAAGCCGAATGCAAACTGCGCGGTCCAGGCCGGAAGAACGCTTCCGTGATACGCCCACTCCCACGGAACCCGGAAGGTCCAGAACAGCTTGATCGCCTTCCGCAGAGATCCCGCGCCCGCAAAGACCATGTACGTCTGGAACAGCATATTTCCGAACATTGTCAGGAAAAATACCAGAAAACCGTACCGGAATCCGGTGGATGCCATCCAGCGCGGGGCGGCCTTCCCCCGGGAACATTTCAGTTTTCTTCCCAGCACCCAGAAAAGCTGTCCTCTTCCGCACATGTGATTGCAGAACCATTTGTTGCCGCCGGCAACCGCAAAGATCAGCGGCAGGATAAAATCGATCATGCCGAGCCATGCAAACATAATATTAAAGAATCCGAGCGCAAAATACACGATGCTCCAGATCCACAGATAATCATACCAGTGTGTGTTTTTCTTATTTGCCATCTGCGACCTCCATTACCTCCACACGGATTGACCCCGCCGGACAGGCCTTCTCACAGATGCCGCAGCCGACGCATTTCTCCAGGTCAACCGCCGCCCAGCAGCCGTTCTCAATCACAATTGCCTCCCTTGGACACTGCAGTGCACAGACGCCGCAGGCAACGCATCGTTTCCGATCGTTTACAGCACGTTTCATTTTCTACCTCATTTCTTAACCGGTTCTTTCCGGCTTCTGTCCCTTTTCTTACTCTTTGCCGCTCCGAAGCCGTAATTTCATCTTGCGATCTCCGGAAGGTACTACTATTATATGTGGTATAAAAAATATATCAAGCACCATTTTTATATTAATCTGGTACGGAAAATCTTACCGTCACTGCGGTTACAGAAAGGGACAGGATACCGAAATGAACAAAGAACCATTATGCAGAGACATCGCCGGGGAGGGCTGCGGACTCAAGAAAGTGCTGGACCTTGTCGGCGGAAAATGGAAAATTCTGATCCTCTGTGTCATCGATTACAATGAAGTCGTTCGCTACGGCGAGCTCCGTCGCACAATCCATGGGATCACCAGCACCATGCTGTCGCACTCCTTAAAAGAACTGGAAGCGGACGGCCTGGTCTCCCGCATCCAGTATGACGAGATGCCGGTGCGGGTGGAATATCAGCTGACCCCAAACGCAAAAAGCCTCATCCCCATCCTTCTTCAGCTGAAGCGATGGGGTGAGGACAATCTTTGAATTCAGAAATTTCGATTGACAAAATGAGGCTTCGATCGGACGGCCGTCCGTTCTCTCATCCGATTCCCATAATGACCCGGATTTCGTCTTCCGTTTTTCCGAGCCGGAATACATATGTTCCGATCAGGACAAGCTGTTCAAAACTGATCCGGCCGGCGTGATAGGCCTCTCTGGACGCCTGAAGCGTCTGCACTGCCGCCGCGTCAGCCTTCTCCGGCACCTCTGGTACATCCTGCGTTTCCGCCTTTGCCGGGGCCGCGGGATTCTCCGAGTCTTTGTGGTGCAGAGTTTCCGCCTGACGGATCATTTCACCAATCATATGCTCCGTCAGATACATTTTCCGAATTCCGAGACCATAGCGGATACGGAACGCCTCCACTGCGGCATCTTTTGTCCTGCTGCTGATTCCGATGATGCAGATATCATTCTCGATGGTCAGCGGGAAGATTCTGTCTTCACACAGCCTGCGGTAATCAAAGCGCTCCGGATCTTTCCACAGTTTCAGACAGCGGACCACCTCATCCGGAATGAACTGAATATGTTTTACATGAGCAAGGGCGCGCACCATCTGTTCTTCCGTAATCACGTTCTTCCGGATCAGATACTCTCCGATCTGCTCACCGTGCTCCTTATTCACCTGCCCGAGACAATCACGGAACTGCTCCGCGGTGAGATATCCCTGACAGATCAGCACGTCGCCGATCATCCGGCGATACCTCCGCAGCTGATGCCGGTTCAGAAACTCGTGATCGGTCTTCGCCCATTGGATCTTTCTGTTTTCCTCCGGCGCGGCACCGGCCTCTCCGTTCGTCTTTTCTCCGCCCGTTTTTTCTTCGCCTGCGTTCTCTTCGCCCGTCTTCTTTTCTCCTGTTCTCTTCTCTCCGAACAGTTTCATCCGAACCGCCTGCAGCGTCGCCGCAAAATTGATAATGTTTCCGTAAATCAGCCGAATCGGAAAAAGCGGCGGAAGAAGACAGCCGAAAAAGACGCTTCGCATGCCATAGACGCAGAACAGCGCATATCCCCGGAAGATCTGCCGTATGATCATCATCACAAAGACCGCCTCCGCCATGTAATAAGCCGGCGTACCTTCCCGGTACAGCGGTTCCAGTCCGAAAGCAGCGGCAAAAAGACAGTAGATCGACACCAGATATCCCACAATCGGAATCAGATTCACCACCTTGGCCTTCAGATCCTTATAGAACGAATACCGGCCGGCAAAAGAGACCCCGTTGGCTGCAAACACATCCTTCATGCTGACGGACTGCATGGTAATCCCGTACGTCCACCGCGTCTTCTGGCGAACCGCCGCGGCAAACGTATTCGGAAACATGGAACGGGTTGTGAGAAAATCCATGCTGACTTTTCCGTTTTTCATCACCCGGGGCAGCCGGTTCAGAACATAATAAAGCGGTATCCCCTTCTTATACAGTGTCAGTGACAGCAGATAATCCTCCGTCAGACTCTCCGCCGGAAGCACATCCCGATCTCCGAATTCCGCAAGACGTCTTCCGGAAATCGCGAATCCTGTCCCGGCACAGGGCACAAACGCATGGAGATTTCTCCGTCCAACCAGCGAGATATAGTGATTCTCCGCAAACTCATCGGCATAGGTCGCCGTCGTGATCTGCCGGAAGAAATTGCTGAACCGGGGCATCTCCATAATCGGAAATACCGGAAACTGCAGCGCATCATGCCGGTCAATCAGATAATTGGTTGCGAGAAGTTCGTATGTGTGGATGACATCCTCCGAATCGTGAACGGTCAGTGAGGCAAACCGGATCTTCCGCTCTTTCTCAAACAGGTGAATCTGACGGATCACATGGTTGATATTCTGCGCCTTCGTCGTCGGACCATTCTGACAGTTGACAACCGGATGCACATTCGGATAAATCCGTCTCATCTTCTCGACCGCCGCGATCGTATCCGGATCGTTGGGATAAACGCCGACGAACAGATGATACATGGACTTCGGATAATCCGTGGTGTTCAAAAAATTCGTAATCACATCGCCGATGACATTCGCCTCGTGCCATGCCGCAATCGTAACCGCCAGCATCTTCGGCGGAGTATTCCGCAGTTTCACAAAGTCCAGTTCCTCATCCTCGCCGTTCCGGTGATACCGGATTCCGGCAAGAAACGAGTAGAGAAACCAGATCGAATCATCAATGCCGCAGAGAAAATACAGCAGTATCATAATGAATCCGGCCGTCCGTACAACCGTCTCCCATTCCATAAATCGTCCCCCGTCTTCCCTATCTCATGCTCTTCTGCTCTTCGATGCAGGCCTTACAATAATACTTGTTATTTCCCTGTTTTTCAAGCCGTTTCATCAAAAAGTCCGAGTGGCAGCCCATTATATGATTCTATTCATCCCGGCGGCGGGAATCGGCCGGATCAAACCGCCCTCACTGCCCTACCCGGGAGATAATCCACTTGCCGGAGAAATGACTGTAATACAGCGAAAACTGCTTTTTCCGCCCAAAAATACTGGCGGAGCAGGAGAAGGTGATACCGATATTATGAGGTTCCTGATCCGAGGAGAGAATGCGGTCAATCCGGACGGTGACCAGTTCCCCGTTCCGGTCCAGAAAGCGAAACCGCAGCGGGGTGATCTTCCCGGTGGTATCAATACAGGCAATCACCTGTATGGGGATATTTGTATACAGATAGGAATCCATGCGGGAATCACCTCCAGTCCTCTGATTGAATGTTCCGATACTAAGGAACCTCGATGATATCCGGGATTCCTCAGCGTCTCCGGCAGATGTACGGGAACCGTGTTCCGAACTGCGTCTGTTTCCCGCTTCTGTATATTCAGACTATATAATATATCGAACATATGTTCAATATTAAAACTGCATAAATTTTTCACCGCTTTTTTTATGACGCAGCGGGGCCGCGGATTAACCGAAACGTCAATCCGCGGCCCCGCCGCTCACATCTCATATCAGCTCTTCTGTGAAAAAGGATCACAGTTTAAATTTATTAACCTCGTTGTTCAGGATGCCCGCCTGTCTGGTAAGTTCCTGACTGGCAGCGGCACTCTCCTCCGCTGTCGCGGCATTGGTCTGAACGACGCTGGAGATCTGGTCGATTCCCTGCTTCACGCCGGAAAGCGACTGCTGCTGGTTATCGGTTGCGGCAGTGATCTCCGCAATCAGGGTAACCGCCTTCTCCGTGGATTCCTGTGTGCTCTTCAGGTAGTTTGCCGTCTGCTCGGTGAGACGGTCGCCGTTCTGTACCGCCTCGATCGTCTCAGTGATCAGGTTGGAGGTATCCAGAGCAGCCGTGGAAGACTTGCCGGCAAGGTTGCGGACCTCATCCGCAACAACCGCAAATCCCTTTCCTGCCTCACCTGCTCTCGCGGCCTCAACGGCAGCGTTCAGAGCAAGAATATTGG
Organism: [Clostridium] aminophilum; assembly: GCF_900101295.1. Lineage (GTDB taxonomy): Bacteria > Bacillota > Clostridia > Lachnospirales > Lachnospiraceae > Clostridium_R > Clostridium_R aminophilum_A. Next base: position 16,468 of record NZ_FOIL01000008.1, on the reverse strand, counting down.
TCTGGAATGCGATGTCATCAATGGTCTTGATGATGGACGAAATGCGCTGGGACTTGTCGGTGATATCCTGCATTGCATTGCGAAGATCAACCATCTGCTCATTGCTGGAGTGGATCTGCTCCTCCGCACTGTGAATCTGCGCCTCCGCTGTGCGGGCATTCTCCGCCATCTTGACCGTTTCCTCATTGATTTGGTGAATTTCAGCAGAAAGCTCTTCGATGGAGCTTGCCTGCTCGGTAGCGCCCTGGGCAAGACCCTGTGCGCCGTCGGAAATCTGGGTCGCACCGCCTGCCACGAGTTTCGAGGAATCCATAATGGATCCGACAACGCTGCGAAGCTGCTCGATCACATTTTCCATGTTGCTCTTCAGGCGGCTGAACTGTCCGACATACTCCTTCTCCAGTTTAACGTTGAGCTCACCCTGTGAGATATCGGAGAGTGCTTCCGCGATCTCGTCGATATATCCCTGATAGTTCTGCAGCTGCTCAGTTGTCCTGCTGAACGCAACGGCCAGCTGACCGATCTCGTTTTTCGTTTCCGTCGGAAGCGATACGTTGAAATCTCCGTCTGCGATGCTCTCTGCCGCATCGGTAACCTTGCGCAGCGGAACCGTAATCACGGAGCGGATGACCAGAAGAAGCGCGATGACAATGACAGCGATGATCACAACCATGATGAAGTAGCAGATCTGCTGGAACTTTCTCAGCTGAGCGAGAACATCACGCTCGGACACGGTGGAATAGAGGATCCAGCTCGTATTCGGAACCTGAGATGCAGCGACGTAATATGTATCCGAGCCGCTCTTGAGTTCCATCTGACTGCCGACCGTCACTTTTGCCACGGCCTCCTGAAGGAGGGTGTTGCCTGACTGGGCAACATCCTTTCCGTTTACGGCAGGATCCGGATTACCGAGGATCATGCCATTGGCAACGATGGCCGTCATGCCGGTGCCCATGGGTGTCAGGGTCTTTGTCTCATTCGCGATCTCATCGAGGAAGATATCAATTCCGGCCACCGCGGTAGAGCCGTCGCGAAGATTCATTCTGCGGATAAAGGATACGCAGAGTTTATTCGACAGGGCATCAACATACGGTGCGGTTTCGGTAAAGGTGGTGCAGTTTAATCCGTTTTTGTACCAGTCTCTGGCGGTCGGATCATAACCTTCCGGAACCTGAGCGTAATCGGCATAGTACATCTCACCGTTTGAAAAACCGGTATAAATGCCGGCGTTCTCCAGACTTCCCATCTTGTTGGACTTACTCATGAACGCCTGGTATGCCTCATGATCGGCAAAATCGGTGGATTCCGCGGAAATCGCATATGACTCGCCGCGTGAGACAACATCATTGACTCTTGCGCCGAAACGCTCCGCATTATAGTCGGACTCCAGCTGCAGATTCCGGATGGACTGAGCCTTAATCTGGGATTCCGCCTGTCCGCTGAGGAACAGGATAATGAATACGATACTGATGACGGTGATCGGAAGCAGGATAAGAAGCAGGGTGGTGCTGATGCTGTGCAGTGTCCCTCCGCGTTTTTTGCTTCCAGAATTTGATTGAAACAGTTTCATTTTTTTCTCCCCATTTTCATTACTGACTACCATAGGTTTATCAAGTTGCGCTTATGGAGTTTATCGGCATAATTCCGTTATATATAAAGGTGATTATTAACAGAATCAAAAGAACGTCCCCATTCACAAAGCTCTGATAGAATCGGATTCGTGCGAAAAAACCGCTGTGCCGCAAATCATCCAACGCTGAATTTCCCTGAAATTCATGGCATTTTGCGCCATCATTCGATTCCTTTACAAAAGAAAAAAAATTCATCCTCATCTCCGGATCTCATGAAAATTTATCCTGTTATATTTTCTTTCATCAAAAGCAGCTTTGAATATAAGATGTTATTTATGATAGAATAGAATCAGAACACGATCTACCGCCCGACAAAGAGACATGACGGAGACCGTCAGAGGAGGTTTTATGATTCCGAAACAAATATTGAAGCGACGGGATATGCTTTCCTGTCTGCTCTGTATGGATCCGCCCTGCAGCAACGCCTGTCCGGCCATGGATCCGGGCCGGGCGCTTCGCAGCGTGTGGTTTGATAATGAAGATGCGGCGGCACTGCGCCTTCCGGAAGAAAATGTATGCAGAGACTGCAGCGCTCCGTGTGAACGGGAGTGTGTAAGGCCGGGACAGGTTCCGGTTCGCTCCCTGATGAGTACCATGATCGAAAAAGTCCGCCCGCAGGCGGAAGTTGCGCTTCCGGAGACGGAATCCCCGCTGGCCTGTGACATCTGCGGGATCCCGCTGGAAAATCCCTTCTTTCTGTCGTCCTCCGTCGTTGCATCGACGTATGATATGTGTGCGCGGGCATTTGAGGCCGGATGGGCCGGCGCCTGTTTCAAAACGATCTGCTCCTTTGAAATCCATGAGGCGTCTCCGCGTTTTTCCGCCATCACCGGCGATAACGGAAGCATCATCGGTTTCAAGAACATCGAGCAGCTGTCCGACCACAGCGTTGCCGAAAATATGGAGATTTTCCGAAGACTGAAGAAAAATTATCCGACCAAATTTATCCTGGCGTCGATTATGGGGCAAAATGAGGCAGAATGGGAAGAACTGGCCCGACTCTGCGAGGAGAACGGTGCCGATGCGGTGGAACTGAATTTCTCCTGTCCGAATATGCAGGAGGACGGTCTCGGCTCAGACATCGGTCAGATTCCGGAACTGGTGGAGCAGTTTACAAGGGCCGCAAAACGCGGAACGAAAATCCCGGTTCTCGCAAAGCTGACGCCCAATGTGGCAGAGATGAGCTCCGCGGCGGTGGCCGCTCTTCGCGGCGGTGCGGACGGCATCTCCGCAATCAATACGATCAAGAGCATCATCGGCGTCAATCCGTACACCCTCGTCTCCGCTCCGGCAGTCAAGGGAAAATCCGCCGTCGGCGGCTACAGCGGCAATGCGGTAAAACCCATCGCGCTCCGGTTCATCTCGGAGATCGGTCAGAATCCCGCGATGAAGGGAAAACACCTCAGCGGAATGGGCGGCATCGAAACCTGGAAGGACGCGCTGGAATTCATCCTGATGGGTGCCGGATCCATCCAGGTCACAACGGCGGTGATGCAGTACGGTTACCGGATCATCGATGATCTGAAGGATGGCCTGAATTATTATCTGTCCCAGATGGGAATCCGTTCGGTGAAATATCTGATCGGTGCAGGACTCGACAGCATCAGCGCGACGACAGACGGTCTGAACCGTGAGACAATCCTCTTCCCGCAATTTCATCCGGATATCTGCGTCGGCTGCGGCCGATGCGTGGTTTCCTGCAGTGACGGCGGGCATCAGGCGATCCGGTTCGACAACCGGAAACCGAAACTGGACGGCAGCCGGTGCGTCGGCTGTCACCTCTGTATCCTTGTCTGTCCCACCGGCGCAGCCGCGCCGTCAAAGAAGCGTATTCCCAAACCGCAAAAAAACAATTAACAAAGTCCGCCGCTGGTCACCGTTAAGTGACAGCTTCCTTAATGTAACGGAACGATTCGTCCGCAGAATACTGCGGAATCGTTCCGTTTTTTCCAACGAGACGAAACACGCTTCGCGAGTTTCGCTCGTTATCGCGGCAGTCGCCAAGGCCTCGTGCAAGCACAGGCTTTGGCGAGTTAGCCGCGTAAATTAACAATCGGGCGACTGCCCTTGAATCTCAGCCTCATACCTGCTACTATATGTATATACCATATATACTATTATACATTGGAGGTGACAATATGGAACAGGTAGCGATTCGATCATGGGGAAACAGTCAAGGCATCCGAATTCCAAAACATATCCTTGATAAACTTGATCTTAAAACTTCTGATGTTCTGGACATACTCATCGACCATAATACGATCATTCTCCGTAAGCCTTTTGAACACAAAACTTTCGAACAGCGTTTGGCAGAATATAACGGAGAAATTTCCGTAAATGATTTTGAATGGGGCGATCCGATGGGAAAGGAAATGTTATGACCGATTTCTATCAGGGGGATATCATCAAGATTGCCGGCTTTGCTAAGAAATATTTTGTCATCACCAGCAAAAACGCTTTCATCCGGGCGACAAATGTTTTTCACGTCTGTCCATTACTTCAGGACATTTCTGCGGGACCGGTACATATTTCTGTCAAGGGCACAGACGGAACGATCGGAGTTGCAATCTGTGAACAGTTAAAGGTCATTGATCCCTCCGTCAGAGCCTGCAGCAGAGTAGACCGGCTTCCTTATGCCGATATTATGGAAGTTTCAGATACTATCCAGGGAATCTTTGAATACGATTGATTCATGTAGGAAAATATATGAGGATACATTTTGAATATATTTCCTATATTATAACAATCGGGCGACTGCCTTTGAATCTCAAAGAACAGCCGCCCGATTTTATCTTTCTTATTCTCTTATTCCCAGCACTTTCTCCGGGTTCTCACAGATCATCATCGCCAGCTCCGCTTCGTGAAAGAACGCTTTTGCCTTCCGAATCTGCCTCTTCCAGCTTATATGATACTGCTTATGCGATACTGCTGACCTCTTCTCCCGTTTCATTGAAGGTATGGGTCTGGCCATCAATCTCCACGGTTCCAACGTAGAAATATCCGTTCGGATCTACCCAGTGCGCATGGAGCTGACCGTCCTCGCCGAGGCAGTAATAAACCTCTGTCTTTCCGGTGGCGATCGGTCCCGTTCCGTCTGCGTTCAGGAAATACCCTCTGGTCACGCCGTTTTCGGTGATCATAAGACTCGGCGCGCTGATGACAGAGAAGGTACGTCCGTCCTCCAGTGTTACGGAGGATCCGTCCGCCGATACCGTACCGACACCCCGGAAGGATACGCCCGCGATATCGCCGCTCACGGTGCGGAGCGTTCTGTTCTGTCCGTTCTCTACGGTCACCCTAGTTGCCACCTCTGCGATCTTTCCGCCGATCTCAACCTTCGAAAGAGACGTTTTGATACCGCCTTCTTCCGTAACGGTTCTGGTCACTGACGCACCGCTTGCGGATGTCACAGCGTTTCCTTTTTCCTCCCCGTAGCCGGCCGGCGGATTGCCGGAATCATCGGAACCACCGTTCATTTCGTTCTCGTTCTTCTTGATTGCGGACAGCACGGCGCTCAGCTCGACGCCGCCGCCCCGCGGAACAACCAGTGTATAACTTCCGTCCGCGTTCTTTGTTAGAAGCGCATCGCCGTTCTTCACCGCGTCGAGCTGATATCCATCGGCGGTCTTCACACGGATGATGACCTCCTGTGCTTCCTTCGCCGTATCGTATGTCGTTCCGTTTGCTCCGACAATCCGGGTCGTTCCGGAAAGGCTGATCACACCGTTCTCCACCTCATCGGTGCGAATGATGTAATTAACATTCTTCAGGATCTCTTCGGCTTTTTCCTTCTTTTCAGGAAGAAGAGAAGGCGCACCGGTTTCCGGATCATACCCGGATACTTCTTCTGCTTTCACGAGATCTCCGCCGCTCTTCAGTTCCCATACCGTGACATTCAGTTTTCCTTCTTCCATTCCCGGTTGCGCCACGAAATCCTGGGTGTGAATCGCCGCGCTTTCACCGCTCAGTGTTCCATCCACCACATAATTCGCGGTACCCAAATTACCCAAAACGCGAAGACCTTCTTCTCCGCTCATATCCTTTCCGACAAAGACATCAACCTTCCCGAAATTCCCCTCCAGAGAAGCTCCCGCTCCTGTAGAGGTAACGCTTCCGGTTACAATAATAACAGCATTTGCGTCCTTTGCTTTGCTTACATCTTTTCCCGCCAGTTCGACATTTGTAACAATTCCATAGGCCCTCGCAGCCTCCGGGGCCGTACTCTTCGCCGCAGCGGATACATCTCCTTTCACAATAACGGTTCCGCTGCCCACAGCAACACCGCACGCCTGTGCTTTGGCATTACTGCTCTCGGCTGTAGCCGTCACATTGCCATCCACCGTCAGCTTCGTCCCTTTCGCCATTCGAAGCCCATCTGCTCTTGCACCGGATGCTTCGCTGCCCTTTGCGAACGCCGTGACATTCCCGGTTACATGGACCGATGTATTCTCTCCATCCTCTTGATAGATATTTACTCCTGTTGCGGAAAATTCAGACTCTTCGCCACTTTTTCCTTCCGCTTGTCCTTTCTGCCCGCCGATGGTCACTTCGATACCGCCCACAACCGACACTTCGCTGTCGTATGCGTCAACACCGTACACATACTCTTGTTCATCCGTTCCGCTGACCTTAACGCCATGCTTCACCGTAACGTCACTGTTTGCCGAGCTGACTCCGGTTGATTTTGCCTCAACCGCTCCTTCTACGTCGACATGTGCCTCCTTCTCTGCCTGCACACCGATTCCGTTGGATTTAACATTCCCTTCGATCCTGACGTTAGAACCATCAAATGCTGATACAGCCGGGACCCTATCCCCCCCGTCTGTCATCTCAACATTTCCGTCAATATCGACCGTCGACTTAGAGGAAGCGTTCACCGCCTCATTTTTGGACTTGACATCGCCCTTCTGCTCTACGGCCGACCCGTTGTCCGCAAGAATACCGCTGTCTGTGGCAGAAATATCGCCTTCATGCGTCATCGTTCTGCCATCGGTCTTCTCTATCTCGTAACTTACTTCGTGGCCTGCCGCTGCGCTGAACGGTGATCCGACCGCAAGGCACAAGGCTGCCGCGATACTCATTCCCTGTTTTAAAAATCGTTTTTTCATCTGTTTTCTCTCGCCTCTTTCCATTGACTGATTTGCTGTTTTCTTCCTGTGTAATTTCTATAAATCAGTATAATATGGCCAATTTTTCCTTTCAATTGTCACCGGAAGGTATTGAAAACCGTTTTTTTGCTTCTGGTTACATTTATCGTTTTTCCGAATCCATCCCCTCTGACCTCTGCTTCCATTCCTGCCCGGTGTTTTTCATCGCGAATGTTTTGTTTTCCGTTGCATCCGACACTCAATCAGTTTTCCCGTTCCTCTTTCACCGTGGTGATATAACGGTAGATCGTGGCCTGCGAGCAGCCGAGTTTCTTCTCTACCGCCTGTACTGCACCGCGAAGTTCAAACACGCCTTTTGCGTAGAGCTGACGCACGATCTCCAGTTTTTCATCATAATTCAGCCGGTCCGGCGCGACATTTTTCCCCTTGACCACTCTCCGGAAGATCTCATCCGTTGTCTCCGACAGATCTCCCGAAAAGATCTCCTGATTCCTGCATCCGCGGATTTCGACCGAAATGTTCTGATCCGCATAGGAGTCCGGATGACACAGCCGGAAAACCGCTTCAGACAATTCTTTAAACCGGTTGTCGTCAAAATTGATCGACAGGACGCCGACCGTCTCTCCGCCGGCATCCCGCAGATAAAGATCCGAACAGCGCAAATTCCGGCCGTTGGCGGCCAGAACACGGTGATTCAGCGCCTGTCCGTCCATGCTGTCTCTTTTACTCTCCATCGCATCCATCAGGGACTTCGGCATCGGATCTCCGACGCTGCGCCCGCTGATCTCACCATTTACCAGTGCAACGATACGGTGCAGATCGTACAGTACAATCTCATAATCCGGCCCAAGCGCGCTACCCAGAAACCCGGTCAGTCTTTCGTACTGCTGCATCAGTGAATTCTCCATCTCTGTTCTCCTGCTATAAATCATTCATGGCCTGCTTCGTTCCCGGCCTGCTTCGTTCATGGTCCTTTTTATTCATTATAACCGCACTGTACCGGACAGCTCAAGATAACATAAGAATTATTTCTCAGTTTTTTTGCATGTATTTCAAGTCCGTCTTTTTGCTCTTTGTGCTTATTGTATATTATTAACTTGTTAATATATTATCTATTTTATATTTTGCACAATTATCGTTGACAATGTTTTTGCATAGTGATAATTTATTCTTGTCATAAAAAATTTGGATCATCAAAATAAATAATAATTATACCGCAAGGAGGTGAAACACCATGAAAACACCCATCTGTACAGAAAAGGCTCCCGCCGCCATCGGGCCGTACTCGCAGGGCATCAAAGCCGGGAATCTGATCATCACATCCGGTCAGCTCCCGATCGACATTTCCACCGGAACCTTTCCGGACGGAATCGAGGCGCAGACCCGGCAGTCGCTGGAAAACTGCAAAGCAGTTCTGGAGAAAGCCGGCGCATCGATGAATGACGTCATCAAGACCACCGTCTTTCTCAGCGACATGAATCACTTTGCCGCGATGAACGGCGTGTACGCTTCATTCTTTGAGGGCGACTGCCCGGCGAGAAGCGCCGTGGAAGTCGCACGGCTTCCGAAAGATGCACTGGTCGAGATCGAGTGCATCGCCGTGACGGGATAAAGTTAAAAATACTGTCCGCCAGTCGCCACGCGGGCCGAAAGGCAACTGCGATGACCGGGGTATTAATACATGGCCGGTTTCTGCCGTTCCGACAGGAATCACACAGGCCGGTCAAAACATTAATATTTGGGAGGTATTACAAATGGAATTCAAGTTAAACATCGAAGCACCGAAGTCATGGACACACGTCGTACGCGAGGTTCCTCACGTCACTGCGGATCAGAGACGCAGAGCCCTGCAGGCAACGCACTACAACGAGTTTGCGTTTCCGGCGGGAATGCTCTACATTGACTGTCTCTCGGATTCGGGAACAACATCCATGACCGACACGCAGTGGGCTGCCATGTTCCTCGCTGACGAATCCTACGGCCGCAACAAGGGCTATTATGTGCTCCTCGACGCGTTCCGTGATCTCTGGGAGCGCGGAGACGATCAGGTTCGCCTGATCAATTACATGAAAGAAGGCGTTGACCGCGACGATGTGGAGAAAATGATGAACGACGTTTACCTGAAGGATTATGAGGGCGGCTTCATCAACGGCGGACAGTTCCAGCTGTCCAGACCGAACACCTTCATCGTTCCGCAGGGACGCTGCGCAGAGACCCTCCTCTTCGATGTTCTGAAACCGCTCTTTGCGAGAAGATGGCCGGGCAAGGTCTTCACGATCCCCTCCAATGCACATTTCGACACTACCGAGGGCAACATCAAGCAGATGGGCAATGTGCCGCGCAACCTCTTCCACAAGGAGATCCTCTTCGAAGTTCCGGAAAGCGGACATTATGATGTGAACCCGTTTAAGGGCAACATGGATATCGACAAACTGAACCAGCTCCTGGACGCGGTGGGTGTGGAAAATGTTCCGCTCATCTATACCACCGTCACCAACAACTCGGTCTGCGGTCAGGCGGTTTCCATGCAGAATATGCGTGAGGTTTCCGCAATCGCCCACAAGCACGGCATTCCGTATGTGATGGACGGTGCAAGATGGGCAGAGAACTGCTACTTCATCAAGATGAACGAGCCGGGATATGCCGACAAATCCATCGCCGAGATTGCAAAGGAAATGTTCTCGCTGTTTGATGTGGTTTCCGCTTCTCTGAAGAAAAACGGCCATGCAAACATGGGCGGTCTCCTCGCGTTCCGTGACAAAGGACTCTTCTGGCAGAAGTTCTCCGAATTCAATGAGGACGGCTCGGTCAAAACGGACATCGGTCACCTTCTCAAAGTCCGCCAGATCTCCGCTTACGGCAACGATTCCTACGGCGGCATGTCCGGCCATGACATCATGGCACTCTGCCAGGGTCTCTATGAAGAAGCGAGATTCGACTATCAGGATGAACGTGTAAAACAGTGCCAGTATCTGGCAGACGGCCTCACCCGGAACGGTGTTCCGATCGTTCAGCCGGCCGGCGGTCACGGCATCTATGTCGATGTGGACCGGTTCTTTGATTACAAGCGTAACCACGAAAGCTTTGCCGGGCAGGCCCTCTCTCTTGAGATGGTGCACCGCTACGGCATCCGTTGTTCCGAGCTGGGTGACTTCTCCATGGAGTACGACCTGAAGACACCGGAGCAGCAGAAAGAAGTCTGCAACGTGGTCCGTCTGGCCATCAACCGCTCCCAGTTCAGCAAGCAGCATATGGATTACATCATTGCCGCGCTGACACAGCTCTACAAAGACCGCGATACCATTCCGAACCTAAAGATTACCTTCGGTCACAACCTGCCGATGCGTCATTTCCACGCATGGCTTGAGCCGTATGCTCCGACCGAAGAAGAGATGGCGGATAAATCCAATTACAGCTATTGGAAGACCTGGACACCGGATCAGTTCTGATACGCGGAGCCGGATCACCAGGGAGACTGTCCGCCGCTGTAATCGCGGGGACAGTCTCCTTTTTTACGCGGCTAACACGCCAAAGCCTGTGCTTACACGAAGCCCTGGCGACTGCCGCGAAACGTTCGAAACTCGCGAAGCGTGTTTCGTCTCGTTCATCTTTTGTACCTTGACATAATTCTGACACAATAATTACAGCTTGAATAAGGAAATGCTTTAAGTGACCACTCAAAACATAATGACACCACCGGAACAATCCCGTTCCGGAGAGTAGGGGGATTTGTATGGTTGAGACGAAAGTTCAGCCGAAAAAAAAAGCCGACGGATTTGATTCCAGAATCGGATTTATCCTGGCATGTGTTGGTTCTGCAGTAGGTATGGGAAATCTCTGGAGATTCCCCGTACTGGTCTCCGCCTGGGGCGGAATGACATTCCTGATTCCGTATTTCATTTTTGTAATTATCGTTGCCCGTCTCGGCGTAACGGAAGAGATCGCTCTCGGCCGCAGCACCGGAAAGGGGCCCATCGGTGCCTTTGGAAAAGCCACCGAGCATGCCGGCAAGGGATCCAGACTCGGTGAGAACATCGGCGTCATCCCGTGTATCGGATCTCTGGCTTTGGCGATCGGATATTCCTGTGTCGTCGGATGGATTTTCAAGTACGTATATCTCGCATTTACCGGTCAGCTCTTTGCGATGGGCACCGACATGGAGCAAATCGGTGGAATGTTCGGCGGCACCGCAAGCGCCTTCGGCAATAATCTTTGGATCGTCATCGCGCTCGCCGTCAACTTTGCCATCATGGCTCTCGGTGTTGCAGGCGGTATCGAAAAAGCGAATAAAATCATGATGCCGCTGCTTTTTGTCATGTTAATCGGTCTGGCCGTTTACGTCGGCGTACAGCCGGGGGCATCCGACGGATTCCGCTACATTTTCACGGTCAATCCGGCCGGTCTTGCAGACCCGAAACTCTGGATCTTCGCCTTCGGTCAGGCATTCTTCTCGCTCTCGATCGCCGGCAACGGAACCGTCATCTACGGTTCTTATCTCGGCAAACACGAAGATGTTCCGGCTTCCGCGATCAACATCGGCATCTTCGATACCGTGGCGGCGCTCCTTGCCGCATTCCTGATCATCCCGGCGATGGCTACCTGCGGTGAAGAGCTCAGTGCAGGCGGGCCTGGCCTGATGTTCATCTATCTGCTGAACGTCATGAACCGGATGCCGGGCGGCATGATCGTCGGCATCGTCTTCTATGTCTGCGTTATGTTTGCGGGACTCAGTTCTCTGGTCAACCTCTACGAAGCTCCGGTCGCAACCCTGCAGCAGCAGTTCGGCATGAAACGTTTAACCGCCGTCGGCACCATTGCCGCAGTGGGAATCGGTGTTTCCATCATGATTCAGGGGATCGTCTCCGAATGGATGGACGCCGTCTCGATCTACATCTGCCCGCTGGGTGCTCTCCTCGCCGGTGTCATGTTCTTCTGGGTATTCGGCAAGAAGTATGCGCTGGAAGCAGCCAATGAAGGTGCAGCGAAACCGCTCGGCGATACCTGGTACATCGCCGGAAAATATCTTCTCTGCGGACTTGCTCTGACCGCTCTGATTGCCGGCGCGATCCTCGGCGGCATCGGATGATGTATTGCTGATTTCTCGCGATTCCGCCACTCAGGCCTGTTCATCAAGCAAACAGCCTCTCCCGTTTTATTCCGGAAGAGGCTGTTTTTTTATCACTGTTTCGATTTCATAAAGGGTAGTATTTCGATTTACTGTGCGCTGCTCTTATCTCCCGATACGCAGTCCCCCTTTCCGGATAAACCATCCTGAAAACCTTCATTTTAACAGGTTCCGTCTCCACATTTTCTGACTCCGGATGTGATCAGCCGGTTCACGCTTCTGCTTTTCTCATGCCGGCAGTTCCGTCGGAATGGCTGGAAGAGACCTTGATGCCCGGTACCCACCATTTTGCCGCATAGGCAATGATCCACATCACAATCAGGATCGCCCAGGAGATTCCGCAGGAAGCCCAGCCTCCGATCAGATCGCCCATGGTGAACATCAGCATCGGCGGAATAATCTGAAGTCCGATAATGATCGGACGGTTGAATACGTCCGCGATACCGGAATCTTCGATTCCACGGCTCTTGAGGTCCGGATCGACCACTCTCTGAAGGAGAACGCCCGTCGCTGCAACGCCGGTTGCATGGCCCCAAACCATCATGTTTCGCTCAAACCAGTCTTTGGTTCCGCACTTGGAACCAACCACAAAGAACCAGATCCAGTTGATGAAGAAGCCCAGTGCGCAGATAATAACCAGCGGGATTGCATAACTCATAACAACCGATGTGTTCATGGATCCGATACCGGAGATCATCAGGAAATCGGTGCAGGTACCCTGAATTCTCTGGATCGTCGGGCGGTCAACGTATTCCTGAACGCCGGTCTTGTTGAGAATCATGTTCATGATCAGGGCAACAATCAGGGACAGACAGAACGCCGGGATCTCGATGGACATTCCGAAGCTGCTCTTGGAGAACTTCTTAAACAGTTCGCAGAGTTCATATCCTGCAAAAGAGCAGAGAAGAACAAGACCGAGATGGAAACCGAGCTGATCGAGGCAGATGTTGTTGATGGTGCTCTTTCCTGCGGAAGCCTGCTCGTTCTTCGGAATCAGACCGGTGCGCATGCTCAGCGGAAGTTCCTTCGGGTCATCCACGTAGCGTGTGTGTCCTGCGCGGGTGCCCCAGTTGATCAAAATCATACCCGTAAGGATACCGCCGACGATACCGATGGTTGCGCAGGTATTGCCCAGGTCTGTCATGTTCATGATGCCGAGGTTCTCAAGGTTTGCGCCAACCGAAGCTGCCGTTCCGTGTCCGCCGTAGAATCCGGTAGCCATCATCAGTCCGAACGCGGAGCTCATCGCCGGATAGAAATGCTGCAGAACAAGCAGTGTCACGGTAAGACCTGCCGCGTACTGCAGAACCGCGATACCGGTAATATTGAAGAACATACCGCCGGTCTCACGGGTAAGACCTTTTCCGCTGCCGCCCTTATCGCCCAGCGGCGTCGCTGCGAATACCAGCACGATCAGGACGCTGGCATAGGTTCCAAATGATCCGGATAACGGAAGAACCCCCATGCCCACCGGACTCTTCGGTCCGAAGAACAGTGCGAGAAATCCTGCAATCACTGCCGGCGGGATCAGAAGTTTCTGCAATATCTTGAGATTTGCACGAAGCATTTCACCGATCAGAAGTAATCCGCCCATAACTGCGATATCGATCATTACCTGCCATATGGCATCTTTCATCGTAAGTTCCATACCTTTTCCCCTCCGTTTTATTTACATCGCGTAATACGGCAGCTGCTCTTCAAAATGCGTTCCGGCGTTCCGGTACCACGCCGTTACATGATGAATGGCGTCTTTCGCTTTTGCCTTTGCCGCCGCATCGGAATTGAATCCCTGATGCGGCTGAACGTAAATGTTGCCGGTTCTCGCTTCGGCAATATCGATCAGATACTTTCCGGCCAGCACATCCGGATTGTTCGAGTAGATTTTGTGGCGGATGAACTGCGTAAACTCATCCTCATGAGAAAAGACATCCGTTCCGAATCCGGAGAGGTGACCTTCCTCATACAGTTTTAAGATTGCACTCTCCGGCGCAATCTCGCCTCGGGTTACATTGACAAAAATCAGACCCTTCTTGCAGCTGCGGAGATATTCCTCGGAGAAATATCCCACATTGTAGAACCGGCTTTCCGGAATTCTGGTCAGGTTCATGGAATTGATGATGATATCGCTGTTTTTCGCCGCCTGTTCTTTGGAAACAAAATGAACCGTATGTCCGTAAAGTTCATCCAGTTCCTTTTCGCGGATATCCACCGCCTGAACCGTAAGCCCGTTCGCCCGGAGCAGGTCATAAATGTGTTTTCCGATCTTTCCCACTCCGAATACGGTTGCCACGCGCTCCTCGTTCAGCTCGATGAACGAATCCGCTTTCATCCGTTCAAAGGTCGCCGCGTTCAGCGTATACTCATTCAGACATCCGGCCGTGTCATACAGAAGTTTCATCGCTGTCTGCGCCACTGCGTTGACACAATACTCGCGAAGTGATGCGACATTGGCCACATCTTCCAGTTCCTCCACGTGATCGTAACCGGCGCTTCGGGTGATGATGCTCTTCTTTGCCCCACGCAGGTACTCCTCCGGAACCTTGGAATGGGTCTTGATGGAAATGATGTCCGGCAGCTCGGTATCCGGGTGTTCCCGCATATATTCCTGAAGAGTCTCATCGGTAACCAGCGATGTGAATTCTTTCGGAAGCAGTCCGTCGCGAATCGCCTGCGCCGTTTCATCTTTCAGGTGTTCGTTTTCTGCTCCTAACGCCTCAAAATGAATAATGTTGTATTTCTTTCCCATATTCTTTCCCTCCTGATTTTTTCTGGGATCCTCCTTCCCGTCAAAAACAAATCAGTTATCCGTTCCGCGATACGTATCGTCCCCTGTGTTTTGATATTTATTATTTAGCACACGAAAGTGTCAGGAATCCTGCACATTGAGCGCAAAAAATTGATTTATCTTGTCGTTCGGTAGTATCTTGTAATTTATCTGTCTATTTTGAGTAAAAGTTATGTTTTCTATGGTTTTGATTCATAAGGTGACCTTTTCTGCTGCCAAAATCATCCCGAATCTTACGGCGCAGTCCGATCAGAACTAAAAAAGACGGAAGATCAAATGAAAAAATTGATTTTTCCTGCATATCTTGCGAATTAATTGATCATTTTTTTACTTTTTGAAGAATCGCTTGAACCGCGGCAAAAAGCGATTACACTTATAGATAAGACACCGATTCATGTTATTGTTCTGTTATTTTTTTGAGATGTTCTTTCCCGGATTGCCCGTCCCGGCTTCCGTCAGGACCCGCGACCGGACAGCCGTCCACCGGCTGTACTCTTTTTCGTTGTTTTCGGCTGCATATCCTGTGCAGAGAGGAGGACATAAGTTTGAAAGTAAACTTTCAAACTTTGATTGACGGCTCAAATAGACAAGCAAGCTTGTCTGCTTGAGCCTGGAGGACAAAAATATGCAGACTTATGAATATGAAATCCACATCAGCAGAAATAACACCTATTCCATGGATCTTCCGCATTTCCATGAAGAAATCGAAATCATGCTCTGTACATCAGGGGAAGGCGTCTTCTTCATCGAGCCGAACACCTATCCTCTGCATCGCGGACAGCTCTTTCTGATCAGTTCTTCCACACTTCACCGCAGTGTGGCCAACGACGAATATCGCTGTATGGTATTCCATATTCTTCCGTCCGTTTTGGAAAATATCTCCTCTCCGCAAAGCGATTTTTTCCGGGACAGCCATTATTCCGGTCTGATCGCGACCCTGTCGGAGGAAGAGACTGCGGAGATGTCCGGTCAGATTGCCGCTCTCAGCCGGGATTTCGGCGACGGCTTCGGTGCAGACATCCGCCAGATGATCGCCCTCTACCAGTTTCTTCTGTCGTTCCACGAGAAGAAATCGCACCTCATGCTCACGGCGGAGGATGACGGTAGCATTCACTTCAACTCCGGTCACATCGGCACCGTCAGCATCAATAAAGTCATCACATACATTCAGGACCATTTGGCCGAGCCGATGTCGCTTCAGAGCATCTCATCGGACCTGTTCATGAGCAAATACTATCTGTCCCACAATTTCAAAAAAGCCACCGGCTTCAGCGTCATGGAATATGTGATCTACTGCCGGATCCTTCGCGCAAGGTCTCTGCTTCGGGCCGGAATGAATGTCCAGACCGTCGGGGAAACCGTCGGTTTTGCCAGCAACGAGCATTTCATCCGGACCTTTAAAAAGATTACCCATATCACGCCGAAGCAGTATGCCATCCACTACCGCCGCGTAAATCAGGAGCCTTCCCGGGACCTTCTGGTCATTGAGGGACGAAACGGGCGGATCCGGAAAAAGACGCCGTCCTGAGAACAAAGTCCGCGGAGCGTTTTTTCATAGGGAATTTCGGAGAAATTTCCTCTCCAATTAATCAAGTGTTTTTTTGTGTAAATTCATAGATTTTTATTCATCCTCAGATTGAGTGATTGCTTGGTTATGGACTAATCCTTGCCTAAATTGACAGATATATAGGTTTTTTGGGTACTCCAAATAAAGCGTCGTTTGATTACGATTTAAATGGCCTCGATGTATACCCATCCCTATATGGCAGCTCACCTCTCATGTCCAACAGGATCAGCCTCTTTGGGCGTCCTCACTTCC
>NZ_FOIL01000088.1 GCF_900101295.1 [Clostridium] aminophilum | reverse complement strand
GGTGACAGCTTCCTTGGCGAAGCTCTTAGCGAGGTCTTTTCGAGCTTAGTGCGTGCCATGGAAATTCACTTAGCGAGGTTTTCTCGAGCTTAGTGAATTTGCTTACAGCGGCGTGCGCATCCTCGCGGAGCGTTTTTATTTCATAGGGAATTTCGGAGAAATTTCCTATGAAATAAAAAAAGGAGCCTTCTTACTCGTAAGAAAGCTCCGAAAAATAGCCTGCGGCTGATATCGAATTTCTTCCCTACGCCGGTATTAGCCGGATCAGGTTCAAAGGGTCAGACGGTTTGTCCTCTCAGCTCCGAAGAGTTCCCCCAAAATTGCGATTCCTATTAAAAAATGTTGCTTTTGTTGCATTATATTTTGAAATTTATGGATTGTCAACGCTGAAATCAAGAAATATAAAGAAAATTTAATGGAATTTTCTCATTTATTGATGAATAAAATATCATGTTGGAGCCTTGCGGATGATACGAAAAAGGAGATGAGTGAAAATACCAAAGAGGAGAAGGAAGCGGTTTCAAATGGTATAATAGCTTCTACTTAGCGAGCAAAGCGAGCTTAGTAGAACTAATACCAAACCCTTAACGAGATCAAGTCGGAGACGCAGATCGAGTTTAGTTGTTGTGGTAGAATAGAAATAGAGCAGAACCGGCTGAGAAAAGAATAGGAAAGATGCATCATCAGTCCGGAATAAATGACGGAAGAAAAGGTTGGAAGAAGATGAAAGAATACAAGGGGAAAAATCTGGAGTTTGACGGGCAGACACTGTTTATCGGATATCAGCTGGAATATGCTGGGAAGACGGTCCTTTCGGGCATCAATCGAAAAGCGGAGCGGCCAATGCCGATCTGGCTGGAGATCGATCCAGATGTGGAACAGAAGGAAGAAAGATCGAATTGTTTTGAACATAAAGAGAGCGGTGAGCGTGCAGAGAGTAGAGGGAACGGGAAGTTTCGCCTTATTTCTTCACCGCAGGAAATCCATGTGCTTCAGCTCTTTGTTATGAATGAGATGATTCAAAAAGGGGAGATTCCGGAGAACTTCTTTCAGAAACCGGATCCGGAGGATAAGATCGTCGGAAAATGGATCTCGTCCATCCAGTTCTGGAAGAAAGAAAAGAAACATACCGATGCCATGATCTTGAATCTTCGGGAGAATGGCACCTATGAGATGACATGGCAGCCGGAAATGATTCCGGGAGAATTTGCGTTGGAGAGAGTCGGAGAGGCATTCCGGAAACCGGAGTCGGACCGGCGGATGGTGACCGGAAGATGGGGAAAACTGGACGATCATCTTCAGAGAGTAAAAAAGCCGGACCCATATGCGAACCGGGATTACCGGCTTATGGCGGAAGCGGACGCTCCTTATGGGAAGGTGCCGGTGGCGGCAGTTCTTCACAAAAGTCTGATCACGCATAAGCCGGCGCTCACCGTGACCTTCTATTCCGCGGAGGGAATGGAGGAGACGCTGCAGGTGACATTTTACCGTCCGGATATGGTTTGACGGAAGCGGTGACCCGCGGTTGGAGGAAAAAACGCTTATGCTTTCGCTTTTTCGGAGCAAGATGGAATCTTCATGGATCACACCATGCGATAGGGCAGTCTGAAGACATTACACAGAACATGAAAAAAGTGCTGTAAACGGCTTGACTGAGCGGTTTACAGCACTTTTTGGATTCTGAAATGGCGCGATTTTATTGCCTCAGGGGTGGATTTGTCCGGTTAAGAGGAAAAATATCGCGTCTGAGAGCCTGTTTGAGACGGAATATTTTCGTTCCGTCTGTTTATCATGAGATTGACGGCGGCACAGAGCAGGATGGTGATGACCATGTCCGGAAGCGTATTTCCGACAACAATATCCACCCGCATCAGAATGCGATACAGGATAAAACCGATCAGCCATAAAAACAGATTCGGAAGGTTGAAGGAGCGGTGCTCGTCTCTCTTTTTTAAAATAAAGAAATCCGCAATCTGGATCGCAATCATCGGAGCAAATACCGATCCGATGAAATAGAGGAATTCGGTGATATCATAAAGCGGAAGAAATATTGCGCCCAGAGTACCGATCACTGTGACGGCGATGGCAACGGCTTTTCCGTTGATTTTTCCGGGAAGCGATTCACTGGACACACCGGCAGAGTAGGCATCCAGAAAGGTTGTGGTAACGGTGGAGAATACGATGATCAATAGCCCCGCGATGCCGAGCCCCGCTTTCATCATGATCTGTGCCACGTCGGATTCAGCTGTGAAAATCGCAGCACCCATGCCGATCACATACATCCAGCAGCTCACGAGCCCATAGGTAACCGCACTGACGGCAGTTGCTGCAGCCGGCTTTTGAGCCTCACGGGTATAATCGCTGATCAGCGGAAGCCAAGACAGCGGCATGGCAACGGAAAGCTCGACCGCCGCACCAAAGGTCATATCTTCGCCGCTGACGTTCGGGACACTGCTGTTTTGAAAAATGACGA
The DNA here is from genome assembly GCF_900101295.1 of [Clostridium] aminophilum. Classification (GTDB taxonomy): domain Bacteria; phylum Bacillota; class Clostridia; order Lachnospirales; family Lachnospiraceae; genus Clostridium_R; species Clostridium_R aminophilum_A. Next base: position 4,453 of record NZ_FOIL01000088.1, on the reverse strand, counting down.
AGCAAAGCACAATGGTCAGAAGGAAGAGGGCGGTCATGGCAGCGGTATTCACCTTGCCGAGATTCTTGATTCCGATCAGAATCCAGAGAATAATCAGTGCGCCGATGACCGTACACCATATCCAGTTTCCGATGGAAAAGATCCCATTTACCGCGAGGGCTCCGTCAAAAATCATGATTGCCGTCCAGCCGGCGAGCTGAAGGATATTCAGAGCCGAAAAGAGCAAGGCACCTTTCGTGCCAAAACTCATCTTTGCGGTTTCCATTGCGCTTTTTCGCATTGTTCCGCCAATCAGACCCGAAAGGAAAAGCATCAGGCATCCGATGACATGGCCGGTCAGAATGGCAAGAAGTCCCTTGATAAAACCGAGGGGAGCAAAATAGGTTCCGGTGATGATCTCCGCGATGGAAACGGCGGCGCCGAACCAGATTAAGCCGTTTTCAAAAACCGATGTGCGTTTCTCTTCCATCTATTTTCCCTCCTTTGCGAATTCACCTGTGAGGTCAAATGCATGGTTCATCGGTCCGGAACCGGCTCCAAGATTCAGCATGGCTGCCAGTGCACCGGAGATATAATCCTTTGCTCTTTGTACCGAGTCCGCAAGCGAAAAGCCTTTGGCAAGATTGGCGGCAATGGCACTGGAGAGCGTACATCCGGTTCCATGGGTGTTGGGATTATCAATTCGTTTTCCCTCAAACCAGATCAGTTTGCCGTCGGTATAGAGCAGATCATTTGCATCATTGATGCTGTGACCGCCTTTGAGAAGAACGGCGCAGGAGTAACGGTCTCCGATTTCACGGGCTGCCGCGAGCATATCGTCTTTGGTGTGAATGGTCATCCCTGAGAGAACTTCTGCTTCGGGAATATTCGGCGTGACAAGGGCCGCGACGGGCAGCAGTTTTTCGGTCATGGTCATAACCGCATCCGTCTTCAGCAGAGAAGAACCGGAGGTTGCCACCATAACCGGATCCACAACGATGTTTCTGGCGTCATAATGCCGCAGCCGATCCGCAATCACACAGATCAGTTCGCTGGACGACACCATGCCGATTTTTACGGCATCGGGATAAATGTCTTCGAATACCGCGTCAATCTGCTGTTGCAAAAAATCAGGTGTGGATTCCTGAATGGCTCTCACACCGGTTGTGTTTTGTGCGGTTAAGGCCGTAATGGCACTCATGGCGTAGACACCATTCATTGTCATGGTTTTGATATCTGCCTGAATACCGGCGCCTCCGCTGCAGTCACTTCCTGCAATGGTCAATGCTGTTTTCATGATCATTTTTCTCCTTTCGTTGTTTCAGCATCGTTTTCTATAGCGGCAGAAGGTGGTGCTCCCAATCTGTCGCTTGTGATAAGCCCGGGACGCGTTTGGCGCCGCGGGCCTTCCATCGGATTTCGTTGTGGTAATTCTGTGTTTTCGTTTTGGCTGTTCATACTCTGCCGTTTGGAAACAGAGATATCAATGGCCGTATCTCGCATCGTTATGCGGTTTTATGCATTTTAAACCGGTTGTCATATCAACTCATGGCCGGTCAAGCGTCTCCTGCATGGTATGGAGAATGCCGGCATGTTTCAGGCTGCAGATCAAAACCGCGGAGATTGCGGCTCCTCCTGCCGTGGAGATGAAAAACGGCAGGACAAATGCATAAAATGCAAGACCGGCTGCGCTCTGCCCCATAAATAAAACGGCGATCGGGTATGCGCACAGGCCGCCCAAAACGGCGGTGCCGAATACTTCACCGGCCAGTGTCTCGCCGGTTTTTTTCGTTTTGGCATAGATGACACCGCACACCAGTGCGCCGAACATGCTGCCGGGAAATGCCAGGAGACTTCCGAGACCAAGAAAATTCCGGATCAGGGAGGCGGCAAATGCGGCACATACTCCATAGACTGGGCCGAGTAACACCGCACACAGAATGTTGACCATGTGCTGAAACGGGGAACATTTGCTCCCGAAAACCGGGAACGAAAAGAGGCTCCCGACAACCGCAACGGCGCAGAATACACCTGCAATCGCTAATTTTCTGGTATTTGTCTTATTCATTCTTTTTCTCCTTTGATTTACGCGAACAACGGGCCAAAGTCTTTTATGTTTGGCATGTCGCGCTGATTACGGAAACGTCTGTTTCAGCGGCGCTTCCTCGTGGCACAGTGATTTGGCAATAACTGCATGGAAGTTCGGTCGATGCTTCATGGCATCCTCTCACGCCGGAACACGGCTTCCCATCGCTGATCTACAAGACTCAGGGCGCTCCCCCTCAGTCCGCCACAGATGTGGATTACGTTTCCTCCTTTCTCAAAGGATGAGCAAAACGGCAGATCCGCTAAGCTCGAAAACACAATTTCCGCCATATTTCGCGGGTTTCCCTTCAGTGCCCCCATGTTCTTACAGCCGGCAAATGTCGGTTCATGCAAGCATGACAGCCGCCTGCCGGTCTTTTGAAACAAAAACAGGAGGATACCTTTTGCGGTATCCTCCTGTAACAGAGCGAAAGTGTTTCCTACGGCGGCATTATCCACATCAGGTATAAGGGTCGAAGGTGTTTCCTTCCTCTCAGCCTGTCCATACAAGCTCCCCTGAATTTATTTTTGGTCAATAGTACACCTTGATTTAAAGAAATACAATAGTTTTCAGAAAATCAGCAAAAAAAACATCAACGCATGAGAAAAATAAATAAATCCATCTGCGGATGCTGCAAAATGACAAAGGTGGATTTCGTTCTGTTCCGCTGTGACAGGAAAAAGAGAACCCAAATGTTTCACGTGAAACATTTTAAGCAGACAGATGCACTAAAGAAAAAAATGGTATGCACGCATAATCTGTGTTAGAATCAACGCTGCGAATCAAAGAATGAAAAAGAAAGAATCAATTTGGAGGAACCATGTCAGAATACTCAATCGGAGAGGTCACAGCGAGTGATTCTTACAGCCGGGCAGCGGTAAAAGCGCTTCTGGAAAAAGAGGGAATCCGTCTGGATGCCAATCTGGATTACACCTGTGCCATGTATGATGAAGACATGAATGTCATTGCGACGGGAAGTCTTTTTTTGAATACGCTTCGCTGCATGGCAGTGAGCAGTGATCATCAGGGCGAAGCGCTGATGAATGAGATCGTGACCCATCTGGTGCAGAAGCAGATGGAACGGGGAATGATGCATCTGTTTTTGTATACCAAATGTGATACGGCGAAATTTTTTGCAACAATGGGATTTTATGAGATTGCCCGGATTGAGGGACATCTTGTGTTTATGGAGAACCGCAGAGACGGCTTTTCATCGTACCTGAAGCAGCTTCGCTCTGAGACCGAAGCACAGCTTGCGGAAAAGGGATGGGCATTCGCCGGATGGACGAAGGAAGATACGGACGAAAAAACGGAGAAAAAACGGGAAGATAAATCGGACGAAAAGCAGGACGAAAAGACAAAGAAGATTGCGGCGGTCGTCATGAATGCGAACCCGTTTACCCTCGGACACCGGCATCTTCTGGAAACGGCATCCAAAGACCATGATCTGGTACATGTGTTTGTGGTCAGTGAGGATGCCAGCCTCTTTCCGTTCCGTGTACGTAAAAAACTGGTGATGGAGGGAAGCCGGGATCTTCCGAATCTCATCTATCACGAGAGCGGACCGTATATCATCAGCAATGCGACATTTCCCAGCTATTTCCAGAAGAGCGGAGAGGATGTTATCCGCGGACACGCGCTGCTGGACCTGAATATTTTCGGTCATATCGCGGAGGAACTCGGGATTACCGAGCGATTTGTCGGCGAGGAACCGCGAAGTCAGGTGACGGGAATCTACAATGAAATCATGCATGAAGAACTGCCGAAACTGGGGCTTCGATGTGTGGAGATTCCCAGACTCCGGAACCGTGAAAAGGATGAGGCAATCAGCGCGTCTGATGTCAGAAGTGCACTGAAGACCGGAGATTTCTGCATTCTGGAGAAATTGCTTCCAAAGACAACACTGGACTACGTGAAGAGTGAGGAGGCAGAGTCGGTGCTTGCGGCGATCCGCAGAGCGCAGGAAGTGATTCACTACTGACAGAGAGAACACGGGTGTAAAAAAGGATGTCATACGGAACCATCCGTTGAAGAAATCGGTACGAAAAGCGTCTGTCCGGGAAAATCGGGCAGGCGTTTTTGGTTGTGCGCCTAGCGGCGCACGTTTCTAACGGGTTCAAGTCCCGAATCCGCCCGGTAGTGGGAAGGATATAGCCGAAGGCAAGGGTGTCCGTCGTGAGATGGAATCTGAAGGAAGCTGGATGTGAGGAACATACTAACTCACGGGCAAATCTCTGGTCTGACGAACAGAAATCTCATATGAGGTCATGCATGAGGGTAAGGCTGCAACACAAGTCGAAGCCCAATAACTACACGGAATCATGCATGATAAATGAGGCAGATGGATGGAGAGGAAGAAACGTGTGGTACCTAGGGAGGTCTGTGTGA
>NZ_FOIL01000100.1 GCF_900101295.1 [Clostridium] aminophilum | reverse complement strand
TTTTCCTGACGCCGGAAGGTCCACCGACACTTCCTCTCTTCGCCGGACCGGACGGGCCGGCCGTCTCGCACTTCCCGCCGCGGAAGATACGTGCTTTCTGCCCGAAAAATTGTCCGTCATCAGGTCCAGTTTCTGTTCGGGTGCAGATTCTTCTTTCAGATCGTATAACTGCGTTCCCCGCATTCTGCGCGGACGCCGGCGGAAATCCTTCTCACTCATTTGGCACTCCGATTAATATGCGTTTTTGTTGATAAATCCCTTGAAAAATGTCAGAAAAAGAATCTTGAAATCAAATCCCATCGTCCAGTTTTCGATGTAATACAGGTCATGCTCGATTCGCTTTGTAATCGAGGTGTCTCCGCGGTAACCGTTGACCTGCGCCCATCCGGTCATGCCCGGACGAACCTGGTGTTTGATCATGTACCGCGGAATCTCCTCCCGGAATTTTTCCACAAAGAAGGGTCGTTCCGGTCTTGGTCCGACAAGACTCATGTCGCCCTTGAGCACGTTGAAGAACTGCGGCATCTCATCAATACTGGTTTTCCGGATAAAACGGCCTACTGCGGTAACTCTCGCATCGCCCTTGGTCGTCCACTCTTTCCGCTCTTTATCCGGTGCCTGTACCGTCATGGAACGGAATTTGTACATCTTAAACGGCTTATTGTGAAGTCCCACTCTCTCCTGCTTGAAGATCAGCTCTCCCGGAGAAGTCAGCTTCACGGCAATCGCCGCTCCCAGCATAAACGGAGAAAAGAGAATAATGGCCACAATGGCGCCGAAAATATCCACCGCGCGCTTCATCGACGCGTTCAGCGGATCGGTCAGCGGCACATGGCGGATGTTGATTACCGGAAGTCCGTTCAGATCTTCCATGTAGGGTCTCGTGGGAATGAATTTGAAATAGTCCGGGACGAATTTGGTGTGAACACCGGATTTCTCGCAGGCCGCCACAATTCCCTCAAGATTCGCGTACTCGCCGATTCCGAGGGTAATCGCGATCTCGTCCAGTGTATTTAATTTCAGAATGTCAGAAAGATCCTCAATCTTACCGATGACACGGACACCTTTGTACTCGGTGCCCCAGTCTTCCCGGTCGTCCAGGATCCCTCGAATCTTATACCCCCAGTCCGGATTGGCCGTCACGCGGTCGATGAAGCTTTCCGACGCGCGGCTGTATCCGACTAAAAGGATGTGTTTCTGATTGTAGCCCTTCGTTCGCATGGAACGGAGGGCATACTTCAGACAGTTTCGCATGATCACTTCCGCGATGACATTGATCACATAGAAATAGATCACCATCTTACGGGAGAAGTGATAGAAATACGGGTTTTTACCGCCCAAGAACAGGATCAGCGCAATTCCGAAGATGCCGATGGTGTTGGCCTTCAGGATATTGGCCAGTTCTGCGCGGGCCGTCTGCACTCTCTTCGGAGCGTACAGCTGAAAAAATGCATTCAGCAGCAGAAATGCCGGCACGATGGCTATCCCCGTAAAGAGATAGACATCGGTCATGGCATTTCTTGCGGTAGATGAGCTGCCGATCACGATCAGCCATGCCAGCGCGTAGGAGAAAAGAATGACCACGCCGTCCAGCAGGACATGAAGATGGTTCAGCCGCTCCTGGTTGTCTTTAATCATGTTGTCTCACCGTTTCTTCCGGATTGTTTTAATTCGCTCCCGGTCCCTGCGCTTCGTCAGAAGCGCCCGGTCCGCCGCTTGAGGAATTGTTCGTCGTCGCGGATCCGCCCGGTCCGTTTTCCACCGCATGCGCTGTCTGCGCCTCAGTGGTCTTTGCGGTCGCCTCCGTGTTCGAGGACTTTGTCTGCGCCTCGGCGGTCTTCGCCGCGGTCGTATGGTTGCCCGGACCCTGCGCGTCGTCGTCCTCGTCCTCCTCGTCCAGATCCTCCGGCGGATCGATGACATTGCCGCTGGAATCGGTCGGATAGACCTGCTTGCCGCTGTCATCCGTCGCGAGATACGGCTTGCCCTTGGAATTGGTCGGGAGAACCGCACTGCCGTCCGACTTGGTCGGATAGACAATATTGCCGTCCTCATCGGTCGGATAAATGATATTGCCCTCCGAATCGGTCTCCAGCTTTCCGGTCTTCTTCTCTTCCTCCTCCACGGCTTTCTTTGCCGGGTTCAGATCCTCCTCCACGATGTCTTCCTTCTTCTTGCTCGAAGAACCGTAGCCCATCAGCTGGCGGAAGCGCTGAGCGGTAATTCCCTTATCGGTCGGAACCGAATAGATCAGCTTCGCATTCTTGGTCAGACCGGTCGTCTCGGCGATATGCTCGCTGATCGAGGCAACCTTTTTGGAAACCTGATAGTTGTCCTTGCCGAACAGGAACTTGTGGAGATCCTGTACGTTATACTCCAGCGTCTGCGGGATAACGCAGTCCATCGTTCCGATATTCTTCTCACCTCTTGCCGCCGGGAAGCCCTGGGTTCCTGCGATGGTGAACTTGTTGATGGAGCGCATCAGCGGGATAATATCGGACGCCTCGATATTCGTCGCAAGCTGCGGGAATACCGTAACCATAATATTGTTCAGCTGCGCCCAGCTTGCCTTCTTGGCCTTCTCAAAGCACTTCTGAACGACGAGTCTCTGACGCTCGGTACGCGCATAGTCCGTGTCACTGTAACGGATTCTGGCATATGCAACGGCCTGGATTCCGTCCAGATGAACGTGACCCGCATGAGTCAGCTGCGTGGTTCCCATCTTGGTTTCCTTAACGGTCTCCGTGATAAACGCATTGATCCAGGAGAACTCCGCCTCACTCAGATCCACGTCAACGCCGCCGAGGATATTGATGACCTGCGCAACCGTTGACCAGTTAAATGTCGCATACTGGGTGATGTTCAGATCGAGGTTCTTGTTCAGCGCCTTGACCGCCTGCTCCGGACCGCCCATCGCGTACGCCGCATTGAACTTGTTGTAGCTGTTCTTGTCCGAAATATTCAGATATGTATCGCGGAACAGGGATACGATACGGATCTCTCCGGTCTCCAGATTGGCGCTGACAATCATGTTGACGTCGGAGTTGGTTCCCTTGCCGACATTCAGTTTTCCGCCTTCGCTTCTCGAGTCGACGCCGAAGGCAACCATGTTGAAGTAACCCTTCTGCATCTCCTCGACCTGCTCTTCGGTCAGATCCAGATTGACAACCTTGCTCTCATCGAATTCCAGTTTCTGAAGCGATCCGAAGGTTCTGGAATACAGATACCATGCCGCCGCACCGATCAGAAGGCTGAGCACAACGATCACTTCGACGACGATCAGCCATACTCTTCTTTTTTTCTTTTTCCGGCTGTGATAACTGTAATCTCCCTTTTTCCGTCCGTTTCCGCCCATAGAGGAACCGCCGCTCTTCCATGCCGGATTGCGGCCGGATCCCGATGTGCGGCTTCCGCTGCCCCC
>NZ_FOIL01000084.1 GCF_900101295.1 [Clostridium] aminophilum | reverse complement strand
TCCCCCGGTACAGGGCAGGTTACCCACGTGTTACTCACCCGTCCGCCACTAAAATTACAAAATTCCATCCGAAAACTTCCTTCTGTAATTTCCGTTCGACTTGCATGTGTTAGGCACGCCGCCAGCGTTCATCCTGAGCCAGGATCGAACTCTCTCGTTAAAAGTTTGATCCGGTTTAGACTTAAGCTTGGCTTATTCTTAACCGTTATTACTGTTTAAGGTTTTGTTCTTGAAAATCTCTCGAACTTAAGGCCTCTACCTTATCGGCCTTTGTTCTTGGAATTTTCAGGGTTTTATATACTGTTCAGTTTTCAATGTTCTCGTCGTTCTCGTCAGGCGAGCGACTTAATTATCATATCAAATCTTAATTGCCTTGTCAAGAACTTCTTTATTCTGTTATTTGTTTTCGTTCCGTCCCCGCTGATATGAGAATCGCTTCTGGTCCGGATCGGCGCTGCGTTTCATTCGCAACGGAGCCTATCTTATCACCCTGAAATAGATTCGTCAAGCGAATTTTATATTTTTTTAAAACAATTTCTGTTTGATGGATCAAAAGCAGGAAAACCCTGTATTCCCGCCATTTTCGTAAAAAGAGGAGCGCCGCGGCGCCCCTCCGAAAATGATTTTACAGTCTTATTTTTTGATATTGTGTTAATATCATATACAATTTATTAAATACTACCGGTTTGTGTTTGGAATTCACATTCATCGTTCACCGTTCTGCATTCACTGTTCTGCATTAACCGTTCCGGCTTACGCATTCCGCGCCCCGTGTTCAACATTCAGGCATTCTCCGCCGTCTGTGCAAACTGAGAATTATACAAATTGGTATAGAAGCCATTTTTCGCCATCAGCTCTCTATGATTTCCCTGCTCAATGATCTTTCCGTCCCGCATGACAAGAATCTGGTCTGCATTGCGGATCGTCGAAAGACGGTGTGCGACAATAAAACTCGTCCGCCCCTTCATCAGCTTTGCGAACGCCTCCTGAATCAGAATTTCCGTTCTCGTATCGATGCTCGATGTCGCCTCATCCAGAATCAGCATCGGCGGAAGGCACAGCATAACTCTTGTGATGCAGAGAAGCTGCTTCTGTCCCTGACTCAAACTGTCATCGGTGACCGGTGTGTCCAGGCCCCTGGGCATGCGCCGGATAAATCCCCAGCTTCTTGCCTCTTTTGCCGCGCGGATAATCTCTTCATCCGTCGCATCCGGCCTTCCGAATGCGATATTTTCCCGAACAGTTCCCGCTTTCATCCAGGTATCCTGAAGCACCATACCATAAGTGCGTCGAAGGGAATGTCTGGAAACCTCCCGAATATCCTGCCCGTCAATCCGGATACTGCCGGAATCCGTATCATAAAACCGCATCAGGAGATTGATCAGAGTTGTCTTGCCGCATCCCGTTGGTCCGACAATTGCCGTTGTTGTGCCCGGTTCCGCGCAAAAACTGAAATCCTGAATCAGTGGTTTCTTCTTATTATATGAGAAATCAATATGATCCAGTGCAACCTCTCCCCGACTTTCCTGCAGTTCATCTGTTGAGTCCGCGCTTTCCGGCCGGGCTTCGATCAGTTCAAATACCCGCGCTGCACAGGCAAGTGCATTCTGAAGCTCCGTCACGACCGAGCTGATGTCGTTGAACGGCTTCATATACTGGTTGGCATAGACCAGAAGCACTGAGAGTCCTCCTACGGTCAGAGAGCCGTTCAGAATCCGATGTGCTCCCACCAGCGCAACCACCGCATAGATCACATTGTTCACGGCTCTCGTGGACGGATTGGTCAGAGAGCTGAAAAATATTGCACTCCGGGAATATTTCTCCAGTTCGAGGTTAATCTCCCGGAACCGTTCGGATGCTGCCTTCTCGTGACCGAAAGCTTTCACAATCTTTTCGTTTCCGATCATCTCGTTGATCAGCGCTGTCTGCCGCCCGCGGGTTGTGGTCTGTTTCCGGAACATCTGAAAAGATCTGCCGGCAATGAATTTGGCCACAAGGAAGCTGACTGGAGTGAGCACCAGCACGATCAGGGTAATCTCAATATTTTTGGAAAACATGAAGATCAGCGTCACGCCGATGGTAATCAGACCGGAAAACAGCTGTGTGAAACCGAGAAGAAGTCCGTCGCTGAGCTGATCGACATCCGCGATCACCCGCTGAACTACATCGCCGGTGGAATGACTGTCCAGATAGGAAAGAGGAAGCTTCTGAATCTTCCGGATCGCATCCGACCGGATATCCCGTACCGTACGGTAGGTTAGACAGTTGTTGATCCGGTTCATGGCCCATGCCGCAATGGAAGAGACTGCGACAACCATTCCGATGTTCCGGAGGTACGATCCCATTTCCGCAAAATGAACGTTTCCCGGTGCGATGATCCGGTCAATTGCTTCTCCGAAAAGAATTGGCACGTAGAGCTGGGTGACCACGGAAATTCCGGCCAGAAGAATGCTGAACGCCAGAAGGATTTTATAGTTTCCGATCACCCGCATAACCTTCTTCAGTGTCTGTGAAGAAGATGAATCCCGAAAGCTTTTGTCATTTCGATTCTCTGCCATCAGACCATCGCCTCCTTCCCTGTTTCATCGCCTTCCCCCGGCTGAACCCCACGTCCCGCTTCGAATTCCGTCACCGGTGTTTCAAACCGCCGCGCCGTTTTTCCCGGATCCTCATCGGCTTTTCGTTCTATGTTTCTTTCCGCGTTTCTTTCCGTTTCTTCCTCCGGCCGTTCATCCGAAAACTGGGAGTAATAAATCTCCCGATAGACCTCGCAGTCTCTCATCAGTTCTTCGTGAGTGCCGTTTCCGACAAGCTTTCCGTCATCCAGAACGAGAATTCGGTCTGCCTCCCGCACACTGGATGTTCTCTGCGAGACGATGAAGACGGACATATTGCCCGGAAGACTCCGGATCGCCCGTCGAAGGGCGAGATCCGTCGAATAATCCAGCGCACTCGCCGAGTCATCCATGATCAGAATCTCCGGTTTCTTGACCAGCGCCCGGGCAATCGTCAGTCTCTGCCGCTGTCCGCCGGAGAGGTTCCGCCCGTTCTGCTCGATCTTCGCGTCCAGCATTCCGTCTTTTCCCTCCACAACTTCCCTCGCCTGTGCGAGGTCAATTGCCTCCCAAAGCTCCCTGTCCGAAGCATCCGGATTTCCCCAGCGAAGATTCTCCCGTATCGTCCCCTCAAAGAGAACCGCTTTCTGTGGAATCACTCCGATCTTCCGGATCAGCTCACCCTCCGCGTAATCGCGGGCATCCTTTCCTCCGATCCACACCTCTCCGGAGTCCGGATCATAAAAACGAGGGATCAGATTCACGACCGTGCTCTTTCCGCTTCCGGTTCCGCCGATCACGCCGATGGTCTCGCCGGACTTCGTCTCAAACGAGATCCCGGTAACCGCATCCGCCCCGGATCCTGCATAGGAAAATGTCACATTCCGGAAACAAACGGAGGAATCCGTATCGCTGCCGTCTGCGATGGCCTTTTCCTCTGTGCTTCCGCTCGTGCAGTCTGCCGCGGCCCTTTCCTCTGTGCTTCCGCACGTTCCATCTGTGCCTGTCTTTTCTTCTCCGCTTCCATTCCTGCCGTATCCACCCGCTTTCTGCGGCATTTTCCGGTACGTCATGGTGTTCTTCACGTCAAACATCGCGCTGATGCGCTCGGCACAGGCAATGGACTTGTTGATGGTAATAATGAGTGACGCAAGCTTGATCAGTTCCACGATAATCTGCGCCATGTAATTATAGAGAGCAACCACATCTCCCTGTCGGATCGCGCCGAGTTCCACACGGATCGCTCCCTGCTGAATCAGAAGGATCGTTGCGGCATTGATCAGGAGATAAGTTCCCGGATTCATCAGAGCGGACAGTTTTCCGACTGCCTCATTCATGCGGGTCAGCGTGTCGTTCCTCTCCTCAAACTCGCGAATCGAATCCTCTTCTTTGCAGAATGCACGGATTACACGCACCCCCGTCAGATTCTCGCGGGTTGTTCCCAGAAGACGATCGAGTGCTGCCTGTGCACGGGCAAACATCGGAATTGACCGGAACATAATCCCGAAAACCACAATCGAGAGCACCGGAATCGCACCGAGGAAAATGAGCGCGCACCGCACATCAATCGCAAAGGCCATGATCATCGCGCCAAATACGATAAAGGGACTTCTCAGAAGAAGCCGAAGCGACATGTTGATTCCGGTCTGAACCTGATTGACATCGCTGGTCATACGGGTAATCAGCGTATCGGTACCCAAACGGTCAATTTCGGTATAGGAGAGACTCTGGATGTGATCAAAGAGATCCTGCCGGAGTCCGGTCGCCGCGCCGACACTGGCCTTCGCCGCGAACCACTGGGCAGTAAACGAAAACCCCATCCCGAGTGCAGTCAGCGCAATCAGCATCGCAAATGACTGCCAGACGTAACCCATATCGCCGCGGGCAATACCGTTGTTGATGATCCTTGCCACCACAATCGGTACAAACAGGTCCATCAATGCCTCCAGCAGTTTAAAAAACGGGGCGAGAACCGCCTCCGTCCGGTATGCCCGGATATAATACATGATCTTTTTCATGGTTAATCCTCCTGCAATTTTACATTGCCGAAATCATCATATCATATTAAAATCCATATAAGGCATATATCTTTTGTTAGTATCCATATCGAATGTATATAGATTATTGTTTTAGGGGTTCCCATCATTTCCCGGTGGAATCCCGGCAGGATTTCCGGCAGATTTCCATTCCATTCTCATACCTTAAGGAGATACCATGAACATTGATCAGCTCCATTACTTTGCCGTCATCGTCGAGACCGGAACCATTTCCGGCGCGGCGCGCCGACTTCATATGTCCCAGCCGCCTCTCTCCCTGCAGATCCGAAATCTGGAGACAGAGTACGGCGTCCGGCTTTTTGAACGGGGATCCAGACAGATTCGTCTGACTGAAGCCGGCCGTCACCTGTACTCCTATGCCCGGAAAATCCTTGAACTCCGGGATCTCGCAGAGCATGATCTTGCTCGCGTCCGGGAGGGCAAACAGGGAACCGTCCGCATCGGTGTCATCTCCTCCGGCTCCTGCCGCGCATTCTTTAACGGAATTGCGGCCTTTCAGAGCATTTCACCGGATGTCCGCTTTTCGATTTATGACGGGAACACGTATGAGATTCTGGAAGAACTTGAGCGTGAAAAGATTGAGCTGGCCGTCATCCGAACCCCGTTCCCGGATCGCGGTCTCGACAAGATCCCGCTGCAGGAGGATCACATGGTGATCGCGGGAAAGGAAGAATTTCTGAGGGGACTTCCGGGCGGACCGCTTCATCTCTCCGATCTGGAAGGCACTCCGCTTGTCTGCTACCGCCGCTGGGAGAAGATTATCCGGGAAAAACTTCGGAATTCCTCTTTTTCCCTTGATTTTTACTGTGTCAATGACGACGCGCGAACAAGTCTTCAGTGGGCAAGGGCAGGATTCGGCGCGGCGCTTCTTCCCGCATCCGCCCTCAATGCCGCACCCGATCTTCCTTTCCGCGCACTGGCGGATGAAGATCTTGCCAGTACCCTTTACCTGGTCCGTCCGGCCGGGCGGATTCTTTCTGACGGCGCAGAAGCCCTGTTCCGGACTTTTCGCGTCCCAAGGAAATCATCATAAAAGAGCGGACAGATTCGTTCAGCAGACTGCGGCGCGGAAGCCCTGTCCCTGACTTTTCACAGTCAAAAAATAAGTATAAACAGCTATAAGCATAAACGATGGATGAAAGACATTCCGAAGACTTCAACGCCCCATCCCCTCATTCCTGAGGAGATGGGGCGTCATGTTCTCAAAGCATCTCTGCCAGTTCCAAAATCAGTTTTTCGCTCTTTTCCCAGCCAAGACACGGATCGGTGATGGATTTTCCGTAACAGCCCTCGCCGATTGTCTGTGCGCCGTCTTCGATGTAACTCTCGATCATCAGGCCTTTCACGATGCTGCGAACATCCGGATTCACATGCATGCTGTGAAGCACATCCTTCGCGATGCGGATCTGTTCCAGATATTTCTTGCCGGAATTGTTGTGGTTGGTATCCACGATGACCGCCGGATTTGGAAGATCATTTTCCTGATACATTTTCAGAACTTCCATAATATCTTCATAGTGATAGTTCGGTGTATTCATGCCGTATTTGTCGACGCTTCCGCGCAGAATCACATGTGCCAGAGGATTCCCCTTGGTCTGGACCTCCCATCCGCGATACAGAAACCGCTGCGGGCACTGCGCCGCATAGATCGAGTTCATCATGACCGTCATGTCTCCGCCGGTCGGATTCTTCATGCCGACCGGGATGCCAACACCGCTGGCAGTGATGCGGTGAATCTGATCTTCCACCGATCTTGCACCGATCGCCACGTAAGAGAGCAGATCCGAGAGATAGCGGTGATTTTCCGGATACAGCATTTCTTCCGCACAGGTAAAGCCGGTCTCCCGCACAATACGCTGATGAAGCTCACGGATCGCGATGATTCCCTCCAGAAGATCTTCCTCACCTTCCGGATCGGGCTGATGAAGCATGCCCTTGTAGCCGGTTCCCCTGGTTCGCGGCTTGTTCGTGTAGCATCGCGGAATGATGAAAATCTTGTCCTTCACTTTTTCCTGAATCCTGATCAGCCGGTTCATGTAATCCAGAACCGAATCCTCGCGATCAGCCGAACACGGTCCGATGATCAGAAGAAACTTATCATTTTTTCCGGTAAAGATATCGGTTATCTCCTGATCTCTCGCTTCCTTGATCTTCGCCATCTCCTCCGTCACCGGATAACGCTCCTTCAGGAGCTTCGGAATCGGAAGTTTTCTGATGAACTGCATATCCATATCCATAATGATGTTCCTCCCTTTGCCATCCACTGAATCTGACCGGCACGGCAACGCAGGTGTTCTGCATTTCGTCTGCAATCGCGGCACCGTTCTGCTGTTCGTATGCCGCAAAAAACGCCGGTATTCTCCGGAAAGGGAATCTCCATATCGGATTCCTTTTTTCTTTTTCCGAAGATACCGACGATTATACTTCTTTTGCACTTTAAAGTAAAGAGGCTTTAAAGCGTTTTTTTCTCAGAGCAGTGTCCGATTTGATTCATAACCATCCGGAAGCGCTGAACCGTTTTTTCTCTTCACGATGATGGCTCATCGTTCCCATCGATCAACCCGCTATTAAATCCACTCCGTTGTGATCTCCCCCGCAAGAAAGACGCGGAACAGTATCCACGCGATCACTGTCGTCACCAGATCTGTCACCAGCTGCGCGGAAATGACGCCCGTATATCCAAACATGGCAGACATAACCGCCATCACCGCGGCATACACCACTCCCTGACGGCAGATCGAAAGAAGAAGAGACGGAAGGCCTTTTCCTGTCGACTGGAACGCGCAGATCATGACCAGTCCGATCCCCATCAGCACCATACTCGGCATCTGAAGCCGAAGCATTACCGATCCCTGCGCGATCAGCGCCTCATCTTTGATGAATACGCCGACCATAACCGGTGCAATCAGCGCAAGAACTGCCGCGATTGCCGCTCCGCACCCGCAGACCATCTGAAGCGCAAACTTCATCACGCTGCGGAATCGGGGCATATTGCCTGCGCCGTAAGTGTAGCCCATCAGCGGCTGACCGCCAAATCCCAGACCGACGATCACAAGTGCGGCAATATTGACCACTTTCAGAACGATTCCCATGACCGCGATAGACTCATTGCCGTACGGCAGAAGATTTCGGTTGGTAATGATCATGCCGATGGTCTGCATAAAGTTTGTGACGGAAGCCGGCAGTCCGATTGAAAAAATGGCTACCAGCTCCGGACGGAAGATCCTGAGTTTCCGGACATCGAGGGACATCAGCGGACATTTTTTCCATATATACCAGATGGAAAACACATCCGAACAGATGTATCCGATCACAGTCGCGATGGCCGCACCGGCGGCTCCCATGCCGAGTCCGAAGATGAATACCGGATCCAGAACCATGTTCACGACAGCGCCGATAAATGATGAGATCATGGATGCATTCGGTGAACCAACCGACCGCAGAAGATTCGTCGGGACCAGAGAAAAAATAATAAACGCCGCTCCCATCACGATCCAGGTGTAATATCCGGAGGCATAACTTACCGAAGCGCCGTCCGCGCCGAGAAATGCAAGGATCGGGGTCCGGAATGCCATCATCACAAAAGACACGGCCACACCGAACGCCGCTGCGCCGTACAGGCAGAAAATGCTGAGACGTCGCGCATCTTCATGACTTCCGCAGCCGAGAAGTCTTGAGATCACGCTGCTTCCTCCAAGGCCGAAGATATCACCGAACGCCAGCATCAGCATAAAGAGCGGCGCGCAGACCGACACACCGGCAATCAGATCAGTGTTTCCGGTCAATGCGATAAAGTAGGTGTCCACCATATTGTAGATCAGCTGCACGACCATGCTCAGAACAACCGGGATGGCCATTTTCAGATACGCCCTGTGAATCGGCGCCCGTTCAAAAAGTTCGTTTTCCATTCTATCCCTCCGTATCCTCAACGTTCGCCAGCGGACTTTGGTTCCCCGTCCCCTCATTTCTGAGGGGAAGTCGCGGACTTTGCGTGCCGCCGCTGGTCACCGTTAGGTGACAGCTTCCTTGGCGAAGCTCTTAGCGACACATATTTCACTTAGCGGCTTTGCCGCTTAGTGAAATAGCGTGCTG
>NZ_FOIL01000028.1 GCF_900101295.1 [Clostridium] aminophilum | reverse complement strand
GGCTTCGCCACAGAATCCGGGCAGTGTATTGGAAACAATGGAAAAAGGTGCGAACGAGGTACAAGATGCTGAGGGCGCTACACTTGCCAGAATGGAAGGTACATGAACTGGCTAACTGTAGAAAAGGCACATGGAGAGCGGCGATGATGCTAAACACAGCGCTTACCAAAACGATAATAGTGGTCAGACTCGGATATCCATCCTTATCAGCCCACTATCTAAAAGTTCGTGTAAACTATTGAACCGCCGTATACCGAACGGTACGTACGGTGGTGTGGAAGGGGAGTGTCAAATCTCCCCTATCCGATCCTCTGTCCGTGTATAATAGAGAGCAGAATGAGTTGATTATTTTGGGAGGAAGTGTCTATGTCTCTGAGATTCATCATCGGTGGTTCCGGATCCGGCAAAACGACAGAACTTTACCGCGATCTGATCCGTGAATCCATGGAAAATCCGGAACGCCGGTATTACGCGATCGTGCCGGAACAGTTCACCATGCAGACCCAGAAGGAGATCGTGGATCTTCATCCGAATCACGCGGTGATGAACATCGACATTCTGAGTTTTGAGCGGCTGGCATACCGTGTGTTTGAGGAACTTGCTGTCCGGCAGCTCGCCGTGCTGGATGATATGGGAAAGGCCATGGTCATCCGTAAGACGGCGGCCGGGGTGAGAGATGAACTTCGGGTATTCGGCCGGCATCTGGATAAGCCAGGCTTTATCGATGAGATCAAGAGCCAGCTCTCCGAGTTCTTCCAGTACGGGATCCGGGAAGAACAGCTTGTGGAGATGCGCGATACGGTGTCCAGCGATCTTCTCCGGGCAAAACTCTCCGATATGCTGACCGTGACGAAGGCATATCATGAATACACGAAAGATAAAATGGCGTCCAGAGAAGAGATTCCGGAGATTTTCTGCTCCTGTCTTCCTCAGTCGGAGCTTCTGCAGGATGCGGTTGTCACACTGGACGGATTCACCGGATTCACACCGGTCCAGTATCATATTCTCGAAATCCTCCTGAAAATGTGTGCGAAGGTGACGGTGACGGTAACCATGGATGCGGGGGCGAATCCCTACCGGGAGGGCGCACCGGAGGAACTGTTCCATCTGAGCCGCCGTACGGTGTGCCGGCTGATCGATATCGCCGCGGCGGAGGGAGTCCGGCGCGAGGAGGATCTTCTGCTGGGAGCAGGCGGTTATCCGCGGTTTCAGGACAGTCCGGAACTTCAGGCAATCGAGAGATCCGTTTTCCGGAGGTGTGATCCGGCTGTGGCTGAGACATCGCGTGCCGTCGGCAAATCATCGCAGAACGGATTGTTTCTTGTGCGTGCCGCAAACCCGATTCAGGAGGTCAGCCTGATCACGGCGGAAATCAGCCGGCTTGTGCGGACGAAATCCTATCGTTACCGTGACATCGCCGTGATCACCGGGGCACTGGACTCGTACCGAGGCATTCTGGAACATGCTTTTGCGGAGGAGAAGATTCCGTGCTTTATCGACAGCAAAAAGAGTATTATGGAGAACCCGGCGACCGAGCTGATCCGTGCGGCGCTGGAGGTCATTTCGTCTGATTTTTCTTATGAGTCGGTGTTCCGGTATCTGAAGACCGGTCTGGTTCTGCCGTTTCCGGATGGAAGAGGAGACGCCGGCGAAGGTTCCGGCCAGTCCCTGTCCTCGGATGGATATTCGGACGAGGAGTGGATCCGCTTTCTGGAAAATTATGTCGCAGCGCTTGGCATCCGGGGCTTTCGCCGCTGGAATTCCGAGTGGAAGAAAACGTATCCCGGCGCGGATCTGATCAATCTAAATTATCTGAATTATGTGAGGAAGGCGGTGCTGACGCCGTTCCTTTCGCTGAAAGAGGCATGGGGAAAACGCGGTGTGACCGTGACGGAGCGCACGGCGGCGCTGACCCGGTTTCTGGAAGAACTAAAACTGGAGGAAAAACTCCGGAAAAAGGCAGAGACGTTCGGCACACAGGGAAACGTGGAATTCGAGCGGGAATACAGTCAGGTTTACGGGCTGATCATCGATCTGTTTGACCGCACGGCGGCGCTTCTCGGAGACGAGAAGGTGAGCCGGGATGAATACAGAGACATTCTGGATGCCGGATTTGCGGAGATCAAAGTGGGTCTCATTCCGGCGGCGGTCGACCGCGTTGTGGTGGGCGACATCACCCGAACCCGTCTTGCGCATATAAAGGTTCTGTTCTTTGCGGGAGTCAACGACGGTATCGTGCCGGCAGTGTCCCCGGGAACCGGAATTCTCTCGGAGTCGGAGCGCCGGCTTCTCCGCCGACAGAATATTGAAATTGCGCCGACCGCAAGGGAGGACGGATTCCTCCAGCGGTTCTACCTTTATCTGGCTTTGACGAAAGCATCGGAGAAACTGTATGTGACATTCAGCACATCCGACACAGAGGGAAAAGTAATCCGGCCGTCAACGCTGATAGCGCAGCTTCGGAAAATGTTCCCGGAAAAGAAAATCGCCGATGCGGATCCGAAAAACCTCGCCGTCTGGTCGCGGGCCGAAGGCATGCGCCGGCTTGCGGGCGGACTCAGGGACGGAAGAGATGCTACGGGCGATGTGCTGGAACTCTACCGGAAATACCGGGGCGGAGAGCAGACGGGTACCGGCGCGGAGGTGAGCCGGCTTGTCGACGCGGCATTTCTGACTTACACGGATAAGGGGATCGGAAAGGCGGCGGCGCGCCTTCTGTACAGCCCGATTCTGCGCGGTTCCATCAGCAGACTGGAAAAGTATGATCAGTGTGCCTATGCGCATTTTCTGCAGTATGGGCTGAACCTTTCCGAGCGAAGAGTGTATCAGCTGAAGCAGACAGACATCGGTTCCCTGTTTCACGCTTCCATCGAACTCTATTTCCGGGCGCTGATGGAAGAAAAGCGGGCAGCCGCGGAGGTTACCGAATCCGAGCGGATCGAGCGGGTCCGCGATGCCGTCTCGAAGGCGGCGGGGGACTATGGAAACAGCATCATGGACTCGAGTGCGCGGAACCGGTATCTGATCCGGCGCATGACGCGGATTGCGGACCGGACGGCGTGGGCGCTCACCGAACAGATCCGAAGAGGGGATTTTGTGCCGGAGGCGCTGGAGATGGCATTCACTCCGCGGGAAGGTCTCGAGACGATGCGGATTGCCCTCGGAGGAGACGAGTTCCTTGACCTTCACGGGAGAATTGACCGTGTGGATCTGTGCGAAGACGAAAATGATCTGTATCTGAAGATTATTGATTACAAGACCGGTCAGGTGAAATTTGATCTGAGAAGCATTTATTACGGCCTCTCGCTGCAACTTCCGGTTTATATGGAGGCGGCGCTGGAGAAATACCGCAGCCGTTATCCGGGAAAATCGGTACATCCGGCCGGTATGTTTTATTACCGGATTCAGGATCCTCTGATTGACCGGAACAAAGCCGTGGAGGAGGAAACGCGGAAACGGGCGCTTCTGGAGAAACTGAAAATGAACGGTGCGGTCAATGCCGACGGCAATTCCGTGCGTCATCTGGATCACGGAATCGCGGCGGAGGGAACGGAAAACTACAATTCTCCGGTGATCTCGGCGGCGAGATCGAAGGACGGCGCCGCAAAAGGGGCGCTTGTGTTCGACGAGGATCATTTCCGTGCGCTGGGAAAGTACTGCGGATTCATCATGCAGGATGCGGGCCGGAAGATTCTGGAGGGATCGATCGAAATCAATCCGTATAAGGACGGGATGAAGAATGCCTGCGAATGGTGTCCGTACCATGCGGTCTGCGGCTTTGATGCGCAGATGGACGGGTTTTCCTTCCGGAAGCTTCCGCCGCTGAAGGCAGAGGATATCTGGCCGAGAATCGGAAAGAAGGCTGGGATTGCATTTGCCGGAGAAGACCGGAAGGATGAAGTACAGGCGGAAGGTTCCGCAGACCGGCAGGAAAAGAACGCGATGCGGAAGAAGAAAGACGGGCATGAGGTACCGGAAGCGGAAAATGACGGGAAAGATCATGTTTGGAAAAAGGCGGCAGGGAATGAGACGCCTGCGAATGGGATTGAGCCGAAATCCGCAGAGAGGGAGACAGAATAATGGGCGTGAATTGGACAGCCGACCAGAAGGCCGTGATCGACGCGAGAGGGTCAAATCTTCTTGTGTCCGCCGCGGCAGGAAGCGGAAAAACCGCTGTTCTGGTCGAGAGAATCATTCAGAGAATCACGGAAGGAGACCATCCGCTGGACATTGACCGTATGCTGGTGATGACATTTACCCACAGCGCGGCCGCGGAGATCCGTGAGCGAATAGCGGAGGCGATCGAAAAGAAAATCGAGGAGAACCCCGGAGACCGTCACCTGGAACAGCAGGCGGTTCTGGTTCAGTACGCCCAGATCACAACCATCGACAGTTTCTGTCTGTATCTGATTCATCAGTATTCGGACCGGCTGGATATCGATCCGGCATTCCGGATCGCGGATGAGGGGGAGACAGAGCTGATCCGGGCGGATGCGCTGGAAGAGGTGATTGAGGAGTGCTATGCGGAATGGGGCGAGCGCTTCATGGAATTTGCCGAGGCATTCACCACCGGGAATACGGATAAAGGGATCGAGGATACGATTCTGAATGTGTGGAAGTTTTCACAGAGCAATCCCTGGCCGGAGGACTGGCTGGAACGCTGCCGCGGGGAACTTGAGGCAGCAGGACCGGAAGAACTGGAACAGACGGACTGGATGAAGTTTCTGATGACCGATGTGAGAATCATGGTCCGGGAATGGATCAGCGTGTTGGAATATGCCCTCGAAGTGTGCGGGGAGCCGGACGGGCCGGAACCTTACGGAAAAACGATTAACGATGATCTTGAACATCTGAACGGGATTCTGAATGCGGAAGACTATGCGGCCATGTCGCGGGCGGTCGCTTTTCAGTATGCCAGACTGGCTCCGATCGGTAAAAAAATCAGAGATCAGATTGACCCCGAAAAGCAGGAGCAGGTAAAGAAGATCCGGGATGACTGCAAAAAAAAGACAAAGGCCCTGATCGAACAGTATTTTTCGTCCTCACCGGAGGAAATGTTCCACGATCTGGAAGCGGGCAAGGACAATATTCTGACGCTGCTGGATGCGGTCCGGGCGTTTTCCGAGCGGTATGCCGAGAAGAAGCGGGAGAAAAATGTTGTCGATTTCGGTGATCTGGAGCATTTTGCGCTGGAAATCCTCGGAAGCGGGGAAAATCGCACTCCCGGACCGGAAGCGGATGAGATGGCGCAGGAGTTTGATGAGATTCTCGTCGATGAGTATCAGGATTCCAATCTGGTTCAGGAGCAGCTGGTTCAGTTTCTCTCCAAAGAGCGCTTCGGTGAGCCGAATGTGGTTATGGTCGGCGACGTCAAGCAGAGCATTTACAAGTTCCGCCTGGCAAGACCGGAGCTCTTTATGGAAAAATACGATACATACGGCGAGAGCGGCGTGAACCGGAAGATTGAGCTGCACCAGAATTTCCGGAGCCGGAATGAGGTGCTGGATGCGACCAACGATATCTTTTGCAGGATTATGACGAAAGAGGTCGGCACCATCGAGTACAACGAGGCCGCGGCGCTTCATCCGGGGGCGGTTTTCGAGGAGAAGCCGGAACCGGATTCCCATTCTCTTTCTGCGGAGCTTCTGATCATGGAGACAGATCTGGAGAACCTGCCGGAGATGGCGGAAGCGGCGGCAGAAGCCGCAGCGGAAACGGATGAGGAAGAGGATGTGGATTACACATCCCGGGAACTGGAAGCCGGGATGATTGCCGGGAAAATCCGTGAACTCACCGATCCGGACAGCGGTCTTCGGATCTGGGATAAGAATGAAAAATGCTACCGCAGAGCTTCATACGGTGACATCGTGATTCTTTTGCGCGCGACAAGTTCCTGGGCGGAGGATTTTTCCGAGGTTCTGACGCAGCACGGGATTCCGGTTTCGGCGGAGCAAAAGACGGGGTACTTCGATACGACGGAGATCAGCACAGTGGTCAATCTTCTCCGGGTGATTGATAACCCGGTGCAGGATATTCCGCTGGCCAGCGTTCTTCGAGCACCGTTTTCCGGGATTACCGACACCGAGCTTGCTCTCATTGCGGCAGAAAACGGAAAGCGGACGGAAGGCGGAAACCGGGGAGAGGGACTGTACGGAGCCGTTCGATACTTTGCTGAAGTGTACGGACCGGGAGAGAGGGCAGACGGAATAATGCCGCAGGATGATTCCATAAAAATGACGTCCTTCGGGACGGAATACCGGACGGAATCCGGCATCATTCTTCCCAAAAAGACACTGCCGGAACAGATTTCCGGCATAAGTCCGAAGGACACCGCAGCAAAATTAAAGAAAATTCTGCAGCTTATTCAGGGCTTTCGGGAGATTGCTCCGCAGGTTTCGCTGGATGTTCTGCTTCATAAGATTTATGACGAGACCGGATTTTACCTCTATGCTGCGGCAATGCCGGGCGGAGAGGTGCGCCGCGCCAATCTGGATCTGCTGATTGAGAAGGCGAAGGCATATGAGTCCTCCAGCTACCGCGGTGTGTTTCATTTCATCCGCTACATCGAGAAACTCAAGGAGAGAGAGGTTGATTTCGGAGATGCGGGCGGTGCCGATGTCACGAACTGCGTCCGGATTATGACCATCCATAAGAGCAAGGGACTGGAGTTCCCGATCGTGTTTGTCTCAGGCCTCAGCAAGCATTTCAATCAGATGGATCTGAGAAAAAATATCCTCATCGACGCGGAGATGGGAATCGGAACCGATTACACGGACACGAAAAAAAGGATCAAGGGAAGCACACTCAAAAAGAATGTGATGAAGCGCTGGCAGCTGCAGGAGTCCCAGGGAGAGGAACTCCGTGTCCTGTACGTTGCGCTGACCCGCGCAAAGGAGAAACTCATTCTGACCGGCTCCATGAAAAACGCGCGGGAAAAAGCAGAGGAACTGATGAATACGAGATTCCGGGACGGAAAGGTTCCGGCTTCGAAACTGCTGGAAAAGAAAACGTATCTGGAGTGGATTCTGATGTCCTGTTCGGAGGGACATCCTCATCTGGAGATTTCATTTGATACGCCGCGCGGTCAGCTCATGCGGGAGATGGACGAACAGCGGGACCGGGGAGAAGACCGGAGATATCTGGAACAGCTTCCGGCTGACGGTATCTGGGATCCGGCATACCGGCGCCTTCTGGATCTTGCAGGACAGGCGGATTATCCGCACAGGGCGGACACCGTTCTGAATGCGAAGTACTCGGTATCCGAGCTGCGGCAGAAAGAAACGGAAGACGAGATCGTTCCGACCGTGCCTCAGTTTATGATGAGTGTGGAAGAAACCGGAGGGCCGGTGCGCGGTACCGCATATCACCGGGTGCTCAGCCTGATCCGTTTCGAAAATATTGAGACGGAAGAGGATGTGAAAACGGAAATCCGGAGAATTCTTGATGACGGACGGATCGCGGCAGAAGAGGCGGAGCTGGTGTCTGCAGGAGATATCCGGAAATTCATTTCCTCTCCGCTGGGACAGCGCGCGAAAAAAGCGGCGGAGAGCGGAAAACTCTTCCGGGAGCGTCAGTTTGTCATGGGCGTTCCGGCCCGGGAGATCGGTACCGGTGAATCGGACGAGAGGGTTCTGATTCAGGGTATCATCGATGCGTATTTTGAAGAAGAGGGCGAATGGGTTCTTCTGGATTACAAGACGGACCGGTCGTCGGACGCGGAAGCGCTGAAGGAACATTACCGCGCGCAGCTGGAACTGTATGAGCGGGCGCTGACCATGTCATCCGGGAAAAAAGTGAAGGAGAAATACCTCTATTCGTTCCGGTTCGGCATGCTCGCGATTTCATAAAATTGTAAATGAAATCCGAACGGATCATAAGGATTTCACGATATAATCGGCGCAGGGAGATGTCCGGGCGGCCGCTCCGGAATGGGATGCGGCCGCCGGGGGTGCGAAGGAATGGGATGCGGCGCCCGGACTGCGAAGGCTGAAAACGGATCGGATGAGGAGACGTATTATGAGAAAAAAACATGAAAAAACATTGAGGGCGGCGGTCTTCGCGGCTCTGGCACTCTCGCTTGCGGCAGCGGCGGGATGTGCGAAAAAAACACCGGACGCGCCGACTGCCGATGCGTCCGAGCAGACCATGTTTGAGGGGCAGGCCACCGTGCCGGCAGGATTTCGGATGGCGAATGACCTTTCGGCTGATGACTGCGCAAAGAATCTCGGATATCTTCCGCTGGTCAGTGAGTCAACCGGCGTGATTGCGGTCTGCAATCCGGACGGCACAGAGGTGCGGGAGGCGGAAGGACTGACCAATGCCGGAATGGCGACATTTTTCCGAGAGCATTTTTACTATGTAACGATGGATGCTGCGGGGCGGTCCGTGTGCTGCGCATATGATCCGAGTACGCTTGAAAAAACGGAGGTGTTCCACGCGGACCGTTTTCCGATTGTCCGCGCGGAGAAGGACGGATATGTCTACTATGCGCTGTGCGGTGAAGCGGCGGACGAAAAGGCCGTGAGATTTTACCGGGCGGCGGCAAACGGAACGGACAATGCCGACGGATTTCCGGTGGAGATCGGTTTTGCGGCGCAGGGTGCCGGCATGGCCGAAATGAAGCAGGATCTGACAGAATTCGTGATCGATGGCAATCTCTGCCGCTACTATACGGCCAAAGACGGCGGAATTTACGCCGCGGCGGCGAAGCTGACGGCGGAGGGGGCGAGAGCACCGGAACTCTCAGAGACCCCGGTGGAAACGTCCGTCATGAATGCGGTGGGAAAGATGAGCGCCGAGATCGGGGAAGCGCGCGCGGCGGATCCGATCGCCTATCAGGAGCAACTGAATCAGGCGATAAAGGAACAGGCGGCCGAAGGAGAGACCGATTCCGGTTCTTCATCGTCGGCAAACCCGGATGCGGCTCTGCTTCAATATTATATTGAAACGATTGAATTCAGCGGAGACGGTGACGCGGCAAAGAGCATGACGGAAACCATGCGGAATGTTCAGCGGGAGATTATCGCGGAGGCGAAGGAACAGGGAGAAGAGATGGCAAAGATGCCGGTTTCCTTCAGCCATCCGGCGGTGATTACCTGGCGGTTCAGCGGAACCCGGGGCGTCTCTCTGAACAGGGAAAAAATCCTCTGCGTGGAAGGTGACCGGTATGAGTGGAATGCGGAAATGGTTTCACGGAGAAAGCGGTATTTCACCTTTGACAGAGAAAACGGAAAACTCCTTTCACTGGCCGACATCACCGGAACCCCGGTGGAACAGATTCAGCAGATGGTCGGCGAGGCGTTCCGGAAGAAAGCGGAACAGTCCAATTTTGCCTATGAGTCACCGGAGGCTCTGGAGCATAGCGTGGCCGATTCGATCGGGCTGGATTCCCCCTTCTTTCTGACGGATCAGGGAATCGGGTTCTTCTTTGAACCGGGGAGAATTGCGGCGGAGTCGGAGGGATTTCCGGAGGTTGTGATTCCATATGATAACTTTGAGATGAAGTATGAGATAAAATAAGGGTTTTATTATTTTTACCATTTGTTTCATAAATAACATAGAATTCAGTATTATTGTTTTTCGGGTTTCGTCGATGATGTCAGTAGAAAAGCCATTATGCCTGTTATTTTTGTGTCATTTACCCAAGGAATAGGAGAATAGTTTATGGAAAGACAATCGACAAAACTGGGAATTCACTCATTGAAAGTGACAATCATTCTGATTCTTCTGGCGACAGCGCTCATTACCGGAATCGGAACGGCTTCATTTTCACTTTTCAGGACAATTCAGAACAACAAAGATCAATCTGCAGCTTATCGCAGCCGTCTGGAAAAGGATGTAGAGGAGAAGCTGAAACAGGAGACAGAGATTGCGCTCAGTGTGATCAACAGCGTCTATGAACAGCAGAAAGCCGGGCTTCTGAGCGAGTATGAGGCGAAGGAGCAGGCGGCGAATCTGGTGCGTCAGATGCGTTACAATAACGGCAGCGGCTATTTCTGGATCGATACATATGACGGCACAAATGTGGTTCTTCTGGGACGTGATACCGAGGGTAAATCCCGCTGGGATTCAACGGATCCGAACGGCGTCAAATTCATTCAGCTGATGATCCAGAACGGAAAGCAGGCAGAGGGCGGATTTACCGATCTTTCCTTTGCAAAGCCGAATGAGACCACTCCGCTTCCGAAGCGGAATTATACCAAGGCTTTCGAGCCGTATCAGTGGGTTGTCGGAACCGGCGTATGGATCGATGACATCGATGCGGATCAGGCGGCATACGATGAGAAGGCAAATGCGGCAATTAAGAGTATCATTGGAATTATGATTGTCTTCCTTATCATTCTGTTTGTTGTGCTGACGGTTATCTCCATGGCGATCGGCAACATGATCGTAAATCCGATTCAGAGAGTGACCGCGGCGGCAGAGCGGATCGCAGACGGCGATTTCAATGTCAGTCTGAAGGATAATTCCAAAAATGAGGTTGGCGTTCTTACGAAGGCATTCTCCAGAACATTGGAGCAGCTTCAGAATTATCAGGGTTATATTGATGAGATTTCCGAGGTGCTTTCCAAGATCGCGCACGGCAATCTGGATGTGGAACTGGAGAAGGAATATACCGGTCAGTTTGCAAAACTGAAGGATAATACCGATGAGCTTCTGGATAATCTGAACAATGTCATCGGAGCCATCCGTGAGTCGGCTCACATGGTAGACAGCGGCGCTTCCCAGGTATCGGACGGCGCACAGAATCTGGCTCAGGGTGCAACCGAGCAGGCAAGCTCTATTGAAGAACTTTCCGCAGAGGTAACGGATGTCAATGATGCAACCAGCCGGACGGCGGACAGCGCAAGAGAGGCTCGCAGCAGAGCGAAGACAGCAGAAAAGCAGATTCTTGTCAGCAATGAGCAGATGCAGGATCTCCGTGATGCAATGACGGAGATTACCGATAAATCCAGAAAGATCAACGGAATCATCAAGACGATCGATGACATCGCATTCCAGACCAACATTCTGGCACTTAACGCGGCGGTTGAGGCGGCACGTGCCGGTGAGGCAGGAAAGGGCTTTGCGGTTGTTGCAGGTGAGGTAAGAAATCTGGCCGGCAAATCTGCCGATGCGGCAGCGGATACGTCCAACCTGATCAATCAGACGATTGAGGCGGTGGAAAGAGGTTCCGAGATGACAGAAAAGACCGCACAGTATCTGATGGAGACCAAGGAAGCGACCGAGAAGGTTGTGGAACTGATCGAGGCAATCAGCGCGGCCAGCGACAAACAGCAGGAGTCCATCAATGGAATCAAGACCGGTATCGATCAGATCTCTTCCGTTGTACAGACGAATGCGGCGACCGCGGAGGAGAGTGCGGCAGCCAGCGAGCAGCTGACCAGACAGGCGCAGGCGCTGGATCAGGAAGTAAGCAAGTTCGCACTGAGATAAAAAACAGTGAGACGGATACCGGAACAGACCTGTTCCGGTATCCGGTGAGATATACGAAACTCTTCCGGATCAACATAAAATCTCAACATTTAAAACCCAAAAGAGACGAAAACCGTGTTCGGATTTCGTCTCTTTTTTGTGCGTGACAGGTGATGTCTCCGAAATCTCCTGTCACGCACAAAAACGCTCTGCGAGGATGCGCACGCGGACTTTGTTCTGCCGGTGAGCACAGGAACGGTTCAAGTCTGCAGAAACCATGTCAGTGCTCCGGCTGCGGCATATGAAAATGCCGCCAGCCGATTGCACGGCTGACGGCACAAATCATAGTATGATCGATAGTCCCTTTGACGGGCGGCAAATCACTTCCATCGTCTGCCCGCTTCGGGAAATTATCACTTTTCTTCGGGGGCTTCCTTGTCTGCTTCGTTATTCTGGCGAAGAGTGGAGATTCTCCGGATCATCTGATCGACAGAAGTGGCATTGGAAGAAATTGCCTCTCGATTGATCGCCTCAGCGTTCGACAACTCCTCACGGATGATGGAGACCTGCCGCGGAGCGTCAATCGCCAGACGCACACCATCCGCTGCTGATTCAACAACGGTGATACGAATATCTTTGCCAATCAGGATACTTTCATTCTTTTTGCGTCTTAAAATGAGCATTTTCTTATACCTCGAAGCCTTTCTGCGTTATTTGTTCTCCAGAAGAGCGGAGAAATCGCCGACACGGTGGCGGAACTCATACGGTGAGTCGCTCAGGATAACCTGCATGCCGGTGCGGGTTGCCGGGTTCAGGATGATCGGACATTTCAGATTGACGGTATTGTCCAGATAATCCTCATGAAGAACACAGATGACATAAAAGCTAAGCTCATTCTCGGAAGAAACCTGAAGATAGTTGAGTTCCTCGTGGCGAAGAACCGGTGCGTAATCCGGCTCAAGGACGAAGGGATTGATCACCACAAAGGCAATTTCCGGCATCTCAATCGACTGCAGAAGAAGGATGGAATTGTCTTCGCCTTCTTCCAGACACAGAGGAATGAAATGTTTGCACTCTGTGAATCCGAACAGGCCGTCCGGAAAACTCAGCACATCACTCTCTTCATATTCAACAGTTCCGTAGTCTCTGGTTTTAAGTGTAAGCATTCTGTGTACCTCGCATCATAAGCATTGAAAAATCAAACGTTACAAAGTTTCATTTATCAGCTTTTACTTTACAAAATCAAACAGAGAGTTCTGCATGATCTTGGAACCGACCTGCATGGCTGCGTTGTATGCATACTGGTCAGAGTACATTTTCGCAATGGCTTCGTACGGATCGATTCCCATACGATCGTCGTACTCGTCCTGATAGGTATCCATCTTCAGCTGCAGACGTTTCTGTGTGTTTTCCAGGAGGGCGTAGCGGACACCGGATTCGCGGTAGGTATTGCTGACACGGTTTTCGGATTCCTGCCATTTTCCGATGACATTGCCGAGAGCGTGATGCATATCGGTGCGCGCATCGTTGGAATCACCGTGTTCTTCCAGTTTGGCGCAATAGTCGGAAGTCGTGTAAACCGCCTTCGCCGTCAGGAAGACCGGAGAATCCATCAGATATTTGTCCAGGTTGTCATATGCGGCGTCCTGGAAGCCGGTGATGTGACCGGTGTCAGCGTCGATGTTTGCCAGCTTGCGCACCTGATTGGAGGTGATGCCGGTCAGCATGTTGAGACCGCCGCTGTTGGTGTCAAGGAGCGTATCGCGCACGCGAATGTCGCCGTAACCGAGATCCACGTGACCCTGTTCTGACATGGCACGGAGAATTGTGGTCATGGCGTCGCGGCCGGTGGCCTCTGAACCGTCCGCGTAGGTTACCTTGTATTCCAGACTGTAGATGTATCCGCCGTCGGTCTTCTCATATGCCGCATTATAGGCAGCTTCGTCCAGTACCATGCCGCCGTTTCCGTCCGAAATCATGTAGTCGTCTTTGTTGATATGATCCCCGCGAACCAACGTCATCTCCATCTTGGAAGCTGCGGTGTCGCCCGGGAAAATGTGGTTGAACGTAAATGTGTTTCCGGAAGCATCCAGCTGGAACGGATAGGTGGTCAGATCATTGCCGCCGAATACATAATAGTTCTCGTAGGTCGCGTTCATGTCGTTGACAATGGTCTGGGATCTCGTCTTGAACTCGTTGATGACCGTGTTGACGGCAGAGGGGTCCGTGTTGCCGGAATCGTTATTGATGAAGGAGAGCTTGGTGTTGATGTTGCGCATCTCCTCCTGAATCGCGCGGGCGCCGGATTCCTGCTGGTAAAGGCGGTTCTTTACGGATTCGGAGACCGTATCCTTTGCGTCCGCATCCATATACAGATTGTCGAGTTTCATGCCAGCATAGTAGGAGAGCGGATCGTCCTGGGCACTGGCAAATTTCTGACCGCTGGAAACCTGCTCCATGGAGTGATTGTACTCCGCTTTCAGTTTCTGAACGGTCTGAGCGTACTGTTTATAAAAAGTTCCGCTGGTAACTCTGATTCCCATAATTTAACCTCTTTTCGATTTAGCCTTTGATTGCAAGCAGAGTCTGGAGCATTTCATCCAGTGTGGTCATCAGCTTTGCGGCTGCATTGTAGGATGAAACGTAGGTCATCATGTTTGCGGCTTCCTCATCCATGCTGACACCGGAGATCTGATCTCTGGAAGAGGAGATCGCGTCCAGAACAGCCTGGTTTGTGGCGGTCGCGTTTGCATTGGCTCTTGCATCATTTGCCAGGGTGGTGGAAATGTTGTTCATGTAATCCGAATAGCACTTGCCCTGAAGAACGGAGTGCGGATCGGTCATGGACTGAAGAATATCCAGAATCGTGTCAGTGGTATTGTCACCCTGCGTTCCGATGTGGGTATATCCGTTGCTCCAGTTGTCGCTGACGGTAATGTTTTTCGCTGTGATGTTTCTGCCGGTCTGCCGGTCGGAACCGGAATCAGTGCCGCGGTTGACCAGAAGAAGATATTTGTTGACCACCGGATTGCCGCTTCCGTCGACCGCATTGTCATCACTCGCATCGACCGCTGCACTGGAGGAATTGCGGTAATTCGCAAGAGCCTGCGCGTCGCTCGGTCTCGTGTAGGAGTGATCCGCATTCTGCACGGCGTTGGTACCCTGATAGTTTGCAACATTCAGCTTCTCGGCAAAGGTATTTGCCAGAAGATCCAGACGCTTCATATAGTAATCATATCCGAAGTAAGTGCCTTCTTTCAGGCCGGTCGGATCTCTCAGCGGATCTCCGCCGTCTGCAAGCGCGTCAGCAGTCAGATTGCGGGCCTCGGCGAGCATATCCATGCTTGCCTGAAGGGAACCGGAATCGAGGCGCATCCGTACCGCTTCTCCCTTTTCGGAACTTCCGGAATCCGGAACCGCAGCCTTCTCGGCATCGGTCATATTGTTGAAGTGATGGTTCGACGCATTCTGGACGCCGGTGAAGCGAACTGCCGTATTCAGCGGATTGTCCTCGGTATAGGCATCGCTGGCAAGACCGACGCTTCCGTAGTTTTTACCGTCGGTTCCCTTCAGAGAACCGTTGACCAGCGTCATGTAGCGGGTTTCCTGTGTAACCGTTCCGTTCGAATCCGTAACCTGAGCGGTGTAGACCAGCTCGACACGGATGTCCTCCGGATAGTTGGACTTGCCGACGGTGCGTCCTTCCTTATCATAGGCAAGTCCGAGATTGCGTCCGTCCGGATACTGTGCCAGAAGCTCCGGATCGGTCGGAACCTCATCATGCTCATAGAAGGAGGAAACCCGGATCGGAATGATCTTGGAAAGCTCATCGAGCTTCACATTCCGCTGATCCATCATCTCCAGCGCACTGTTGTTCAGAATCTGGTTTTCTTTGATCTTGACGTTCAGATCACCGATTTCCTGAAGAAGACGATTGATATTCTGGATGGCGCCGTTCTCGCTGGTGCCGGTGCCGTCAATGCGGTGAAATTCGTTCGCTTCGGCGAGTTCGATCTCCCGTGCGGCGTTGTTCAGAAGATTGGTTGTGGCTTCTACGCTGGAACGAAGCTGCGCTTCATAGACAGAGTCATTGACCTTGGACGGATCCTGCATGCTGGTGAGAGCCGTCTGAATGCCGTCGAATGCTTTGCGGATACCATCCACGTTGGTCTCATCAAGCAGGGTCGCGATGGATTTCTCCGCTGTCGCAATACTGTTGTTGTACTCCGTGATGGCGTTTTGCGTGCGGTATTGTTTATCAAGGAACTGATCACGCATCTGGGTTACTCCGTCCATGGAGACACCGAAGCCTACGTTGATATCGTTCTCGTTCATGTAAAAGGAAGTCGGGTTTTCGTAGTTCAAGCTCGAAGTCTGCAGTTTCTGACGTGTATAACCGTCCACGTTCATGTTTGCAAGGTTCTGGCTTGTTACATCTAATTTCTTGGAATTCGACTGCATTGCACTCAGTGCAGAGGTGAATCCCGCAAAAGTGGCTCTGATCATGAAAAAACCCCCATTGTTGGAATCTCTTTTTCTACTGTATGTTTATCGACGTTAATTAGGAAAACATTAGAAAATAACGAAAAAACCGCCCGTAGGAAAGGGCGGTTCACGCGCGGAATACCGAATCATCCTGAAAAGACCCGAATCCGCTGAGTTATAACCTTTATCACCGGCAGCGCTGTCCGGCCGTTGCATGTCCCGAAGTGTTTTGACGAAAATATAATATCACAAAATGGACACACTGAATGAAAAAGGTATGTCGGTTTCTATGATTTTTCATGACATATTGTCACTGAAAGGGGCAGGGGGTCCTCTTTGAGTGAGTAAAATGTCATCCTGTAATGACATTATAACAGATGACAATCAAAAAAACAATCATAATTTTAAATTTTTTTGATTTGACACTGCAGGCAATCAAACCGGATGAATTCTTTGGCTCTGATGGAGTTTACAGGCTTTTTTGAGCGCAAAAAACAGACCGATCAACGAAGTGCTCAGTCTGATTGATTTTGGAACTTAAAAATGAGGCGCTTACGCCAGTGTGTTTGTGTGTATCCGATCCTGCTTAACCGGAGCGTCGGCGTTATGAAGCATCTCCTGAATCTCGCTCAGACGAACCTGCATAATACGGTCCGAGGATTCCTGAGATTTCTGCAGACGATCGAGAACATCGCTCAGATCGGAGAGAACCGGTGCAAGAAGCGCTTTCTCATCCGCATTCACAGAGGAAAGAATCTGCGAAGCGGTCTTTCCGGTATATCCGAGAGAAGAGGCCAGACGTGCACGCTTCATCTCCAGTCCGCGGAAGTTCATCAGCTGCGGCTGAGAATCCTTTACGAGACGATCCAGCGTCTCCGGATCCTTTTTGGAAGCAGCAGAAGAAAGTGCCTCTTCCAACTGGATCAGTTCAGAGGCACAACTGCACTGTTCTTTTAAGACATTACAGAATTCCTTCAGTAAACTCATATCACTCATTATTCGCCCTCAATATGTACGGCATGCGGTTTTGACCGGAATGCCGGAATCCTGCACAATCAGCCGAAATATCCGAGAAGTTTCTCGGCAATCCGTCTGCTGTCCGGCTCATACTGGCCGCTCTGATAGAGTTCTTTCAGTTCAGCAACGCGATCGGATGATACCGGACGGCTGATCTGCTCTTTAACCTGACGAACGAGGCCGTTTACGAAATCGCTGTCAGATGCTTTGGCTTTTTTGGAAATGGTAACAGTATCATATGCGCCGGAAACCGGAGTATCCTTCTCGCGAACGGTTTCGGATGCAGCTTTTGATACGGGTTTCAAAGTTACGGAATGACTGGCCGCTCTCGCGACCTGCGCTGTTCTTAAATTGATATCCATAGGATACCTCCCCCTGATAAGTAAAACACTCGAGACTGAAAAATTAGTCTCTGCATACTATCTATCGACTCATTTTACCACGATATAAGAATCATAAAAATAAATATTAAAAAATAACTGGGATTTTTCGAAAAAACATTACAAAGAAAAAATGACATTATATAATAGTATAAAATATCGACGTGGAAAAGCTAATAATTTCTCTAATAAATGTCGATAATAAAACAGATAAGACGAAATGTATCAGTTTACATTTTTTATGGAGTGGATATGCCGAACATCTTACAAGTGACCGAGCCTGGCGTCAGCAAAACGCAGCAGATAAAAAACGATCTTAATATCAAATCGCCTAACGTCATACTTCCGCAGGGGCCCGACGCGGTCACCGGCGTTGCCGGAAAGGAAAACGGAGCTCAAAACGGTGCTTCCGGCGGTGGAGTCGATTTTGCGAGCAATTACCAGAACTTCCTGACGAAACTGGGCGAGAGCGCGGAGATTTCGAAGCAGCTGGCCAATCTTCTGTTCGGAGCGGATACACAGCTTCAGGCATCGGAGATCACTCCGCAGTTTGCGGAGCTGATGGATACGCTCTATTCAGAGCTGACGATGAACAGCGCGGATGAGATTGCGAAATACATCGACGATCAGCAGAAGACGCAGGTGATGTTCAAGGGCGGTTTTTTTGATGCGATCCGGAAGATGATGAAAGACGATATGTCTCCGGTCATGCGAAGCAATATTCTGCGTTTTATTCAGCAGTACAGCAGTATGGCGGAAGGACCGCATCATCTGGAACAGATGAAGAATCTCGGTGAGGATATCCGCAATCTGATGCTTCCCTCTGTCCGCGGCGATCTGGAAGACGTTCTGGAACAGATGGACTGGGACGCACCGGCGGGCGATACGAAGAAGAATACGGAGATTCTGAACAGTCAGGTTATTCCGTTCCTGTCAAAATATATTTCCAGAACCCACAATTACGGACCGATCCGGACGGCAAGCGTTCTTTTTTCGCTCTATGCCGTGAAATACGAGAACGGAGACAGTGATGATCTGGACGCACTGTTCAAGAGACTGATGCGGTACGGTGATTTCGGACTGTTTTTTGAAGATGAGCCGGAGGCAGAATACGCAAAGCTAAAGGAAGAACTGCAGAAGCAGCAAGGACAGCCCATATCAAAACTGATCGCCGATGTCCTCGAGAGGGGTGCCAGAGGCGAGGGCGGAGCTGACAGCGCCGACCGTGCGCAGCAGGTTATGAAGCATCTTCTGATGAATCAGAGCGTCTATATGCCGCTGCTTCATATGCTGGTGCCGTTTCGATATCAGGATAAGAATGTCGTTTCTGAGATGTGGATTGATCCGGACGCGCACCGCGACAGGAATTCGGAAGGATCCGGAAAGAAGATATTTGTCAAATTCACCATCCAGAAAGTTGGAAGTTTTGAACTGGTTGCGTATATGGAAAAGGGCGCTCTCGATATGCAGCTCTTTGTTCCGGGCACACTGGAAGAACAGTACAGCAATGTCAACCGGCAGGTGAGTGAGATTGTCAAGAGAAACGGCCTGCGAATCAACAGTCTGCAGGTGGCGGAAAAAGTCAGAGATCTCAGAGTAGATCAGGTATTCCCGGAGATCCGGGAGAAAGAAAGAGGAATCAATGTCACAGTTTGAGTCGGTTCAGAAGCAGAGAGCCGCAGCGCTGAAATACGATCCGGAAAAAAACGGAGCACCGGTTATTGTCGCTTCCGGCATGGGATATACCGCGGAGCGGATCACCGAGGCCGCCATGCGCGCCGGCGTTCCGGTCTATGAAGACGATTCTCTTGCATCCCTTCTCACCCAGCTGAAGATGGGGGCTGAGATACCGCGAGAACTTTTCCAGGCGATCGTCGAGATCTATGTTTATTTTCTGGGCTTTGGAGCATCCAAAGACGCAAACGGGAATCCGGTCAAGGCAGAAACAGCTGAGAATGCGGAAAACGGCGGTGTTGCCGGTGAGAATGGTTTCGCTTCCGTCGGTACCGCTCTGGCAGAGGGACAGATCCTGGCAGAACAGGCGGCGGCAAAGGGCAATGAGCGGGCGATGCGGACCGGTGACAGGCCGGTCAATCCGGCAAAGAGCGGCCTTTCGTCGGAGGAAGCGGCGGTAGAGATCGCAGCAGCGGCCGCGGCATCCGTGATTCAGAAAGTGCCGGCAGAACGGAATGAGAAAAAAGAGAAGGAACCTTCGGAAGTGGCATGGAAGCCGCAGCGCTATCGCGCGGACGGCACGAAAGTGGAAGACGGAGGAAGATAATCGATGGGACTCATGGAATCCATTACGGAACTGAATAACACCGGAAAAGGAAGAAGTCTGGACACGAGGATTCTGAACGAGAATACCAGGGTGATCCGCAATACCGGCGGGGGGACCCGGAATGAAGCTGCGGTTTCGTCCGGAAGCTCGTCTGCGACCTTTCAGCAGATGGTCAGTGCGGTGAAGAAGACGGATTCCGCAACAAAGGCGGTGAAGACATCTCTTCCGCTGGAAGGACAGAAGAAGACATCGGGGACGTCAGCATCACAGAAACAATATCTTTCGGCCGGAACTTCCGTCCGAAAGAACAATTCTACCGGGCTTACCGGAACGATGACGCAGGATCTCTTCCGTTCGGCGAGCCATATTGACCGGACCACTTCGATGGATGAGATGTTCGAGCGCGCCGCATCCGCGACGGGACTTTCCACCAAGCTTCTGAAAGCGGTGGCGAATCAGGAATCCAGTTTCAATCCGACGGCAGTATCCAAGGCCGGCGCAATGGGCGTCATGCAGCTCATGCCGGCAACCGCGAGAAGCCTTGGCGTCCGGGACCCGTTTGATGCAGAACAGAATATCATGGGAGGAGCAAAGTATCTTGCACAGCAGCTTCAGCGATTCGGCGGAAACATTGAAAAGGCGCTTGC
This sequence comes from [Clostridium] aminophilum, assembly GCF_900101295.1. GTDB lineage: Bacteria > Bacillota > Clostridia > Lachnospirales > Lachnospiraceae > Clostridium_R > Clostridium_R aminophilum_A. Next base: position 22,501 of record NZ_FOIL01000028.1, on the reverse strand, counting down.
GGCCTATAATGCCGGACCGAATGCGGTGGAAAAATACAATGGAATTCCTCCATATAAAGAGACACAGAACTATGTCCGCACAATCATGTCCAAGCTGAACGGCGGCGAGATCTCTGCCGGATATGTGAAGGGATCGTCCTCATATTCCGCGGCGAGTGCCGATATGCTCGGCATCGGATCAAGCTTCGGTGATGTTCAGTCCATGCTGTTGTCCTCCGGACTCGGCGGAAATGATATCAATGCGTCGCTGATGTCTCTTTTTGCCATGTCAGCGCAGAACGGTACGGGGGACGGATCGACACAGAAACTGGATGCAAAAGCATATTCCAGTATGGTGGAGATTCTTCGAATGCAGATGCTGATGAAGGCAAGCGGAAGTATCGGCGATTTCGGAGACAGCGACAGTGGATTCAGTGCGATCTGAAATCACGGGATGCAGTAGGCGAATCGGGAAAAATCTGATATGATGGTGGGGAGATCCGACGGAATTCTACTGACATTCGAATGGTGGGGAAAAAAGGCTAAATATCGGTGCATTACCGAAGACAAGAAAGGCAGGACCGATCGATATGGGGTTTTTTAAGAAGTTTTTAAATGGGGCAACCGAGTACGAGGCAGACATCATGGAGGACGAGCCGGACGAGGAGCCGGAGGAAGACAGCAAGCTCACCCTGCAGTCCATATCGGGAAAGGTTATTGCGGAACTGGGGCGATCTGATCAGGTCGAATACCGCAACCGGAAAAATGAAGACGAAGTATCCATTCTTGTACGCAGGAAAGACGGGGAAAACATCAAACTGATCTCCTGTGGGATTCCCGACAGCGTATCGGATCAGAATGAACTGTTTCATATGATGAAGATGGTCACCGACGATATCGGAAGAGCCAGAAGAAACGGCGCGGAGACCATTAAGATTCCAACCAATGAATACGATCTGTATGCGTATATCCGAAACCGTCCGTCCATCGATGTTGATCTGGACAGTCTCGAGGAGTCGATTGGAACGGATACGAAATCCTCTGTTCTGTCGGATTTTAATTCCGATATGCACAGCGGAAAGAGAGTGGATATCTATTTCACCCTGAGTTCTATTTATAATGAAGAAGCGGTCCGCATTCTGCGTGACGCGTATGCAAAGTATAAGAACATTCATTTTAAAGAGATCCATCTGAAGGATAATAATTATGCCTTCTGGAACAATGCCGAGATCCAGAATCAGATCCGCCAGGATCCGAGCGCTGCGCTGATCGGTGTCGGCATCATTGGCGCAAAGCCGTCGCACTGTCTGGCTCTGATCAACGATGACCGGTCTTCTGTGATTCACAAGGCGTCGGTTCTGGCCAATCATCAGATGACGACGAGGGAGCAGCTTCTTGAGGCACAGTGGCTGGAGCATGCGGCCGGAGTAAACCGGGTCGGCAATAAGCGCCGCATGAGTCGGGATGTTATCCGCAAAGCGATCATCGAGCTGGCCATTGATGAGGCAAAATACCGTATGCCGCAGAGCAAGATCGATGTCTACGCGGATGCTGTCCGCGCGCTGCCGCAGCAGAATGCCGGAATCAATCTCCTGAAGGTTCCGTTTATGGATAAGACGCTTCTGAAAAACATGGTGCCGGAGATGGAAACCGGCATTGTCGTTGAGGTTGCGCAGAGGGATCTCTATTATTACGGAAAAGAACATGCGATTGAGATGCTGAAGCAGCAGTATCACTGGAAAGACGGAGAGAGCGGTGAAGCCATCTGTGACGTCGTCTTCCCGGAGAGACTTCGCGAATACGAACTTCAGGCGCTGGCCATCAGTCTCCGCCAGGAGTATGTCACCGAGATGAATGCGCTGCTTGCGAGCAACAAGAATCTGTCCGTTGCCAAGGCATACGGAAATGTGAAAGAACTCGTGAATAAGTACAGCACGAAGTCACTGCAGATGGAAGATCAGATCGCGCTTCTCGATCTCGTGGACAACCTGAAGAATGAGAATGCGAAGACGTCGATTGAGAATATCATCCGTGAGACATTGACCACAGAGTCCCCGTTCCGTTCCTTCGGAGAGCTGTTCCATAAGAGAGGAAGATAAGATTTCAAAAAGCTCACGAAAAAAAGCTTATATATATTTTCCAAGAGCCGATGATAATAAAGTAAAATAAAACAAGTATTACACCGCCGGGTTCCATGCTTTACGGGATCCGGGATCGGGACAGGGAGGTTCCGGTAGAAGGTAAATTTAGGAGGTAATCTATGGTTATTCAGCACAATATGGCAGCTACCAACTCTTACAGACAGCTCAACACCAACAACACTTCTCTGAACAAGAACCTTGAGAAGCTGTCTTCCGGTTTCCGTATCAACCGTGCAGCGGATGATGCAGCTGGCCTTGCTATTTCCGAGGCAATGAGATCCAAGATCAACGGCCTTGATCAGGCACAGGCAAACGCAAACGATGCAATCGGTCTGATCCAGACAGAGGAAGGTGCTCTTACTGAGACTCACAGCATGCTGCAGCGTATGACAACCCTTGCAACTCAGGCTGCAAACGGCACATACAACACAACATCCCGTGATTCCATCCAGAAGGAGCTTGATGAGCTCGGCAACGAGATCAACCGTATCGCAAACAACACCGATTACAATGATATCAAGCCGCTGGCACAGAGCCGTGAGGAAGGTCAGGTAGATTCCATGACCATGCAGATCGGTGCGACCAAGGGTGAGACACTGAAGCTGAAGGGTCAGGATATGACTGTATCCGGTATCTTCAAGGATCTTGACAAGATCAAGGTTGCAGACGACGGTACTGCAAACGCAGCAAAGGGTCAGATCTCTACCGCTTCTGCTCTTGCAAAGGTTAAGGAGATGGCAGGAACTTCCACCACTGCACAGAACAACGCAGTTGAGAAGATCCAGGTTAAGGCTCTCGAGAGCGCCGGCTATGTAAAGGTAACTGCAAACGTTTCCGGCATGGCTTCCGCAGGAACCTACGTTAAGGCAGAGAACCTGAATGCAGACGGTTCTGCAAGCACATCCACTTCGGTTACCCCGAAGACAGACGGTACTGCAGCAGCAGAGTTTGGTTCCAACACCGCTCTTAAGACCGCATACAACAGACAGCTTGACGCATACGACGGCGTTCGTGCAACTGATATGAGCGCGAAGGATAAGTATGACGGTGCAGAGTACCTGCAGATCGGTGCAGAGACCGATGCAGATCCGACCGAGAGAGCAAATCAGGTTGTAAGCAACATCCAGAAGGCAATCAACCACGTTTCTGACTACCGTGCAGAGCTCGGTGCAAAGCAGAACAGACTTGAGCACACCATCAACAACCTTGCAGTAACTTCTGAGAACACCACAGCTGCTGAGTCCAGAATCCGTGACACAGACATGGCGAAGGAGATCGCAGCTTACCAGAAGAACAACATCCTTTCCCAGGCTGCACAGTCCATGCTTTCTCAGGCAAACCAGTCCGGACAGGGCGTTCTCAGCCTTCTCAGATAATTTTCAGAGAAAACGCTGGAACACAATACGATTTTTCGGGGACGCATTCCATATGGGGTGCGCCCCTTTTTTTATAGGAAATTTCTCCGAAATTCCCTATGAAAAAAACGCTCCGCGGACTTTGTTCTTCTGTGAGTGAGATGGTTTTTCGGTTTTTTCTATGACATTATCATCTTACGATATTTATAAAAGCCGTCACCCTTTGATTTTTATGATGGTTAACTTATAATCAGCTTAAAAAATGTCGAAGATAATTAGAGGTCGATTTTCGTTATTATCGCAAAAAGGGGATGTTTCAATGGGAAGAAAACTGGCATTACGGCTTTCGCAGGTCATGATTACGAAAAATGAAGAAAAAAACATTGAGCGCGCTCTGACCTGGGGAAAAGATTTTTTATATGAGCAGATTGTCGTCGATACGGGAAGCACCGATCGGACGGTGGAGATTGCAAAGAAGATGGGGGCTACGGTCCTCCATTTTGATTGGATCAACGACTTTGCGGCGGCAAAGAATTTTGCCATAAAGCACGCTTCCGGTGACTGGATCGCGATCCTGGATGCGGATGAGTATTTCGATGAAGTGACGGCGAAACGGGTCATGGATGAAATCCGGCAGGCAGAGAAAATGAAGGTGAACTGCATTGTCGGCTATATTCTGAATCTGAACAGTGACGGAGGGATTCGGGAGGAGATTCCGCAGACCCGCCTGTTTAAAAACCACTGCGGCATCCGTTATGAAGGCGCAATTCATGAGCAGCTTCACTGTCCGGCCGGACTGAAGGGCTATTATCCGGAAGAACGTATGAATATCTTCCATACGGGATATATGGCGGAAGTGCTTCAGGAAAAAATCGATGCCAACCGTAACCTCGATATTATCAAAAAAACACTGGAAAAAGATCCGGACAATGCCGATATGTACGGTTACCTTGGCGACGAACTGATGATTCGGGGAAAGAAAGAAGAGGCGAGCGACGCCTACCGAAAATCCATTGAACTGTATGGAGAGCCGGTTCCGTTTGGCGACCGGCCGATATGGACCCTCGAAACGCTGATCGGAAACCTGATTGACAAGCGCGATTATGAGGAAGCGGAGAAGTATTATCATTTTGCAGTCAAAAACTGCCCTCGGGATGCAGATTTTGATTATCTTTTTGGGAAAGATTATTTCCGGAAATGCGAGTTTGACAAGGCGATTCCTTATCTCGAAAGGGTATTGAATCTTTTGAACGGAGATCAGAATGCGACGGGACGGGATGCCATATCACATCTTGAACTGGTCTATGAAATGCTTTCCTTCTCGTGCTTTAAGGCAGAGGGAAGAATGAAGGATGCGGTACGCTACGCGTCGATCCTTCTGCATGCAAACAAAAAGAAAGATAATGTGCTGTCCACATTCCTCATGTCGTTTTCTATGCTGGACGGAGACCGCAATGCGAATGCGGACGTGGCGATGCAGGGCGTTCAGAAGATTTACGATCTGAATGATGTGGATGACTGCGTGATCGTCTGCAAAGCAGCGGTTCGTGCAGAGTATAAAGAGTTCATTGCCCTTCTGGATCGGGTTATTTCTCCGGAAAATATGCGCAGGATGGCAGAGATTGTCGCCGAAGCTTCGGAATCATAACGGTTTTCAAACAGTGCGAGGTGCTGCGAATGAAGGTTGTTCTTTTGGCAGGCGGACGGGGAACCCGCATCATGGAGGAATCCGAGATGCGGCCGAAGCCGATGATTGAGATTGGCGGCATGCCGATTATCTGGCATATCATGAAAGAGTATTCCCACTATGGCTTCCATGACTTTGTGATCTGCGCGGGATATAAGCATTATATGATCAAAAAATGGTTTGCTGATTATGCGTTTTACACATCGGATATGCTGTTTGATTTTTCGGCGAACAGCAGAAACGGCGGTGAAAATGGAGTGAAAATCACCGCATTGGGCAAGCCGGAAGCCGGCATAGACAGCTGGACGGTATCCGGTGACAGTACGGGGGACAATCCCGGCAACAATCCGGAACAGTGGAGAGTCATGGTCATCAATACCGGTCAGGACACGAATACCGGCGGCCGAATCAAAAAAATACAACCTTACATCGGCAATGAGCCGTTTCTGATGACGTACGGGGACGGCGTCTGCGATGTCGATATTTCGGAAATTGTAAAATTCCATAAACAGCATGGAAAACTTGCCACCTTGACGTCCGTTGTCCGAAAGCAGTCCAAGGGAAGACTGGACGTCGGGATGGATAATACGGTGAAAGCGTTCCGGGAAAAAAACAGCAAAGACGATGAACTGATCAATGCCGGATATATGGTTCTGGAACCGGAAATCTTCGATTATCTTGACGATCATTCGGTATTTGAATCGGATGCGCTCTCAAAACTGGCAGACGAGGGGCAGCTCATGAGTTACCGGCACGAAGGTTTCTGGCAGTGCATGGATACCCTTCAGGAAAAAACGATGCTGGAATCTCTGATCCGGGAGGGGAATGCACCCTGGATAAAATGGGAATAGGATCCGCTGACGGGCATAGAAAAAGAACGGATGAATGACCGAAAAGGCATAAGCCCTGTATTATGGTTAAGAAGACAGTTTGATCGCAGACACAAAGAACTTTGGCAGAGAGAACGTGGAGAACGGGATGAAGCATATCCTTCATATAACGGCGCATCTTGGCGGCGGAGTCGGCAAGGCCATCAGCGGACTGATCAGGCATTGCCGCGATTACCGGAATTCCGTCATTATGCTGGAGGAACCGGCGGACAGACAGTGGTATGAGGAATGTGAGAAGGCCGGTGCCGGGATTTCCATTGCCCCGTCGGAGGAAGAACTGATCCGTGCGATTGAGAACGCGGATGCGGTGATTTTGGACTGGTGGGCCCACCCGCTGATGGTGGGGCTGCTTTCTTTGCTTGACCGGATTCCCGCTCGTTACGTCTTGTGGTCGCATATAAACGGCCTGTCTTTTCCGGTGCTGAAACCGGAATTTCTCGAAGAATTTGATTTTGTTTTGTTTACGTCGCCCTGTTCCTTTGAACGGGTGAAGGAAAATACCGGGATTGCGGGAGAACTCATGAAACGCACAGAATTGCTTTACGGGATGGGAGATTTCCAACCGCAGAGTGTTCCGCACAAAAAGGAGTATTCCTCCGGGAATCCCATTCGCATCGGATATATCGGAACGCTGGATTTTGCCAAGATGAGTCCGGATTATCCGGATGTCTGCGAGCTTATCCATGAGTTAATCCCCAATGCGAAGTTTCATCTTTTCGGAAAATATACGGAGGATTTTGAACGGGAGTTCTTTTCCAAAAAGGAGATCCGGAAATATGTGACGCTGGAAGGATTTGCGTCGGATCCCGGAGAGTGGTATCCCACCTTTGACCTTTTTCTCTATCTTCTGACGAAAAATAATTATGCGACGACAGAAAACGCCATTCTTGAAGCGATGGCCGCGGGACTTCCGGTTGTCGTATATGATAATCCGCCGGAAAAGGCGATCATCAAAGACGGAGTGACGGGGATTGTGGCGGGATCCGGGAACGAAGCCGCGGATGCGGTAAAGCGGCTTTTCCTTCATGCGGAAGAGCGGAAACGGATCGGAACGGCCGCCAGAGAATATGTCATTGAGAATTATCGCGCAGACGTCAATGCAAAGCGGTTTCGGGATGCAATCGAGAGGACTGTGAAACGGCCGAAACGGCTGCATCATTTTGCGGATATCGTCGGCAGAAGTCTGTGGGAACGTTTTCTTTATATCTGCGGCGAAGACCGGCAGAATGCAGAAGTGCTCGCGGCGGGAAAGAGCGGATCGGTACCGGATTGTTTTAAAAGCGGGAGCAAGAGTTCACCGGCTCATTTTCTGAAGTACTATGATGACCGTAATCTGACCGCATTGGCAGAAAGAATATGTGCAGAGGAACGCAACGGATCGGAGACCGGAATGAAGATAACGGAGACAAAGATAAAAGGATGTTTTGTCATAGAGAGAGATGTCTTTCAGGATGAGCGGGGGTATTTTTCCAGAGCGTTTGACAAAAAGACACTGGAGGAAGCCGGGATGTGTGCGGACTTTGTGCAGTCCAGCATTTCACAGAATCTCAGAAAACACACGCTCCGGGGACTTCATTCTCTGAAAGCGCCGTACTGCGAGGATAAGCTTGTGATGTGCACGAGGGGAAGACTTCGGGATGTCTGTGTGGATGTGAGACCGGAGTCGCCGACGTACAGGCAGTATGTCTGTTTGGAACTGAGTGAGGAGAACCGGCGGGCCTTTTATATCCCGAAGGGATGCGCGCATGGCTTTCTGACCCTGGAGGATGATACGCAGATTCTGTACTATATGACGCATGAATTCGTCCCGGACAGTGAGATGAATTATCGGTTTGACGATCCGGCATTCCATATTGACTGGGGAGAGGACCTTTCAAATATTACGATTTCTGAAAAAGACAGAAATTATCAATGGATGGAGTGACAGGCCGAAGGATCGGGAGAGAGAGGAAAACGATGATAGCAGTAGTTACCGGGGCGTCCGGTTATCTTGGATTTCATCTGGTATCGGAGCTTCTTGCGGCGGGACACACGGTTTATGCGGTATGCAACCGGTCGCGAGGATTTCTTGATCAAATAGAGGACAAATGCGGTCTCACGGTGATGGAGGCGGAGATACCGAAGCTGGAAGAAAAGATGAATGGAGTGGTTCCGGATGTCTTTTATCATCTGGCCTGGCAGGGAGCCCTCGGTGAACAGCGGGCGGATGCGTCTCTTCAGATCAGCAATGAGATTCTTGCCATCGAAGCGATGAAGGTGTGCAGCAGAATGGGATGCCCCAAAATCATTTTTACCGGGACCGTATATGAAAAACTGGCGGAAGAGATGCTGGCGGCACACGGTTTTTCCGGAAATTCCTTTTACTGTATCGCGAAAAAACATGCTCATGACATGATACGGCAGTTATCGAAAAAATTGGATCTGAGATGTATCTGGGTGCAGTTTTGTCATCCGGTAGGGAAATTCATGAATCAGAATCAGCTCTTTCCCTATGCGGTCAATGCGTTTCGGAACAACCAACCCGCGGAGTTTGGCAGCTGCAGAAACTATTTTGACATTGTCTCCGTAAGGTATCTGTCCAGAGGTCTGCGGACTCTCGGAGAAAAGGATGTCCCGCAGAAGACGTACTATATCGGCAGCGGCAGGGCAAGAATCTTAAGAGAGTATCTGCAGACGGCGGCAGAACATTTTGAATACAGACTGCCGATCGGATTTGACATTCGCCCGGAGGATGGGCTGACACTTCGGGAGGAATGGCTGGATTCATCGGAGTTTGAGCGGGATACCGGAATGAGGTGTGAAGAAAGCTTTGAAGAGCTGTTGGATGCTTTTGCAGATGCCGGCAAAGGTTGGAATTAAGAAAAAGATCGTGAGGATATCATTCGGCATGCATGAGAAAGCAGGGATTTCCGGCTGAATGTAAGGGTAGTATGGGAGGAATCCGGTCGTGATAATAGAAGGCAAACAATATGATGATAACCGCCAGAAGCTGTCGGATGTGCTGCCGATCGCCTCGCCCTATGTTGTGGAAATATTTCCGTGGGATGTTTGCAATTTCAAGTGCTTTTACTGTGTTCAGTCTCAGGGGGCGGTAGACAGGACCAGACTTGCACTGGACAGTTTTCGGAAAATTATTGATGATCTGGCAGGGTTAGGCCATTATAAGCAGATCTATCTGTGCGGCTCCGGTGAGCCGCTGCTGCATCCGGATATCGTAAAAATGGTGTCCTATGTCAGCAATGCAAAGATAGCGGACAGTGTCGATATCGTCTCAAACGGAAGTCTTTTGAACAAGGAGTTATCCGACAGTTTGCTGGATGCCGGACTTGACAGACTCCGCATTTCTCTGCAGGGAATTACGGATGAAGATTATCAGAAATCCTGCGGGGTTAAGCTCAGCGTGGACTCCCTGATTGAGAATATCCGGTATTTCCGAAGACGGAGAGATCAGGGACATTATCCATGCAAGGTTCAGATTAAGATCATGGAGGAAATGATCCGCGGCCGGGAAGCGTTATTCTATGAACGGTTTACTGATACCGCGGACGACATCAGACTGGAACATTTGAGTCCGTATAATGCTCTGGAAAACGAGAATCTGGATGACTACCAGTCGTCCAAGTACGGAATGGATCTGGGCCGGATGGAAATATGCCCGATGGCATTTTACAGAATGCACATTAAAGCGAACGGGGATGTGTTCCCCTGCTGCACATCGACATATTATGACGATTGTCTTGGAAATGCGATCGATGACGATATCCGGACGATATGGCACGGAGAAAAACATAAAAAACTGCTTCTCCAGCTGTTGAAAAAGGAGAAGGTTACCGATATCAGACACTGCAACGGATGTCATGATTTCAAGTATTTAAGTACACCTGCGGATTGCCTCGATAACCATATTGATAAACTGATCGAAAAGTATGAGCAATTATCGATGAGATAAGACAGGAAGCCCGGGACTGCTCCAAAAAACGGAAGGAGAGAGAAGGGAAGGCCCCTTCGAAGATTCGCTATGAAGGCAAAATTCAAACCAAGGATCGATAAAGAAAACAGAACAAAGCTTGAAACCGTAATTCCCCTGAGAACACCGTTTATTGTCAACATCGATCCCTCTGATGCATGTAATTTTCAGTGCAAATTCTGTCCTACCGGAGACCGGGAGCTGATGCGGAGAACGGAGGGACGAAGCCTCCGGCTGATGGATTTTGATCTATACAAAAAAATCATCGATGATATCGGCGAGTTTGAAGATAAGGTGAAAGTCATCCGGCTGTACAAGGACGGGGAACCTCTCCTGAATCCTCATTTTGCGGATATGGTCCGGTATGCAAAGCAAAGCGGATGCTGTGAGAGAGTGGATACAACGACGAATGCCTCGCTGCTGACAAGAGAAAAAAGTGATCAGATTATAGCCGCCGGGCTCGACCGGATCAATATCTCCATCGAGGGCGTTCATGAACGCCATTATGAAGAGTTTTCGGGATACAAAATCAATTATCGGGAATTGGTTGATAATATCCGGTATTTCTACGAGCACAAGACGAATACGGAAATGATCGTAAAGACCAATGGAGACGTGCTGACCGGGGAAGAACGAAAGCAGTTTTTGGAGACCTTCGGCGATATCACGGACGGCATCTTTATTGAGAGCATTATGGACTGCTGGCCCACATTCGAGCAGACAAAGGTTCAAATCAATGAAACGAGAGGAATATACGGACAGGAAATCAGAGAAGTAAGCGTCTGTCCGTATGTGTTTTACTCCATTGCGGTGAATTCGGACGGGACGGCAAGTCTCTGTTTTTTGGACTGGTCGAGAAAACTGGTGATCGGGGACTGCAGAAAAGAAAAAATCAGAGATATCTGGTTGGGAGATGCGCTGAAGGAGTATCAGCTGATGTTCTTAAAAGGCGAGAGAAAGACACATCCGATCTGCGCGGAGTGCGGTCAGCTCAGACAGGGCCAGCCGGATGACATTGACCGTTTTTCGGATGAACTGATCAGGCGGATTGAGGGGACATCATTATGAAGGCGAAGGTTCAGACGAGACTGGCAAAGGACAGACCTGATTTAGGGGACAGACTTCCCCTCAATACCCCGTTGGTATTGGTATTGGATCCCAGCAGCATATGCAATCTGCGGTGCGGATTTTGTCCGACGGGAGATGAGAAACTGATCGGGCAATGCTCCAACCGTTCCCAGAAGATCATGAGCCTGGACCTGTTTCAACGCATCATGAACGATGCGGAGAACGGATTTGACGGCAAAATCCGGGTTCTGAGATTATACAAAGAGGGGGAACCTCTTGTGAATCCGGGTTTTGAAGACATGGTCCGTTATGCGAAAAAGAATAATCAAAAGATCGGGCGCATTGACACGACAACAAACGGATTGCTTCTGAATCCGGAACGAAACCGGAAGCTGATTGAAGCCGGGATCGATCAGATCAATATCTCCGTGAATGGCGTCAGCGCGGAACAGTACCGGAAATATACCCGAAAGAGTGTGGATTTTGACCGGTACGTTTCGAATATCAAAGATCTGTATGCCAATCGGGGAAACTGTGAGATCTACATCAAAGCAATTAAAGACAATCTGACGGAGGAAGAGCAGAAAAGATTCTTTGATATCTTCGGCGAATGTGCGGATCGGATTTTTCTGGAACGGATTGCGGAACCATGGCCGCACTTTAAGTCGGAATTTATTCCGGAAGAAGTCACCTGGGGGAATTATGATCAGGCCGGCGATTTCAAGACGGTGTGCCCGTATCTGTTTTACACGATGGTGGTCAATTCAGACGGGACGGTGTCCTCGTGCATTGGCGACTGGAAACATGAGCAGATTTTGGGAAACTGTGCAGAGGAGTCCGTCGCAGCGATATGGAATGGAGAAAAATGTCGTAAAATGTGGGTGGACCACCTGAGGGGAGAACGGGGAAAGTATCCTATGTGCAGCGCCTGCAACGTGATAACCTATGGGTGCTACGATAACATTGACATGTATGCGGACAGGATTCTGGAGAAACTGAAAGCATGATCGGAGTCCGGAAGAGAGGATTAAAGTGAACGTTCTTTTTATCGGCGGAAATGGAAATATCAGTTGGTGGTGTGTTCAGGAAGCATTGGAAGCGGGATGGGAAGTGTATGAACTCAACCGCGGACAGACCAGAAAAACACGAAGAGCAGTTCAGCCGCAGGTTCATCAGATTATCGCAGATATCCACGATACCGATGCTTCGGAGAAAGCGCTGGGAGATCTGACTTTTGACTGTGTCTGTGATTTCATCTGTTTCAACGGAGAACAGGCAAGAGAGCGCATCGGACTGTTCAAAGACCGGACCAGCCAGTATATTGTCATATCATCTGAGGCGGTTTATCAGAGAAAAAGCGAATACCTTCCGTTTACGGAAACAACGCCGAAGTATGAACCGGACATAAGCGATGGATATATCAGCGGAAAGCTGGAAGTTGAGAAGGTTTTTCAGGATGAATTCACGGGATCGGGGTTTCCGGTGACGATCGTCCGGCCTGGTTTTACCTATGATACGATCATACAGGTCCCGGTCGGCCAGAACTGTTTTACCGCTCCGCAGTTGTTTCGGGAGGGGTATCCGCTGCTCATGCCGGGAGATGGTGAAAATCTCGTGGCACCCCTGCACTCCAAAGATTTTGCCCGGGCATTTTGGAGACTGATCGGGAACCGGGAGACGATCGGTGAGTCCTATCACATCGTAGCCGATAAGCTGATCACCTGGAACGAGATGGCAAGGGAGATCCTGAAGGCTCTCGGGACGGACGACAAGAATATTCTGCATATTTCCAGAGAGAATGCCCTGCGATGGAATTCTCTCGGCAGCGAAGTGCTGAACCGGCAGCATATGTGGCATTACATCTTTGACAACTCCAAAATCCGGGAAATCGCACCGGACTGGAAACAGGAGATACCGTTTTCCGAAGGAATCCGCATGACGGTGGACTGGCTCATGGAGAATGAGGTGAGAAGACGGATTAACCCGAACTGTAAAGAAGCATTGCTGCGGATTTATCGGGAAGCCGGGGTGGCAGATGAGAACGGAGAGGCATTATGAGATGTCCGATTTGCGGGAAAAGCGAAAGCAGACGAATATACAGACTGTGTGATAATCTGAAAATACTTGGCAAAACGTTCTCCGATGAACCGGCATATCTGGTTTCCTGCGATTCATGCGGAATGGTCTATATGGAAACCGCTGCGAGTCAGGAAGATTTTCTGGACTATTATAAAAACGGTGCAGTGGCAGCAAAGTATTGTGATCTGTTCGGCGCGGAGAACACCGAAAACTATTACCGGCATATTTTGGACATTCTGGAGCGTTACATGACTCCGGACTCCAGAATACTGGATGTTGCGGGGGCATGGGGAGAACTTGAGAAATACCTCTGCGATCACGGTTATCCAAATGTGACGAATGTGGATCCGAACGAGGATTGCGCAGCGGAATCGATACAGAAGGGAATCCGGACGGTGGTCTGCAGTTCGTCGGATATGGCGCAGATGATCTCTGAAAAGTATGACATGATCATTCTGAACCATGCCCTGGAACATATTGTGGATGTGGAAGCTCTGATGCGCGGAGTGGAGCAGCTCCTTTCCGAACGCGGAACGGTCTTTATTGAGGTTCCGGATGCGGAGGGATACGAAACGGAAGAGATGGCTCCGTATAATTTTCTCACCTATGAGCATGTGCTTCATTTTTCAGAGAATGATCTTAAAAACCTTGCGGCCCGGTATGGATATGAGATCAGGGAGATGAAGAAGTACTACAAAGAAATCAGTTCCTATCCTTCGATCTATGCCGTGCTCCGGAAATGCAGCACGGTGAAAAGAACGATCCGGTATTCCGACTCCTCCCGAAAGAGTGTGGAGAGGTATCTGGCGAAGAGCAGAGCGGCACTGGATGGATTGATAAAACCGCTGGAAAAGAGTCAGGAGGAAGTGACTCTCTGGGGAATCGGTGCATCTACCACCATTTTGCTGGATGCATTTCAGAACTGCAATGTTGCGGCTCTGATTGACAAAAATCCGAATCGGCAGGGACTGGTGTTTCATATCGGCGACAGAAGACTGACGATAGAAGAACCGAAAACGGAGATTCGGGGAACGATTGTTGTTCTGTCGATTCCTTATGCGGACTCGATCCGCCGGCAGATCAGGAATATGGGAATCAGGAATACGGTTGTAACGCTTCATTCAATAGAAAAGGAGTAGATGGCGGATGGGAGAGTTTATTGAGATTAATACATCAAAATTAAAAGTCGGAGATGCAGATGCCACCCTCTGCGGAGAGCGGGAACGGATTGCGGCTCTCTCCATAAAAAATGAGCCGAGTGAGGTGACGATTCTGCTGTTGGCCTATAACAGACTGGACAAAACAAAAAGATGCGTGGAAAGTCTCCTGAAGTACACCGACAATGTTGATTTTGATCTCTGGCTGATTGACAATGGTTCAACCGATGGGACATTGGAATACTTCCGGTCAGTCCCGTATGCGAAAAAAAGTATTCTTCATATCACAGAAAACAAGGGGGCGTCGCTGCCGTACCAGTTTCTCAATATTGGAATGTTTTCCAAGTATGTGGTTCCGTTGGCGAATGACCTGGTTCTGACCAAAAACTGGTTAAAGAATCTTCTTGCCGTTGCAAAGTCCGATCCGAGAATCGGTATGGTCAATCCCCTGAGCTCCAATGTGTCGAATTATCAGGATCCCCATCTGCAGTTCGCCAATGAGGAAGAAATGCAGAAGAAAGCGGCGGAGTTCAATGTTTCGGATCCGAAGAAATGGTATGAGCGTCTTCGGCTGGTTACGCTGGGTGTTCTCTATACGAAGGAATGTCTGCTTGCGATCGGCTTCCCCCACATTGATGTCGGATTTGCGCACAATTTTGCGGATGATGATCTGGCTTTCCGGGTTCGCCGTGCCGGATACAAGGCGATTCTGGCGGGAGATACCTGGATCCATCATGATGATGTGAAGATCTTTCATACTCAGGAAGAGGCTGCGCATTTGGAACAGGATCTTCAGATCGGAAGACAGAATTTCAAAGAGAAATATAACGGAATTGATGCCTGGGATGACGTCAATAATTTTATCAATGAGTATATCCGGGAACTCAGGCCGGTGGGTGACAGCGGAAAAGAAAAACTTCTCGGAATCAATGTGAGATGCGGCACGCCGATTCTTGAAATCAAAAATAACCTGAAACAATTCAATGTGTTTGACACTGAGTGTTATGCACATACATCCGACAGCAAGTATTATCTGGACCTTCAGACGATCTGCGGGACAGATCATGTGACCGCAGGTCCGGTGGGGGATTTTTCCCGATACTATGGACAGGAAGTATTCGATCACATTGTGATCGGAGATCCGATCAACCGGTTTGAGGACTATATCCGGATTATTGAGGATGCGTATCGGTGTCTGAAACCGGGCGGACAGATTTTTCTCCGGGTGTACAATACCCAGAATGTTTTTGACCTGATGGTGTGTCTTGGACAGTACCATGTGCAGAATCCGGAGCACGCATACAATATTTCGATTGATGAATTGGCGGATGTGCTCGCCTCCAAGAAGATTTCGAGTCATTACATTATCGCGAAGCAATTCGGGAAGGTAGGACAGGCGGATAAACTGGAGGAACTGGCAGGACAGCTCATTCAGGCGTTGGACGTCGGTGATAAGGACACCTGCCTGTACCGGCTCTTTGCGCAGTATTATTACATTGTATTGACGAAATAAAAGCTGGTTTATGCAGAAAAAGAGGAGAGAACTATGAAGTATGCGTCATCGGCGTATTTTGAAGGACTTGGCGATGTGGTTGTTCAGTATACATTTGACAACTGGGATTATGTCTATCTGAAAGCCATGCACCGTAAGATCGCGGAACACGGCGTCCGGAATCTGTTTGTCGGATCGTCCCATGCGATGAACGGCATCATTGAACGGGATCTGGACGGCGGAACAGAGGACAATGTCAATCTGTCCATCTCGTCACAGGACATTTTCTATGATTATCAGCACATCAAAAAGGCGATTGAAGAGGCGAAGCAGGCCGGAAGACCGATCAAAAACTGCATTATCAATTTCGGATATTATATGATGTATCAGGATCTTTCCCGGTCAACGACGATGAATTACCTGATCCATCGGGTGTATCATCCGCTGTTCGGTGACAGCGGATGCCACCACTGGGAAAAGAAAGAACCCTATGACCGGCTGGCGGCGATGGATTATGACCGGGAGCGATTCCCGGAGGATGTGATCCGGCCGTTATGTGAGTACTGGAGTGAGCAGTTTGCGCTGGAACAGTCGTCCTATTACGGCCCCGTGATTACCCGGGAAAAGATCAATATCATGGGATTGAAGAAGATCATCTGGAATGAGTACCCGGAGGAGGCAAAGAGAGAGTATGCCCGCTACCGCACGGATGATCACAATTCCCTTGGAAAATACACGGAATCCCATGAAGAGAATATTAAGTGGATCCATGAGATGGTCAAGACCCTGGCGGACCATAAGATTAAACCGATTTTCCTGATCACGCCTTTTGCCGATCTGTATAAAGAGTATATCAATCCGGAGTATAAGAAGGATATCTATCGTGTCCTGAATGATCTGCCGTATCCGGTAGAGTTTTTTGATATGAATGATCTTCCGGAAGATGTTTTCACTGACAGGGATTTCATGGATACGGATCACCTGAATCTGGATGGTGCGCATAAGGCTTCGGCGATTGTGAATGCGCTGCTGAAGGATATCGGCTGAACGGATTCCGGCGGGACACCTTGTGATCCTGTTCCGGAAATCAGAAAGAAAAGAGAAGAGAAACTTATGACAGTACAGGAATACTATGAGGCCCTTCTCCCGGAAGTGCTGGAGGGAGAGGCCCGGGGAGATTTTGAGGGCGCGGCGGACACCGCAGAACGATATAAATATGAGCATCTTCAGGCCGTTTTCATGAACCTGGATAAAATCGAAAACGGGGATGCACTGTATAAGAAGATGTATCAGACCGCGATGGAGACCTGCGGGAAACATCTGAGAGAGAAGTTTGCCCGGCACGAAGTGATCAATGTTGCGTTTATGTCCTATTCGGCAGCGCAGTGGCCGGCAGAATTGCTGTATCGGGATATGGAGAAGGATCCGAGATTCAATCCGTATATCATCGTATCGCCGCTGATGAATCGGGATGAGAAAAACCGGGTGTCCGGATACAATCAGACGCTGCTCTGGTATTACAACAATGGATATAAGGTGTTTGGCGGCGTAGGGAACACGTATCTTTCCTTTGAAGAACTGGGGGGAATACCGGATATCGTCATTCATCTTTCTTCCTGGTATGAGTGTCTTCCGGAGCAGCAGGAGTATCTGAGACTTCCGTGGAAGTGCGCGAATATCTATATTCCGTATGGAATTGAAGTCGGAGATAACTGGAATCATACGTATGCTATCGACAATGTGTTTAACAAAGACATCATGAATATGCTTTGGCGTCTGTATACGGATTCAAAGATCACGCTGCAGAGTTATGAGAAATACGGCCTGATTCAGGGAGTCAACGTCCGGTATTCCGGTTATCTCAAAATGGATGAGCTGGTAAAGCCCAGAACATTTACAAAACAGGAGATTGCGGAATTGTGGAAGTGCCCCGGCGATATATCCAAATACCGGAAAATCATCATTGCGCCGCATTATTCCATCGGGAATGAGGGAGAGTTTATCTCATCCACATTTCGGCAGAATGTCTGGTTCTGGCTGTATCTGGCGGAAAAATACCGGGATTCGGTGAGCTTTCTTTTTAAGCCGCATCCGAATCTTCGCGGGGCGGCCGTGCAGTACGGACTGTTTTCTTCGTATGAAGAGTATGACCGTTATTTTGCGGCATGGAACGAGCTCCCGAATGCAAGAGCGATCGATGAATCCAAGTACATTGACTATTTTCTTACATCCGATGCGATGATTATGGATTCCAGTTCGTTCATCGGAGAGTATCTGTATGTCCAAAAACCGGTGCTTTACCTGACCCGTCCGGAACAGGGATTTACGGATCTGGGGGAGGCCATTGTCCGGACCTATTACCGGACTCCAGGATGGAACCTCATGGAAATCGAGGAATTCATTGAGGATGTTGTGATTGGCGGAAGAGATCCGATGAAACCGGAACGGGAAGCCGTGTTTGAAGAGTATCTGGATTACTATCGCCTGAACCGAAAACTGTCACATGAGATAATCTTTCACGATATTGTCTCTGCGATGGAATCTTAAGACCGGATCAAAGAAGAACGGCTGATACCGGAGAAACAGATTCGTCTGAGACGACGGGATGCGGCGGATTTCGTTTAAAGAGAAGAGAAAAAAGGAAAGAGAAAAGTAAAGAGAAACACATAAGAAAAGATAAAAAAAAAGATAAATAGAGAAGAACCGACAGATTGAGAAGAAAAGAAACGACAAATAGAGAAGAAAAGAGGAGACAATGTTATCGCTGGAACGAAGTATTGAATTGATGAAGGAAATCATCGCCGGTTCCGACCGGGGAGACTTCAATCACGGATCGGACATTCCGGATTATTACACCTATGAGCATCTGGCCGCGCTGTTTCAACTGAGAGATCAGCTGGACGGCGGTGCGGATCTCTATCGGCAGCTGTATCACCTCGCCATGGCGAGCGGTGAATCCCACATTCAGGCGAAGGCGGCAGCAGGTGAGGTGATTCAGGTCGCATTTATGTCCTATTCTGCCGCACAGTGGCCGGCAGAAAAGCTTTATCGCGATCTGGAACAGGATGAACGGTTCCATCCCTATATCATTGTTTCCCCGTTGGTGGATCGGGATGCCATGAGCAGCGTGACGGGATATAATCAGACGTTATCCTGGTATCGGGAAAACGGATATGAGGTCAGAGGCGGCCTTTCGGACCGGGTTCTCGGCTGGGATGACCTCGGCGGCGTGCCGGATATGGTGGTTCATCTCTCATCCTGGTACGAATGCATTCCGAATGAGCAGCAGTTTCTTCTTCTTCCCTGGAGATGTCTGAATCTTTATGTGCCTTATGGAATGCTTCTGGGCGACAACCAGGATCATACTTATGCCAAAGACCACGTCTTTAACAAAGATTTTGTAAATATGATGTGGCGGGTTTACACCGATTCTCTGATCGGCAGACAGCAATATGAAACCTACAGTGTTCTGCAGGGGGAGAATGCGGTCTTTTCGGGATATCTCAAAATGGATGAGTTTCTGGATCAGAGTGAGCTCAGTGAGGAGCAGAAGACAGCGCTTTGGAGCTATCCGTCCGGAGCGGACCGGAAGAAATACAGGAAGGTGATCATTGCCCCGCATTATGGGATTCTTCCGTCCGGAGCGGTGATCTCATCGACGTTTCAGGACAATTACACATTCTGGATTTACCTTGCGAAGAAATATCAGGATTCGGTGACGTTTCTCTTTAAGCCGCATCCGAATCTCCGGAGTACAGCGGTAGAGGCCGGAATTTTCAAGTCGAATGAAGAATACGATAAATATCTGGAGCTTTGGAACAGCCTTCCGAATGCAAAAGCGATCACGGAATCCAGCTATATCGATTATTTCCGGTCTTCGGATGCGATGATCATGGATTCCAATTCGTTCATTGGTGAGTATCTGTATGTTCAGAAGCCCCTGCTGTTTCTGACCAGACCGGAGCAGACCTTTAACGCAGTCGGCGAAAAGCTGGTGGAGGCCCATTACCGGACTCCGGGCAGCCGATATTCTGAAATTGAGGAATTCCTGAATAAGGTTGTTCTGAACGGCGAAGACAGCATGAAGGCCCGGAGAAGAGAAATTTTTGAAACGTATCTGGATTATCGAAAGCAGACCGGCCGGTATGCGCATGAAATCATTTATGCGGAGCTACGGACACTGATCGGGGGATGAGAGATTTTCCGGAAGGTCTCAGAAATGCAGGGATCGGAAATTACAGAGGAGACAGCATTATGAAAAAGGACATGGTGATCGGAGTTCTCGGAGGAATGGGAACGTATGCGACAATTCATCTTTTTGAGCAGTATGCGGAACTGTTTCCCGCGGAGAAAGAGTGGGAGCGGCCGCGCATCCTCATCGACAACCGGTGCACGATGCCGAGCCGGGTCCGCGCCTTCCTTTTTCACGAAAAGGTGGAGCAGCTCCGGGAGGAAATGACGGACTCGCTGATTCATCTGAGTGAGGCCGGGGCAAACCGGATTCTTCTGGCCTGCAACACGTCTCACCTGTTTCTACCGGATATTTGTGAAAAACATCCGGAACTGCGGGAGAAAATCGTTCATATTGTCGAGTGCTGCTGCGAGCGGATGAAAGCGGATGGAATCCAGGAGACCTATCTTCTCGGCTCGGAAGGAACCATCGATTCCGGAATCTATCAGGAAATACTGAAAAAACAGGGAATTGGATGCAGCTGTCCGGGAGAAGAGGAGTACGGAATGCTTCGGGACTGCATTGAGGCGGTGAAGCAGAAAAAATATTCCGATGACATAAAGAAAACTTTTCTGAATCTGATCAACCGTACCGATGCATGCATCCTCGGATGCACGGAACTGCCGATCCTGTATGAAATGTATCGGGACGAGGTTACATGCAGGAGCGTTTATGATCCGCTTCTTGAGGGCCTTCGCAGGATCAAAGAGGAGTATGAGAATGGCTAAAATACTGACGTTTGGAGTATATGACTATTTCCATCTGGGGCATCTTCGCCTGTTTGAGCAGTGCAGGAAGTATGCGGATTATGTGATCGTTGCAGTGCAGAACGGAGAGTATATCAAGGCGTTCAAGCCGGAAGCGGATGTCCTGTATTCGACGGAGGAGAGAGTGGAGATGATCTCGGCACTTCGCATTGTGGATGAGGTCGTTGTCTACAACACCGTGTGCCCGGCCGAGCTGGAAAAGATCGATTTCGATATTCTGGCACTGGGAGAAGACCATGTGGGAAAGCGGTTTGACGAGATCACCGTCTGGTGCGATGCACACGGAAAAAAGGTTGTACGGCTGAAGCGAACGCCGGGGATCGCGTCATCGCAGATCAAGAAGGAACTGAAGGGATAAGGCCGGCACGCAGCCATTTCGTAATTCGATTACATTCCGCAAAAAAAATTACAGATCATACCGTGAAGTTCGCGATATTTCAATATGTATTATGGAGTTTTGGCATTCACGCAGTAATCTATCCTGTGTTTTTTCCAAAAGATGAAAAGCGAAATGCATGGTTTGATTTTGGCATGAGAAAAACGTTTTTTTATAGGCGTATTATGATATAATATGTCTATAAAGAAGCGGAGGTGATTTTGATGTATGCATTACAAGAAACAATTCGCCCATCAGCGGATCTCAGAAACCATTATAACGAAGTATCAAAACAGTGCCGTGAGAATAATGAGGCTGTAATTATCACTGTGAATGGAAGAGGTGATACCGTTTCTCTTGGCTATGAAGAATACAAGCGGATGAAGGCCAGAATAGAACTGTTAGAGATTTTGGCAGAAGCCGATGAGGATGTTAAGTGCGGAAGAGTTGCTCCGATTAAGGATACATTCGATGATTTACGAAGGATGCTTAAGGAGGGCCAGGCTTGAAGTATAGAGTTGAAAGAACAGATACTGCCGATTCCCTCATTCGTAAAATTGTTCTTTTTATAGCGGAGAGCTTTGGAAATGATGTGGCACTTGAGAAACTGGACTATTTGGAAAAATCTATTATGAATCTGGGAGATAATCCATACGTCGGTGTTGAACCAAGATACAATGTATTAAAGCGCCAGGGATATTTGGTACTTATATTAGAAAAGGATCTTGTCTTTTATAAGGTTGATGACGATAAAAAGGTTGTAACGGTATATGCCGTGGTAGACCAGAGACAGGAATATTTGAGTATTATTCGAGGTCTTTAACACGCCGTGAGCAAGAAATCCCCCACCTCTATAGGTGGCGGGATGAATTGCTCACGGCGTTTCTTGACTTTTGTATCTGATGATATTATAATCTAATTATAAATCAGTCGTATGTATAATAAAGGTTATAAATATTGTGAAATTAGATAATAATAATCATTCAGTGTTCATGCTGCATTATCACCTTATCATGTGCGTAAAGTACCGCAACAAGGTGATAGATGACAAAATCTCAATCCGTCTCAAAGAAATATTCGAGAAGATTGCTCCTACATATAACATTACGTTAGAAGAATGGAATCACGACATTGACCATGTTCACATCCTGTTCCGAGGACAGCCTAACACAGAGATAAGTAAATTTATCAATGCGTATAAATCTGCAAGCAGCAGACTTATCAAGAAAGAGTTTCCTCAGATACGTAAATCTCTTTGGAAAGAGATGTTCTGGTCACAGAGTTTTTGTCTGCTGACCACAGGCGGTGCTAC
>NZ_FOIL01000007.1 GCF_900101295.1 [Clostridium] aminophilum | reverse complement strand
CACAGAATACGCATGTGCATATGGAAACAGTGGAAACTTCCCAAGACTAAGAAGAGGAATCTTATTAAACTGGGGATACCCGAATACTATGCACATATCACAGCCAACAGCCGTAGAGGCTATTGGTTTGTGTCTGGTATGGGTGCGGTTAACCGTGCCTTATCAAAAGAAAGACTGATAAACAGTGGCTTTTATGATTTAGCCACAGCCTATCAGTCTGTGCACGTCAACTATTGAAAGCGCCGTATACCGAACGGTACGTACGGTGCTGTGAGAGGACGGGAGCTAATCACTCCCTCCTACTCGATTCATAGGAAATTTCTCCGAAATTCCCTATGAATCAAAAACGCCCCGCGGACTTTGTTCTTGTGCCGAAACGCCTGAAAAGCGGCTTTCCTTGCCTGCATCAGCAACAATCCGCGGGGCTTCCCGGGGCGTGCTGCGGCAAAACATACAGACAATTTCGCAAAATTGTATTAGAATAGACTGTGATGTGACAACATGTTTTAAAGGAGTCGGAACAGATCTATGAGCATCATTGAGACAACCATCGATATTCCGCAGGAACATCTCCCGAATGTCTGCGGGCAGTTTGATTCTTACATAAAAAAGATCGAGCGGACACTGCACAGCACCATCATCCTCCGTGACGGCGCCCTCAAGGTGATCGGACCGGAAGAGTCCATCCGGCAGACCAAAAGCGTCATCGAAAACCTGACTGCTCTTTCCGCAAGAGGCAATACGATCACTGATCAGAACGTCGATTATGCGCTTGCGCTTTCATTCCGGTCGGAAGCCGGAAAGATTCTGGAGATTGACCGCGACGTGATCTGCCACACCATTGACGGACGCCCGGTCAAACCGAAGACAGTGGGACAGAAAGCCTATATCGACAACATTCGAAAGAAAATGATCGTGTTCGGCATCGGTCCCGCGGGTACCGGAAAAACCTACCTTGCCATGGCGATGGCGATCCATGCATTCAAAAACGGAGAAGTCAACCGCATTATTCTGACCCGCCCGGCGATAGAAGCGGGAGAAAAACTCGGCTTTCTTCCGGGGGATCTGCAGAGCAAGATCGATCCCTATCTTCGTCCGCTCTATGACGCCCTTTACCAGATCATGGGAGCAGACAGCTATCTCCACAATGCCGAGAAGGGGCTGATCGAGGTCGCGCCTTTGGCATATATGAGAGGCCGTACCCTCGATAATGCGTACATCATTCTGGATGAGGCTCAGAACACGACACCGGCGCAGATGAAAATGTTTCTGACGAGAATCGGTTTCGGTTCCAAGGTCATCATCACCGGTGACCGGACGCAGAAAGATCTTCCGGCCGACACCGTATCCGGTCTGGATGTGGCAATTCGCGTCCTGAAAGGGATCAGCGACATCGGTTTCTGTTATCTGACCAGCGAAGATGTGGTGCGGCACCCGTTGGTTCAGAAGATCGTTGAGGCCTACGACCGTTATGAGACCGCCCGCTCGGGTCACGTCAGAGAAGAGAAGGCGGAGAGCGGAAAAGAAAGCCGGAAAGGCCATGCACCGGCACGAAACGTCAAGACATCCAAAAAAGAAAAAGACTGACACCGCGTCCGGTGTGTGAGAAAGAGGTTGTAATGACAGTCAATATTGAAAATGAGTACGAGGGCGAACTGAATCTTCCCTATGAGAAGATCATCGAAGAGATCGTTCTCGCAGCCCTTGATTATGAAAAATGTCCGTACGAGGCGGAAGTGAGCGTCGTGCTGACCGATAATGAGAATATCCACGCGCTGAATAAGGAGTTCCGCAGCATCGACCGACCTACGGATGTGCTCAGCTTCCCCATGTGCGATTATGAGACGCCGGCGGATTTTGACCGGCTGGAAGACGACGCCGAAGACTGCTTCAATCCGGAAACCGGAGAACTCCTTCTGGGCGATATCGTCATTTCCATCGACAAAGTCCGCGAGCAGGCCGAGAGCTACGGCCACTCCGAAACCAGAGAGCTGGCATTCCTCGTGGCCCACAGTATGCTTCACCTGATGGGATATGATCACATGGAAGACGATGAACGAATCGTCATGGAAAAGAAACAGGAAGAGATTCTGCAGTCAAAGGGGTATACAAGATGAGCGGAGCGGATGGAAGAGGAAAAACCGGATCGAACTTTCTGATTCAGGGATCCATCCTTGCTGCGGCGGGCATCATTGTCCGGCTGATCGGCATTCTGTACCGCATTCCGATGACCAACATCATCGGTGATGAGGGAATGGGGTATTATTCAACGGCATTCAATGTGTACAACATCATGCTGATCCTTTCCTCCTACAGTCTGCCGGTGGCGGTATCCCGCATGGTCTCCGCCAAGCTGGCCAGAAAGGAATTCCGCAATGTCTACCGGATCTTTGCTGTCGCAATGATTTACGCGACCATCGTCGGCGGCACGGCCTTTTTCGTCACCTGGTTCGGCGCGGATTTTTTTGCGAGCAAGGTCTTCGCAACCTCCCTCGCCGTCTATGCGCTGCGGGCGCTGGCACCTACCATCTGGCTGATGGCATATCTGGGCGTTCTGCGTGGTTTTTTTCAGGGCCATGGAACGATGCTTCCCACCGCGGTTTCCCAGATTCTGGAACAGATCGTCAATGCGGTCATCAGTGTGGTCGCTGCCTTTTACCTTTTCCGCATGGGAAACGGAGCTTTCTGGGCGGAAAAAGGGGACGGATATGCAGAGGCGTTCGGTGCGGCCGGCGGAACCATCGGCACCGGAATGGGCGCATTTGCCGCGTTTCTCTTTGTCCTCGGACTCTTTTTTCTTTACCGTCCGATCATCCGGAGACGGTGCCGCAGAGACGCGACCGGCTTGTCTGACAGTTTCGGAAAAGTCGGAAATGCGCTGCTTTCCATCACCATTCCGGTCATTCTCAGCTCCACCATCTACAACATTAACAGTGTCATTGACAACGGAATCATGGCCCATGGAATGGCCATGACCGGACAGGGAGACCGTTTTCTCTCACTCTGGGGTATTTTCAACAATAAATACATGCTTCTGGTCAATGTACCGCTGGCGATGGCAAACTCCCTGTCCTCATCCCTGATTCCGTCAATCTCCGGCGCATGCGCAAGAAAAGATGTACGGGAAATGGTGAAGAAGACGGGACTTGTCATCCGTTTTTCCATGTTAATCGCCATTCCGTGTACTGTCGGCCTGACTGTTCTTGCGGAGCCCTCCATGAACCTTTTGTTCCACAGCGGCGATAACACCGAAGCGATCCGCATGATGATCTACGGAAGCAGCGTCATCATTTTTCTCTCCATGTCCACGGTGAGCAATGCGATACTGCAGGGACTGGGCCGCTTCCGAGAACCGGTGAAAAATGCGCTGATTGCGCTGATTCTTCATATCGTCGTTCTCGTGATTATGCTGATTCCGCTCCGGATGGGAATCTATGCGCTGGTTCACTCCAAAATCTTCTTTGCGGTTTTGATGTGCTGGCTGAATCAGCGGTCGATCCGGGCCGCGATCCCCTACCGGCAGGAGTTCCGGAGAACGTTTTTTGTTCCGGGAGCCTCCAGCGCCGTCATGGGCATCTTTGCCTGGCTGATCTACCATGGCATTTATGCGGTTGTCCCGATCAACATTCTGGCCATTGCGGGTTCGGTTGGGTTCGCGGTTCTTGTATACGGAGCGGTTCTTCTCCTTCTTCGCGGCATTACCGAAGAGGAGCTCCGCCATATGCCCGGCGGAACAAAACTTATGGGCCTGGTCAAAAAATGCAGACTGATGTGAGGAAAAATATATGGCAAATAAACGCTTTGTGACCGTAATCGGAGGAGGTGCAGCCGGGCTTGCCGCTGCCGTGCGCGCGGCAGAATGCGGCGCAAGGGTTACCATTCTGGAACACAATGACCGGGTCGGAAAAAAGATTCTGTCCACAGGAAACGGAAAATGCAACTTTGCCAACCGGCTCCAGAAACCGGAATTCTGGCGAAGCGGCGATCCGGATTTTCCGTGGGCCGTCATTTCCCGTTTTCCGGTGGATGAAGTGGAACGCTTTTTTGAAAATCTCGGCATTGTGGTCACCGAGCGCGACGGATATCTCTATCCGGCATCCGGTCAGGCCGCGTCGATTCTGGATGTGCTTCGCCATCGGGCAGATCATCTCGGCGTCCGGACAGTGGTCAACTGCCATATCGAAGAGATCCGGGATCAGAAAAAACTGACCGCGGGTTCGGATGAATCGGGTTCGGACCGTTTTCAGATCCGAACCGACTGCGGAAATTTCACGGCGGATGCGGTGATTCTGGCCGCCGGCTCCAAGGCGGCTCCGAAATCCGGATCGGACGGATCCGGTTACGCCATCGCCGAACGATACGGGCACCGGATCATTGAGCCGCTGCCGGCTCTGGTTCAGCTTCGCTGTGCGGAAAATTTCTACAAAAAAATCAGCGGTGTCCGGATCCGTGCGCGCGCTGCACTGCGGGAGAAAGTCTCCGGAACAGTTCTTGCCGAGGATACGGGAGAAGTACAGCTCACCGACTACGGCATTTCCGGCATCCCGGTTTTTCAGGTGAGCCGCTATGCGTCCCGGGCGCTGGCCGACGGAAAGAAAGTCTGTGCGGTGCTGGATTTCTGGCCGGACCGGACAGAAGAAGAGCTTTTTGACATGCTTGTTCAGAGAAGATCGGTACTGGGGGGAACGGAGCTCTCGGAATTTCTGACCGGTTGGTTCAACCGGAAACTCGGAAATCTCCTGATGGAGCGGGCAGGTATCCGTTTCGATGCCGGTTCCGGTGCGGTTTCCGACCTTGCCGACATAAATCTCAAAAACCTTGCCCGGCTGATTCATTCGTTTCCGACGGATGTGACGGGCACCAATTCCTTCGAACAGGCACAGGTGTGCTGCGGCGGAATCGATGTCCACGAGATCACTCCGGAGACCATGGAGTCAAGAAAACGCTCCGGTCTTTATTTTGCCGGTGAGATCGTTGATGTGGACGGAATCTGCGGCGGATATAATCTCCACTGGGCATGGGCATCCGGTTTTGCCGCCGGAAGCGCCGCAGCCTGCGGATCATGATTTCTTCCTCTTTTCAGGACGGATCCTTCGGGATGAGGCTAGGCCTCCGGTTATCGGTGTCCTCACCGGAAAGAACGACTGCGCCGTGAAATTTATACGTCTGCCTTCCAACTATTTTTTATTCTGGATTTATTGAAAGTGCGGTTTCATCCGAAAAATACATATAACGCTGTAAAAACGAGAGTTTCATCCCCGCCCGATGGGAGAGAGGAAGCGTATGATATATACCGATGCAACCCGAAAAGCGATGAAGATCATGTATCAGCAGCACATGGGGCAGACCGATAAGAGCGGCGTGCCGTACTGTTTTCATCCGTGGCACGTGGCCGAATCCATGACGGATGAGCAGACTGCCTGTGCGGCTCTTTTGCATGACGTGATCGAAGATACCGATATGACGATCGAGGAACTGGCGGAAGAAGGATTTTCCGAACCGGTTCTTGTGGCCCTGGAAATTCTGACCCGGCCGGAAGGTGTATCCTATGACGATTATATCCGGCGGATTGCGCCGAATGAGATTGCGCGAAAGGTAAAAATGTCCGATCTCCGGCACAATATGGATGAGACGCGTCTGCGCAGAATTTCGCCGAAAGATGAAGCGCGGAAGGAAAAATACGAGCGGTCCCTGCGTTATCTCGAAGAGTTTGACCGCGGATGAAACAGAGCAGACCTGTCAATAATGTCAGGTTCTGATAATCTTATTGTAAGAAAATGAGTCCGTCAATTATGATATAATTCCGACAGTAACCACTATATCTCAGACGGGAATTTACCCCCGCCGGGGATATACGCTCCGCGAGAATGCGCGGATTCGGATGGCAGAAAGTCTGCTTTCATAGACCCGAATCCGGCACAGGTTTCGTGAAGCGAGACTTGAATCTGATTTGACTGGTTTTCAGTCGGGAGGAAGCAGTATGGGATTTGTTTTCATTCTCATCATTATCATTGCTGTCATTATGTTTCTGGCAGCGAACATTCGAATCGTACCGCAGTCTTACGCGTTCGTCATTGAACGTCTGGGTGTATATTACGGCACATGGGGCGCGGGGCTTCATGTAAAGATTCCGATTGTGGATCATATTACCCGCAAAGTTCTGCTGAAAGAGCAGGTTGCCGATTTCGCGCCGCAGCCGGTTATCACCAAGGACAATGTCACCATGACCATTGACTCTGTCCTCTATTTCCGCGTGGTGGATCCGAAGTTATACGCATACGGCGTGGAAAATCCCATCATGGCGATGGAGAACCTGACCGCAACCACACTTCGAAACATCATCGGTGATATGACGCTGGATGAGACGCTGACAAGCCGCGAGCGCGTCAATGCCCAGATGCTTGCCACGCTGGATGTGGCGACCGATCCGTGGGGAATCAAGCTTTCCCGCTGCGAGCTGAAGAATATCGTTCCGCCGCAGGCGATCAAAGAGTCCATGGAAAAAGAGGCCAAGGCAGAGAGAGATAAGCGAGCAGCCATCCTGACAGCGGAAGGTGAGAAAAAATCCATGATCCTGACAGCGGAAGGTAAGAAAGAGTCTGCTGTCCTCGACGCGGAAGCAAAGAAGCAGGCGATGATTCTGGAAGCGGAAGCATTCAAGGAGAAGACTGTGAAAGAAGCGGAAGGCCGTGCCGAAGCGATTCGCCAGGTTCAGGAAGCGACCGCGGAAGGTCTTCGGATGATCAAAGAGGCCAACGTCGATCAGAATGTTCTTCAGCTGAAGAGTCTGGAGGCCTTTGCCCATGCCGCGGACGGTAAGGCGACAAAGATCATCATTCCGTCAGAAATTCAGGGTCTTGCAGGTCTTGCCGCCGGTATCCACGCGGTAGCTTCCGGAACGGATAACGGCAGCAATTGCGACCCGGCTCCGAAAGCCTGAGACATACACGATCGATTCTGAGAAATCCGGTTCTTAAGGAGGGCTTATGGAGTTAACATTCAGCCTGGCCTACGTCGTATTCATCGTCTTTGTCATACGAAAAGTGCTTCAGGCAAGCAAAGAAAACAAACAGCGAAACCGGTCCGCCGGAAACATCCAGACGCCGCCCCAAAAACGGAAAACATCCGAAACCGTTATTCCCGATATGCTTCAGAAACGTTTCGGGAAAACCATATCCGATGACGGCCATGTCGTGCCGGAGTCACAGGATCTGACCTGTGAGACCAGACACGGACATCATCACGCATCCACCGGTCCGCGCTATATCGTACATGAGGAACCGGAAATGGGTTATGTTGTACTGAACGGCGTCAAGCGAAGACTGACCGACTGCAGAAATCTCTGACGGAAAGGAACCACCATGAACAGTGACAACACTCATGAACTGGAATATAACGGTTATAAGGGGTCTGTGATCTATCATCTGAAAGAAAAGTATTATTCGGGTGAGGTTGAGATCGAAGGTGTTCTCTACAGCTATGAGGGCGATACGATGGAGGAACTCCGGGAAGATTTTGAGGATGTCATCGACAGCCTCGAACTTTTTGACGAAGAGGGCGGTCCGGAAGAAGAATAATGTCCGGAATATATATCAGGCGGCAGGCTGACTGCGACTCATTGACGGCCCGCTGCTGTGAAAAGGAAGATCCGTACAGACGCGGGTCTTCCTTTTTTATGTTTTCACGGCAGTCGCCAAAGCCCACGCCCCAGTGAGGCCCTTGCGACTGCCTCGATAACGAGTGCCCCCCTAAGCGTGTTTCAACTCGTTTTTCATCGGCTTCGGGCCGAATGATGGAAACAGCCCTGACCTCGCGGCAGTAAGAAATTTCAGAAAAATATCTCCGTGATCCCTTGAACATAGGTCGAACATATGATAATATATTCATATGAAAATATTATTTACAGAGAAGGAGGTACCGATGGAGCAGAACATCGTTTACGATGAGAAGAAGATCGAGCACCTGATTGCCAATGTTTCGGAAGATGAGCTGTTCAATCTGGCGGAACTGTTCAAGGTATTTGCCGATTCAACGCGGATCAGAATTCTTTACGATCTGTTTCAGGGCGAACGAAACGTCACGGAAATCTGCGAAGATCTGCAGATGAATCAGTCGGCGGTCAGTCATCAGCTGAAGCTGCTGAAGAGTTCCAAACTGATTCAGTCAAAGCGAAGAGGAAAAACCATCATTTATTCCCTCGCGGACGAACACGTCAAAACCATCATTGCGATGGGAAAAGAACACATCGAAGAATAACCGATCATCGCATTCCGGATGTCCGGAGTCATTCCGGAAAACCGGAGAGTCACGAACAGGATAGAATTCCGATACAGACAAAAGGAGAAAAAACATGAAAAAGAAATTCAAATGTGACATTGACTGTGCAAACTGCGCCGCCAAAGTAGAGAGAGCCATCAGCGCGATGGATGGTGTTCACGACGTAAAAGTCAACTTTATGATGCAGAAGTTCACGCTGGATGCGGACGATGACCGTTTTGACGAGATTCTTCATAAAGCGATCGAAGAAGGCCGTAAAATCGAGCCGGACTTCCGTGTCGATATCTGAATCCGAACGTGAACAGCCCGTCGTTCCCGGTTGGATGAAAGGAATACATCCATGAATGATAAACAGAAAAAAGAACTGATCAAAATCTGTTCTGCCGTTATTCTGTTCCTGATCATGATGACGGCAGAGAAAACCGGAATGCTGCCGGCTCTGTTCGGCGACAGGAAGATCAATTTTGTCCTTTACCTGATTCCCTATCTTTTGTGCGGTTATCCGGTTGTCCGAAAAGCGTTTCTCGGAATCCGGAACCGACAGCCCCTCGACGAATGCTTTCTGATGTTTATCGCGACAATCGGTGCGTTTGCAACCGGCGAAAACTCCGAAGCCGTCGCCGTCATGGCCTTTTATCAGGTGGGCGAATGGTTTCAGGGATATGCCGTCGGCAAATCCCGACAGTCCATTTCCGATCTGATGGATATCGTCCCCGAATTTGCCAATGTGGAACAGGAGGATGGCAGCTTCGAGACAGTCGATCCGGATGATGTATGTCCGGGCGATATCCTTGTGATCCGTCCGGGTGAAAAAATCCCGGTGGACAGCGTGGTTCTTTCCGGTGAAAGCCTGATCAACACCTCCGCGCTGACGGGGGAACCCGTTCCCCGAACCGTCCGGGAAGGTGACGATGTCATCTCCGGATGCGTGAACGGAGAGGGGCTTCTCCGGGTAAAAGCGGTCAAAGAATTTGAGGATTCGACCGTTTCCCGGATTCTGGAACTGGTGGAAAATGCCTCCGAGAAAAAATCCCGGACCGAAGCATTTATCACACGTTTTGCCAGAGTATATACACCGATCGTCGTCGGACTCGCCGTCATGCTCGCCATTCTTCCTCCGCTCATGTTCGGAGGATGGATGACCTGGATCTACCGTGCCTGCACGTTCCTCGTTATTTCCTGTCCGTGTGCTCTGGTCATTTCCGTCCCGCTGGCCTTTTTTGGCGGGATCGGAGCCGCATCCAAGAGCGGCGTGCTGGTAAAAGGTTCGAATTATCTCGAACTTCTGGCGCATCTCGACACCGTGGTGTCCGATAAAACCGGAACACTGACCGAAGGAAGCTTTACCGTCACGGATCTTCGTCCGGCGGAGGGCGTGACACCGGAAGATCTTCTGCGAACCGCGGC
Organism: [Clostridium] aminophilum; assembly: GCF_900101295.1. Classification (GTDB taxonomy): domain Bacteria; phylum Bacillota; class Clostridia; order Lachnospirales; family Lachnospiraceae; genus Clostridium_R; species Clostridium_R aminophilum_A. The sequence continues at coordinate 82,050 of NZ_FOIL01000007.1, read as the reverse complement.
CATCGCCGAAAGCCTGTCCCTTCATCCTATCGCCCACTCCATCCTTGCGGAGTATGAAACGCGGTTCGGAAAGACGCAGCCGATCACCGAGCGGCCCACAGATTCGGAAAATGTATCCGGAAAGGGAATTACCGCCAGAGCAGGCGGCCGGAAGATCCTTGTCGGAAGCCGGAAATTCATGGAGGATCAGGGGATTCTCCCGGAAAACATCGAAGATCCTGCGGCAACCATCGTATTTGTCGCGGAAGTCGATCGGTATCTCGGCGCGATTCTGATTCGCGACCGGATCAAAGAATCTGCGCCGGAGGCCATCCGCGGGATGAAAAAAGCCGGCGTGCGCAGCTTTGTCATGCTGACCGGAGACCGCCGTGAGGCCGCGGATGCGGTCGGAAAAGAACTCGGTGTGGATCTTGTGCGCGCCGAACTTCTTCCCCAGGATAAAGTGAGCGAAGTAGAATCTCTTCTGACCGGGCTGCAGAAAAACGGTGACACGGCGGGACGGGGAAGACTTGCCTTTATCGGGGACGGGATCAACGATGCGCCGGTTCTCACCCGCGCTGATGTCGGCATCGCCATGGGTTCCATGGGCTCTGACGCCGCGATCGAAGCCGCCGATGTGGTGATCATGGATGATAATCTTTCCCGGATTCCGGGCGTGATCGCCATCGCAAAAAAAACCGCTGCCGTTTCCGCTCAGAATATCGTGTTTGCCATCACCGTGAAGGTGCTGATCCTGATTCTCGGTGCAGTCGGTATCGCCAATATGTGGGCAGCCGTATTCGCCGACGTCGGCGTCGCGGTTTTATGCATCCTGAACTCCATGCGTCTGTTAAAAGCGAACAGTTCTATTACAGTTTAGTTACAGCCGTTCCCATTTTACATGGTATTGTGTACAATGGGAACGGTCCTTCGTATTTCCGGACCGGTATTTTCGCCGTATCGTGCAGACGATACACCGGAGAACGAAGAGATCCACGCCAAAGTGAATACAAAATTTACATTCCATAAAAAGCAGGTAAACCATATGATCCGTATCAGTCAGCTTCGCATGTCCATTTCCTATACCGAAGAGGACCTGCGCAGAAAAGCAGCAAAAATCTTAAACATTCCGGAGGACCGGATCTCCGAAATTCATCTGATCCGCCGTTCTCTCGATGCCCGAAAGAAAGAGGACATTCACTACTCGTTTGCGCTGAATCTCAGCGTTCGCGGCGACGAAGCGGCCATCGTCCGAAAATGCCGCGACCGCTCCGTATCGGTCAGCCGGGACCGGGCCTATCAGTTCCCGCTGCCGGGGCCGAAGGTTATGAAAACCCGTCCCGTCATCATCGGATTTGGCCCCGCCGGCATGACCGCCGCGCTGAACCTCGCCCGTGCCGGTTACCGCCCAATTGTCCTCGAACGCGGACAGAAGGTGGAAAAACGGACCGAAGACGTACGTGCATTCTGGGAGGGCGGTCCCCTCGATCCGGAATCGAACGTTCAGTTCGGGGAAGGCGGAGCTGGAACTTTTTCCGACGGAAAACTGAATACAATGGTGAAAGATCCCCTCGGACGCAATCGTGAAGTTCTGAAGATGTTCGCGGAAGCCGGAGCTGATCCGGACATCTGTTATGTGAACAATCCGCACATCGGCACAGATGTTCTGATCGGCGTCGTGCGGAATATCCGGAAAGAGATCCTTGCCCTCGGCGGAGAGATCCGTTTCGGCACAAAATTCAGCGGACTGCTGACGGAAAATGACGCAGACGGAAACCGTCGTGTCAGCGGTGTCATGCTTTCCACCGGTGAGGTCATCCCTGCGGAGACGGTCATCCTCGCGATCGGACACTCGGCACGGGATACCTTCCAGCTCCTGAACGGTCAGGAACTCGGCATGGAACCGAAACCTTTTGCCGTAGGTGTCCGCGTACAGCATCCCCAGTCCATGATCAACCAATCCCAATACGGAAGAGCGGAAGCGGGCGAATTCGGCGAGGCGTCCTACAAACTGACATACACGGCTGCAAACGGCCGCGGCGTATACTCTTTCTGTATGTGTCCGGGCGGTATCGTCGTCAATGCGTCCAGTGAAAAGGGCATGCTGGCCGTGAACGGAATGTCCAATTCCAGACGGGACAGCGGAACGGCCAACAGCGCGATCATTGTGACCGTGCGCCCGGAAGATTTCGAGGGAGACGATGTGCTTCGCGGAATGTCCTTCCAGCAGAGGCTGGAAAAAGCGGCCTATGAGGCAGGAAACGGCGCCATTCCGGTTCAGCTTCTGGAGGATTTCCGAAAAAGCCGCATTTCCGATCACTTCGGCGAAGTGAAGCCGGTATTCGGCGGAAAATACACCTTTGGCGATGTGCGTCATATCTTCCCGGACGAGATCGCGGAATCGCTGACCGAGGGAATGGATCATTTCGGCCGCATCATTGAAGGCTTTGACCGTCCCGATACCGTCATCGCCGGCGTGGAGAGCCGGACCTCCTCCCCGGTACGGATTCCGAGGGATAAGGACAGTCTCGAGTCCGTCGCATGCAGAGGACTGTTTCCCTGCGGCGAGGGGGCAGGCTATGCGGGAGGAATCACCTCTGCAGCCATGGACGGCCTGAAATGCGCGGAAAAGATTGCGGAACAGTATTCACCCGGAAATGCCCTGATCACCAAAAAAGACCTCCGAGCCGAGGTGGCAGAGCGCCGGAAGAACACCTCCGAGGAAGATCGTGCACAGTGGAAAAAGGGCCTTTTGGAGAACCTGACCCAGATAATGGATGACGTGCTGGGAGACGGTAAAACCGTCTACGCCTATGTCAGTGTTCACGGAGAAGCGGACACGGAAGGTATCATCCGGCATCTCCTGAAGCGCGGAATCCGCGTCGCGGTTCCCCGTGTGGAAAAAGATGCTGCGGGAAAGACCATGCATTTTTACTATATTTCCGGACCGCAGGATCTCGAACGGGGCGGGTTTGACCTTCTGGAACCGAAGAGCGGATGCGAACAGGCGGACGACAAGACCTGTCCTGTCATCACGCCGGGAGTCGCCTTCTGTGACGAGGGATGGCGGTGCGGTTACGGCGGCGGATTCTATGACCGTTTCTTTGCGGCCGAACCTGACCACAAGCGCATTGCGATCGCCTATGAACAGCAGTTCTTTGACACTGTTCCTCATGCAGATTTTGACCTTCGCCCGGACCGGATCGTCACGGAAAAGCGAATTCTCCGTTTTGACGAATCCCCGGAGAAGAGCCGGAAAACCAGCGACTGATTCATTCACCACCGGATCCGGGACACTCGTAATTCTGAAATCGGATAAGCCGAAGAAATGATGAATACATCATAAGTAATTGACGATATTTCTTTTATGATTCCACAAAACGGATCCTATGAATGGATGAGCTTCGTGAAATACAGAAGGCACTGATTACAGATATTGCTTCCGGTCAGGAAAAAGGGAGAAACAGCATGCTCCAATGGATTAGTCCTTTTAATTATGATTTTGCAATTGCATCGATACCGGTACAGATCATTCTTCTCATTTTCTACGGGTTCCGGAGAAATCTGCCCATTCGGCAGAGCTCCTATTTCTGGCTTATTATGATATCCAATCTGATCATGACAAGCACGGATATTGTGGCCTGTGAGTGGATCACGATCTGGACCGATTTTCCGGTCTGGTCTCTCTACGCCATCAATCACGCTTTTTTTCTGGCTTTTGTCATCCGCGGATGGGCTCTGTTTGCGTACACCATGGAGACCACCCGCTGCTGGAATGACAGCCGCCTTTTTATGATTCTGACAGCTCTTCCGACCGTGGTCATGATTTTGCTGGTTCTGTCGACGCCGTGGACACATACGATCTACAGAATCGGAGAGAACGGATACGAGAATTGCGGCCTGTATCAGCTGATTTATACCGTCACCTATTTTTATCTCGCCGTATCGGTCGGTATGATCGCCCGTTCCTGGAAACGTCTGTCCGGAAGAATGCGGGCCGGACTGCTGTCCTTCAACATTATTCTCTTTATCGGAATCATTATGCGGAAGCAGTTCTACCATATTCTGGTGACCAGCTACTTCAGCATCATTTCCATTATCATCATCTACCTTACGGCCGAGAACCCGGACCTGTATCGGGATAGCCGGACAAAACTGATGAATAAAGAGGCGCTGGATCTGATTCAAAGAGATTATCGGGAAAAGAGAATTCCGTTCAGTCTGCTGACAATGTCCATTCACAACTATGAGGCATCCAAATCCATCTATGGAGTCAGCATGGTAAATGACGGCCTCCGGATCTTTGCTTCATGGCTGATGAAAACCTTTCCGCATTCGCTTGCATTTTATATCCGGAACGGAAACTTTTCCCTTCTTCTCCGCGGTCATCCCCATATGACTGCGCCTCAGATGATGGAGGAGTGGAAGAGCAACTATGACGAATTTCAGAAATCATATACCGGAACGGTTCCGATGAAAATCTCCGCCCTGCTGATTCCGGATTCCATCCTTTCCGGAAATGAAATCGATCTCGGCGACCTTGTGCGGTATTCCAACGCCAGATCCTACGATGAAAACCGGAGAGGGCACGATGTCTTTTCCGATCAGATGGTCGAAAGTGTCCGGAAACGGAAATCCGTGGAGAGAGCGGTCAAAGATGCGATCGCAGCCAATCGTTTTGAGGTCTATTTTCAGCCGATCTACTCAACAAGAGAAAAAACGGTTCAGGGAGCAGAGGCCCTTGCGCGGCTGCAGGATCCGGTTCTCGGCTATATTTCACCGCTCGACTTCATTCCGGTGGCGGAAAAGAACGGCGATATCATGGAGATCGGACGGCAGGTATTTGAGAAGACCTGCATATTTCTGAAAACAGTCGATACGAAGAAGCTCGGGATCGATTTTATCAACATCAATCTCTCACCGATTCAGTGCATGAGTCACAGTCTTCTGAGAGAGCTCTCCGAGATCGCCGGAAGACATGGAATCCCGATGAGCATGTTTGATTTCGAGATCACGGAATCCCTGGTCGAGGATTACGATATGATTCAGATGCAGATCCAGGGGCTCCAGTCAATGGGCGCGGAACTGTCACTGGATGATTTCGGTACCGGAGCGTCCAATCTGACCAGTCTGATGAAACTTCCGATCCACGTGGTCAAGATCGATATGCTGTTTACCCGGTCCTTCTTTGACGGAAAGGCTCCGTTCCTTCCGGATCTCATCCGGCTGTTTCAGCACTCGAATATGGAGATTGTCGTCGAGGGAATCGAGACAAAGGAAATGATGGATACCATGATCAAACTGGGCTGCGATTATGAGCAGGGCTTCTATTTCTCAAAACCGCTCCCGCCGGAAGAGTTTAAAGCGTTTATGGCAGAAAACTCCGGAACAGAATAAAAAAATACAGGTTAAAACGACAGGCGCCGTTCCTTTTCAGGTTCTGAAAAGAAGCGGTGCCTGCGTTGCAGAAAAAGGCCGAATAAAGCCGCCATCGGATTTCGCTCCCCTCATCCCCGCAATCCGGGGTGGCCGGCGGATAACAGACGACTCGCCGTCAAGGGAAACTTGCGAATCCAACCATCTTATAGTAATATAAGGAGATGCATGGAACGAGCTGAAACACGCTGTTCGGGTTTCACTCGTTGCTCGCGAAAACGAAGGAGATTTTTTATATATGACAGCATTTAACTATGACAGCATCGATCTGGCGGCACTTCCGCCGGAGACGGAGCCGGCAAGACAGCGTTATTTCATCGCCAGACTCCGCCACTGGACAAAGAAGCGCCGGGAAGCCCTCGGAAGACCGCTCACCTGCTTCGTCACCACCTTCGGGTGTCAGATGAACGCCCACGAATCGGAAAAACTTTTGGGCATTCTGAGAGATGCCGGCTTCGAAGAGGGAAGGGATGAGACCGCCGATCTTGTTCTCTACAACACCTGTACGGTCCGTGAGAACGCCGATCTTCGCGTATACGGCCGTCTCGGACGCGTGAGCACGATCAAAAAGAAGAATCCGGATATGATGATTGCAATCTGCGGCTGCATGATGCAGGAAGAGCACGTCATCGAAAAGATCCGGAAAAGCTATCCCTTCGTCGATGTGGTTCTTGGTCATATCAATAATTACCGTCTGGCGGAGCTTCTGGCCGAGAGAATCGACTGCGGTCATCAGGTCATCGACATTGAGAACGGCAGGCGCCGTATTGTCGAAGATCTTCCGGCAGAGCGGAAATATTCCTTTAAATCCGGCGTCAATATCATGTTCGGCTGCAACAACTTCTGCAGCTACTGCATTGTCCCGTATGTGACGGGGCGTGAGACCAGCCGGGAAATGAAGGACATTCTGAACGAATGCCGTCTTCTGGTGAAAAACGGCGTAAAAGAAATCATGCTGCTTGGGCAGAACGTCAATTCCTACGGAAAGACGCTCGCCAATCCCATCACCTTTGCGGAGCTTCTGAAAGAGGTGGAGAAGATCGATGGGCTGGAGCGGATCCGTTTCATGACATCCCATCCGAAGGATCTGTCCGATGAACTGATTGAGGTCATGAAGAATTCCGGGAAGATCTGCCGGCATCTTCATCTGCCGCTTCAGTCCGGCTCAAGCCGGATTCTGAAAATCATGAACCGTCATTACGACAAAGAACAGTATCTGGAGCTGGCCCGCAAGATCCGGCAGGAGATTCCGGACATGGCCATCACCACCGATATCATCGTCGGTTTCCCCGGAGAGACGGAAGAGGATTTTCTAGAAACCATGGATGTAGTGGAAAAGGTTCAGTATGACAGCGCCTTCACATTTATTTATTCCAAGCGAAGCGGCACGCCGGCGGCCAAAATGGAAGACCAGATTCCGGCTGACGTGATAAAAGACCGGTTTGACCGGCTTCTCGCTCTGGTTCAGGCCAATGCGGCAAAGCGCTGCGAGCTTCTTCAGGGAACCGATCAGAAGGTTCTCGTGGAAGAGGAGGATGACCATATGTATGGCTACGTGACCGGACGTCTCTCGAATAACAGCGTTGTTCACTTTGAGGGATCCAAAGATCTGATCGGAAGTATCGTCCCGGTTCATCTGGATGAGGCAAGAGGCTTCTACTATATGGGAACCATGATTCGGTAATCAAGGAGGGTTTATCCGTTATGAAAAAGAATCAGTTACTAATCGCGGCAATGGCGGCCGCAATGTTCAGCTGTACCGCGGCTCCGGCTGTCTATGCCGGCCCGGCAGCGGAGATTGCACAGGCAAAAGCAGAAGGGAAAACCGTAAAGCAGGTTTCTTCCTCCTCTGTAGCCTCACCGAGTCAGAATCCGGATGCCGCTGCTCCGGCACAGGTTCTGCCGACACCGGAGTCTGCGCTCCCGGTGGAGATCAACTATCTGAGAGATTCCAAAAACCAGATCTGCGCGATGACCATGAATCTGGGCGGATATGGAGGGATCGGCGGCATTTCCTACCGGACCTACAACAATTACGGCGGTTTTCTGTGGTGGAATCACGACGGCATGGAATCCACCGTTGTCAGCGATGACAACAAAATGCAGGCGGTTCAGATCGCACTGACCGGAACAGCCGAAAAAGAATATGATGTATACTACCGCACCACCACAACCGGACAGGGACAGATGGGATGGGCGAAAAACGGTGAGATTGCCGGAACCGTAGATCTCGGCGAGTGCATCACCAACCTTGAGGTCGTGGTTCTTCCGAAGGGTTCCGAGGCTCCGCAGGACAACGGCAGCGCAAGATACCGTTCCAATGTGTCCGGTCGTCTGAACATTGCGGACAACGCGACCACCATGACGGCGGAAGACGGCACCCCGTACAGCGGCTGGCTCGACGAAGAGCACCAGAGATACTATTTCCGCGACGGACAGGCGCTGACCGGATGGCAGTACATTGACGGTCTGAAATTCTATTTCGAGCCGAACGGCCAGCTGAATCAGGACGTGGACGCGCTGATCGGAAAGCAGCCGAGCTATCAGATCCGCATCAACAAGACGCTGAACTGTCTGACGGTATATGCCAAGGACGGACAGAACGGTTACATCATTCCGGTCAAAGCAATGAAGACCTCCACCGGCGGGGAGAACACACCGGTGGGCACCTTCAACACCCTGGACAAGTACCGCTGGAGATTCATGATCGACGACAGCTATACCCAGTGGGCGACCAGAGTGGTCGGCGGGGTCATGATGCACTCCATTACCTATGCCGCTCCGAACAACCAGACACTGAATACCGCCGGCTACAACCGTCTCGGTATTTCTCTGTCTCACGGCTGTATCCGCCTTGTTGCAAAGAATGCAAAGTGGGTTTACGACAACTGTAAGCTCGGCACATCCGTCACAATCTATGAGGATGCAACCAATCCGGGACCGTTTATGATTCCGGATCAGATTACGGTACGCGATGACCAGAACTGGGATCCGACCGATCCGGAACTTGGAAACTGAGTTGCGTGTGCAAAAAGCCGGCGTCCATAATTCTATGCGGCGCCGGCAGCTGCCGCGGAACGAGAGAATCCCGAAGAGCGGGACTCGAATCGTATAAAGAAAAGCGCGGTGCGATCAGGGCCGGTAGATGCCCTGTTACACCGCGCTCTATCTGTCTATTAGAGGGGAGATCGACCAGTGGCACTTTCACCGATGATGGCGCACTATCTGGAGATGAAGAAGCAGTACAAAGACTGCATTCTGTTCTACCGGATCGGCGATTTTTATGAGATGTTTTTTGAGGATGCCAAGACCGCATCCCGTGAGCTGGAACTGACACTGACCGGAAAAGACTGCGGTCTGGAAGAGCGCGCGCCGATGTGCGGCGTTCCGTTCCACGCGGTGGACGGATACATTACCCGTCTGGTAAAAAAAGGATATAAGGCCGCGATTGCGGAACAGGTGGAGGATCCGAAACTTGCCAAAGGCCTCGTAAAACGGGAAGTCATCCGCGTGGTTACCCCGGGAACGCTTCTCGGAGAGGGCAGCCTGGAAGAGACAAAAAACAATTATCTGATGGGAATTGTGTGTCTCGACCGCACCTTTGGATTGGCCGCCGTCGATGTCACGACCGGCGATTATCTGGTGACGGAAGTCTCCTCCAAGCGGAGTCTGACGGACGAGATTAACCGTTTTGAGCCGGCAGAGATCGTGTGCAATGAACCGCTGATGATGAGCGGTCTGGATATGGATGACCTGAAAGCCCGGCTGAACATTGCGGTTTCGGTGCTCGAACACCGTTATTTTTCTGACGACGTGTGCCGGGGACTTCTCGAAGAACACTTCCATGTCGGCAATCTGGGCGGCCTCGGTCTCAGCGATTATCCGGTCGGAACCATTGCGGCCGGCGCTGTTCTGTCTTATCTCTATGAAACGCAGAAAAACCATCTCGACCATCTGACGCATATCACGCCGTATACCACCGGCCAGTATATGATGCTGGACACCTCCACACGCCGGAATCTGGAGCTCACGGAAACCCTCCGCGAAAAGCAGAAGAGAGGAACGCTGCTCTGGGTGCTCGACCACACCCGAACGGCCATGGGCGCGCGTCTTCTGCGCAGTGTCGTGGAGCAGCCGCTGATCGACCGGGAACGGATTGTAAACCGTCAGAACGCAGTGGATGAATTCAACATGAATTACATTTCCCGCGAGGAGATCTCCGAGTACCTCGGCCCCATCTATGATCTGGAGCGCCTGATCGGAAGAATCAGCTACAAGACCGCAAATCCGCGGGATCTGATCGCTCTGGCTTCTTCCCTTGAAATGCTGACGCCCATCAAAGATCAGCTGAAGAGTTTCACGTCGGATCTGATCCGTGAGACCGAAGAGGAGATCGATCCGCTGGATGACATCCGCACCCTGATCCGGTCCGCCATCAACGACGAGCCGCCGGTTATGCTCCGGGAGGGTGGCATCATCCGGGAAGGTTACTCCAAAGACGCCGACGAGCTGCGCAGGGCAAAGACCGAAGGCAAAAACTGGCTTGCAAACTTAGAGGCTTCCGAACGGGAAAAAACCGGAATCAAAAACCTCAAAATCAAGTACAATAAGGTCTTCGGCTACTATTTCGAGGTCACCAATTCCTTCAAGGATCTCGTCCCGGATTATTTCATCCGCAAACAGACTCTGGTCAACGCCGAGCGTTATACCACCGAAGAACTGAAGAATACCGAGGAGAAGATTCTCGGCTCGGAAGACCGGCTGTATTCGCTGGAATACGATCTCTTCGTGGATGTCCGCGACCGGATCGCCGAGCAGGTGACGCGGATCCAGAAGACGGCGCGGGCAATCGCCAAAACCGACGTGCTGGTATCGTTTTCCGTCGCTGCGACAAGATACGGATACGTCAAGCCGTCCATCAACGAGAAAGGTCAGATCCGCATCAAAAACGGACGTCATCCGGTGGTGGAACGCATGATGAAGAACGATCTGTTTGTGGCAAATGATACCCTCCTCGACAACTCCCGGAACCGCTTCGCCATCATCACCGGTCCGAACATGGCGGGAAAATCCACCTATATGCGGCAGACCGCCCTCATCACCCTGATGGCCCAGATCGGTTCCTTCGTTCCGGCGGATGAGGCGGACATCGGCATCGTCGACCGCATCTTCACCCGTGTCGGCGCTTCGGATGATCTCGCCAGCGGTCAGAGTACCTTCATGGTGGAGATGACCGAGGTCGCCAACATTCTCCGGAATGCCACCCGGAATTCCCTGGTCATTCTCGACGAGATCGGCCGCGGAACCAGCACGCTGGACGGAATGGCCATCGCCTGGGCGGTTGTGGAATATGTATCTTCCGCAAAGACACTGGGGGCCAAGACGCTGTTTGCCACCCATTACCACGAGCTCACCGAGCTGGAGGGCGCCCTTACCGGTGTCACCAACTACTGCATCGCCGTCCGTGAACAGGGAGACGACATCGTCTTTCTGAGAAAGATCGTGAAGGGCGGTGCGGACCGAAGCTACGGTATTCAGGTCGCCAAGCTAGCCGGCGTTCCGGGAGCTGTCATCACCCGGGCCAACGAGATTCTTGAGCAGCTCAGCGACGCCGATATCGTCGACCGGGCCAGAGAGATTGCCGGCTCCAGCGCCACAACCCGGAAAAAAATCGAAAAGCAGGATGAGGTTGACCGCGGCCAGCTTTCCATGTCGGATACCATCCGCTCCGACGACATTGTCCGTGAGATTCTGGAACTGAAAGTAAACCAGATGTCCCCGCTGGAAGCGCTGAACGAGCTCGACCGGCTGCAGTCAAAGCTCAAAAACCGGTGGAATAACTGACAGAAAGGAATGAGCCATGCCTGAGATTCGTCTTTTGGATGCCGATACGATCAACAAGATCGCGGCGGGCGAGGTCATCGAAAGACCCGCATCTGTTGTCAAAGAACTGATGGAAAATGCCATCGACGCCAAAGCAACGGCGATCACTGTGGAGATCCGCGACGGCGGCATTTCCATGATCCGTGTGACCGATAACGGCTGCGGAATCGAAAAAGAACAGATCCACACCGCATTTCTGGCGCACGCGACCAGCAAAATCCGGGACGCGGTGGATCTGATCACGGTGTCGTCCCTCGGATTCCGCGGTGAGGCGCTGGCGAGCATCGCTTCCGTCTCGAAGGTAGAGCTGATCACGCGGACCTCCGATCAGGTCTCCGGCTCCAGATACCGCATCGAAGGCGGAAAGGAACTGGAACTCGAAGACATCGGGGCGCCGGAGGGCACCACATTTCTGGTCCGGGATCTGTTTTACAACACACCGGCGAGACGAAAGTTCCTGAAATCCGCATCGACGGAGGGGGCCCACGTTGCCGCTCTGGTCGAGAAGATCGCGCTTTCCCATCCCGAGATCAGTTTCCGCTTTATGCAGAACGGGCAGAACAAGCTTCACACCACCGGAAACCATAATCTGAAAGATATTGTGTATACCGTCTACGGGCGGGAGATTGCCGGCAATCTCATGCCGGTGGAAGCCGGGGCAGAGCCGGTGCGGATCGGCGGTTTCATCGGAAAACCGATCATCAGCCGCGCCAGCCGCACTTTCGAGGTCTACTTCATCAACGGGCGTTTTATCCGGAATCCTCTGATCTCCAAAGCCATCGAGGATGCGTATAAACCCTACATGATGCAGCACAAATACCCGTTCACCATGCTCACGTTCCGCATCGATCCGGCATTTATCGATGTCAATGTCCATCCGGCCAAGATGGAACTTCGCTTTCGGGATGATGAACTGATCTACCGCATGGTATTTCACACCATTTCCATGATCCTGCGGGGACGGGAGATGATTCCGGAGGTATCGGACGAGGAACCGTCATCCGTTTCAGTTCCGGAGGAAACGCCGCAGACCGGTCTTTCCTCCGGAAACCGTACCACATCTTTTACCGGTACACCTGCCGCCTCCGGTCTGAAGGCAGTCCGTTTTCAGGCCCCGGATGCCGGAGAATCCAACGGCGCGGATTCCGGTTTGATGCGCGGAAACCGGCCGGAGCCCTTCGAGAAAAACCGCCTCAGAGAGTCCGGTTTTCACTCGGTGAACGGAGCACTGAACGAGACCAATACCCAGCTTCCGCCTATGTCCGAATCCGCCCCGGCTGTACCGGGAATTGTCCGGGAATCCGGCGAAACCACCGTGATGCCCGCAAAGTCGGAATTCGATCGCGAAAATGTGGGCCCGACGCAGAAACTTGTGACGGCGGATGCACCGGAAGCGGAAAAAAGCGAACCGATGGTGTCAGCGGAAATGAGCAGCCATTCTCCGGCTTCGTCCGGAGAGATCACCGGGGACATTTCCGGACTCCGGGACGATGGAAACACCCCGGAAAAACCGCAGCAGCTCGATTTCTTTGAGGAAAAACTTCTCTCGCCGCAGTCAAGGCTTCGCCATAAACTCATCGGACAGGTCTTTGACACATACTGGCTCGTGGAGTACAATGACAACCTGTATATCATCGATCAGCACGCGGCGCATGAAAAAATTCTCTACGAAAAGACCATGCGGTCGCTGAAAGACCGGACTTTTACATCACAGCTTCTGAATCCTCCGCTGATTCTGACGCTGACCAAAAAAGAGCAGCGGATCTTCGAGATCTACCGCAGCGAATTTGAAACCCTCGGTTTTGAGATCGAGCCCTTTGAGGGAAATGATTTCGCCGTGCGCGCCGTTCCGGACAATCTTTTCTCCGTGGCCAAGAAGGATCTTCTTCTGGAAATGCTGGACAGTCTGACCGAGGAAAGCGGCGTCACCATCACGGATACCTTAAACCACCGCATTGCAACCATGTCCTGCAAGGCTGCCATCAAGGGCGGAAATGAAATCTCGAGAGAAGAGGCGGATCATCTGATCGACGAACTCCTTCTTCTCGAAAACCCGTATGCCTGCCCCCACGGGAGGCCGACGATCATTTCCATGAGCCGGACGGAACTGGAAAAGAAATTCAAGCGGATCGTCTGATCCGCCGCCGAAAGGAATTCATACAGAATATGGAGACCAGAAAACCTCTGATTATCATCGCCGGGCCGACTGCGTCCGGCAAGACCGCACTTTCGGTGGAACTCGCCGGACGGATCGGCGGTGAAGTCATCAGCGCCGACTCCATGCAGGTCTACCGTTATATGGATGTCGGATCCGCCAAAGTCACACCGGAAGAAACCTGCGGGATTCCCCATCACCTGATTGATGTGCTGGAACCGACGGAAGACTTCAATGTGGTTACCTTCCAGAAAATGGCAAAAAAAGCCATGCAGGAGATCTGGGACCGTGGACACATTCCGATCATCTGCGGCGGAACCGGTTTTTATGTACAGGCGCTGGTGCGGGACATTGATTTCACCGAAACCGAGGAGGACAGCCGGCTTCGGGAGGAGCTGGAACAGCGGGCAAAACGGGAAGGGGCGGAAGCCATTCACCGTGAACTCGCCGCGGTGGATCCGGAATCCGCAAAGGCCATTCATCCGAACAATGTGAAGCGGATGATCCGCGCCATCGAGTTTTACCGCCAGACCGGCATGACAATATCCGAACACAACCGGAGAGAGCGGGAGAGAAAGTCCCCCTACCGCTGCTTTTACTATGTCCTGAACATGGACCGCGCGGTTCTCTATGACCGTATCAACCGCCGGGTCGATCTCATGATGAGACAGGGACTTCTGGAAGAAACCAGAAAACTTCGGGATATGGGCTGCCTGCGGAGTTCCACCGCCATGCAGGGACTCGGCTATAAGGAAATGATGTCTTTTCTTGCCGGTGAATGTACGCTGGAAGAAGCGGTGGACGATATCAAAGAGAACACCAGACATTTTGCCAAGCGTCAGCTCACCTGGTTCCGAAGAGAGCAGGACGTCCGATGGATCTGGCTTCCGGATTACCCCGAAGGGGCGCCCGCCATTGCGGAGATGATCGCCCGGGAGATCGGTGGATCCAAAGAAAAACAGGAATGAATCAATCAACGCTCCGGAAGGGGCGACAGGAAGGAAATGAAATACAATGGAAACAAATCAGATGTACGCGGAAATGGGGATTTCCCCGGAAGTGCTGAAGTTCGGAAATGATATCCTTCGGGATCTCCGGAGCCGTTTCGACCGCATCGACGAAAACACGGAATACAATCAGCTGAAGGTCCTCAGGGCTCTGCAGAAAAACAAAGTATCCGAGGCATGCCTCCTCGGAACCACCGGCTACGGTTATAACGATATGGGACGTGAGACACTCGAAAGAGTGTACGCCGACATTTTCCATACGGAAGATGCCCTCGTCCGCCCGACCATTACCTGCGGAACCCATGCGCTGTACATTGCCCTCGCCGGAAATCTCCGCCCGGGCGATGAGGTCATGTCTCCGGTCGGCAAACCCTATGACACGCTGGAGGAGGTCATCGGCATCCGCGAATCCAACGGTTCCCTGGCCTCCTACGGCATCACCTACCGTCAGGCGGATCTGAAGGAAGACGGCTCCTTTGACTGGGACGCCATCCGGGCGGCCGTCAACGAAAAGACCCGCCTTGTGGAAATTCAGCGTTCCCGCGGCTATGCGACCAGACCGACCTTTTCCGTCGAACAGATCGGAGAAGTCATTTCCTTCATCCGCAATATCAAACCGGATGTCATCTTTATGGTTGATAACTGCTACGGTGAATTTGTCGAGACCATTGAACCCTCCGATGTCGGTGCGGATCTTGTGGTCGGATCCCTGATTAAGAATCCGGGGGGCGGTCTGGCTCCCATCGGCGGATATATCGCCGGCAGAAAAGAATATGTGGAAAATGCAGCCTTCCGTCTCGGCGGTCCGGGCCTCGGAAGAGAGGTCGGCGCAACCTTAAATGTCAACCGTTCCTTCTATCAGGGCATCTTCCTTGCGCCCTCCGTTGCCTCCAATGCGCTCAAGGGCGCGATCTTTGCGGCCAATCTCTATCAGAAGCTCGGTTTCGAATGCTTCCCGAAAGCAGAGGCACCGCGCTATGACATCATCCAGGCCATCAATTTCGGAACTCCGGAGGGTCTTTGCCGTTTCTGCGAGGGTATTCAGGCCGCCGCTCCGGTGGACAGTTTCGTCAAACCGGAACCCTGGGCGATGCCGGGATACGATTCGGATGTCATCATGGCAGCCGGAGCGTTTATCTCCGGTGCTTCGATCGAACTCTCTGCGGACGGGCCGTTAAAGCCGCCGTACACCGCATTTTTCCAGGGCGGCCTTACCTGGCAGCACGCAAAATTCGGCATTCTCATGTCCCTTCAGAAGATGATTGACGCAGGACTCGCAAAAATCGGCTGATTCCGGATTCTATGACTTAAGAAAAAGTTTCATGGAAGTCAGATTGACTTTTATGGTAAAATAATATTTGGCCCTTTTGACGAAACCGTCAAAAGCAGCCGGCTTTCCGCAGCTGTGTATCGGGAGAGGCACGGGAAAGAGAGCCAATATGACTGATAATCTGAAAACCAAAGATATTCCGGAAGCAGACCGGCCGGTGGAAAAATGTCTCCGAACCGGAGCTTCCGGCCTGTCGGATGCGGAACTTCTGGCCGTCATTCTGCGAACCGGATCCAGAGGCGAAAATTCTCTGAATCTCGCCCGCCGGCTTCTTGAAAGTGCAAGACCCGAGGGAATTCTCGGCCTTCTTCATCTGAAGGGCCCGGAACTCCGGAAAATCCGCGGCATCGGCAATGTCAAGGCCGCCGAAATCATGTGTATCGGCGAGCTGAGCAAGCGGATGTGGCGGAAGCTTGCCCGGACGGAAGTCCGCAGAATCCAGAGCGGAGAAGATCTTGCCGCGTTCTGTATGGAAGATATGCGGCACCTCGAACAGGAAGAATTCCGGCTGTTCATTATGAACAATAAGGGAATGCTGGTTCATGAGGAAACGCTGTTCCGCGGAAGTGTCAACGCGTCCATCGCTTCCCCCAGGGAAGTGTATATCGAAGCGCTCCGCTGGCAGGCGGTATCCATTGCGGTGGTCCACAATCATCCCGCCGGTGATCCGTCTCCGAGCCCGGAAGACCGCCGCATTACCGAACAGCTTGCAGCGGCTGGCCGCGCCATCGGCATTCATTTTGCGGATCATGTGATCATCGGCGATCAGACATTTTTCAGTTTCAGAGATTGGGGTTTGATAAGTTAAATGAAAAATGACAGATATATCATTGCGGGCATCTCCGCCTTGTGCCTGCTTCTTATCATCGTTACGTCGGTAAACAGCAGCTTTCTGATGCCACTCCGGAGCGGAGCGGGATTTTTTCTTGTGCCGATGGAAAAAGGCGTCAACGCGGTGGGTTCCGGTCTGTTCGGCAATATTCAGGCATATTCCGATCTCCGGGACGCGCAGGAGGAGAACGCACGCCTGAATGAACGGGTTGCCAACCTGACGGAAGAGAACAACCGGCTTTCCAGCGAGACGTATGAGCTGGAGCGGCTCCGGGAACTCTACAAACTCGACCAGGAATATATGAATTATCCGAAGGTTG
This sequence comes from [Clostridium] aminophilum, assembly GCF_900101295.1. Lineage (GTDB taxonomy): Bacteria > Bacillota > Clostridia > Lachnospirales > Lachnospiraceae > Clostridium_R > Clostridium_R aminophilum_A. Next base: position 65,109 of record NZ_FOIL01000007.1, on the reverse strand, counting down.
CTGCAAGGGTCATCGCCAAAGACTCCGGAAACTGGTTTCAGGTTTTCCGTATCGACAAGGGAGCGTCCGATGGAATCCGCGCCGATATGAACGTCATTGCCAACGGCGGTCTGATCGGCATTGTAACCGATGTGGGCCAGAATTATGCCACAGTCCGCGCCATCATTGACGATGACAGCAACGTCAGCGCAATGTCCCAGCGGACCGGTGAAACCTGCAATGTGTCCGGAAGCATGGAATTGTTCGAGGACGGAAGACTCGGCCTCGACCATGTGCGGAAGGATGCGGACATCGCAGAGGGTGACCGGATTGTGACGTCCAACATCAGTGATGTATATCTTCCGGGCCTCTTCATCGGCTATGCGTCGGCTCTCTCCACGGATTCCAACAACGTCACAAAATCCGGCACCGTCATTCCCGTCGGACAGTTCGACAACATCCGAGAAGTCCTGATCATCACCAAACTGAAAGGGGAGGAGATGCAGAATCAGGACGACAGCGATACAAAGCGTTCCGCCAGTGAACACAACGATGTTCCGCAGGAAGAGACACAGGCGGAGACCGAACCGGTCATCGATCCCATCGCAGAACGGAAGACCGAGAAGGCTTCGGAGACTTCCGAAGAATCCTCTTCCTCCGGTGAGACCGTCGAGGAAGAGACCGGATCCAACGGGTAAGCCGCAGGGAAGGAACACCGATGAGAAAAATAATCATAAACATTGTTCTGCTGATTCTGGCATTTACGGCACAGGTCTGCCTGTTTCCCCAGATCAGTATTCTCGCCTCGTGGCCGAATCTGCTCCTGATCATCGTCTCTATCTGCGCATTCATCGAAGGGCGGCAGATGGGAATCATTTACGGTCTTGTGGCAGGACTGGTCATGGACCTGTTCTACAGCGGCGCATTCGGATTTTACACCCTGTTTTTCGTCAACATGGGGTTTCTGAACGGATGTTTTACCCGTTATTACTATGAGGATTACATCACACTGCCGCTGACACTCGCGATCCTGAACGATCTCGCTTATAACCTGTATATCTATATTTTCCGGTTCCTGGTTCAGGGCAAACTGAATTTCGGTTATTACTTCGTCAAGATTATTCTTCCCGAAGTGATTTTCACCACCGTCACCACCCTGGTCATCTATCGGCTGCTTCTGTTTATCAACCACAGTCTTACGGAATGGGATGAGAAGCAGACAAGGTAAGGAGAGTTTTTCACATTGTTTGGAGATTTCAGAGATTTTATCGTTGACCTCGCAAAAAAGATCATGACGTCCCGAATCTTCGGGCTCGGCGCGATCTTTTTTGCCATGTTCTGTTCGCTGATCGTCCATCTGTTTCAGATGCAGATCATCAACGGCGACAACTACCAGCAGGAGTATGTCTCCATGGCGGAGAAGGTAATCCGTACCGCCGGAACCCGCGGCAATATCTACGACCGCGCGGGCAACATCCTCGCAAGCAATGAGCTTGCATACAACGTTTCCATTCAGGATGTCGGCGCCTACAGCGATTCCGCCTCCATGAACTCCATGCTTCTGCGTCTGGTCCATATTCTTCAGAAACACGGCCAGAAGGCACAGGGGAATCTGGAACTCGGCGTAAATGATGATGGAAATGTCATTTTTACATCCGAGAGCGAAAATGCAAGAAAGCGTTTTCTGCGCGACTACTATGGTCTGAAGAGCGTCGAGGAACTGGATGATGAGAGAGGGAAGTACCCGTCCGCCGTCACCGCGGAGGAACTCTATCATCAGCTCTGCGACCGCTACAAACTGGATAAAACACTGGATGAGAACAGTCAGGTCTGGACTCCGGATGTTCCGACGGCGCTTCAGATTCTGGACATCCGTTATACCATGCGTTTTACCGAATTCCAGAAATACGAGACCACCACCATCGCGGTCAATGTCAGTGACGCGACAGTGGCCGATATTCTGGAACACCAGCCCCTCCTCAAAGGAGTCAGCATCGAAGAGTCCACCAACCGTGTCTACCACGAGTCGCTGTATTTCGCACCGATCATCGGATACACCGGCAAAGTCACCACTGAACGGCTGGAAGAACTGAAAAAAACCGATTCGGGGTATGAGCTGAACGACATTGTCGGGCGCACCGGCATTGAATCGTCCATGGAACTCGAACTCAAGGGAACCAAGGGCTCCGAGACCGTGTACGTCGACAACATGGGCCGGATTCAGCGGGTGATCGACCGGACCGAGCCGAAAGCCGGCAATGATGTGTACCTGACACTTGATCTGAATCTTCAGAAGGGAATCTACAACATTCTGGAGCGTCAGCTGGCCGGTGTTCTTCTGGGGACCATCGTCAACCAGGAACCGGGAACGATTCAGTACACCGACTCGTCGCACATCAAAATTCCGGTGAAAGATGCGTATTTCCAGCTGATCAACAACAATGTGCTGGATGAAAAGCATTTCTTTGCCGACGATGCCTCCTCCATCGAGAAGAAGATCGCCGCGGATTACACCACCTCCCGCCGCCGGATCGACAGCGAGATCCGCGAGCAGCTCACGGGGGCCGATCCCCGGCCGATGAACGAGCTTTCGGAGGAAATGCAGGCCTACATGAATTACATCTATACCTATCTGGCGTCCGACGCCGTAGGCATCATTCATTCATCCGGCATTGACACCTCCAGCGAGGAATACGGCCGGTGGAAGAACAACACCATGAGTCTGCGCGATTACCTGTATTACGGTATTTCCGCCAACTGGATCGATACCACAAAACTGAATATCGAGAGCAATTATTCGGACGCGAACGCAGTCTTTGACGCCCTGGCGGAGTACGTCTCCAAGGCGCTGGCCGACGACCGTCAGTTCAGCAAGAAAGTATACCGGTATCTGATCAACAACAACGTGGTAACCGGTCAGGAACTCATGCTCGCCATGTACGATCAGGGCGTTCTCTCCTGGGATCAGGGTGCGGTGGATTCCCTCCGCGCCGGCGGAAATGACACCGCCTACTCGCTGCTCATGGCAAAGATCCGCTCCATCGAGATCACGCCGGCGCAGCTGGCACTGGACCCCTGTACCGCAAGCTGCGTCATGACCAACGTCCGGACCGGGCAGGTGCAGGCCCTTGTCACCTATCCGAGCTACGACAACAACAAGATCAACGACATCAGTTATTTCTCAAAGCTGAACAATGATCAGTCGCTGCCGCTCCGAAACAACGCGACGCAGACCCTGAAGGCACCCGGTTCTACCTTTAAGCCCATCAGCAGCATCGCCGGTCTGGAAGAACATGCCATCTCCGTCGACGAACAGATCGACTGTACCGGTATCTACGATGAGATTGACACTCCGGTTCGATGCTGGATCTATCCGGGAAAACACGGCCCGCTGAATGTCATCGGCGGAATTGAGAATTCCTGCAACGTATTTTTCTCTGAGGTCGGCCATCGCCTGTCTCTGGATGAAAACAAGAATTACAACACCGCCACCGGTATTTCACGGATCCGCAAATACGCCGCGATGTTCGGTCTGGACCGGGTATCCGGAATTGAGATCAATGAGTCCGAACCGCATATCTCCGACACCGATCCGGAGCGAAGCGCCATCGGTCAGGGTACACACCAGTTCACAAATGTACAGCTTGCCCGCTACGTTACGGCCCTTGCCAACCGCGGCACGGTCTACGACCTGAGTCTGATCGATCACGAGACGGATTCCAACGGCAATCACATTAAGGATTACACGCCAACCGTCAGTGATCAGCTCAAGATCAGCGATTCCACCTGGAATGCCGTTCATATGGGAATGCGGCAGGTTATCATGAACAGCTCGACCAACAAGATCTTTGCCGATTTCCCGCTGGCGGTTGCCGGCAAGACCGGTACAGCCCAGGAGTCCAAAAAACGCGGAAACCACGCGTTCTTCGTCTCCTTCGCGCCGTTTGACAATCCGGAGGTTGCGGTAACCGTCAATATTCCGAACGGATATTCATCCTCCAATGCCGCGATGGCAGCCAAGCACGTGTACAGCCTTTATTACGGCTTTACCTCTCTGGATGATATTATGGCCAGCGGAGCACTGGATGCCTCCAACGAGAGAATCAACGGAGACTGATCGAATTTCACGCAAAAAAACGCGATAATGTTTGTGAAAAAGTACCAAATTACTATTGTGATGATGATCACTTTAGGGTAAAATGTTATGAAGAAGGAAGTGTACAATGCTGTTTGATTATGATTTCCGGAATTACAATTTCAGACTGCTGCTTTACATGGCCGCACTCAGTCTGATTGGAATTCTTGCGATTTCAAGTGCATCGGGCGCGGACAGTTCCAGAATGATCAAACAGATCGGCGGCGTAGTTCTTGCGTTTGTCATCTGTATTGCGGTTTCCATGCTGGATTATCACCGCTACGAGCAGTTCGCTGCAGCCATCTATGTTGTCTGCAGTCTGATGCTTGGTGCCGTGCTCATCATGGGTATCAGCACCAAAGGAGCGACCCGCTGGCTGAAGATCGGACCGATTCAGATCCAGCCGTCCGAGTTTGTAAAAATCGGCCTGATTCTTGTCATCGCGATTTATCTTTCGCGGAATATCGACACCTTAAATCAGCCGAGAACCCTTGCCCGCACCGCGGGAATTGCCGGAATTCCGCTGGCGATGGTTTTCCTGCAGCCGAACCTCTCGACAACCATCGTCATTTCCGTTATGATTCTATGCATGATCTTTGCCGCCGGCCTCAGCTACCGGTGGATAGGGGGAACCCTTCTGGTCGGTCTGCCTGCCTTCGGAATACTTCTGTGGGCAGCGCTGCAAGACATGGTTCCCTTCCTGAAACAGTATCAGGCCCAGCGAATCATGGCCCGCTTTTTCAATACCAGCGGAGATTACACGGATCTGAACCGCCAGCAGAACAATTCGATCATGGCGATCGGTTCCGGAAGACTGACGGGAAAGGGTCTGTTTAACGAGGCGCTGGGCTCCGTCAAAAACGGAAACTTTCTTTCCGAGGAGCAGACGGATTTCATCTTCGCCATCATCGGAGAGGAGATGGGGTTTGCCGGCTGCGTAGTCATCATTTCCCTCTACTTACTGCTTGTGTTTGAATGTCTGTTCATTGCTTCCCGCGCAAGAGATCTGGAAGGAAAACTGATCTGCACCGGCGTCGCGTCGCTGCTCGCATTCCAGAGTTTTGCAAACATCGCGGTTGCAACCGGAATTTTCCCGAATACCGGTCTGCCGCTTCCATTTATCAGTTCGGGAATCAGTTCCCTGCTCAGCACCTTTGTCGGAATGGGAATCGTGCTGAACATCGGAATGCAGAGGGCGAGTGCCGCCTGACGGCACAGCAAAGTATCATTAGGCAACCATGCAACATGCCCCGGCCATCTTTACCGGGCATATTAAGGAGGACACCATGAATATTGGCTTTGTTGCACACGATGCAAAAAAGAAACTGATGCAGAACTTTTGTATCGCCTACCGGGGCATCCTCAGCCGCCACGATCTGTATGCAACCGGAACAACCGGAAGACTGATCGAGGAGGTCACGAATCTCTCCGTACACAAATTTCTTCCGGGACATCTCGGCGGAATGCAGCAGCTTGGCGCTCAGATTGAAAACGACCAGATCGATCTCGTCATCTTTCTTCGCGATCCGCTGGCTCCGAAATCCCATGAACCGAATGTCAATGACGTCGTTCAGCTCTGTGATATGCACAATATCCCGATGGGAACCAATCTTGCCACTGCAGAGCTTCTGATCAAAGCGCTGGATCGCGGAGATCTCGAATGGAGAGAGATGTATAAATGAGTACACCGAATATCGCCGCAGGAACAATAAGATCACGCCGCGGTCGGCGCAGACGCCGCCGCAGGCAGCGGCATCTGCCGATCTTACTGTTCCTGCTGATTTTATTCTGTCTGATCGGCATCGCCGTTTTTATGCTGTCGGGTCTGAAAAAAAGCTACAGCACATCCAAACGCTATCCCCGGTTTATGAAAACCGGAGATCTCCCTCTGATGACGGAGGATCTCGCCGTCATTGACCCGCAGGAAGAATACGATGCGTCCGTGACCTCCAGTGAGGCAGGCATCGTCCTCAACGCAACGGATAAAACCGTAGTCTACAGCAAAAATCCGTATGAGCGTCTCTATCCGGCGTCTCTGACCAAGGTCATGACGGCGCTGCTGGTCTTCGAAAAAGGCGGTCTGGATGAGACGGTGGAAGTGACCAAAGATGCCGTCATCACAGAAAACGGCGCATCCCTTGCCGGCATCAAACCCGGCGATCAGATTACGGTCCGTGAACTCCTCTACGGACTTCTTCTTCCCTCCGGCAATGATGCCGCGAATGCCCTTGCGTTTTACACCAGCGGAAGCGTCGATGCTTTTGTCGGGGAGATGAACCGGAAGGCGGCTTTGCTCGGATGCGCGGGAACCCATTTTGTCAACACCAACGGACTTTCCGACGATCAGCATTACACGACGGCCTACGATTTCTGCCTGATATTCCAAAAAGCACTGGAATATCCGGAATTCCGTGAGATCATCTCCACGAGGCAGCATGTGGGCAACTGGATCAGCAGTGACGGCACCGGGATGGCAAAAACCTGGGATAACAGCAACTGGTACCTCACGAAAAAGGTGGCTTCCCCGAAGGGAGTCACCGTCATCGGCGGCAAGACGGGAACAACCCGCGCGGCCGGATCCTGTCTGGTGATGGCTTCCGAGAATGAGGAGGAAAAAGAATTCATTTCCATCGTCCTGAAGTCCGAGAATCATGACACGCTGTATCAGAATATGACAAACATGATCGGTAAAATTAAGGAATAGTGATTGCACTTTTCGTCATTTCATACTATAATTGTCTCAGAAATAAGTCGTTTTTATACTAATTTCTTAAAATTTAATCGCGTCGAGGAGGAAATTGTTTATGGTTCAGATCGTATCAGGAACAAAGGGTAAGGGCAAAACAAAGTATCTTCTGGATATGGCGAACAACGCCATAAAAACCGCAAAAGGTGATGTTGTATATCTCGACAAGAGCATCAAACACATGTATGAACTGCATAACAAAATCCGCCTGATCAATGTTCAGGATTATCCGGTTGACACGACCGACGGATTTATCGGTTTCATCTGTGGAATCATCTGCCAAAACCACGATCTGGAGCAGATGTATCTGGACAGTTTCCTCAAAATCGCTTTCCTCGAAGGGCAGGATATTGAACCGACTCTGACACACCTGAAGAAGATCGGTGAGAAATATCACGTTGATTTTATTCTCAGCGTATCGCTGGATAAAACAGAGATTCCGGAATCCGCGCAGAAAGACATTATCGTTTCTCTGTAAGCCCGTTTCATCCGGATAACGGATAATGCACATCGGATCTGCCGGAAACAAATTATAGCAAAAACGTTAAGGGCCGCATCGGACGATGTCGGTCCTTTACATTTTTGCGCTCAATCTCTATAATATATAAGATAGGCGGAATATTCCGGAGTTATTCGAATTTTCCCCCAAAAAACACAGACGATTCAGAAGGCATATTTGATGGCAAAGAAGAAGAAACAGAAAGACAGAACGGTCGTCCGATACCGGAAACCACTCAACATCAATATCGGAATGATCATCTTTACCGTAATATTCTTTTACCTCATCCTGAATATTTTTACCTATTTCCGCAAGCCGAAAATCCAGTTCTATGAGGTGGCGGAGGGAAGTATTGTAAACAATCATACCTATACCGGCGTCATTTTCCGCGATGAAAACGTAAAGACGACCGAGAGCACCGGGTATGTCAATTTCTTTATTCGGGAAGGCAAAAGAGCCGCCAGGGGATCTACCATTTATTCCCTGGACGAGACCGGAGAGCTTGGTAAATTTCTTGCACAGAATTCCGGATCCAATACGGAGATGAGCAGCGACAGTGTCGCGAATCTGAAACAGCAGCTGAGTTCGTTTTCCCTTTCCTACGGTGACTCGAACTTTTCTAATGTATACTCCGAACAGTATCAGCTTCAGTCCGCGGTTGCCGAGTATATGAACCTGAATGCTCTGGACACGCTTGCCCAGGCAATGCAGGAGCAGGGTATCAACTATAAGCAGATAACCACCGATCAGGCCGGAGTCATTTCCTATGTGATCGATTCTCTGGAGGACGTCTCCCCGGAGTCCGTGACGGCAGAGACATTTGACAAGTCGAAATATACCAGAACAAGCTCACGGTCCGGAGACCTGATCGAACAGAATTCTCCGATCTATAAACTGATCGGAAGTGAAACCTGGAGTCTGGTTTTCCCGATTTCGGAAGAAGACCAAAAGACATTTTCCGAAAAGAAATATCTGACCATTAAGCCGTCCTCTCAGTCGCTGAAGTTGAGCGGGGCGTACAGCACGTTCACCGGCGGAGACGGCAAAACATACGCCAGACTGGATTTCAGCAAATACATGGTCCGCTTTGTGTCAGACCGTTTTCTGAACTTTGAAGTGGTCACCAATGAGGCAACCGGACTGAAAATCCCTGTCAGTGCCGTTGCGTCCCATGATTTCTATATCATTCCGAAGGAATATCTGACAACCGGAGGAGACGCCGACTCGGGGCAAAAGGGATTCATGAAACAAACCTATAATCAGAACGGAGATCAGTCCGTTGTCTTCACGCCGGTCGATGTGGCCGACACCGATGACGAGCAGGGTATTGTCTATGTGGAAAAGAAGGACGGAGGCCCCGTCGGTGACGGAGATTATCTGATTAAACCGGATTCTTCCGGCACGGACGACCGATATCAGGTCGGCAAGACGGAAACAATGACCGGCGTTTACAATATCAATAAGGGATATGCTGTTTTCCGCGTCATTGACAAACTGACAGAAAACGGAGAGTACATCATCGCCAAGCCCAATTCCGCATACGGGCTCTCCGTGTATGACCGCATTGTTCTGGATGCGTCGTCCGTGGAGGACGGTCAGCTGGTCTACCGCTGATCTTTTTTCGGGCCGTCAGAAAAATGTAGGATTTAACAAGTTGACAGTATTAAAAAAATTAAAGATAATACTATTATGAACAAAAAAGTAGCAGCATTTTTTATATAAGAACGCTGTTAGGGGAATGGAGAATTGAAGATGAGTATTTTCAGCAAGCTAATGGATACCATGCGTCTGACCGAGGATGAGGAATACTACGACGAGGACGAAGAGTTCGAGGAGGAAGAACCGAAGTCCAAGAAGCATCTCTTCGGAAGATCCCGCGATGCAGAAGAGGAAGAGGAGACGGAAGACAACGGCCGCAGCAGTCATTTCCTTTCCTCCAGACAGACATCCGGAAGCAAAGTGGTTCCGATGAAGCGCTCGATGGAAGTTTCGCTTGTGAAGCCGAGTTCCATGGAAGATTCCCGTGAGATCTGTGATCTTCTGCTTTCCGGCCGTGCGGTTGTTCTGAACATGGAAGGAATGCGCATGGAGATGGCTCAGAGAATTATCGATTTCACCTGTGGTGCGACCTATTCCATGAACGGCAATCTGCAGAAGATTTCGAATTATATCTTTATCGCAACACCGGCAAGCGTATCTCTGTCCGGTGAATTTCCGGAGCTGATGGCAGACGGATCTCTGAATATTTCCGGTATGAATCTCCATCTTTGATTCACGCAGGAATCCAGCCGAATAATATAAAAATTGCAAGGAACAGACAATCTTCCTTTTCGGGGGATTGTCTGTTTGTTGGTTGCGGTAGGATCTGAGTTTTTCTATTTTACAGGGGGAACATATTTTGAAAGAGGAAACATCTCGATTTACCACATATTTGCAGCTTGGCATGTTCACACTGATGGCCGTTGCGCTGGATCAATGGACCAAACATCTGGCTTGCGTTCATTTGAAAGGCTCCGATGACATTATCCTGATTCCGGGCGTATTTCAGCTCCAGTATCTGGAAAACCGCGGGATGGCCTTTGGCATGATGCAGGGCGGATACTGGATTCTCTCCGCCATCACCATCGTCATCATGGCAGCCATCCTGTATATTCTGGCGAAAATGCCGCGCACGCCCCGTTACCTGCCGCTCAAGGCCTGCGCCTTCCTGATCTTTGCCGGTTCCGTCGGCAACCTGATCGACCGCGTAACGAACCAGTTTGTGGTTGACTTCTTTTATTTCAGCCTGATTAATTTCCCGGTCTTCAACGTCGCGGATATCTATGTCACCTGTGCGGCATTTGTCTTTCTCTTCCTGATGTTTTTCTACTACCGGGAAGAGGAGTTGAATTTTCTGAAATAAATCGATGTCACAGAAACGGAGCAATCATTGATTAAACAGTATTTTGTAGAACCGGATGAAGCCGGAGAGCGCATCGACCGATGGCTTTCCGAACAGGATGAAGAATTCTCCCGTTCCCGCGTTCAGAAACTTTTAAAGGACGGCGCAATCACCGTGAACGGGTCCGCTGTCAAGAGCAGTTACAAGGTGGAAGACGGCGATGTCATCGAGGCTGATGTTCCGGAACCGGTTGAAACCGAAATTATCCCCGAAGATATCCCGCTGGATATCCTGTATGAAGACGAAGATGTGATCCTCGTCAACAAACCGAAAGGGATGGTGGTTCATCCCGCTCCGGGCCATTACAGCGGAACCCTCGTCAACGCACTCATGTATCACTGCAAAGACCAGCTTTCCGGAATCAACGGTGAACTCCGGCCTGGCATCGTCCACCGGATCGACCGGGACACCACCGGTGTCCTGGTGATCTGCAAGAACGATCAGGCGCACCGCTCCCTGGCAGAGCAGTTAAAGGTTCACTCCATCAACCGACGCTATTATGCCATCGTTTCCGGAAACCTGAAGGAGGATGACGGCACCATCGACTCACCCATCAGCCGACATCCGACGGACCGGAAGAAGATGTGTGCCGGCGCGAAAGGCGGCCGAAATGCAGTCACCCACTGGCATGTTCTTGAGCGTTTTGGCCGGTACACCATGATCGAGTGTAAACTCGAAACCGGGCGCACACATCAGATTCGCGTTCACATGGCTTCCATCGGTCACCCGATCCTCGGAGATACCGTCTACGGCCCGGAAAAGCAGCCCTTCCATCTGGAAGGTCAGACCCTTCATGCCGGCATTCTCGGTTTTATCCATCCGCGGACCGGAGAGTATGTGGAATATTCCGCTCCGCTCCCGGAATACTTCGAAGATCTCCTCGAAAAACTCCGGAAGACCGCGACGGGATAACGAAATATCCAGCATGTGCAATGATACTTGCAGGTTCCATTTCGACACTGCAAAATGCTGCGATAATTAAGTGACACTTACAAAACCACAAGTGACTTTTCTGACTATTGATGATATAATAATTCTATAAAGAACGAATGAACGGAAAATGCTGCGGAACAGCAGCCGTCATTTGCGGGCAACAAGTCAAATCCGCTTCAACCGATATCCGTAACGCGGGTTTCACATGGTTGTGCATACCGACCGACTGCCGGTCCAACGATTCTGGAAGGGAGCTGCTTATATTATGAACAATAATCTGATCATCACCATTGGAAGAGAGTGCGGAAGCGGCGGCCGTCAGATCGGCCAGAAGCTTGCGGAGAGACTGGGCATCAAATGCTACGACAAAGAGCTGTTGAGCATGGCTGCAAAAGAGTCCGGTCTCGCGGAAGAACTGTTCAAAACGCATGACGAGAAGCCGACCAACAGTTTCCTTTATTCTCTGGTCATGGATACTTACTCCATGGGCGGTTATTCCGCGTCAGCATATATGGATATGCCGCTGAATCACAAAATCTTTCTGGCTCAGTTCGATTCCATCAAAAAACTGGCAGACCGTGAGTCCTGCGTAATCGTCGGACGGTGCGCGGACTATGCTCTGGCAGACTACCCGAACGTTGTGTCAGTATTCATCCGCGGAGATGACTCCGATAAGATCCGTCATCTGGCGGCGAAGCATAACATCTCCGAAAACAGTGCAAAAGATATCATGATCAAAACCGACAAACGCCGTTCCAGCTACTATAATTATTATTCCAACAAGCGCTGGGGAAGCTCCAAGAGCTACGATCTGTGCCTGAACAGCAGTGTGGTCGGATATGACGGAGCGGTCAATATCATAGAAGAATTTGCCAAACAGAAACAGGCATATATCAAACATATGCAGGAAAAATACAATTCCGAGAAGAGGTAATACCGATGAATTATGATGACCCGATCATTCAGACCGGAGCAAACCGTGTCTGGATCGAAGAAGAGGACGGCACGATCACCGCAAAAGTGGATTTCCCGACCGTCGGCGAAGGACTTGTCAACATTTCCCATACGGAAGTGGCAGAAAAGCTTTCCGGCAGGGGCCTTGCGTCTCGCCTGATGCGGGAGACCGTCGAGTCCATCCGGCAGACCGGACGCCGGTGTCTGGTAACCTGCCCGTATGCGCAGAGCTGGTTCAGCAGCCATCCGGAATACATGTTCCTTCTGGTTGATCCGGACGAAGCAGCAGCCATGAAGGCTTCCGCAACCGGTTCATCCTGTTCGATCCGCCGGGATTAAGCAGGTGAAAGGTAGCGGCAAAGTGACAGAGCCAAAGCAAACAATCGTTTAAACCACAGTTTTACGAAACCATTCAGGTCTTTCCGGTCCGAAAGATTCTGAATGGTTTTTTGTTTCATAGGTGATTTCTCCGGAATTCCAATGGAACAAACACGCTCCGCGAGAATGCGAAAAGCGTGTTTTGCCTCGTTATGCATCAAATCAGTAATGAAAATAATTTGCGAAATCCGGAAGCTTCATAGATAATGAAAAAAGGGAGAATGCTTTAATGATTATGGATAATTATATGTGGGGAAAATGTCATGAAAAGATTTCGTTTGCTGGCTTTATTGCTATCCTTTGTTTTTCTGTTTTCCAACCTGGCATCCGTATGTGCCTTTGCGGCAAATGATGCCGTCATCGACGCCGTCGAACGGGATGAATCCGGCAATATCGCCCTGACCGGGCTTTCCTTAACCGACGTTGAGGAGCCGCGAGAAGGAAAAGCACTGGATGACCGGGCGAAGATCACCACCGATCAGGGCGTCTCATGGGAGATCCCGGTTCTGTGGATCGATCCTGCCGGAAATCCTGTGGAAAACTTTTCGGAAGAGACTACCTGTTTTCCGATCTTTGTGGTGTATATTCCCACCGGATACTCCATCAAGACGTCGGCATCCGACGGCTCTTTTGCCATCTATCTTCCGGAATTTGTCAAAAACCTCTATGGTGATCGGGACGGATCCCTCTTTGTTTCGGATCCGGCCCTGGGTTTTCTGTGCATCACACCGGTCCCGCTGAAATTTGATCTATCCACCAGATTTTCCAACCAGGCTCCGGACTCCTTTGCCGTTCCGCTGAATGAAAAGAAAGATTCAACGGATCAGCAGTATCCGGAAGACTCCGATGACGATTCGTCCGATTCCCAGGATCCCCATCGTGACCGGGTAGAGCCGGACGATCCAAACAAGGATCCCGCGGACGAGCTTCCGTACTTGGTGCGTATTCATTGCGATAAATCCGCCATTGAGACGTATGACGCCGAATTCCTGAACGAATTTGTGACGCTTCTCCGGTATACCATCATTCCGCAGGCGGCCAAACTTTTGGAAGAAAGTTTCCCGAAATCTTTCGGCAGTGCGACTCCGGACAAGGAGATCGGAACACAGCTCGGGCTGAATATCTATTACAATACAACCGATTTTAGCGGCAGAGAAGAAGATTGGTCCGGTGGCTCCGCATTTCTTGATGGAAAGAACAGCTCAAGCACTGCAACTTATATGTATACATTCCTAGTCAATACAGGAGCGATATTTATAACAGACTCTGGAGGTGTTGAAAATATCATCCAACAAGACGATAACGGAAAATGGACCCTGGTCGAAGGCGGAAGAAAGGCGTTAGAAAACATCATTCTTCACGAATTATTCCACGCATATATGTACGATTATAACCATACGGGAATGTCAACCTCCGCTAAAACGGGCGATCTGTTCCCATTTTGGTTCACTGAAGGAACTGCTTCATCAGTACAAAATGTTTTTCAATCACGGGTCACTTTTTTTCGATACTTGCAGGTTGATAATGTACGTGATACTTGGGCTTATAAGATGGATTATGATACAGAGCACGTTCTTTCACGATATCTCGATACAGTTCTTCATGGTCCGACACAAGACTACACTATCTGCAACGACATCGAGCAGACTCTGAATGAAGACTTAGCTTCCGCAAACTATGTTTCCGGTTATCTCGCCAGCGTATATCTGGCAGGCCTCGCCGGTGTAAAATACTGCGATTACACCAGCGAAGATCTCCATGATACCCAGAACAACATTTACAATATGGAGGTCATCCGGGCCGGAATGGAAGAGATTCTGTACCAGCTTCATAATAATAAGCCCCTGGATACCATCATTTCCGAAATCTCGGATGGGGCCTACAATGACACAGATGATTTCACTAAGCGATTTGTGAAAGGCATTCAAGATGAACATGGGGTATATCAGGGAGATCAAAGTTCCCTTCAGTTTGTGGCGGATTATCTGAACTTCCTGGAGGATTCCACCACAATGCAGCCAAACGGGTCCATTCTCCGTCAGGAGCAGGGATATGTATCGCCGCTCACAGATGAAGTAGTAAAAAGCACCTTTTTTAACGTTGTCGATTCGAGAACCTATGTGCCATCAACCGCTGATTATTACACTGCTCTGGACACGGCCGGAAAGTCAACCACAACCGGATTGGGAAGCAATTCTACTGAAAACGGAACGGCAATGGCGGCAAGTATTATGCATCAATATCCCGAGATCAATTCAGTTTCGTTGAAAGCTGGCAACGAGATGTCAGACGATGCAGCAGTCGATTCCGAAGTACCTTCCGATGATGCTGTAAATGACAGCAAAGAAACTCAAAGCAATGACGGCTTTGATAATAATACCAATAATACCGATTCTCCGAACAGTGACGGTACGCAAGACAGTACAGATGCAAAAGACATTACGGATACATCATCGGAAGATGCGATTCCTTCGGACAGCAGTTCAGAAAACAGTTCCGAATTACAGGAAATAGCAAGCATGCCGGAAGATACCTCGACCACTACAGGTCCGGAAGAGGAGCCCGATGACAAGAACCGGAAAGAATCTACACCGGAGTCGGATCCTGAAATTCCTGCCGACAGAGATATCGCAGCTGAAAACTCACAGGATAAAACCGGGGATCCTGCAGACGATGCAACGCAAGAGGATGCGTAAATTACACCAGTAAATCCACTAGACTCGAGAAAACCTGCCCGTATCGGAATTCATCCGTACAGGCAGGTTTTTCATAAATAACGAACCAAAACACTTGTTTATTAGGAACGAAAAAATAAGTAATAAAAAAATATGCCGAGCAGTATTGCATTGCTACGCAAACGTAGTATAATAAAGATATAAATCTTTCCGTTACAAATTAGGAAAAGGAGGAATCTTCATGAGAGATAATCATACAGCAGAAAATCTGTTTTCTCTTTTGGACAGCGCCGGATCACCGGTCACCCTGGATGAGAGAGGGCAGATCGAGGAGGCAGTTCCGGAAGATATGATCCCGTTAAAAGACTGGGCCAAAATGCATGATCTTTCTCCGGCTACCGCCCGTCAGAAAGCGCTTCGCGGAGGCTTCCGCACTGCGCGTAAGATTGGAAGAGACTGGATGATCTCCGCCGGAGAGCCCAATCCCGACCACCGCCTTCGCCTGACCGCGGAAAAAGAGCCTCTTCTGGAGGGCCCGGTATGGTTCGATCAGGTGATGAATTACCTGCTCGCCCTGAATCCCAATTCACTCCCGGATACCTGGTCGCAGGATAATTCTCACCGGGATTACTGCAGAAAGATCTACCGGACCCTTCGGGGCGAAATGCACGGAAATGAAAAAGTCCTGTTTGATCTGATCTGTACCTCGATGAAAGAGCAGCGGACATCCGTCTGCTTCATCCCGCACCATGTGATCATGGATCATTTTGACGATGAGGCCTGGCACACCACCAACAGCGGCTCTCCCATAAATTCCGGCATCACCATTGACTTCGACGATTATCTCACTGTCCTAAAAAATAGCGTAAGCGATCTTTTGTCGGAAGTCGTCAGCATTCCGATCCATCACGGTATGCAGGATCTCTATATGCCATGGTATCATTCTGTGACATGGCGGAAAGAAGCCACTGACGGTCTTTATTTCGTTCCGTCCGACTTTTTCCGTACGGTAATGATGGGGCTGTAGCAGGTAACAATCTGCCCACTCTAAGCGGAATCATCAAACATGTCGAAAAAGCAACGCCACTAATTTCGAAAACCCACTTGCTAAATGTTCCACCGATAAAAGAAGGTAGCAGGCAAATTGCCTGCTACCTTCTTTTATCCCCTGATATTATCTTAAGATCCGGACTATATATTATTTTTTTATATCTTTCCATAACTTTTGTGTATTTTTTTTTAAAAACATTTCTGTGATACAATTCCTACCATTCACATATACATACTATTTATATAGGTTTAGTAGTAGAACGATGTTTTGTTTTTACTTCACAAGCATTTGCAAAAAACAGCATCAGTCAAAGAGGAGTATCACCATGGAAATGACAAAGAAAGAGCGGATCATGACCGCAGTCCGGGGTGGAAAACCGGATAAGACTCCGTACAGTCTATGGAGTCATATGCCGCAGTTCGATCATGACGCCGATCAGATTACAGATCAAACTCTTGCCTTTTATGAAAAATACGATCTGGATTTCATCAAGACAATGAATAACGGAATGTATTCCATCGAAGATTTCGGAGTAGAAATCGATTATTCCACGGTTGCGCAGGGTGGAAAAGCAGAGCTTGTCAGCACACCGGTTCACACCGCTGCCGATTGGTTGAATCTTTCCCGTCCTTCCATTCAAGAGGGCGCACTGGGAAGAGAACTCCATTATCTGCAAATGCTCAAACGGCGTCTCGGAGAGGACGATGTGCCGGTGATCTTTACTGTTTTCAGTCCAATTTCGACGGTCAATAAACTCTGTGGTGGAAATGCAGCCACATATATTCATGACGGACACGGAAACGAGATCAAAGCAGCACTGGAGCTGATTACCGAAGTAACCTGCGACCTCGCAAAGGAAGCCATTCATCTCGGTGCCGACGGAATTTTTCTCGCTGCACAGATGAGTAATTATACAAACGAGATGGCCACGGAACCGCTCAAGGAAAACGAATATGAGGAATTTGGGAAACCCTACGATATTCGTGTTCTCGAAGCGGCACGGTCTGCCGGCGGCTGGATGAACACCCTTCACTGCCATGGAACAGACATTATGTTTAATATCCTAAAGGATTATCCGGTAGATGTATTCAACTGGCATGTATGGGAAACTTATCCGACGTTGGATGAGACGCTGGAGTTCACCGGAAAATGTCTCATGGGCGGATTAAAACGTTTTGATATTACCCATTGTCAGTTCAACGCCATTCACCATCAGATTTATAAATGTCTCAAAATAACCGGAGGGAAAAATCTTATCCTGACACCGGGGTGTGTCATCCGTTATCCTCTCAATGAAGAAATGCTTCATTACGTCAGGAAAACGCTGGAAGAAGAGGAGCGCATCCTGAAAATTACTTCGTAATGCAGCAGACCGGGTCAAACCTCAGCCTGCTTAATATAAAAACTTTTTAATGGAATGAAAGGGGAAAACATGAAAAAGACAGTATCATCCATTACCGCAGTTATTCTTGCCGGCGCTATGAGCGCTTCACTTGCAGCTTGCGCAAATTCTGCCGCCGAAAGCACAACGAAGGCAGCCTCCGTTTCCGAGAGCACGGCATCCGAGAATGCCGGTTCCGAAACAAAGACAGCAGAAAGCTCTGTTTCCTCCGGAAACACATCATCATCGCTGGAAAAAGTCGGTGACTTCCCGAGCGAGACCATCACGATTCAGGTACCGTTTTCTGCCGGAGGTGCAACGGATATCGGCGCACGTCATCTCGCAACCGCGCTCACAAAAGTAACCGGACAGAATGTTGTCATTGAAAATCCAACCGGTTCCGGAGGCTGGGTATCCTGGTCCGATCTCCTGGGAAATGCAGATAAATACTCTGACGGCTACACCCTTGGACTGGTAAACCACAACTTTGTATTCGGAGAGTATGACGAAGGAAATCAGCGCGAATACGGACTCGATGATCTTCAGCTGATCGCAAATCAGTGTATCGACGCCAACGCTCTGGTCATCCGTAAAAACGAAGACCGTTTTTCCGATGCGTCAAGCTTTGTTGAGTATGCAAAGAGTAATCCGGTTCTGATCTCCGCCCAGGCCACCGGAATCACTGACGGAGATGCTTCGACTGCAGAGTGGTTTAACAAGAATTTTGACGCCAAAATCACGGTCGTACCGGTCGACGGTTCCGCAGACGGAAAGAGCATGTTCCTTGCCGGAGATACGGATGTATACTTCTGCAATGTCTCCGATATTCTGTCCGGTGACAGTGATGAAATGACGCCGATCGCGGTATTTACCGAAAAACGAGTTGAACAGCTCCCGGACGTTCCGACCATCAAGGAAGCTACCGGAAAAGAATATCTCGGATTTTCCGACAGAGGCTACTTCTATCCGAAGACCGTAGATCCGAAAAAGGCAGAGTATATGGCAAAAGCAATTCAGCTAGCCTCCGAAGATCCGGAATATATCAAGAATATGTCGGAACTGGGCATCACACTGGATACTTCCACCGGAGATGATTTCCGAAAGACTCTGGAGAGTCAGCTGGATATCCGCCTTGACGTATGGAATCTTCAGAAAAAGTAATATCGAATTATTAGATATCCCCCTGAACGATCAGGGGGAGGAAAGAGGTTTCAGGATGAAAACAAAACATCCGGATTTTTACATTGGGATCGTCCTTTTCTTTGTCAGTCTATTGATCATCTGTTTTGCCCTCGGAATCAGCGGTGAGGCGAAAATTGTGCCGACATCCCTCGGAATCGCCATGCTGGCGTTTTCGGTCGTGATTGCCCGAAACGGGATCACCGCCTCTGAAAAGAAGGATGACAAACCGGAAACCTTATCCGGCCTGTTCCGTGGAACAAAAACTGCGCTCACCTTTACCTTGCTGACTTTTGCGTATTTTGTCGCATTTGAAGTGATCGGATACTGGATCGCAACATTAGTATTTATGGTGGTCTTCCAGTGGTATATGGGTGTACGGTCCGCAAAGCAGATCATCCTGGTCACAGCGGTCTATCTGATCGCATCCTTTGTTCTGTTTGTGGTCATCCTTCAGCTGCCGATCTATAAAGTCGGCCTTACAGGACCGCTGTTCCGATTTATCCGATAAGAGAAAGGGAAATACTATGGAATACATTATTTCGGCATTCGGTTCTTTCACCGATCCGCAGGTCCTGATCGCGCTTATCATCGGCGTTGTCTCCGGCATGATCATCGGAATCATTCCGGGCGTCGGACCATCCGTCGGAATCTCCCTGCTGATTCCGGTAACATTTACCATGTCACCAATGGCGGCTCTGGTAATGATGGTCGCGCTTTACACCACCGGAGTATACGGCGGATCCATCACCGCCGTACTTTGTCACACCCCGGGAACGTCCGCTTCCGCAGCGACAACCGAGGACGGATACGCCATGACCGAGCAGGGGTGTGGCATGGAAGCCGTGTCGATCGTCACCGTGGCCAGTACCGCCGGCGGTGTGATCGGTGCCATCTGTCTGCTTCTTTTTGCGCCGATGCTCGGCAGGGTCAGCCTGATGTTTTCTGCGCTGGAATATTTTCTTGTGGCCTGCTTCGGACTTTTGGTCGTCGCCGGCCTTACCGGTGAAAACCGTTCAAAAGGAATTTTCTCTGCACTTTTGGGACTTGTGATCGGTTGTATCGGTCTGGATAAAATCACCGGCGTTCCGCGATTTACCTTCGGTCAGCTCTGGCTGGAGGACGGACTGGATTCCACCCCGATCCTGATTGGACTTTTCTCTATCTCTCAGTGCATGATTCTGGTAGAAAAAGCCGCGAGCGGAAAAGGAAATACCATCATTCGGGACCCGAGGGAAGGACTTCGCGGAAAGAGATGGGAAAAGGGACTCGGCAGAAAGATCCTGCCGACCATTCTGAGAAGTTCGGTCATTGGCTCGGTCATCGGATTTATTCCTGCTGCCGGTGCATCCATCGGATCCTGGATGAGTTATTCCACCGATAAAAGGCTCTCCAAACATCCGGAAGAATACGGCCACGGTTCCAAGACAGGTATTGCGGCATCCGAGGCCGCCAATAATGCCTGCTGCGGCGGCGCAATGATTCCGCTGTTCACTCTTGGAATTCCGGGTTCTCCGGTTACGGCGATCCTGTACGGAGCCATGATCATGCATGGACTTCAGCCGGGTAGCAGTCTGTTCAGCGGAAGCAAAGCCAATACGACCTATACCATTTTCATCGGCTATCTTCTTGCAAATCTGCTGATGGGTGTCATCGGTGTAGCGCTTGCACGACAGATGGCGCGGATCTGTATGGTTCCGAACCACATTCTGGTTCCGATCATTGTTGCCCTCGCCAGCATCGGTACTTACTCCCTTCAAAAGAGTATGGCGGAAGTTCTGATCATGTTGATTTTCGGACTGATTGGATATTTGATGAAGATTACCGGATTTGAGCCGGCTCCGCTGGTTCTCGGTGTCGTTCTGGCCGACATTCTGGAATCCAATTTCCGCAGAGCACTGATCATGGCAGCGCCAAAAGGCGGACTGATTGCGTATTTTCTCACCAGACCGGTATCAATGATCATTGTACTGGTCATTCTGGGATTTGCGCTTGTTCCGACCGTTCATAAATGGAAGACAAGAAAAACGAAGGCATCCTACCGGGAAACCGCAGCAGTCTGAATGAAAAACACAGAATAGAAGCGATTCATTTGCTTCCTCAGATTTCAACAGATGACGATTATGCCGTGACCATATTCACAAGCCACTGCGCCGGCAACCGCTGACCGATCTGCCAGCAGAGCGCCGCCAGCGGAAGAGCGGAAGCGGCGTCGACAAACGCATGCTGCTTTGTAAACATCGTCGAGAGGACAATGGCAGCGGCCACAAGAACCGACACCAGTCGTACGCCGACAGCAAGTTCCGGACAAAGAGCGCAGCCGATGATGACCAGATAGCACATCGAGCAGTGCATGCTCGGCGCGCAGTTTACACCGCGAAAGCTTCCCTCATAAACTTTCTTCATCAGGTTACCGGTAAATGTCTCCGGCGGCACCGGCCGATCAAAAGATGTGGGCCATACATAATAAATCAAGGTACTAATGACAATGTCTGCCAAAATGGCGGTGATGTAGACCGAATAGATCGCGGTATTTGCCGAAAATGTAAGGACCGGAAATACCGCGATCAGCGGAAACCAGAGAACATAGGCATAGACCCAGCAAGGGGAAAACGGAAGATAATCATCGATCCGGGTCAGAACATTATGCGGTTTTCCCTCAAATATCTCTACGCCAAAGTAGAGGACACACTGTATCATGAGCAGGATCGCCTGCACAAGGATTACTTTCAGTAAAATTTCCATGAAACTGCCTTTCTGTTCGGTAAATGATCTGCATGTGGGGTTAGACGCCATAGACATACGATCTTGCGTACAACGGCAGCGTTTTCCTGCAAATCATGCTTAAAAATGCGGGTATGTGAATTTCCTCACATACCCGCGAATTATATCATATTTTGTCCTCCAGGCTCAAGCAGACAAGCTTGCTTGTCTATTGTTCCTCCACACCCGGTAACTGCTGTAAATCCCTGCGCTGATGGAAATGATCTGTCCCGCAACGGATGAAAAATCAAAGATAAAAAGCGAGTACACCATCCACATGGCGGTATTGAGAAGAATACTGAAATGGATGGCATTCGGATTCTTCAGGTAGTAGTTGCACAATGTGAGTTCAATGGTCGCGACGATCGGAATAAGACCGATCAGGCCTCGGTTGTTCACGATCAGTCCGATGATGACGATCAGAACGGCACTCAGAATCATGTCCAGAAAGGTGTATCTCTTTTTATAGACCTTCCAGTTACGGTATATAGCGATAAACTGCGTCGACAGACCGGAATAAGAACCGAAAAACAGAGACGCAACCGTGCAGAGAACCGTTTCATACAATTGGAAACGATACATCTTTTCCCGGTCTCTTGCCGAACAGCTTGCCACAAGACACAGCATGGCAAAAAACGAAATGATATTTCCGATGATGATCGCTTTCATTGCTTCCTCCTTCTTCGATACTACTGCAACATCTTAACGGAAAAAACTAGGATTGTAAATCGGCTTTTCCGGCCCGGGCGTTTACTTCTTTTCTATAAGCAATTATAATGAAGGCAGGAATTAAAGTAAAACGAGGATTTCTTTTAAAATTCTAAAGAAGTTCTTTAATTCAATTCCGAATCAATCCATTCTTCTTTATAAAAATACAAAATCTCAGCATCAGCCGTTCAGAACGCGGGACGGGTTGTCCGGGTTCATTTTCCCGAAAACGTTCTTCGTTTACGGCCAACTGTCATTCATCAAACGGAGGAACGACATGGAGAAAATCAACACGGAAGTCTTTCTCGCCGCGGCAGAACTCGGCAGCTTTAAGAAAACGGCAGACCGCCTGGGATACACGCAGGCCGGCATCAGCTACATCATTTCCTCCATGGAGGAAACCATCGGACTTCGTCTGTTTGACCGAGAATACGGCGGGATAAGACTGACCTCCGAAGGGCGGGAGCTTCTGCCGGTAATCCGTCAGCTTGCCGGTTCGGAACGGCTTCTTATGGAAAAAATCCGGGATCTGAAGAATCTGGACACCGGCGAGATCCGCGTTCTCGTGTTTTACAGCATCGCCATCCGCTGGATGCCGGAGATCATCGCCCGATTCCACCGGGATTATCCGAACATCCGGATTCATCAGGTTACCTGTGACAACGGGGAGCAGGCGGAAATGCTGACCTGGACCGGAAATGTGGACTGCGGTTTTTTCGTCTTTCCGCTCACGCGTAAGCTCGACGTGATTCCGCTGATGCATGAGCCGATGATGGCATCCTTTGCCCCGGAACATCCGGCAGCCGGTCTCAATGTCTTTCCGGTAAGCGATCTCGGAAAATATCCCTATATCAGTCTTTCCTATGACGACGAATCCAACGCGATCTTCCGGAAGTACCATATCAAACCGCAGATTGCCTATTCCTGCGAAAATGATCTCGGCGCACTGGCGATGGCCGAGCAGAATCTCGGATACTGCATCAATCCGAAAATCCTGCTCGAGGGTTGTCCCTATCAGCTGAAATCCATGGAATTCGACGAACCGGTTCACCGGACCATCGGTATGGGAGCCCGGTCCATGGAAATGTGTCCGAAAGCGGCGAAAGTATTCATGGAATACGCGAAAGCCTGGGTAGAAGAACAGTACGGCCCATATGATGACATTCCGCAGGCGAAATGAACCTGTCCATTTACGGTGACCAGCGGCTGCGCGAAAAAATCCATTCAGCTCCCCTGTGTGATGGATAAACGGATGGGAGAGCCGAATACTGCTTACGGAATTTGTGCTAAAACAGGATGTTCACATATGCAAAAACATAGTATACTGTTGCAGACAGTACTATACAGTACTATATGGAATATATTCCTGCAGCAGGGCAGCCTGACAAGATATTTTGGATCGGTTCGAACTGATCTGCTTTCGCAGCACATCGGTTCGTTCCTTCTGCCGAAAAAAGAAAGGTAAGAATCATGACAACCGGAGAGATCCTTGACACATTACTGAATAAAGCCAGACACGACGACGCCCTTCGGAAGCGTTTTCTCGCCACCGAAGGAAGCGAGCACGCATTGAGAGATTTCTGCGCTGTCTGTACCGGGGAAGGCTATCCGCTCTACGAGATGGATATACTGAGCGCGGGAGAGGATTATTACGCTGCCATGCGGCGCTCCACCAACGGCGGCGGAGAAAATTCACCGCTTCTTCAGGGAGAAGACGATTACTATGAGATGTTTCTGAATGAATTAAAGACCATCTGAACAAACGAAACAAATCATGCGAAAAAAGGAGAGTAGAGACATGTTTGTATACAAAACCTTCGGAGTCTGCAGCAGAAAAATCACCTTCGAGATTACCGACGGCATTCTGCACAATGTCCGCTTTGTAGGCGGCTGCAACGGAAACACACAGGGAGTCAGCCGTCTCTGTGAAGGAATGGAAGCGGAGACCGTCATCGAGAGATTAAGGGGCGTTGACTGCGGCGGGCGCGGAACATCCTGCCCGGACCAGCTCGCAAGAGCCGTCCGGTCCGCGCTGGACGGAACCTGTGAGACCTGCTGAACCGGAAAAAGCATTCTTCTAACTGCATAAGAGCATAAAAGACCGGCAACAGACCGCCAGTGCATACACAACGGCCCGTCTGCCGGCCTTTTATCGCAAACAGTGCCCCGGGGCCGTGTCGAACGGCCTTTTATCGCAAACAGCGCCCCGGGTCGGGTCGTAACGGACTGCCCGGGGCGCTGCTTTTATGATCCAATTCTTAGGGGGAAGAATCTTATCCTTTTTTTACTTCAACACAATCAGAGTTTTTCGCAGATCGCATCCACATATTCATCCATTCCGGCATTGCCGTGGAGATCCCTTGTCAGATGCTTTCCTTCGTTCAGAACCTGATCAATGGCATTTCGGATCCGGTCCGCACAGTCTTTCTCACCCAGATGATCCAGCATCAGGCAGGCAGACCAGAGAAATGCGGTCGGATTCGCGATGCGCTGACCGGCAATATCCGGAGCGCTGCCGTGAACCGCCTCAAACATCGCATGATCCGCACCCATGTTGGAGGACGGAACCACGCCGAGACCGCCCACAAGACCGCTGCAGAGATCGGAGAGGATGTCACCGTAAAGATTCTGCATCACCATGATGTCGAACTGCTCCGGCCGCATGACAAGCTGCATACAGGTGTTGTCAATGATCTTGTCATCAGCCTCGATGTCCGGATATTCTTTTGCGATGTCACGGAAGATGGAGAGGAACATTCCGTCCGCGCGCTTGATGATATTTGCCTTGTGAACGCAGGTCACTTTCTTTCTTCCGTTCTTTACCGCGTAATCGAAAGCCGCACGGATGATGTTCTCACATGCCGGTCTGGTTACAATCTTTAAAGCGTGAACCTCATCCTCGCTGATGACGTCCTCCACTCCCGCGTAAAGTCCCTCCGTGTTCTCACGGAAGATGACAATGTCGACATTTTTAAACGGTGTTTCAATGGCCGGAATCGACTTTACCGGACGGATGTTGGCATAGAGATTGTATTTGCCCCGAAGCGTGACATTCAGAGAGCGGAAACCCTTTCCCACCGGAGTGGTGATGGGAGACTTCAGCATCACGCGCGTCCGCTCAAACGAAGCCAGTGCCTCATCCGGAATCAGCTTTCCGTTTCGCTCATATTCCGCCTCACCGACATCAAAAACCTCATAAGACAGCGGTGCGCCCGCACAGTCTAAAACTTTCATCGCTGCTTCCACCAGTTCCGGTCCGATTCCGTCACCGCGGAATACCGTGACAGTATGTTTATCCATTCTTCTTTCCTCCATTCAGGATTCATTCATTTCATCCTTATATCAACCTTAATCGCTGTCATCAATGCGGCAGGGCTTTCTCTGAATGAATCCTGATTTTACTTCTGATTTTAGTTCAACATTGTATCAAAGCTGTATCAAAGCTTCACAACACCGATCACGATTCCGAGAAATACCATCAGTACACTGGTAACGTAGTACGGCGGAATGCTGAATTTCATGTGATCCTTGAGTTCTGTGTTGGTCAGACCGATTGCGAGATAGGTAGCCGGAACAAGCGGGCTTACCATAAGTGCCAGGTTCTTACCGATAATCATGGCAATTGCCGTATTCAGAGAAGCAACGCCGTAAGTCTCACCGACCTGCATAACCAGCGGCATGATACCGTAGAAGTATGCGTCGGTTCCGATGCAAAGACCAAGCGGAAGAGCAAGAATACCGAAAATGATGTGAATATACTGGCCAAGAGCCGGCGGGATGATTCCCATGATGGCAGACGCCATTGCTTCCAGCATACCGGTTCCGTCAAATACACCAACCATGGCACCTGCCGCAAAGAGGGTAGCGGAGATGGCAATTGCGCTCGGTGCGTGCTTTTTGATGAGTTTCTGCTGTGTCTTCTGATCCGGATAGTTGACCGCGAGAAGAACACAGAGTCCCAGAAGGAATACGACATAGGATTTCCCGATTCCAACGGAGAGTCCGGCAATCACAACTGCTGTCAACAGGAAATTGAAGAACAGCATCTTCGGTCCCTTGCGAAGAGCATCGTCCTCTTTTTTCTCTTCCTGTGCGCTCTCAATCTCAACACCTTTTCCTGCACCGGCGCCCATCTTGATGGCAATCATTCCCATGACAACTGCCAGTGCAATATTGATGATGCATCCGATGACCTGGATCGGAATCAGCATGTGCCAGAGATCATTTGCGTCCATCTGAAGAACCGTTGCCGCGCGGGCCGTCGGACCACCCCACGGGAGAAGATTCATAACACCCATGCATGCACCGGTGATGCAGAGAAGAATTCTCTCATCAATGTTCATCTTCTTATAGACCGGATACATGGACGGAATGGTGATCAGAACCGTCACTGCGGTCGTACCGTCCAGATGCGCGATGGTAGCAATGATTGCTGTCGCAACCGTGATGGCGATTACATTGTTTCCGGCCTTCTTTACCAGCCAGTTGACGATGACATCAAAGAGACCGGTATCTGCGAGAACGCCAAAATAGATCACCGAGAAAATAAACAGAATACCGTTCGATGTTGTTGTGCCGATTCCGTCGGCAATGAATTTCATGATATCCGGAAGACCGAATCCGAGAATCAGCGCGGCAAGCGCCGGAATCGCCGCCAGTACAACGACCGGTGACATTTTTCCTTTCAGTAAGAGAGCCACGATCGCGACGATCATGAGAAAACCAATAGCTGCAGTCATGAAAAAGTACCTCCTTGTTTTTTCCTGTCTTAACCCCCATGAGCTGTATCGATGTTTACAGGTACATCGTAGAAGACCGGAGTGACAAGGACGTGACAGAATAATGACAGTTTTGTCACATTGGCCGGATCGGTTTACGAACTTCGTCGAAACCATTATATTTATAGTGAAAGCAAACGAAATACTCAGAGAAGATATACCGGGGTGCGCCCTTTCGCGGCGGAATTGCCGCCGGAGCGCAGACAATCGAGCGGATGATGACATCCTTTGCCCCGGAACATCCGGCAGTCGGTCTTGATACAGATGACAATATGTAAGGAAGCGAAAGAAAATGAGTGACGAGAAAATTCTTGTGGTCGACGATGAGAAAGCCATCCGCACAGCTATCCGGCTGGCCTTCAAAAAAGAAAATATGACGGTGATCGAAGCGGAAGACGGCGATGAGGCCCTTCAGATTCTCCGGTCCGAACATTTTCATCTGGTCATTCTGGATGTCATGATGAAGCGGGTCGGCGGCTATCAGGTCCTTCAGACCATGAGAGGGAAGGGAGACAGCACACCGGTCATGATGCTGTCCGGAAAATCCGATGAGATGGATCAGGTGTTGGGGCTCGGCTTCGGCGCAGACAGCTACCTGACGAAACCGTTTCACAATTCCGTTCTGATCCAGACAGCGAAGGCCCTCATCCGGCGCAGCGAGATCTACAACAGGCTAGCGCCAAATGAAATCCGGCAGGGACCGTTTTCTGTGGATACGCTGCGGATGACCTGTCTGAAAGGCGGAAATGAACTCGCTCTGACCGGCAGGGAACTGACCCTGTTCCGTTTTTTCATGGAGCATCCGGGGCAGGTTTTTACAAAAGAACAGCTTTACAATCAGGTCTGGGGAGATTCCGTCGTCGACGACAACACCATCATCGTCTATGTACGGCGGATCCGCGCCAAGATAGAGGACGATCCAAAAAATCCGCAGTATCTCAAAACCGTTCGCGGCATCGGGTACCTGTTTGAAGTTCCGGGTGTGTGACATCACACCTCCTTTTAGGAGAAACAGCGTCAGCCATGAAAAAAAATAGACATAATAATCTGACCCGCCGATCCGGCCGTTTCATCATTCTCGCTTTCACCGCCATCATTGTGGTGTCCCTGGCGGTCTTTTCCGGATGTTACCTGTTTTATGTCCGGTACCGCGATTCCATCATCCGCAGCGAAGAAAAACAGCTTCAGACCATCGCCGACACAATCGGACAGAATG
Source organism: [Clostridium] aminophilum (assembly GCF_900101295.1). GTDB lineage: Bacteria > Bacillota > Clostridia > Lachnospirales > Lachnospiraceae > Clostridium_R > Clostridium_R aminophilum_A. Next base: position 36,793 of record NZ_FOIL01000007.1, on the reverse strand, counting down.
TCGGCGATTTTATCATGGCAAACCTTGGAGAAATCGACCTTTTCTATGATGAAATCGTTTCCGAGCGCATGCAGACCGAGCCGGACGACGGATTACAGCGGAAAAATTCCGCTTTTCTGAACCGGAAACATGACCTTTACAGCGGCCTGATACTGCGGCGGGAAAACGGACCGGTCCTGTATTTTGACCGGAACGGAGAAGCGGTATCCCAAAAGGATGCCGATCCGGATCTGCGATCCTTTGCAGAAAGCCAAAACCGGCTTTCGGGCGATTTTTCCGACACGGATGAATTATCAAAAGCAGCGTCCGATCCGGATTCCCAAGCGGAAGAGGCGGCAGCAGCCGGCCTAAAAAACAAACCGGAGATCGAAGCGGAGATCGTCGGAAAACGGCAGATTTCCGGCGGTCAGGGATATCACATGTATATCCGGAAATATTTTTCCTACGGAAACGAACGGTGCATCGTTCTTTTGGCGATGGATCTAAATGAGATTTATCGCCGGATTGTCGCACCGGTCCGCATAGGCACAGGGGGATATTCCATCGTCAAAGATCAGGATCTGACGATCCTCATGCACCATGCCAAAAGCCAGATCGGTCTGGATGCCATTTCCGACCGTGCCCGGATCTACCCGAATCTCAATCTGTCCGATCTGGAAAAATGGATCACCTATCAGACCGAGCACGACTCGGGAAGTCAGGTTCTTCACACCTATGACTGGGATCAGAATCCGCCGCAGGACATCACAAGGGTGATCGCATTCACCACAATACGATTTCGGGGGGAACAATGGATCATCAACTCGACCCTTCCCCTGGAAGAACTGCAGGAACCTCTGAACAGCATGATTTCCATGCTGACCCGTATTCTGACGATTTACGTCCTTCTGGTGCTTATCGTGATGTATCTCATCATCCGGATCACATATCAGGCCCGATCCCAGGAGGACAAAATCCATTACTTACAGGAAATCAACCGGGGAATGGAGACCATCCTGCAGAAAAATGAGGAAATCCGGCATTATCAGCGCATTCAGTCCCTCGGCATGATGTCGAGCCACATCGCACACGAATTCAACAACTACCTGACGCCGGTTCTTCTGTACGCAGATATGCTTCAAAACGATGAAACACTGTCCGAAGACGGAAAAGAGATGGTCCGAGAGATTTCTTCCTCCATCGACCGCGCCTCCGATCTATCCCGCCAGCTTTTGGAGTTTTCCCGGCAGGACACCGGCATCAGACTGAGCGAGCTCAATCTGACGGAAGAAGTGCAGACCGCCTCCAATCTGATCCGTCAGCTTTGCCCGGCGCGCATCACCTTCATCGCCGACATTACGGACGAAAACATTTTCTGCCTGATCCGAAAGGGGATGGTGGAACAAATCCTGATGAATCTGGCAAAAAATTCGTTTCAGGCAATGGAAGAGACGAAGCAGCCGACTCTTTGTATACAATTTGGCCGCAACAACGGCGGACAGCCGATCCTTTTTGTGAAAGACAACGGGTGCGGAATTCCGGAGCAGTCGCTTTCAAGAATTTTCGATCCGTTTTACACCACAAAAGGATCGCGGGAGGGAACCGGACTCGGTCTGTCAGTAATTCAGAATATTCTGAATTCAATTCACGGTTCCATTCGTGTATACAGCAAAGTCGGAGAGGGCACGGAATTTCGGATTGAGATCCCGGAAATCACGGAAAACCGTGGTTTCGGCGGCCGAAAACGACTCAACTCCATAAAAAATGTTGGAATTGTTTCTCCAGATCTGAAAATTCGCCAGTACCGGGACTTTTTTCATCTGCCCGATATGAGTGTGTCTGTATTCGAGCAGTCTGCGCCGGTTCTGGACCGGATCACAAAAGACCCGAACTGTTTCGATCTGATGCTGATCGATTATCAGCTGCCGGCGATGAGCGGGATTGATCTGGCAGAAATTATCCGAAGACAGAATCCGGAGATCCGTTTGATTGTTCTGGTTGAAACAATGGATCCGAATCTTGGATGGTATCAGAATAACGGAATCATTGACCGATTTGTCATCCGTGATGAACTGGCCAGTGAGCTGAGGATTTTGTATGCCAAATGCGATCATCCGGAGTCCGGTGATGCCGAATCTGAAGAAATGAATATGGATCCATAAAGTGAATCTAAAATACCTTGCAGATAGCGGATTTCGGTACACAGACAACGGAACATCCCAATAAATGAGAAACAGCGGATAACCCAAAATCAGATGGATTATCCGCTGTAAATCGTCAGTCCAGGGCATTTTACCGAAAAGAGGGGACAGAAGCAGGAACCCGGCGAGAGAAGATGTGATATCCATCTATTCGTGAAAGTCCACTTTATCGAATAGATGGATGAGGGGCGCACGATATTTTCGCTTGATTCTGCCATCCAACATCGTTTCGTCGAGATTCATCCTTCCATTGCTTTTATCGGCATCGGAAACATTATCACATTCATCGGTTCATGCTGGCTTGCATTCCATAATGTAAGTTTCTGCTGCATATTGAGCCAACTTTCTGCCGAGGTATTGGTCGCCTTACTGATCCGCAAAGCCATCTCAGGACTTAAAGCAGCCTTTTCATTTACAAACTCCGACAAAGTTTTCCTACTGACACCTAACATCTTTGCTGCCTCTGTGACAGATAATCCTAACGGCTTTAGTACGTCTTCTAAAAACACTCTGCCGGGATGGGTCGGTTTTCTTGTCATGATTCATCCCTCCATTCAATGATAATCCGTGTAGTCCACCAAAAAGGCATCATTCCCTTCAAAGTAAAATGTTATACGCCAATTTCCATTAACCGTGACAGACCACATTTCGCTCAAATCTCCCTTGAGCTGATGCAAACGATATCCGGGTAGATTCATATCATTCGGACACATACTGGCATCAAGCCTATCCAACATTCTTTCCAATTTTGTGGCATGCTCCGGCTGAATTCCCTTTTTGGAGCCCGTTTCAAAGAAATCTTTTAATCCTTTGTGCGAAAAAGATTTTATCATATCTCGATTGTAACCCCACGCGTATCGTTTTTCAATATCATATTGTGAGCAATTCTATAATCTTTAAAACACCATCAAATCATTTATCTGACTTTGTACACCATCCATTCCTATTCCCGATTTCTTTACTTGAACTGATATATTTTCCTGAAATCTGAAATTTTGACATAGCAGCGTTAATAACACTCTTAATTGCGGTTTTTTCGCCTAGAACCCATAATCTTCCTCCGACTTTATCTCGTTTATCAACAACATCTAAACCGGATTCCTCGAAGAATTTTCTTAGTTCACTATCTTTATATTCCTTCTTTTTGCTTTCTTTTTTTTGTTTCTTGCAATTTGAGGCATTTGCGTAATCAATATGAACAATTACTGGTTTCGTTTTTGATTGTTCATTATTATTCTGTTGCTTATTTTGCCCTTGTTTTTCATAACCGTTTACATCAATTACTTCTGAGTAAACATAAAGGTCATCCAATGCACGAGTAAAAGCTATATATTTTTGATTGCGACTCATTCTTCCAGCCAACACGATAACTGAACTAAATTCCAGACCCTTTGCGTCGTCAATATGAATGATATTCCATCGAGTTCTATGGATTCCAAAGTCCTCACCAGTCATATCATGGAATTTGTTTTCATATTCAGAATACTCTCCCATCAAATAACGAGCTTCAGCATCATTTCCAACTAAGATTGCTGCCAACCCTGTTCTCTTATTGTCAAACAATTGATTGTACAATTCCGTTCGAAACTCAAATATATTGCTCAACTCATGAACGCCTTTTCCAGATGTGTTGATAGGAACCATATCCATATTAAAAAATCTATTGCAATAATTAGTTATTTGGGAAGCATTTCTATAATTCTCTTTCATTTCTTGAATGTCAAAATCAATAATATCCGAATACTCCTCCCAACTATCAATTCCCTTTGATCCCTCAATATGCTGATTAATATCACCATACAAGTTAAAGATAACATTACCACCATTGACATTCTTTAAAAGATTAAGTTCTTCCGGTGCTATTCCCTGTGCTTCATCAATTGCTAAAAGTGATTCTTTTTGCATAGATGAGATTCCTCGGTACTGAAAAAGAATCTGAAGATATACATATGGCGAACACTTCAGGGCTTTTATATTTCCCTTTTCATCTGATTCTATGCCAATATTCGCCATCACAATTCTATAAGCGTTCTTTACCGCCTTTTTGCTTTCTTCGGACAAAGCATTGTGTTCTTCTTGAATCCGATTATAGTATTCTAAATCAAGATATTTTTCATTTCTTTCTTGTAATCTCTTTATTTCCTGCTGAGTTTTATCAACATCTTGACTTATTGCTCCAAGATATCCCGAATATTTGTCTTCAATTTTAGATATTTCCCATGAAAGCATATAGAATCCACCAATCAGTTGACCAACTAATCCTACAGCATGATATACGCTCTCTATGGTATTTTGAGTAAATCCATTATTCAATCCCTGAAAAGGATCAATAACTGCTTCAACTTTATCATTCAGAAGACTTAAAGAATTAAAATAATCGTCATCTAACTCTGCAACGCGTTTCTCTTCTATAGTCTGCTCAAGATGTTTTCTGTTGTAATCGATTATATTTAATCTATTCTTTATCGCATCCGCATTCTTATTCTCATCCAATTTTTTTAATTCGATTTGTGCCCTCTCTATTTCCTTCTCAAACGAATTAATCCTATTACTAAGCGCTTGAATTGTTTTTTGTTTCCGATAACGTAATGTAGCGCTTAAATCTTTTAATGAATCGACCACTGCTTGTATACAAACGAAATATCTTTCAATAACATTTTCATTTGCTGTCAGAGCACTCTGTAAAAGTAACAGACGATAATTGATTTTTTGGTAATAAGTGGTTATATTTCTTCGTTCGTTCTCATTTATTCCCAATTCAGAGAACGCTAGTTTCAAAGATAATTTAGAATTTAAGATGCCCTCAAAATGTTGCTTAATATCAAAAATACACTTCTTCGAATAAATATAAGCTTCTTGTTCGCTGTTTAATTTATCACTATAACTTATCCTCCCATATTCGCTCGCTTTATAACCAGGGTATTTTTCAATACAATAATCATAATACTGTTCTATTGTGCCCATGTTTATATCGGAAATTTCCAGCTGATGCCTCATATTATCAGCTAATTGCGTGTACGTTTGAGATGGTGAGATAATATAGAGCGAAGTCCGACTAAAGCTGTTTGGGTTATCGTACAACAAAATTGGTAGCCGGTGCAGCATAATCATTGATTTTCCGGAACCTGCACAACCTTGGACAATCAAATTCCTCTCATATGGTGCCTGAATGATTTCGCCCTGTTTTTTTTGAATAGAAAAAACTATATTTCGAAATTCCGGTGATGAACGTCTCTGCAATAATTCCTGAAGGAATTCATCTGAAATTATCTCCGCTGCCTGATCGGGTTTATACTCGTCCGGATTGAATCTACTTATCATTTTTTCTATAAAGTCATTGCTAAAAAAATCTGTATTTTTTATTTTTTCTAAATCAGTATCATTAAAAACGCCCGGAAACATATTTATTACTTTTTTTACTCGCGTAAATCTAAGCGTGACTTCATTTTTAATCAGTAACGAATACTTCGTATGATATTCTTTTCCGTCCTTATCCTTAACTATGCTTTCAAAGTCTGTATTATTATTATCAAAGAGATAATGCCTGCACACCGGCATTGTCCACGACACTACGTATTTTTTTGAGCCATATGAACAAGAGTGTAAACCAACCTTAATTTCTCTTATCCCTTCTTCCGTCCCATCATTATACTTTAATAATAAGCGTGAACGATACAGTTCATCCCTTGACTGCAACAATTTTTCGCGATACTCAGCAGTATCTTTAATCCCCTTTTGAGCCATAAGCTGGCTCAAATATAAATCAGGGTTTAATGAAATGTCTGCGTTCTTTGCCTCTCGAACATATTCTTTCATCCTGTGATCAAGACTATTCAGGACCCTATCCATTTTGGCAATAAGCTTATCAAGTGCAAATTGTTCTTCATTTTTCAATTCTTCAGGGTATTCGTTTAGATTCAACTCTATTCTCCTTTAATCAGAACTCAAGAAAGGCCTGTATCAACCTTGCCATGTGTTTTCCTTCAAATCTGATACAGGGAAAATATTCTGTATCTAGAATATCTCCCTCCGATATGAAATCTGCTGCATATAGCGGTTGACCAAACCACACTGTTTTTTTATCAATCACCGTTACCGGATTTGTCACATAATCATTGAGCTTAATAAATTCTTGAAGTTCCATCGGCAAATCAATGTCTTCAGGTGTTCGAATACAAATATGAACCCCATTCGCCTTTTTTATCGACAAAACAGAACCAAATTGTTCCATTGCGGTATCATTCTCATCCATTACATCCGGTATCTCCATATGAATTGAATCCTTTGAATTCTTTATATCTTCAATATATCTTTTCCAGCTGTTTTCCCGATCTCCGATATAAATACATGGATCTTCATCTTCTATAGGCATCATTTCATCTAACACAGATGCCCCCCTTATCAAGCACTGCTCCCTTTGTATTTTAGTAATTGCCTTGGTAAAAACCAACTTTTTTGACAGATGCTTTCGAAGTAAATAATCAGCATTTGTCACCAAAACAAACTTTCCCTTTGCTCTGGTCAGAGCAACATTAAACAATCGATTCGCTGAATCATTCTTCATCGAGGAGAGCATCATTCCCGGATAAGGCATTCGAAAACAATCCACTGAATCATATACTATAACCGGTTTTTCCGATCCTTGAAACTGGTGAACAGTAGCGCATGATACCCTCAACCATTTTTTGTTTTTTTCCTGCAAATCTCGTAACATTGCAATTATCAACCTTGACTGTGCGCTATAGGGGGTGATTATTCCTACTTCATAGTTTTTCAAGTTCTTTTCAGCTATTCTCACGCACATCAAAGCAGACATAATGTTGATTCTTGAACCATCCATGGTTTTTGTACATACAGAATACATGCCACTAAGATCTACCATAGACATAGCTGCCCCCGGTACTGGATCGCACATGGCAATTTCTTGTCTGCTTTCACTTATTTTATCTGTTGTTTTTAATCTTCCCTGATACATATTTTGACTGACAAAATCCGCTATATCCCAATGCATTCGGAATTGTAAATCAAGCATTACCAACCACTCATGACTCTGATTATCCTCGACAGCCGAAGTGATACCTGTGTATTCAAAAATATCCTTTGTCAATCGATCATCTGTATTATTCTGAACAATCGCAGGAAGCTGACAAAAATCCCCAAGACATACAAAAAAACTTTTCGCCAAACTTGATGCAAAAATAATCTGAGGCACATATGCCATACTTGCCTCATCAAAGATAACTACATCAAACTGCTGCATATAGATGGATGGATCAACGGTTGCTTTCGATACAGTAGTCGCAATAAAATCCGCTCGATAAATGAGATCCCGTTCCTGTTGCAGCAAAAGGTCCCGTAATCTATTTATGCATTTGTTTATTTCAATTCTTTCCGGATCCTTTCGTTTTAGACTTCTTTTCTTTTCGTTGAGTTCCCTGTATTCTTTTGATAGTTCAGGATTATTCTGTAAAACATACTGATATGATGTAAGATTACAATTATCAATTAACTCTTTAATTCTTGGATAACCATATCGAATTACTCTTCCAGCTTCAAGATCGGCTTTATTAGCAACCCTCATTAAAGCCCCGTCTACAGAAACATTGCTATATGACAACATAAGGACTCTCCGCCCTTTTTCAATATGTTCTAATGCTATATTTGCAAGTGTTTCTGTTTTTCCAGTCCCTGGTGGGCCCCAAATAAAAGTGACTTTTTCAGAAGTTGCTCTATTCATTGCAGAATTCTGACCGCATCTTATATTACTCCATGGAATAAGTTTTTTTCTTCCGTTACAGGCAATTTCATATGCTATAGAATCCCTTGATGGTTCCATACACTTTATTCGATCCATCAAAGCTTCCAGTAATTGCCATTGTTCCGATGTGAACTCAACGCTGTCAATAGTTTCACCTATATATTCCATTGTTCTGATAAGAATTGTAAAATCCTCACACGAAACAACATAACCCGTCACTATTTTTTCTGGAAACCACAACTTAACTGTTGTACCATCCGGGAAATGCAGGTCTGAATCCGTATCAAAAGCATACAAGTATTCACCATCTCGAGACGCAATTCTTTCGCCATCAACAATCCTATACTTTTTTCCACCAGTTAATTTTAAAAAATCAATCTCATTGGTTAGGGCAAAACGATAAGTTTTCTTAAATTCCTCAAATGATGCCTCCTGTCCCTGCATCAGAATTCTTTCATTAAGATCTTCATCTTCTAATTCAAGTGTTCCTGCAAATGCTGCTGGATACAGATATTTTTTTTCAGAACCATGACAGTCTAATGAAACAACTCCGTCTTTTATATATCTGATTGTTCCAATCTGATGGTTCTGCACAATCATAACTCTCATTCCAATTAACTCATCAACACTTACATCACGAGTTAAGCTATCATTTTCTTCTATAGAAAGCATCTTTCTGTTAACTCCCTATTTAATATAATCTGAACTCATGGCAAATCCAAAATCATATTCTTATTATATCACCTTAAACTTTATCGACTAATCTAATAAATTACATAAATTTTCAACTTTTTATACAGAATCCCAAAAATGCAGTTGTATTCAAAGTGCAGTTGAACGCAATAAAAGACCTTTTTAAGGGCTTTTCGAAATATTCCCTTAAAAAGGTCTCATTAACTATTTCCGTCGGGTTTTACTTTTTTGTGATCTTACATCTCAAATAAATAAGAGATCCTCCGATATTTTTATGCATTATTCTGTTTTTGGTTCCTCATACGGGATCTGCGCGCGGTACAGACTTGCCAACCAGCTGAGGCCGTTCATGCGGTATGTATCCTCCAGACTGCTGACCACCACACTTCGAACTCGGAGTTTTCCGGTTCCGGATGGCTGACGCATGGAGCTCACGGCGCTGAGGACAAAATGTCTCCCACGGACTTCCCCGAGATACATCATTTCATGCCCCTTAAAGAATAATGTCGCGCCCGGCTTTAATGAATCCAGAATTGCCTGCTTTTCGGAATCCGATTTTCCTTCCAGTTCAATGTTATGAACCGGCATGGATGCCTGCCAGCTCGTGTTCCGGGCAATATTCAGACCGAAGCACCGGTAAATATTGCGGATATAGAAGGAGCAGTCAACCGAGGAAAGCATTCCTCCCCATCCGTAGGTATCTCCCAGCATCGAATACGCTGTCTTCAGAATATTGTTCGTCGTCAGCGGCAGATATCCTTCCGACACCGCATTGTGCTGCGAAATCAGCGCCTTTTTCTTCGCATAGGTTCCGTCCGCCTGACGAACCGGAATGTATACCGGATAATTCTGATACGGAGAACGGTTCGCCACAAGACCTCCTCCCGTCGTATCGGCCGCCTCCAGAATGGTTCCCATGGTCAGCATGGTCTCAGAGATGTCCGGATTCGTCTGTGACTCTTCCAGATACACTTTTCCTGCGGTAACCACAACCCGGGTCGGTGCCGCGATATCCCATGCGGACTTCCACTCATTCCTGCTGTGACAGATCGCGATATCTTCCGTCTTAACCCATCCGGCCACCAGTTCGGATGTGATGTAGAGCCATGCGCCGTCCGCGGAGCGGAAATTGATTCGAACCGGTTCATTGACTAGAAGTGCCGACAGAACGCCGTTGTCAAAATCGTTGTCGCCGGGATCATCAGCAATAATCATCGATGACGGATAGGCGCGGATATCCGTTCGCTTTACACAGATTCCGTATCCTCTGCTCTGGGACGCCGTCGCCGTCGGATCAAAACAGTTTTCAATCACCGGATCCAGCATTTCCTGTGTCATCACAGAGCCGTCAGCGGCATAATTGCCGCCTGTCGCGTATGCGGCAAGCTCTTTCCGTGTTGATTCACGGATCTTCGCTGTCAGCTCCGCCGCGTTGAATGTTGCACTCATGGAATCAAGATCAAACATATTGGATCCTTCGGAAGCGCGAATCTTCTGGTTCAGCGAAGCGATCCGGGAACTGTCCGCCAGAATGTCATCGGTGCCGGTCAGATCCCTCACCCAGTAAGACGGATTGCTCATCTCAGCCGTGACGCCCGGAAGAAATTTTACTGCCGCCGGTACACTCATCGGATTTGAGATTCCGATCCACGCGGATGCTGCAAGAACCAGTCCCATTTTTCCATAGAAATGATTGCTGTTCATTTTCATAACCTTTATAACCTTCCCTCTCCATAAAAAATGTATTCGTTTGAACAAAGTCTGCGAGCGGATTTCGGCTCCCCACTCAATCCTGAGAGGATCGCCACGGATTTTGTGCGCCGCCGCCGGTCACAGAAAGGTGACATCTTCCGTTCAGCGATGCGCGCATCCTCCCGGAGCGTTTCTTTCCCGGGAAATGCGAAGCACTTTCCTGTGAAAGAATCCAAACCGGAGGATACCGGCTGTTTCCGTCCGTCATTTTCCCGGAAGAGAATCCACAAGAATGACATTCTCTTTCTTTTTTGCGTACTCTTTCATTTCCCTGGTGAATCCGCCCTCGGAAAACAGAATATAATGCTCTCTCCGGCTTCCGCTCTTCGGTTTCCAGTCGACCTTAGCCGCAGATTTCTCCAATTCCTTCTGATCACTCACATCCATCTTCCGCTCCGGATTCGAAGAGGTTAATCCGAACAGAATGTCCGTTCCGTCCGAACGGTATGCCACAATGGGAATCCGGATGCTTCCCCGGTTCCACCAGCGTCCGACACGGTCATAATCAAAACATTTTTCCGACATCGACCACAGTGACGAACGGCAGATTTCCTCGTAAATCTCCGGAATCTGTTTTTCCTTCATTATTTCCGAAACAATGTCCGGAATTCCCTCCCCCATGCGGCATTCGATCTCCCCCATGTTCGGATATATCGCCCGAAACCAGAACCGGAGCCAGGGATCCGGGATGACATACCGTCCGTTTCTCGAATTCTGACGGTACTTTTCCGTCACGGGATTCTCCCGGAGAATCAGCCCGTTTTCCAATAGAATGTTCAGATATTTTGGCAATGAAGTCGTTGCCATGCCCAGTCGCTCCGCAATGCTGCTCATGCGGTCGTCTCCTCCGGAAATCACCTGCATGATCCGGTAATAGGGGGCATTTTCCTGCGCGAAGGAATCCATCCGGTAAAACGGCTCCTTGATCAGGGAACTGTCCAGCCGGGTCATCACACCGTTTTCGCTGACGGTGCGAAGAAACGCATTCAGGATCTTCGGATTACCGCCGCTTACCGCGTAAGCGGTAAGCGGAAGGATTCCGTTCGGATCCGTAATTCCCGCTGCTTTCAGAAACGGCTTTATATTCCACCAGGAAAAATCCCCGAGCCCGATCTTCACCGCAAACTGCTCCCTCACCGGACTTCGCCGTCCGGTGAGAATCTCTGTCATTCTTTCGGAGATCATCCCTGAGAACACTGCCGTCGTTTTTCCCTCCGCCGTCTCGGAGAGCAGCCGCAGAATCTGTGTCTCATCCAGATTCTCTGCCTGATCGATCAGAAGAATCTCATTGGACACTCCGGCATGAAGAAACAGATCACGCAGGCCGTTCTCTTCCTCCGTTGGGTATCCGCCTCTCGGAACACTGAAGATCCGAAAGTGAAACTCCGGATTCTGCCGGATAAGTTCACGCAGAAGTGCGGTTTTTCCGACTCCGCTCCGTCCGCAGATCAGCGCGCAACCACCGGTGCCCGCCCGGATCAGTCCGTTCAGCTGATTCAATTCATGTTTTCGACCGTAGAAAAATGAATCCATGGCACCTCCTGCATTGATCATTTCATACCGATATCATAACACACATTATCCTTCTGCAGTTAATTATACCACATCGTATTATTCTGTTTCATATATTTTTAAAAAATTCTTTCGGATGTACGGAAAATCTTCCTAATGACAGAACAAAGTCCGCCGCTGGTCACCGTTAGGTGACAGCTTCCTTGGCGAAGCTCTTAACGACACATATTTCACTTAGCGGCTTTGCCGCTTAGTGAAATAGCGTGCTGCGGCTGGTCTTTTCGAGCTTAGTGAATTTGCTTACAGCGGCGTGTGCATCCTCGCGGAGCGTTTTTGTGTGATAGGGAAAAGTGAAGAACTTTCCTATCACACAAAAAGCTCCCGAAGGGAAGAACCTGTCTTCCGCTTCGGGAGTCAAAATCGTTCATATATATCACTGCCGTCCGTCTTTACATCGGAAGTGCCGGTGAGGTCACTGCTGCAAACGTTTCATCGGCCGTGCCGGACATGGGGAGAGCCGGTGTAAGAACCATCAGGCCGGTTGCCGAATCATAGACTGCGGTAAAACCGTTGTAGACAACGGGCGTTGTCTCAATGGGAGTACCCTCATCTGCCATCGCACTCATACTCATCGCTCCGGACAGACAGACTGCCGCAGCAAAAGTCATCAACCTTTTTTTCCAGTTCATACTCATTCCGGTCACCTCGAACCAATCCTCTGCGTGAATCAAGTCATCTCTGCAGATCACGCTTTTTCTGTCTATAAATTTAGCACACTTGTCTGTACTATTCCACACAGAAATCATATATATTCCAGAATAATGGTTTTTATGATTCAAATTATGACCGTTATTTTTTGAACCCCTTATTATCTTATCGAAATTGTGTTATCGATAATTCTTCCCCTTGAACTGAAGCCGTGACATGGCGCGCGCCATCGCCGTCTTATTCAGCATGTATTCCCGGAGACTCTGCTTCTGCCGCATCCTCTCCTTCGCACGTTCCAGTGCCTCTGCCGCCCGCCTTTCATCCAGTTCTTCCTGGGTCTCGCAGGTGTCGACCAGAACCGTCGCGCGGTTGTTGGCAAAAATCATGGTGCCGAAACCGGCCACGACGCGGATCAGCTTTCCCTCCGCATCCACAATCCGGAGTTCTCCCGGATCCACCGCAAGGATAATCTGCGCATGATGCGCCAAAAACTGCTGCTGGCCATCCAGCGTCTGAACGGTCAGCGACCGGGCGCGGTCGGAAAAAAAGGTCTTGTCCGATGCGATCACCCGAAGTCCAAAGGTTGCTTTTGCATTATCAGCCATATCATCTGCCGTCCTTTGCCTTTTTGATCACCTGGTCAATGGTCCCGACATTGAAAAAGCAGTTTTCCGGATACGCATCCATATCTCCGGCGATGATCGCCTGAAATCCTCGGATCGTCTCCGCAATCGGAACGTACTCTCCCGGAATGCCCGTGAACTGCTCCGCAACGTGGAAAGGCTGCGACAGGAAATTCCGGATTCTTCTCGCACGGGCCACAATTTTCCGGTCTGACTCCGACAGTTCCTCCATGCCGAGAATGGCGATGATGTCCTGCAGCTCCCGGTATTTTTCCAAAAACTGAAGAACTTTCTGTGCCGTCTCGTAATGCTCTTTGCCGACAATATTTTCCTCCAGAATTCTCGACGAGGATTCCAGCGGATCCACTGCCGGATAGATTCCCTGTTCCACGATTTTTCTCGACAGAACGGTGGTTGCGTCCAGATGGGTAAATGTCGTCGCCGGTGCCGGGTCCGTCAGGTCATCGGCCGGGACGTAAACCGCCTGCACCGATGTGATGGAACCGTTCGTCGTCGACGCAATTCTCTCCTCAAGTGCGCCCATCTCATTGGCCAGCGTAGGCTGATAGCCCACCGCGCTCGGCATACGGCCCAGAAGTGCGGACACCTCGCTTCCCGCCTGTACAAAACGGAAGATGTTATCGATGAATAACAGCACGTCCTTATGCTGAACGTCTCGGAAATACTCCGCCATGGTAAGCCCGGTCTCCGCAACGCGCATTCTTGCCCCCGGCGGCTCATTCATCTGACCGAACACCAGAGCGGTATTCCGAATAACACCGGATTCCGTCATCTCGCTGTAGAGGTCATTGCCTTCGCGGGAACGCTCTCCGACGCCGGTAAAGATGGAATATCCGCCTCTCTCCTCGGCCACGTTCCGGATCAGTTCCTGAATGAGGACGGTTTTGCCGACACCGGCACCGCCGAACAGACCGATCTTTCCGCCCTTCGCGTACGGCGCAATCAGGTCAATTACTTTAATTCCGGTCTCAAGAATCTCCTGCACCGGACTCTGGTCCGTAAATTTCGGCGGTTTGCGGTGCATATCCCAGGTTTCCTTCGCGGAAAGCGCTCCCTTTCCGTCGATGGGATCTCCCAGCACATTAAAAAGCCGTCCCAGATTCTCTTCTCCCACCGGAATCTGAATCGGTGTTCCCAATTCCAGTACCGGCATATCTTTCTGGAGTCCTTCGGACGGGGATAGCATAATACAGCGGACCGTATTGCCGCCGATATGCTGCGCCGCTTCCATCATGACTTTTTCTCCGTGATTATCCACCTGAAGGGCGGACCGGAGTTCCGGGAGCGGTTTTCCCTCAAATTCCGCGTCTACGACCGGACCCATGATCTGAACGATCTTTCCTATTCTCATGGTTCTAAGTCCTTTCTCATCTTTCCTGCACGTTCCATCTGCTCTCGGCGTGCTCTTGCCCCGGCAGCCACCTCCGTGATCTCCTGTGTGATTCTCGCCTGACGGCTTCGGTTATATTCAATCGTCAGATCGCGGATCAGCTGGTTTCCGTTCCGGTTCGCCGCATCCATCGCCTGCATGCGCGCAAAATGCTCGGCGCAGTAGGACTCAACCAGCGCACTGTAGATATATCCGTTCACAAATTCCGGAACGATGTTGTCCAAAAGCTTCGTCGGCGTCGGTTCAAGGGAAAAGGTCTCCTGAATTGTGTTTACGGGCAGTTTACCCGCATTCATGAGATCGCTGTCGAGCTGAACAAGCGGAAGAAGCTGGATCAGTTCCGGAACAAACTCCGCCTGATTCTTCATCCGCGTATACACAACATAGACTTCATCCACCTTCTTCTCCCGGAACAGTGCCAGCATTTCCATGGAAATGTGACGGGCCCGCGAAAGAGTCGGCTTCTGCGCCGTATAGTGAAATTCTCCGTCCAGATCCACATTCCGGTGAAGAAAATACTGCCTTCCGACCTCACCGACCACATACAGGTGATCCCGTTTTCCGTTTCCCATCCGCGATTCCGCCAGTTTCAGCACATTGGCATTGTAGGCACCGGCCAGGCCTTTGTCAGCGGTAATGCAGAGAAAGGCGCGTGACCGCTCCTCTTCCGGGATCTCTGTTCTCCGGTCCAGATACGGATGGGCAAACCCCGTCGGAAGATGACGCAGGATACGCTCGAACATGGACTGGAGCGTGTAGAAATACGGTTCCGTTGATTTCAGTTTTTTCCGGGCCGTGTTGAGCTTGGTCGATGAGATCATGTACATGGCATTGGTGATCTTCATCGTATTCCTGACACTGTCGATTCGATCCCGGATCTCACGTAAAGCTGCCATAATTTTTTCCTCCCGGTTTACGCACGAGCAGGATTATCCTTCGCCCGTATCGGATCCTCCATCGAAATCGAATTCTTTTCGTTCGTGCCGTCCTCCGGCTTTACGGAAGCCGCAAATTCATCGCACGCCGCGAGAATCCGTTCTTTCAGGTCATCCTCCAGCGTTTTTGTCATTTCAAGCCGCGCGATGAGATCCGGGTGGCTTTCATGAAAGAACCGGATGAGTTTTCCCTGGCACTCCTTGACCGGCAAGTGATCCATATCCGAAAAAAGATTGTGTTCCGCCGCGATCAGCGACAGAACCTGCTCCGCCATCGACATCGGATGACCGAGCGGCTGGCGAAGAAGCTCCATCTGCGCCTTTCCTTTTTTCAACAGTTTCTGGGTCGAGGTATCCAGGTCCGAGCTGAACTGCGTAAACACTTCCATCTCCCTGTACTGGGCCAGGTCAATTCGCAAAGAACCTGCTGCCTTCTTCATCGCCTTCGTCTGTGCGGCACCGCCGACACGGGATACGGAAAGGCCCACATTGACCGCCGGCCGCTGTCCCTGGAAAAACAGATTGGATTCCAGAAAGATCTGTCCGTCCGTGATGGAAATGACGTTGGTCGGAATATAAGCCGACACATCGCCGCCCTGGGTCTCAATGATCGGAAGTGCGGTGATGGAGCCGCCGCCGAGGCGTTCGGAAAGTCTTGCGCTTCGCTCCAAAAGCCTTGAATGGAGATAGAAAACATCGCCCGGATACGCCTCACGCCCCGGTGACCGTCCGAGAAGAAGCGATATGGTCCGGTATGCAACCGCATGTTTGGAGAGATCATCATACACGATCAGAACGTCTTTTCCTCGGTGCATAAAATACTCCGCAAGGGAGGTCGCCGAATAGGGCGCAATATACTGGAGCGGTGCCGGATCGGCGGCCGTGGATACCAGCACCACAGAATAATCCATGGCCCCGCTCTTTTTTAACTGATTGACCAGTGATGCCACCGTTGATGCCTTCTGGCCGATGGCCGTGTAAATGCAGATGCAGTTTTTTCCCTTCTGATTCAGTATCGTATCCACGGCAATGGAGGTTTTTCCCGTCTGACGGTCTCCGATGATCAGTTCCCTCTGACCGCGTCCGATGGGAAACATCGAGTCAATCGCGAGAATTCCGGTCTCCATCGGCTCACTGACCGGCTGTCGGTCTATGATTCCCGGGGCCGGTTCCTCGATCGGCCGGTATTCATCGGCTTCGATCCGGCCGCCACCATCCATCGGATTGCCCAGCGCATCGACAACTCTCCCGAGATATGCGTCGGAAACCGGTATTCCGGCCCGCTTTCCGATGCCCGTCACCCGGCTTCCCTCACCGATGGTTCCCTCCTGATCGAAGAGGATGGCGCCCACATGGTCGCGCTCGATATTCTGAACCATTCCCTTTACGCCATTTTCGAAGAGAATGATCTCTCCGTACATGACATGGTCCAGACCTTGAATTGTCACAATTCCGTCGCCTGCGGTCTCTACCGTTCCGACCTCGGATTTCTGTGCCAGAACACGGAACTCACTGATCGCGGTTTTCAGCATGGGCAAAAGATCGCCGCGGCTCTTTTTTCTCGCCTCATCGATCGCTGTCTCAAACTGCCGCTCTCTGCCGTGTGTGGACCAGTCATACTCATCACTGCCCACATCCAGGATAAAACCGCCGTGAATTTCCGGTGTGACCCGGATCTCCAGCTCTACATTTTCCGTTCCGCCCGCATGATACGTCCGGTCCAGAAAAATCCGAAACTGTTCTTCCTGCTGCGGGGTCGGACGGGTTACGCACTTTAAGAGAGCGCGCACGCCCGATGTCCCGATATGTTCACTCATATATGACGCCTCATTTCTCTTGGTTGACTTCTCTCAGGAAATCATCGTACATCTTCGAATCATCCTCGGACTCGGCGATCTTGGCCGCCGCGCTCTTGATCATCTTCACAATGTCCGACTCTGCCTGACGGCGTTCCTCATCTGCTGCCGCCGCAGCGCGCTCTTTGGACTCCTGAATGATCCGCGCCGCTTCCTTCCTTGCATCCGCAAGAATGCGGTTATATTCTTTCGCCGCGTCGCGCCGGGCCTCCTCTTCGGCCTGCTTTTTTGCCTCGTCGATATTTCCAAGCTGTTTTCTGCACTGTTCCTTGTATTCTTCCGCTTCTCTGCGGTCCTGATCGGCCTCCTCAAAAGAATTCCGGATGTCATCCGCTCTCTTTTCCATGATCTCGCGGACCGGTTTAAAGAGAAATCTCCGGAGAGCCCAGAACAGGATCAGCAGATTAACAATCGTAAACAGGATGTTGTAGTCAATTCTCAGCATTTCACCCGCCTCCTTACTTGAGGAAGAAGATAATCAGAATGCCGAGTACAAAACCGTAGATCGCGGTCGCCTCTGCCAGTGCGCATCCAAGCAGCAGGTTTCTCATAATCTTGCTGTCTGCCTCCGGCTGGCGCGCGATGGCGTCAACCGCATGCGCGGTCGCAATGCCGATTCCGATGCCTGCACCGAGGCATGCCAGTGCTGCAATTCCTGCTCCCAAAGCTGTAACATTCATATTCATACATCCTTTCTGTGACCGGCCAGGGCCGGTTCTCCCGTATCATATTTTTGTCCTCCAGGCTCAAGCAGACAAGCTTGCTTGTCTATTTGAGCCGTCAATCAAAGTTTGAAAGTTTACTTTCAAACTTTTCCGTCAGCCTGTTCTGTACGGAACTGTTTTCTGTCGTTTTCTTTCGATTTCCGTCATTTTCTCTGTCTGCATCGCTGACCGCGGACGGACCGGTCCGCGGTTTACTCCACCGCTTCCGCGATAAAAAGCGACGTCAGAAAGACAAAGACATATGCCTGAATCAGGCCGTCAAAAAGATCAAAATACAGGCTGAACACGGCGGGAAGTCCCACCGGAAGCACGTATTTGATCAGCTCCATGATGACAAACGCGCCGAGAACATTGCCGAAAAGCCGCATGCAGAGCGACAGAGGGCGGATTACGATCTCCAGAATATTGATCGGCGCGACAATCGCAATGGGCTGGGCAAAACTCTTCAGCCATCCTCCGGTTCCCTTCTGCCGGATGCCCGCTGCCTCGATCAGAAGAATGCTCATGACTGACAGGGCGATGGTCACATTCATGTCTTTGGTCGGCGGCTTCAGACCGAACACGCCGATGACATTGGCCAGTCCGATGTACAGCAGCACCGTGGAGACGTAAGAGCTGTACTGCTTTCCGTGTTCTCCCAGCATCTCACCCGTAAACCCGTCCAGCCATGACACGATGAATTCGGCGGCAAGCTGACGTTTTCCGGGATTCTGCACCCGGAGATTCCTCGTCAGAAAGACCGCGCCGAGAATCAGCACCGCCATCACAATCCAGGAGACGGTGACCGATTCCGCGACCTCGATTCCCCCCAGAACCGGGATCGTAAAAGCGGTCTTGACATTCAGCTCTTCCAGAAGTCTGGAAGCCAGTTCCTCCATGTTTTCACTACCTCTCTTCCTGATGTATTTCCTTGTTCGGCACGGAATGTACTAAAATTCATACAATACCATGCAGGCTCTATCATACCCCTTTTGTATGGCAAGTTCAAACGTGTCCTGTTATTTTTAACAACATCATAATATTCTGAACCGCGTAAATTGTGCATTATTTGCAACCGGTAATAGCAGTTATAAAAAGAATCAATGACAACAATGGTGATTTTTTGTCATCCGGCTCCCGGAAGATGCTGCACCAAAATCACCGCTGTACGTTTTCCGGAGGAACGATTACAATAGAGAAGCAATAATGCAGCAGAAAGGAAAGGTTACGGCTATGGCAAAGTCGCTCACATATCATGATCAGGAAAACATCGAGAATACCAAACGTCTCCGCGAGGTAATACGGGATCTTCCGCCGTTCTGCACCGACTTCTTCCACGGCATCGAGCCACGGACCTCTGCAAGAACGCGTCTTGCCTATGGCTACGATCTGAAAACCTTTTTTGAATATCTTCAGAAAGAAAACCCGGTCATTGCCAAAAAAGCGCTCCGGGACCTTCCGATCTCCGTTCTGGACGAGATTACCCTTCCGGATCTGGAAGAATACATGGAATATTTAAAATGTTACAGCACCGGTTCCCGGGAGGATGTGACCAACACCGAGCGCGGCATCATGCGGAAGGTATCTTCCTTAAAAAGCTTCTACAACTTCTTCTACCGCCGGGAGTCCATCCGGACAAACCCGGCCGAACTTGTACAGCTTCCAAAAATTCACGAAAAGGAGATCATCCGTCTGGAGGTTGACGAGGTGGCCCGTTTTCTGGATGAGGTGGAGTGCGGCGAACATATGACCGAACGCCAGAAACTTTTCCACGAAAAGACCAAAATCCGTGATCTGGCGATGATGACCCTCATGCTGGGAACCGGAATCCGAGTTTCCGAATGTGTCGGCATCAACCTCGACGACGTGGATTTCCATAACGGAGGTATCCGGATTCACCGCAAAGGAGGCAAGGAAGTCATCATCTATTTCGGCATGGAGGTGGAAGACGCGCTCCGGGATTATATGGATGAGCGGGCAGGTATCACGCCGGAACCGGGCCATGAAAACGCGCTCTTTCTCTCGCTCCAGAACAAACGGATCAATGTCCGCTCCGTGGAGAATATGGTCAAAAAATATGCGCGGATCGTGACCCCGCTGAAAAAAATCACTCCGCACAAGCTCCGCTCCACCTACGGAACAAATCTTTACCGGGAGACCGGAGACATTTACCTTGTCGCGGATGTACTGGGCCACGCCGATGTCAATACCACAAAAAAACACTACGCCGCACTCGAAGACGAGCGCAGGCGCAGTGCCAGAAATAAAGTCAGGCTTCGCCGCGAAGACGACTGACGCACCGATCACCCGGAATCGGAATGCCGGGACTCGGATACCAGAGTCTTCTCGATCCGGGCAGCAAATTCTTCCACCCGGTTCCGTATTCCCGGAAGCTTCTCGGCGGTTCCGGGGTCATTTGCCGTTTCCATGATGCAGAAGTGAGCCGGCAGATAAAAATTCTTATTCATATTCAGCGCAGCGATGAGCTGCCTTGCGATATTGTCTCCGCCGGAATATCCGGACACAATGATGGCAAACAGCGCCTTGTCATAAAACTGCCGTTTCCGGTAGAGCGCCGTCAGCCGGTTGATGAAACCGGTCAGGTTCGCCGAGAGCGCGTCATTGTAATTCGGACATACCATCAGAATGGCATTGGACTCACGGATCGCCGGATAAACGTTTTCCACCATCACTCCGCCGTAAAAGCAGCTGTCTTTCTCCCCGTAATGCAGACACATCTGATAAGGACATCCCGAACAGTCGTACAAGGTTCCGTTTCGCAGTCCGATCTCGGAACAGGTGGTATGCGTCAGGCGATCCCGGACATCCCTCCAGAGAGAAAAGGTGTTGGACGTCTTATGGCTGGAAGCATGAAGGCATAAGAGCGACGGCTCCGGAACCGCATATCCGCGGAAATCCAGAATCGACTGCAGAAGTCTTCTCGCCGATACGCGGTATGCTTCCAGATAATCCGCGGTTCCAAGGTTTTTCGCCGCAACGCGGAAATTGTCCAGGGAGCCGGTGCCCTCCACAAGAGGTTTGCCGACGAAGGCACACCCGGACTGATTGGCCGCAAGGACCAGTTCCGTCGCGGTCGATTTTGTGTAAAGTTCGGAGTCGGCATCCGTAATCACGCCGCCGATATATCCCTCCAAAAGATGCGGTTCCCTGCGGAGAAGCCGCAGAATCCTCGCATATTCGATGTTTACGCCGTCATTTCCCAGACGAACGGCAAAGAGTACCGGCCGGAGCGACTTCGGATCGGAGGCCGGCTTCTGCTCCTGAAGAAAACTTTGGAATTCCTCCGCCGTATGAACGCGGTGGAGCCGGATATTCCGCGGCATAACCTCCACCGTTTCTACAAACTTCAGCACCAAATCAAGCCGTTCCGATCCCGAATCGCTCTCTGAATCCCAGGGTATGACCATAAGAAGACTGCCGTTTTCTATCGTTCCTGTCTGTTCCATGCTGTCACCTCCCTGTAATTCACTCCGGTTCCTTCCGACTGCGTTGGTCTCTCTTTTACTTTATTCCGATGATTTATTCCGATGATATTCCGTTAATTGATCGCATGAAGCGCTTTTTCCGCATCCCGAATGCGTTCAAACAGTTCTTCCGGCATTTTTAAGATCTCGGTCTCCTGTCCGTTTATGGTGTAACGGTTCTTAACGCCCATGTAGATTCCGCCGAGAAAGACGGAACTGCAGTGCCATTCTCCCCGAATCGTCAGTAGAATGGAGAGCGCACCCGAGGAATAGGCCGGCGCCACAAAGGGTTTGAATCCGATCTCCCGCATTCTGAGATTGGCGGTCACGGTCAGTTTTGTCAGTTCCTTTGAGAGCCCGTCATCATAGTGCTCGATGGAATTGGCGACGACAAGTTCCTGTCCGTGGGGTCCGAAGGTTCTTCCCTCGGAAAGAAAACTGCGGAACCGCTCATCTTTCTTCGCGTAATATGCGGCTCTCGCGTTCATGACACCGAGACCGTATCCCTGAATCTGCTCGGGAACAAGGCCCTTTCCGTCAAAATTTCCGTTTTCGTCGGTATTGCTCGCAAGATACGCCGCCTTGCAGAGCGGATCAACCGGATCCGCCACCTCACAGAACAGTCCCCTGAAGTTCGCGTTTCTTGCAATCTTCGCATACTCGGCGATGATCCTGGAATTCTTTTCAAACTGATACATCCGGACATCCTTGATCCCCGAACCGACCGGCGGAATGCCGGCGCTTGCCACAAAGACGAACACATCACAGTCAAAGAGATGTTCTCTGTCCACGACATAGACTTCCGGAAGTGCATCATAATCCCATGGATAGGCAATCTGGTTCTCCTCAAACTCCCATCTTGCGGTGACCTTATCGGAAATGTCGCAGATCCCGATCCGGCGGATGCAGTCTCCGCCGAGCAGATGAAGCCCGGTCAGAACATTGCTTCCGACATCACCGATCGCCAGAATATGCACGGTTTTTTTAGTCATCTCGCCGAGTGGAAGATGTTCATCCATGATCTCCGGGAACCGGGGATGTGCTATATTGACCGCGCCAAGACGCCCTGCCTCGATGGCGGCCATCACTTCCGGATCGGGGATTCCCTGCTCGGCAGGACTCTCCGGGGAAATCCCGCGGTCTGCGGCTTTTGTCAGCCGGCCGAGGGAAAGCCATTCCGCCGATTCCGCGGTCTGATAGAGCAGGGCGGGATGATTTACCAAAAATACCGCACGGCTTTTTGCGGGATCCCTCCGGAACAGAAACTTGCTGACTTCCGCTCTCTCCTTGTCGTCTGCCGCCGCGTAGGGGAGATCACTCTCCCATGCGCAGCAGATGAAGCCCTTAATCCTGTAATAAAACATCGTTTGTCTCCTCCGATTGTGTTTTCCATGATTCCGGAACTGCTGTTCCGCAGCCTTTTTTCTTCTTCCGTCATCGCGTGTACTGTTCCCGGGTCAGCATCTGAAGATCATTGTCCAGATAGACGCTGGCCGGAAGTGTCGGATCGTATCCCATACATTCGCCATGGTCTGGGCAAAGCGGTGCAATGACCGCCTCCGACAGTCTCTCCAACGTGAGATTCCGGCCGAAATGCGCGCGATACGTCTCCTCCAGAACCAGGAAGAGATCCCTTGCATTCCGGATGCAGGTGGCGGAAAACTCGAACATCGCATCCCGCTCCGCCCCCGGAAGACGCGGATTCATATACGGAAAAATCTGATTGATGGACGGTGAAAGTCCGGCCACCTTGGCCATTTCCCTCTTTACGGTATCACCGCCGATAAACGGGTAGAGCGAGGACTCCACATACCAGTGCCGGATGTTCGGAATATAGTAGACACTGTCGACATCAACATTCTTCTGTGTCAGTGTATCCTTTCCGAGTCCGGTCAGAACCCCGAGAACAACCTGACGGATCTTCACGTTCTCCTTCCGCAGCATCGGTTCCAGCGCTTCAAAGCGGCCGGCACTGTTCATGATGTCATCCACCAGAATGACCGGCCGGTCAAAGGAATGAATCATGCGGATCTGTTTTTCCAGCGGCGTATAGTTCGGGAATGCCTCAATCCAGCTCTCTTTCAGGTCCGGTGAAAACACCTTATCGGTGTGAAGCGTCTTCGTCACCGTATTCGGGATGATTCTGTCGCGCAGAATCTTTCCGTAGGGAACACACATACACGGACCAAGCTGTCTGGGCACAAGCTGAACATTCGGCACACCGTTCAGCTTCGTCACTTTTTCCACCAGCCGCGGATAGATGGCCGCAGAACTGAGGGAAAGGACAAGCTGTCCCGGATAGAGTCCCGTCATCGACATCTGCAGATCGTGATGGGTCTTGTCCAGAATCCGCAGAACGTGGCGGTCGTCATTCATCGGCGCCTTGATGGTGGTTCCCAGGTTCCGGAGAATGACCAGTGGCTCATGCATATCCACAAGCCACATCTGTACTCCGCCGTGAAGTTTTTCCTGCGGCACGAACCCCTGCCTCTTTACCGCATCCAGTGCGGCCGTCGACGGCTTCATCAGCTCCGGAAGGAACATTCCGAAGGTGCAGCCGTATCGGAAGGAATTCACAATCACTTCACTCAGAAGCAGCTGCTCCGGATCACGGATATGATCGTCATGGCAGGAATAGATTCCGCTGATCAGAAGAATCGATCCGGTGGTTCTCCGGCGGACCTGATCGGCCAGCGCCACATGTTTCAGAACATCCAGAAGGTCGCCGGACTGCATGATACGGTACGTGATCAGACCGACAAGAGTGTCATTTTTCAGCCGGTTCCGCAAGAGCAAAACCTGTTCTCCGGAATTCCGTATGGACTCAATCAGTTCATTCTTATTCTCATAATATGCGAAGACGGTTTTGCGGCATTCCGCGCTCCAGTCTTCGGTAAATTCCTCCAGCTTCTCGAAACTCAGTATCTTTCCGGACACCAGCGGTTTATACTCCGGTTCGCGCAGATACATGCCGCTGCTGTAGATATACCCCTGCGCCATGGGATCGATCAGATTGCTGATATCCCGGTTCATATCGACATTGTCGCGAATGACCGTGGAACTGACATCCTCAAATTCCGGCGGAAGCTCCAGTTCAAAAATCTTACCGGTGATGCATTTCAGCATATCGCGGTTCCGGTGAGAATCCAGCCGGTCATTGCCGACTCTCCGGAAGATCAGATGATTCATGCTGTGGATCGAATCCGGCACCGGATCTTTTTTGTAGAACGACGCGTTTCCGACCACATCACTTCCGACCACCATGTATACTTTCCGGTCGGCAAAGATCCCCTTGAGGGTCTTAAGGTCTGCGGGATTCCCGATATTGATCGGAATATCCAGCGGAAAGACATTGACGTGAAACTCATCGGCAACGGACATATTCAGGATCTTGCGGCGCACCATGTGGGGCTGCGCTTTCTTGGACCACGAGAACTCATCCACCGCCAGATAAAGCTCAAATCCCTTGTCCCGGATCTCCCGCACAATCTCTTTGTGTGACTTGGTGAACGGATCAAAGGTTCCCGGGAAAAATGCAACTTTCTCCCGCTCCGGAATGGAGACATCTCCCTTTTCCATGCGAAGCCGAACGATATAGGTCGAGAGTGCCGATACCGCAAACGCCCGGTAGAACATACCGATGGAAGACATTTGCCCCTCATTGAGCAGATACAGGAATTTCCGGTATCCCATCTCAAACAGCGCATACTTGTCATCGGCGGACATATCCTTCGAGGCGAAAATATTGCCGAGGACCAGCATTGCCTCCCGCTTCGTCATCGGCTGATACGCCGCCATTCCGCGAAGGATCATGCCGAGAAGCCGCTGTCTGTCGGATTTCATCATCTCGTCACTCACAGAGAAATGAATCCCGTATTCGGAATAATGCTCCAGAATGATGCCGATGGTATCCAGAACACCGGATGCAACCGAATCCGACCCCGCCGAGAGAATCCGGCCGAGGTAGGAAATCAGTTCTTCCATCTGCTCCGGCGGAAGCCAGAGTGCCGTCATGCCGAGACATCTCGGAAGATGTCGCGAATACTGGGCATCGCCGAGTTCCAGTGCACGCATCAGCTCCACCGCAATCTCATTGCGCTCATCCGACGTCAGAAACGGGACCAGATCCAGCAGCGCATCCGTCGCATCGCGCCGGATCACCATGTGCTCACTGACTTTGATCAGATTCGACAGGTGCGCGGCGATATGAAGGTGATGTTCTTTTTTAATCAGCATGCTGCAGTGCTTCAGAAGCTTGATATTCACTGCTTTGATAATCCATGGCGTCGCGGCCTTGAGATTATCCAGAAAGATGTCCGAGATCACATCCGGTCCGCAGATGATCTTCTCTTCTTCCGTCGTATCCTTTCCGAGATTCTGAAGGATGCGGTATTTGAGGAAAGTCAATGTGATATTCCCCTTTGGATCAAAAGTCTCCACACGCTCCGCGATTTTCGTGCATACCGGAAGATCCGCCGTGTAGGATGTGAGCACCTTCTCCGCTCTCCACGCGGCGATGGACGCCTCCACATCCGGAGACGCCGCAACCTCCTCGGCAAAAACACCGACGTCATTGAGTGCTTCCCGGCTCATCTCCGCAAGCGGAAGATCGAACACCGCATTCAGGATGACAAACTGTGCCGCCGGCTTCCATTTTCCCGGATTCTTAAACAGTTCCAGAAATGTTCCGAGCAGGATCTCCCGGTCCTCCTCCACCGCATTCTGCAGAATACCGATCAGAACATTCTTCAGGTTATAGCGTATCCGGTACTTCTGAACATGAGTCAGTTTCAGATCCGGTTCCAGAATTTTCAGGAAATACTCCCGGCTCAGGGCAACCGCCTGCATGGTATTGAGGTCCGCCATTCCGCTGGGGAAACGCTTCCGGTATCCGAAGTTGAACTGCGCCAGAATTTTCCCGATGAGGGTCGCCGCTTCCGCGCGAATCTCTCCTTCCTGATGCATGAGCAGCTCATACAGGAACGCCAGTGTCTGTTTCTTCTGCTCGTCATTGGTATACGCCGTATACTGATTGAAAATACTCAGGTAAACGCGTAGATTTTTCCATTTCTTAATGCTTCTGGCCGACTCCAGAAAGATACCGAACTGCCGTTCCGCACTCATCCGGTGCATCACAACAATATTGTGTTCCACCCCCATGAATACCAGTGAACGGATGGTGTCCTGCACATTGCGGAGCGTGATCTCGGGCATCCGTTCCGGAAGTGGAGTGTCCCCGTCCAGATCCGTATCCACGCCAAGATACTGCATGTATTCACCGAAATCATGCAGTCTGGAATAGACAAACCGATACCGCTCCAGTTTCTCCGGCGTCATATTCTGAAGCTTTGCCAAAATGACGTCGAAGGCTTCCTTCAGCGTCGAAATGTGGGTGACGGTCTCATTGCCCTCCCGGTGCTGCTTGACACGGAAATCCGCGTAGATCAGAAGCAGCGCCTCCACCGAAAGCGCCTCCGGCTCCAGATCCCAGGTCGAGTGGTTGGCCGCAATGTGGCCGATATAAGGCATGCGGAATTTGCTGAACCAGACATTTGTGTAATAATAATGCATGTAGGGAACAGCCTCGCCCGGTTTGCAGCCGAATTTTCCCAGGTCATGACCTGCTGCCGCACCGCTGACAAGAGTCAGATCCACCGGAACACCGGCTGCTTTGAGATCCCGCGCACAGTGCATCGCCACAAAATGAACACCGGCGATGTGCTCAAGGGTCTTGAAGGAAGTCGCCTCCATGTTGATGCGCATCATTTCATAGATAAACTGATCATGCCATTCCTTGCGGAAGGTTCGATACTCCTCATAGGATTCACAGACTCTTGCCTCATCTTCTGTGAGAAAGTCGAAATCCACAAACCGGTCGAAGGGAAGCGATTCCCGCTCCGCATCCAGAAAGAACTGGAGAACCGTCAGATAAAACAGCACAGCGGCATGGTATATCCCATTCTGCTCCGAAAACTCATCATCCGGGTATACAATATGGCAGACATACTGATAAATGAAGGAGAGCCATCCTTTTTCCGGTGTAAGCTCTGCCCCCCGTACCTCAGGCTGTGAGGACGATTTCCCGCTGTTCTCGGTCTTTTGACGGGAAAATGCATCTTCCACCAGTTCATTCATAATCGGCAGACACAGATTGAGAACTTCCACACACGTAAAGCGACGCTTTACCGGCCATACACCCGAAATAAAGCTCTCCAGATAGTTTCCGCTGATCAGGGAGCGAACCTTTTTGGCGGTAAGTCCCGTGCGATTGAGGAATTTTCTTCCGGTCAGTATCGCGGTCAGTTCACCGACCGCCAGCTTAATCTGTTTTGAACTCATGATGTCCCGTCCCTTTCTGCGGCATGACTCCCGTACCGCGGCAGCAGTACCGTCCTCTCTCGCGAACCGATGTGTTTCATCCGGTACGCTGCTCCGTGTACTGTCTTGTCACCTGTTATACATTTGTTAAACAAATGGTTGAAAATCGGTTGAAAATCAAATTCCGCTCTGATATACTGACCCCGTCGGTCATCCAAAACCATAACATTTGACCGAAAGACATCAGAATAACCTCTGTCATGGTTTCATGATAGCACAAATTGATCACAAATCTTACTGATTTTTCTCCGTTTATTTCACATTTCAGTATCTGATTGCGAAATCGTCCCACAGAACAGTTCCGTACATGATCCCGAAGCTGCCGGAAAATAATTCCGTGCTGGATCGCGAAACCGTCCTGCAGAATGTGGAACGATTTTCAACAGATGGAATCGGGGGTTCGGCGATGGAGAAGTGCTTTGATCCGTGACGGAAGCCTGTTCAGGAACAACAAAGTGAGGGATTTCAGTATGAATGCGCAGAACACAGGGAAAGAACCGTCCTCTCTCGGACGTTTTCTTGAGAAAAAGAACATTAAATTCAGCCCGCAGCGGTATGGGATCGATGCGCTCTCAGCCATGGCGCAGGGCCTTTTCGCGTCACTCCTGATCGGAACCATTATCTCCACCCTCGGAAAGCAGCTCAGCATTCCGATTCTGACGGAGATTGGCGGATACGCATCCCAGGCCACCGGACCGGCGATGGCCGTTTCCATCGGTTATGCGCTTCAGGCACCGCCTCTCGTTCTCTTTACGCTTGCCGGAGTCGGAATCGCCGCTAATTCTCTTGGCGGTGCCGGCGGCCCGCTGGCGGTTCTTCTGATCACCATTGTCGCTGCCGAATTCGGAAAAGCCGTTTCCAAAGAAACCCCGATTGACATCATCGTGACTCCGGCCGTTACGATCATCGTGGGTGCCGTTCTCTCTATCTTTTTTGCACCGGCCATCGGCTTTGCTGCTTCCAGTGTCGGCAATGCCATCATGTGGGCAACCGAACTTCAGCCCTTCTTCATGGGCATTCTCGTGTCGGTGATCGTCGGAATCGCCCTCACCCTTCCGATTTCTTCCGCAGCGATCTGCGCGGCACTCAGTCTGACCGGCCTGGCCGGAGGCGCTGCGGTAGCCGGCTGCTGTGCGCAGATGATCGGTTTCGCGGTGATGAGCTTCAAAGAAAACCGCTGGGGCGGACTTTTCGCTCAGGGACTCGGAACCTCCATGCTCCAGATGGGAAATATTGTCCGCAATCCCCGGATCTGGCTTCCGCCGATCCTTGCCAGTGCCATCACCGGACCCATTGCGACCTGCATCTTTGATTTCCGGATGAACGGCGCGGCGGTTTCCTCCGGAATGGGAACCTGCGGTCTGGTCGGTCAGATCGGTGTCTACACCGGTTGGCTGAGTGACATCGCAGAGGGAACTAAAACCGCCATCACTTCCTTTGACTGGATCGGAATGATGCTGATCTGCTTTATCCTTCCGGCAGTTCTCTCCTATGTCTTCTGCGGAATGATGCGGAAGATGGGATGGATCCGGGAAGGAGATCTGAAACTGGACCTCTGAGAAAACGCAAATTATCTCCACGGTTTTTCAAAGGA
Organism: [Clostridium] aminophilum; assembly: GCF_900101295.1. Lineage (GTDB taxonomy): Bacteria > Bacillota > Clostridia > Lachnospirales > Lachnospiraceae > Clostridium_R > Clostridium_R aminophilum_A. The sequence goes on along the minus strand of NZ_FOIL01000007.1, from coordinate 7,204 downwards.
AATGGCGCAGTCATAATATCCTTCGGATTTTTGACTGCGCCATTTCCTGTTTCTGTTATTCGTCATCCAATTCTTTCTGACCAAATTCATTTTTTTCATACGGTTATTATTTTCTTGTTTTTCCCGCTCTATCCTTCATTTCGTCTTTTTATCCGGGTATGCCATCCGGTCCTGTCTTTCTCTTTTGCCTTTTTATCCGGCAATGTTCTTATCTTTTTCTTCCGCCGCCTTCAATTCTGTCATATCCTCTCCAATGACGTATAATCCCGCTTTTTTATTCAATTAATTGCAAAAAGATCATTTTTCATTTTTTCATTTTCAATGTATAATTAATACAGTATATCTCACTGTTCCAACGAAAAATCATTCATTAAAGTAGAAACAGCGCCATTATACCGAAGGAGTACTCATTATGCATCCACCGATAGTAGATCATCTGATCTCAACGATATTCATATCCATCTGGTTCGCTGTGGCGAATTCACATGTTATCTATAAATATCATCCCGAACATGAACGCCTCAGCTGGAAATCCCTGGCATTGCTGTTCGTTTCTCCCTCCGTCCTGACCCTGATTTCCTATCAGTTCGGGTTCGGCACCTTCCATCAAATCACCGGCTGGACAGCGGAAGAACACTTGATTTCCATCCTCTCACAGATTTCCATCACGCTGGAAATCCTTGTACTGAGCCTTCCGATTTTTCTGTACCGAAAAGTAATCAAAAGTTCCAATTACTGGCTGGCCCTTGTGCTCTGTCTGGAGTTTTCCTGTGCCGACTCCATGTCCACGATCCTTTCGGTTGATCTGCCCACGAAACTCCTCGCATTCACGGTACTTCAGCTCATCGTGTATGTGGATTACAAGGGCTGTTTCTCCTACATTATGGCATCCGATAACTCCATCAACCGGAAGGTAATCGCCGGTTACATGGTTGCACTCAAAGTCGTCCTCTCGGAAATGCTGTCTGCCAGTATGATTTTTACGGTAAGACAGTCTCAGTTCACTTTCCGGATGCTCTGGATTGATTTCATCGCCCTGATCGTCGCAGCATTTTTCTCCGCCTTTTTCAAAATGGGCATCAGCAGTGCGCGGGAATCGGATATCAAACTGGATTATATGAATAAATTCCTCCATGCGCAGGAGAACATTATCCAGACCTTCGCGGAGATCATGGAGGCCAAGTCCGGTGAAACCGGCAAACACGTGCGCCGTGTTGCCGAGTATTCTCAGCTCCTTGCAAAAAAACTCGGGCAGGATACGGAAAATGCCGCTTACATTCGCGTTGCGTCCATGATGCACGATGTAGGAAAACTGATGATCCCTCTGGAGATTTTGGAAAAACAAGGTTCTCTGGATGAAAAAGAATTTGAGATTATGAAGACACACACGACATACGGCGATCAGCTGCTCTCCCATTCGGACGGAACGGTCATGAATATTGCGAGAGATATCGCATATGAGCATCATGAGAAGTGGGACGGCTCCGGATATCCCCGCGGTCTTCACGGAGATCAGATCTCCCTTACTGCACAGATCGTCGCCGTGGCCGACGTGTATGACGCCCTGACCAGTAAACGCGCCTACAAAGACGCCTGGCCCCCGGAGACGGCGAAAGCAGAGATCCTGAATCAGACGGGAAAGCACTTTTCTCCGGCTGTTGTCGATGCGTTCTGTTCATGCTATAACGACATCGAAATTATCCGAAAAGCATATCCCGATTAAGCCGGGATGGATTTGAGATATCATCTTTCAGAACGAATACTTTCAGCAAAAATATCAAGTATGGAGTCACCAATGCACAAAAGAACCCTTCGCAAAAAAATGACACGGATTGCCGTTTTCGGCCTGTTGCTTTCTTCCCTCACCCCATTGACTGCATTTGCACACAGCACCGGCCCGGTTCACGACAAGGCGCCTTCGTCCCGAGAAGCAGGAAAATTGCAGACTGGCTGGGTTCAGGACGGCAGCGTCTGGTATTACACCGGCACAGACGGCACCCATCAGACCGGCTGGCAGAAAATTGACGGAACGTGGTACTATCTCGCCCCCTCCGGCGCCATGATGACCGGTTGGCAGAAACTTGACGGAACATGGTACTATCTCGCCCCCTCCGGCGCCATGATGACCGGTTGGCAGAAGATTGACGGAACGTGGTACTATCTCGCTTCCTCCGGCGCCATGATGACCGGCTGGCAGAAGATTGACGGAACATGGTACTATCTCGCCCCCTCCGGCGCCATGATGACCGGTTGGCAGAAACTTGGCAATGAATGGTATTTTCTCTATGACAGCGGCGCGATGGCAGCCGACACACTCCTTCCGGACGGCTGTTATGTCGATGGTTCCGGCAAATGGCTTCCTTCCGCTGCTTCTTCCGCTTATGACAAACAGGCAGCTGGAGCTGCATCCGATCAATCCGCAGGCTCCACCGTTTCGGTCGGAAATCAGCTTGCAGATCAGGTATTTCAGCTCGTCAACCAGGAACGGGCAAAGGAAGGACTCCGATCTCTGAAACGGGACGACACTCTGGATGCGGTTGCCGGTGTCCGTGCGCAGGAAATCCCGATCTTTATGGATCAAACCCATAACCGCCCGGACGGCAGTTCTTTCAGTACCGCCTTTGAAGAGAACGGATACGATAACTATCGTATCATCGCCGAAAACCTTGCCAGCGGCTTTTCAACGGCGGACAGCGTCATGAGCGGTTGGATGGGATCCTCCGGCCACCGGAAAAACATCCTGAATTCAAAAATCACCGAAATCGGCATTAGCGTCAATTATGCAGACGGGGTATATTACTGGGTTCAGGAATTCGGCGGATGATGGTACATAGGAGGGCCGTTTGTAAATAGCACGATTTTTTCTGCATCATAAAAATACTAATCGTGATATATCAGATCCAGCCTTCCGTTAGCACGAATGCTGATTTCCCTGATGGTAGAAAAAACTATGAGCCGATGAGACCCTTCATCCTCACCGGCTCATTTTTGTTCAGCAATCAAGCCTCAATGCTCAAGGAATAACCTGATTATGTCCGTTTCCCCCAACTTTTATTCGAACTCTACCTCAAGTTTATATTCGGCTGATACTGCAGATACAACCGGCTGATAAATCTCCCAGACGGACAATTTTGCAAATCGGTCCGCCTTCTCTTTCTCGTTCAATTCCTCCAGTTTTTTCTCCATTCGACCGCTTGCCTCTGTCTGAACATCGGCTAAATCATCTGCTGAAAGCTTTATTTCACCAAAAGCCAACCAGCCATGTTCTGTATCGCTGAATTCCATTCCGGAACTCGGAATGTTTATCACACCCAATTCCGCGTGCGGAATAAGTAATTTCACTGTTTTGTGAGTTTCATCCAGAATTACGCTATCCTTTGTTAATTTTGATAAGTCAACCGTGTATGTTGCAATTCCATTATAGGTAATCACCTGAGACTTTGTAAAAATCGCCAGATTAGCCAATCCTGTTTCTGTTAACGTAACAGCATCCGAAACCTTCGATTCATATACTTCAATTTTCCTTAACTGTTTCTGTTCTCCAAGGATCGCTTCTTCAAAATCAGCTGCCGTATATCCCAAAATACCATGATTCTCCAGTACTTTGTCATGAGAATCTGCCGGATCTTCAAAAGAGAACTGCTCTTTGATCGCCTGTGGAATACTGCTGATCGTATCATGAAGCATATTACTTGCATTGGTCAGCATCACGTTCATGATTATACTCAAAACGACTACTCCAATGACGATTGGCAGCAGGCTGGTGATAATCCAGGATGAGAATCTTCCTCTTCTTGCGCCTTTTGCCGCTGCTTTCTCGATTTTTTTAAAGACTCCTCTTCTTTTTGCATAATTCCCCCCTGATTATAACGTTGACAACTATTATCACATTTTTATGAACTGTGCGTAGAAAAACAAGTCCAAAAACACGTCCTCTATACTCTCGAGAATAATGTTTTATGCAAGAATAATTCTATCATTTTTTCTGGATTCCTACGATATCATTTTTATTTTCATCACAATTCATGCACTCTCCCAAACACCATTTCTATCTCAAAATCCCACATTGACATTTCTTCTGCCAATGTGGGATTTCTATTGTCAGTTGAGACCTCTTTTCCTATTATTTATTTGCATTTTTACGGATCCGGTTTAAAAAACTTGCCGAAATCGACATCCCTTAACGCAATTCTTGCGCCATATGCATAATCTTTGTCCTCACATTTCATCCCATCCGTGTGATAATATGAGGCGACTAATGCATATCCGTCAACTCGCAGAGAGATACGATCGTCATACTTTCCGTTTTGCGTATAGATAGAAAGGATATCAACTTTTGGTGTTTCCTGATTCAGCCACTCAAGGCGATAATTTCCTTCTCCATATGCATCCGTCATAAAACTATCTACATACTCTCGAAAGGCTGGATTATCAAACATTTCCTGATTTGAATTACCATATACCCCTGCCAAAACAATGTTTGTCATTAAAAGACTCATAACTGCAATCATTACCGCAAATATTCTAATCTTCATCCTTCTCATTCCTCCGAAATCAAATATTCACTGATAAAAACGTTTTCTTTCTCAATGATAGAAAATCAGATTGAATTTGACAGGTGTATAATCATATCCATCGTCACCGATTTTGTATTGTACCTGAAAAGTTGCATTTGCAATCTGATCAAATTCCTCATCCGGATAATCGGTGCGGCAGTATTCCTCCGAGGAAGAATTCGGGAAAGAAGTAACCGAAAAAATATTCTTACGCATCTGATTGTTGATAGACAGTAAATCGCCGTGCATATGAAGTGTATCTGATGTTTTATTGACTACGTCAAAACATAACCCCATTTTCTTTGTTCCATTCAGACTGCTTGCAGCGGAACTGATGCTCTGATAGAAAATATCCACATTGGAATCCGTGTATACCAACGTATGCTTTCCTTCCGGATGACTCTTTACCGATGCTGGAACCACGATTTTTCCGGGCTGATAGGTTAATGACTGAATCTTTGATGCTACCTCATCCGAAAAAGGCTTCCATCCCTGACACTGACCATACCGAAGATAATGCTGATAATTGATTGTCGGATCAGTCCCGATGGATGCGATCAGTTCAGGGTACATCTGTTGAAAGAAATCAGGATCAAAATATCCGCCATCACTCATCTTCTCCAGAGACTGCGGAACATTTTCATCTGCAATTGCGGAAAACGAACAAAAAACCGAAACAATCATTGCACACAACCAAACAATAATATTTTTAGCAGTCATTGTTATTCCTCCTTCTCAATCTAATCATTCCGTCAGTTTCAAAATCTCTTCTTTGCCTCTTTTTCATAGACGGCATATAACTTCATGGCCCAGTCTTCATATACTTTATATTTTCCTCCGTTTTTCAGCCAAACATCCGCCATCTTCTCTGTTCCTTCAACCTGGATCTCCGCTAAATCCTCAATGCTCCCATCGCATTTCTGAAGTTTTTTCTTGTATTTCTTATAGATCGATTCGTATTTAGATTCCGCTTTCTCTTCTGCGTTCTTCTCTTTTTCTTCCGTCCTTTTTTTCGTTGACTTATAACTCTTCTTTTTTAAGGTAGCATTTGATTGATACGAACTCTTTTGACTGGTCGAATTCAGTCTCCTGTACTCGGAAGCATTTCCCGGATTGATCTGTCCGTTCCCCGCCGGACCGGACACTGCAGTTTGTCCAATCACCACAGATTCCACCCATGCCCCGTCTGATCCGACCCAGAACCCGTCCGGCGTCGATGTATCATGGAGCATATATCCGCTTCCGTCAAAGTAGTACCATCTTCCGTCGACTTGCTCCCAGTTGTTGGTCGTGTACGTGCCATCCGGATGTGTATACCACCATCCAATGCTGTTCTGCTCCCAGCCGGCGGATGCTGTCATCGGAAGAGCCATCGATAACACCACACTCGGAATCAGCAGTTTCTGAAACATTTTTTTCATAACCTTCCTCCTCACTTTTCACGATCTTCCTTATTTCTATCGTGAATTGTCACTTTCATTTGCAATGATATGTAATCATTACTTTCGCGCTCTTTATCCTTCTCCTCAATTTCCATTTCACGCAGCCTAAGAAGCTGTTCGCTTTCCACTTCCTTAATCCGCGCTTCATCAATGCTGCGCTAAACGTGTTCCCGATCATTTTGAATCAAAATTTTGGTTTCGCAATAATTACAGTATGTGATTCCGCGCCCATGTTCAACAGACAGATCGGCACCGCAACTCGGACACTTTACAGAAATAAATTCCACTGCCATCTTACATCTCTCCTTCCCTATCCGGACGGATCACTTTATATCCGTGTGCCTCCAGCACTGCGATCACTTCCGGCGTAATATTTATGCTCAAATCAAACGTTTTTGGGGGTTCCTTCTTGATCACGCGGTGGAGATCGTCCACGGAGACATTCATCACTTCTGCAATTCTTTTCAGATTATCCCGGTCCGGCAGGCCGCCATCGGTTTCCCACTTCGCAACTGCAGATTTGGATACATTGACTTTGTCTGCCAATTCTTCCTGTGTGAGTCGCATTTTTTTCCTTCTTGCTGAAATAAACCTTCCCAAGCTTTGCTCTTTCATACGTCCTTCCCCTCACCATGTTGACAACGGCTGCACGCTGTAGTGAAATCAGCATCCGATACCGTACATATACGTCCTGCATTTCCAGAATTGTCACACGACCATTCAAAACGTCTGTCATGATCGCATTTGGTATGTAAATTTATCAAAATGATTCTGCAATTTTCTATATTTAGATTAGTCTGTCTGTCGGCAGTTATCAAATTACTTCTTGTTTACTCTACGTAAACATGTCATTACTTCATTTATAGATTACCTTTTTCAACAAAAAAAGATTCCCACCGAATCGGTCAATGTCATTAAGTTAACATTGGCTATTGGACGTCTCTAAAGAAAAACTAGCAGGAAAGTGAATGACTTTCCTGCTTTTTCTTGATTTATGACACACAAATAAGACAGATTCATATCTGCCTAAAATAAATATTCATTTTATCTGTTTTATGCTACTCTGTAGAGGAAACCATGAAATATTTTTACTGCTAGCTTTCGTTCCCGGTGCCTGTCGGGTCTAATCGGTATAATATTTCTTGCAATAATGGTTTCTAAATTAGGTGATGTTGTTTTTCCTTGATAGAAAAGTCTACACATGTG
>NZ_FOIL01000036.1 GCF_900101295.1 [Clostridium] aminophilum | reverse complement strand
ATGGAATTCCGGGCAGCGGTACTCACGGGAAAGCGTGGGTGCCGCTGAACTATTAAGCATCATTGTTTAAAAAGTTATTGCCAATCGATCGAGACTGTGGTAATATAGTCTGCGTCAGATTGCTGACAGAGAAATGCGCGAGTGGCTCAGTGGTGGAGCACCACCTTGCCAAGGTGGGGGCCGCGGGTTCGAATCCCGTCTCGCGCTCTTATAACGACAAAAGGGACATCCGTAAAGGATGTCCTTTTTTGTCGTTGTTCGAGCACGGCCGTGCTCGAACCGTTCGAATGTCTCCGCTGTCGCTCCGGTCGGCGCAGAACCGAGGTCCACCGGACCTCGTGCGCCGTCTCGCGCTCTTGTTTATAATTCCTATAAGCGTTACCTGTCTGTGACATTTGCGTAAGTATGTTATAATGGTCAAAGGTTTGGGCTCAGAGAAGGGAAAAAGTGATGGTGACATTTTTTAATGCCGTCTCCGCTGTGTTCATGATCTTCAGTATCATGGCGGTCGGCTATCTGATGGGAAGAGCCGGATGGATGACCGGCACCGAGAAAAAATTTATCAGCCGTTTTGTGGTTAATATCGCCGTTCCGATGAACTGCATTACCGGTGTTCTTCAAAACCTCAAGCGCGATGCTATGCTGGAAATGGGAACGCAGCTTCTGGTTCCGGTTGTCGGAATCTTTATCTGTCTGGTTCTCAGTGACCTCGCGGCGAGATGGCTGAAGCTCCCAAGAAAGCGTTACGGAATCTTCATTGCGATGGCATTTATTTCGAATACGCTTTTTATCGGGCTTCCGATTGCCAATGAATTGTTCGGGGACGTCTCGATCCCGTATGTCATGATGTACTATATGGGAAGTACGATTTACACGCAGACGGTTGCGGTTATGCTCTGCAAGAGCGCCGGAGAGATGTCCAGTGAAAAAAAGAAATGGTCGGCCGTGGTCAAGGATATTTTTACAAAACCGCCGGTTTTGGGCCTCATTGCGGCATTTACGCTTCTGGCGCTCGACGTTCGCCCACCGCAGATTTTTATGAGCTTTGCAAAATACATGAGCAACACGGTGACGCCGCTGGCGCTGATGTACTGCGGATTTATCGTCTATGAGCTCGGAATCCGCAACATCCGTCTGGAACGGGGAATCCCGATGATGCTGCTGATCCGCCTGATCATTGCGCCGGCAATCTGCGCAGGGCTCTGCGTTCTGTTCGGTGTTCACGGCCTTAACCGCAGCGTCTTCATCATCGAGGCGGCGCTTCCGGTGGTATCTCAGATCACCGTCATGGCAGGAAATTACGGAGCGGACGAGAAATATGCCGCCGCGGGATCGGTTCTGTCCATGCTGGGAATCTTTATTACCGTGCCGATTCTGATGGTGATTCTGACCTGATCTCTTCAGGACTGCTGACAGAGGAATGCTTTCTGCGATGAAAGCAGACGGGACGAATCATCAAAAAAACAAAAAATATCAGTCAAAGGTGCTGACGCATCCGAAGAAGACAGTTCATGAGAAATCATGAGAGCTTGTCTGCGGATGCGCAGCACCGTTTTTGTTTCATAGGAAATTTCTCTGAAATTCCCTATGAAACAAAAGCGCTCCGCGAGGATGCGCACGCCGCTGTAAGCAAATTCACTAAGCTCGAAAAGACCAGCGGCGGCGCGCAAAGTTCGCTTGCGGACTTTGTTACGCGGCTAACTCGCCAAAGCCTGTGCTTGCACGAGGCATTGGCGACTGTCGCGGTAACGAGCGAAACCCGCGAAGCGTGGTTCGTCTCGTTTTGTCATAGGCGTGAAAGCGGGAGCCCGCCGGGTATCCCATACTTTTCCGGAACGGCGCGTATTTACACTTTCTGTGCATTCATCCGCCACAGAGAGGTTCTGCTGACACCGATGCTCTCGGCCGCCTTTGCATTGGTGTATCCGAGGTAATGTTTCAGTTCATCTGCGGTCCGCTGCAGACGGGACTGTATTCTGCCTGAGGTCTCTGAGGCCGGGGCGGTTTCCGGATTTTCCGTCTGATGCCGTCTCCGGATAAATTCCGCGAGTTTCCCCTCACCGATGGCATTGACCAGTTGGCTGTGCACTGCTTTCGGAGAGAGCCGTGTGCTGGCCGAGATGGAGGCGGAGAAACGATCGCTGACCGCCTGCATTTCCGCGGCGTTGCCCGGCCAGTTGTAAAAGCACAGAAGCTCACAGGAGGCAGGGTATTTGCGGATATCGAAATTCTTCTCGTACCGGTGACTGACAAAGCGGTTGAACATCATCGGAAGGTCTTCCTTTCGCTCGCGGAAAGAAGGAATGCGGATGGTCTGCGTTGTGAGGAGCGCGAGCAGATCCGGCCGGATGTTTTCGGTTCCGTCTTCGAGGTTGAAGAGTGTGATGAAGCGGACATCCGACACTTTCGGGGCAATGCTGCCGACCGGAAGATACTGGTTTCGCGAGATGGCGTCCATCAGACAGGCCTGAACTGTGCGGTTGGCGCACTGAATATTCCGAAGGATGACGGTTCCGCGGTTTGCGTGCTCAATCAATCCCGTGAACGGGGCGAGAGTGTCGGTGCTTCCGAACAGACTCCGGCCGACTTCCGTCTCCGAGATGGTGGAGAGATTGATGACAATCAGCGGCTGCTGGGCCCGGTCGCTGCAGGAATGAAGACACTCGGCGATTCGATGTTTGTTTGTGCTGTATTCCCCGATCACAGCGGTCGGAAGCGTGTTCATGGAAAGCCGGTTCCCGAGGGAGACGACCTGTTTCATGACCGGCGACTCCGTTATGAGATGCTTCCACTGGGTTGCCTGCAGGGAAGGGGAAGCGGCGGGAGAAGAGGACTGCTTCCGGTTATCGATCCGGAGTGTGGTGAGGGTTCCGATCTCCTGGCCTTTGATCTGAATGCGGCGCTGGGTGCAGCGGAAACGGATTCCGCCGATGATGCGGAAGGCCTCCTGTTCGACGAGCCCTTTCCCGGACAGATGGGAAGGATCCAGATTCCGTGCGACATCGCGCAGATGCCGGCTTTTCAGCATGATGCCGGGGATGCCGATATAGCTGCTGGCCAGATTGTTAATGGTGGTAATGATGCCGTCCTCGTCAGTGATGATGATTCCGATGGGGGTGTCCCGGATCAGCGCGTCGGTGATTGCGGAGAACCGGTGCTCCTTCCGCAGTTCCACGGCAAACTGTCTTGCCTCGGTGATCGTACGGCGGATGGAGTCCGCGCCGACATAGACGAGCATGCTCTCCCGGCCGAGATCTCTCGCGGTCTCGCAGGTCTGCGATGCACCGATGAAGACGTCGTAGGGGGAGGTGCGGATCGCTTCGCGAAGTTCATTGCCGTCGGAAAAGGTCAGAAGTCCGATCTCGGTGTCAGTAAGACGGCTGAACAGCTCGACGTTGGGCGGGACCGACAGACTGTGCTGTACGATACAGGGGCGCTTTCCCTCCCGCATCGCCCGGCGGATCGCGATCAGATAATCGGTATTGTGTACGGCAAAACGCCGCAGATGCACTTCGCTGTATTGTGAGAGGATGGCGGCATTGGCTCCGCCGGCAATGAATACGTCATAATCTTCGCTCAGAATGGCGGAAATGTTATAGGGCAGCGTGTCGGCGCTGCTCTCAATGACGGTGATATTGGTGTCGTCAAACTGAAGACTGGACAGTGCCTCCCGGACCAGCGTGGTCAGCTGCTGATAGACCAGGATGCAGAGACGGTAGGTCTGGCTCATGGCTTCTCCTCCCTTCCATGAAAGCTGTTTATTGCGGAAATAATCGCAATTCATGTTCTGCAAATAAAACAAGACGGATTATTGTGCAGTATTTACAAAAAGAAAAGAAATATGACAAATATATGCGTCAAAACGTATTGCAATCGTAGCATATAGTTCAAAATAATGAAACATTTTCGGGCAGAAATGTTTCAAACAGATTAAACATTCAATAAATGAAACATTTCCCGCCGGTTTTATGATTCTATTTTCAGAATGTTGAGGCCGGTTTTTATAAACTGCTACAATCCAGACAGAAAAAAGGAAAGAAATTGTGCACATTTCCCCTTCATTTCCGCCTGAGCCGCCAGCGGCAGCAAAGGCTTCTGACAACAGAATTAGGAAAGGACGGAACGAGATGAGTAAGGGATTACTGGATGGAGTCATCGTGCTCGATCTGACCAGAGTACTTGCCGGTCCGTATTGCGGGATGCTCCTGGCAGACATGGGAGCGACTGTGTACAAGATCGAGCAGCCGGGAAAGGGTGATGACAGCCGGGCGTTCGGACCGTTTAAGAACGGTGAGAGTGTCTATTACATGAATTTCAACCGAGGTAAGATCGGATGCACCCTGAACCTCAAGGAGGAAAGGGGAAAAGAACTTTTCCGGGAAATGGTGAAGAAGGCGGATGTGGTGATCGAAAACTACCGCCCCGGCACCATGGAAAAACTGGGACTCGGGTACGATGAGCTGAAGAGAATCAATCCGAAGATCATATACGGTGCGGTATCGGGATTTGGACACACCGGTCCGTACAGCAGAAGGGCCGGTTACGACATTGTCGGCCAGGCGGCCGGAGGTCTCATGAGCACGACCGGATGGCCGGGAGGCGCACCGACCAGAACGGGAACACCGATGGGAGATGTTCTTGGGGGACTCAGTCTCACGATCGGTGTTCTGGCGGCGCTGGATCATCAGCACCGCACCGGGGAAGGTGAGAAGGTCGATGTCGCGTTGGTTGATTCCGTCGTATCCGCGATGACAAACATCAACATGATTTATCTGGCGGACGGCCGAATCCCGCAGAGAATCGGCAATCGCTATGAATCGACGTACCCTTATGATTCCTTCCGGACCAAAGACGGAGACGTCATCATCGGGGCGGGCAACGATAAGCTCTACTCCCTCCTCTGCAATGAGATGGGACAGCCGGAGCTGGCGAAGGATCCGCGGTTCCTTACCGTGTCGGACCGGGTCAAAAACCATGAGGCGATGAAAGAGGCTGTGGAAGCATGGACCGTCACGCAGACCGTCGATGAGGTGGCAGACCGTCTGAACAGGATCGGAGTGCCGTCGACACCGATTAACACCATTGACCGTGTGGTTCGGGATCCGCAGATTGCCGGGGCAAGAAATATGTTCCCGGAGATGGATCATCCGGTTGCCGGAAAGATGAAGCTGACCAACAATCAGCTGAAATTTACCAATTGCCCGGCCGATCCGGTTCATCCGGCGCCGACGCTCGGACAGGATAATGAGGCGGTTTATGAGAATTTCCTCGGTATGGACAAAGATGCCGTGGAGACACTGAAAAAAGAGGGAATCATCTGATTCGCGGTTTTACTGCAGAGTCAGAGGTTTCGGCAAATGTCTCTGCAGCGTCCTTGGGACGGGGAGACAATCATGGAAAAGAAAGTAGATATTATCGAAGTCGGTCCGCGCGACGGGTTTCAGAATCTGAAGGAGTATCTTCCGGCGGAAAAGAAGATCGAGATCATCCGGGAACTGATTGATTCGGGTGTAAAGCATATGCAGATCACGAGTTTCGTCAGCCCGAAGGCGATTCCGCAGATGCGGGACGCGGCGGAGGTGGCAAAGGCGATTCTTCCGGATTATCCGGATCTGGATCTGTTCTGTCTGGTTCCGAATTACCGCGGCGCAGCCAATGCCGCCGAGGCCGGATTCCGGAAAGTGGCCAATGTGATCTCTCTCAGCCGGAGTCATAACATGGCGAATATCCGCCGCACACACGATGAGAGTTTTGCGGAGCTCGGAAAAATCATCGATGAGTACCCGGAGCTGACGGTGTGTCTGGATGTTGCAACGGCATTTGGATGCCCGTTTGAGGGAAAACAGCGGGATGTAAAAAAACTGATCGATTTCGAGCGGAGAGGATATGACCTCGGGGTGAGACTCTTCAACCTCTGTGACACGGTCGGTATGGCTGATCCGAAACAGGTGCGGGAGTTTGTCACCGCCTCCAAAGAGGCGTTCCCGGATGCCCGCTTTGAGTGCCATATTCACGACACCAGAGGCATGGGCATCGTCAATACGCTGGCGGCAGTGGAAGCCGGAGCGGACGGGGTACAGTCCACGCTCGGAGGACTTGGCGGATGCCCGTTTGCCCCGGGGGCGTCGGGCAATACCGCAACCGAAGATCTGGTATTTATGTTCAACGAGATGGGGATGGAGACCGGAATCAGTTTTAAAAGCATTCTTGCCGCCGCAAAAAAGGAATTTGCGGAGATCGAGGGAAGTTATTCCGGAGCAAATCTGCACGTGGAACATACCATTGACGAGCATGTGGAAAATCCGTGCTTAAATTGAATAAAGAGATATGATTAACTAAAAAGTCAAAAAAATATCCGCAGCTTAGACGCCGGAGCGCGGAGAGGACAAAGCGCGGCGAACAGAAAGGGAAGGGTAATCTTATGAGAAAACAGACTGGAACACGGATCGCATCGATGCTGCTTGCAGGAATGATGATGACTTCACTGGCGGCCTGCGGCGGTTCTGCGGCGGCAACGACAGCAGCGGCAGCGGATTCAAAAGCAGAGTCCAAGGCTGAGACCGCGGCGGAAGCGGCAGAATCCAAGAGTGAGGAGACAAAGGCAGCGGATGCCGGCTCCGCCTCGCTTCCGGACGCATCCGGTGATCCGCAGGTCACATTCCAGGTAACCAATACGCATGCCGGCGCGCAGATTCAGGATAAGACGATGGATATGCTGATCGAGCTGGCGGACAAATATTCCGGCGGAACCATCAAGGGGACCAAGATTGAGGCCGGATCCCTTGGCGGCGAGCGTGAGGAGACGGAAATGATCCAGCTCGGCACGCTGGAGTGCGGACTGATTTCCGATATGGGTATCGACTCCGCCATCGGCGGACTCGGATGGGCATGGCTTCCGTATATGCTGACCGATTACGATCAGGTTGACCAGTATTACATCAACGGATGGATCGGCGAGGAGCTGACCAAACAGATGGCCGCGCAGGGCATTGTCCGCGTCGCTGCCACCGAGAATGCTTTCCGTGAGTGCGGAAACGTGAAGAAGGCAATCAAATCCATGGATGATATCAACGGCATGAAGATCCGTGTTCCGGAGACCCAGGCGGTTCAGGATTTCTACACCGCAATCGGAGCAATCCCGGCGGCGATCGCGACATCCGAGACGCTGGCGGCACTGGAGCAGGGCACGGTTGACGGCGTGGACAACTCCATCTCCAACATGGATTCCATGGGCGTTATGGAGCGGCTGAAATACATCACGATCATGAACTATATGTATTCCGGCGCGTCCATTGTTACTTCCGAGGATTTCTGGAACGGAATGACCGAGGCGCAGCAGGCATGTTTCAAACAGGCAGCGACCGAAGCCGGCGCATACATGCGCAAAGAGATGCGTGCGGCAACCGACAAGATTCTGGAAGAGGGTCAGAAGAACGGTTCCTTTGAGGTATATGAAGTAGAAAAGGGAAGCGATTTCTACAATGCGCTGAAGGAGAAGGCGGTTGCTCTCTGGGATTCCTATTCCAAGCAGTACGACGCATCCATCATCGAGAAGATCAAGAAGGATTTCTCCGTCTGATGAGTCTGGGCTCCGGAAATCCGCCGGGCGGGAGGTTTCCCGGTATGAGGGATTTTCTGACAGTATGCTGCACGGAGAGATGACTTGGGGGAATGGCTGCACGGCAGCCGGAAATACGCTCATGATCCGCTCTGCCGGGTCATGAGCGGGTATCCGATGATACCGTACGGAGGGAAAGGAAATGAAGATGGCAAAATATGATTCGGCCCGGAAGTTCGAGCATGGCATCACGAAACTGGAGGATTTCTTCCTGTTTGCCGCTCTGATCGTTTTGACGGGAAGTATCCTGATTCAGATTATCGGGCGCTACGTTCTCCGGATTCCGACGCCATGGTGCGAGGAACTGGCCCGGTATTTATTTATCGCACTGACCTATGTGGGTTCCGGCCGTGCATTTATCAACGGCGGCCATATCGGAATCGATCTGGTTGACACGCTGGTGGAGAAACATTCGAAGGAACCGGTCGGATTCATGAAGAAATTCAACCGGGTTTCCGTTCTGGTGACGGAGGCATTTATCATCTGCTTCGGCGTCATTTACATCCAGTATCTTCAGAAAATTGCGGCAAGACCGCAGGTATCGGCCAGTATGCACATCAATATGATGATCCCGATGAGCTTTGTACTGATCGGAATCCTGCTGATGATCTATCACAATATCTGCAGAATGTTCTATGACTATGAGGCCGGGGAGAAAGAGAAGGAGGGAGAGGAAGCATGAGTCCGTTTATATTATTACTTCTCTTCATCGCAGTGTTTATCGGTTTTGCGATGTTTGTCAAAGTCCCGGTCGGATATGCCATCGGCACCGCGACGCTGATTGTCATTCTGGTGGACAAGATCAAACTGGAAGCCATGGGCACCGTTGCATTCTCCGGTCTGGACAGTTTCCCGCTTCTGTCGGTTCCGCTGTTCATCTATGCCGGCATCATCATGCAGCACAGCGGCATTGCCAATGCACTCGTCAGCTTTATCAACTCTATCGTCGGACGTCTCCGCGGTTCTCTCGGGGCGGTCACGATTCTCACCAGTGCGGCTTTCGGTATTCTGACCGGTTCCTGCATGGCGACCATCAGCTGCATCGGCGGCATCATGATCCCGGAAATGAAGAAAAAGGGTTATTCGGACAGCTATTGTGCGGCGCTGGCGGCTGCCTCCAGCTTCCTCGGAATTCTGATTCCGCCGTCGGTTCCGGGCATCATGTACGGCCTGTGCGCTTCGGCCAGCATTTCGGCGGTATGGCTCAGCACGGTCGGACCGGCAATCCTCTGCATCCTGTTCTTCATGACCATCAACTATTTGAAGCAGGGCCGCAGGGAAGAGCGGGATACCAGTCACATCACGGCGGCACTGTATTTCAAGAACATCGGAACCTCATTTACAAAGTCACTTCCCGCACTGGTGATGCCGATCATCATTTTCGGCGGCATCTACGGCGGAATTTTTACGGCGACCGAGGCCGGCGCCGCGGCAGTCGGATACGGACTGATCTTCTATTTTGTAAAATTCCTCACCAGGAGAGAGGATCTGGATTCCAGCTTCTATAAGATGACGGTTGCAGCGGCGGTTTCCACCGCGACGATCTGCATCCTGATCGGTTTTTCGAACTGCTCCGGACGTATCATCTCCATGATCGGTATTTCCACCGCAATCAAGAATTTCGTGACAGCGCATATCTCCAGCCCATACATCTTTCTGGTATTTGCCAATGTGATCTTCCTGATCTGCGGTATGCTGATTGACATCAACGCGGCGATTCTTCTCATTGTGCCGCTTCTTCTTCCGACCGCGACCGCAATGGGCATTGACACCATTCATTTCGGCGCGATCATTCTGGTCAACCTGAGTGTCGGCTTCATCACCCCGCCGTTCTGCTCGTCGGTATTCATGGCGCAGAAGATTGCGGGGGCGAGATATACGGACATCATCAAAGATGTACTTCCGTTCGTATTTGCCGCGCTCATCGTAGTTATTCTCACGACTTACGTTCCTGCTGTTTCCACCTTCATTCCCAACCTGGCAGCAGGATGATAAGTACCTCATAAGAGCACCCATATGCAGAACGCCCCTGCGCCGGAAAACGGTACAGGGGCGTTCACGTTATGTCGCCGGAAAAGCGGACGAAATGCAGTTCCGTATTTGAAACGGACGAAATGCTGCTCCGTATTTGGAACGGATGAAATGCTGTTCCGTGTTCGAAAAAGAGAGATTACCAGGAGAGAACCTCGTGTCCGTCCTCGGTGACGAGAACCTGAATCTCCCACTGTGCGGAAGGAAGCCCGTCCTCGGTGTAGACGGCCCAGTTGTCGCCGTCACTGGTGTATACATCTGCGCGGCCCATGTTGACCATCGGCTCGATGGTGAACATCATGCCCGGAACAAGGAGCATGCCGGTGCCGCGTCTTCCGCGGTAGCCGACCCACGGATCCTCGTGGAATTCCAGGCCGACACCGTGCCCGCCGATCTCGCGGACCACATTGAAGCCGTTGGATTCAACGTGCTTCTGCACGGCCTCCGCCATGTCGCCCATAAAGCCCCAGGGTTTCACCTGTTCCAGGCCCTTGTAGACCGCTTCCTTGGTGACATCCACAAGCTTTTTCTTTTCCGGGGAAACCTCTCCGATGCAGAACATGCGGGAAGAGTCGGAAAAATAGCCGTCAAGGATGGAGGAGCAGTCAACGTTGATGATGTCGCCGTCCTTCAGGATGATGTCCTTGGACGGGATGCCGTGGCAGACCTGCTCGTTGATGGAGGTGCACACGCTCTTCGGATAGCCCTCGTAGTTCAGGTCGGCCGGAACTGCGCCCATGTCGTAGGTGATCTTGTTGACCCAGTCGTTGATCTCTTCGGTGGAGATGCCGGCCCTGATGTGCTGCTCGACATAGTCGAGAACGGCGATATTGACCTTGCAGCTGGCTTTGATCTTTTCGATCTGGGCCGGTGTCTTCAGCAGTTTGTGATCCGGAACAAGATAGCCTCTGCGCTCAAAATCTTCGATCTTCTGATCGAAAGCCAGATGGCACTGCTTGTATTTTTTGCCGGAACCGCACCAGCAGGTATCGTTTCTTCCCGGTCTGTTCATGATGATCTTCCTTTCTTCTCTATGGCGGATGACGGTATTGATTTCCGTATGACAGAATGCACACCGGCGCGGATACGCCGTAACCGGTGTGATCGGTCGGGTATCGTATTCAAAATCGTTGGCGTCCGGCGGAAAACCGATTGTCTGAGTGCGGCGATCCGTCGGATTTCCGTGAAAGAGTCTAACACAGAGATATCAAAAAAGCAACGAAACGAAGGTGCGGCGCGGCTTCCGATTTTGATCGCTTCTGTGTATAATGAGAAAAGTATGCGAAGATGAAACGGCAGTTTCAGAAATGAGCAGAATCCATGAAAAAAACGCAAACCGGAAGGAGGAAAAGGGATGCATAAGACGGAAGAAGAGATAAGGCCGGAAAACGGCTCCGCCCGCGGACCGCTCCAGCAGCTGATCTATAAGATGTTTGTCACCATCCCGCCGATCGTTGAGCGGATGAACGGCTGGTGTGTCGCGTTTCTTCTTCTGGTGGCGGCGACGGCGGTGTCGGCATTTTTCTTTGAACATATGGAGAACCCCACGGCCAACATCGCGCTGGTCTATGTGGTGGCAGTCTTTTTTGTCGCACGAACCACAAAGAATTACCGTTACGGTCTGGCGGCCAGCTTCGCGGCGGTCATCGCCGTAAACTATTTTTATACCTTCCCGTACAATCAGATTAACTTTACGATGACGGGATATCCGATGACCTTCCTTGCGATGTTCTCGATTTCCAGCGTGACGAGTGCCATGATCACGAATATGAAGGAGCAGGCGCAGGCACTGCAGGACCGTGAAAAGAAGCTGATGGAAGCGGAGAAAGAGCGCATGCGCGCGAATCTTCTCCGGGCGGTCTCCCACGATCTCCGGACGCCGCTCACCAGTATTATCGGTTCCAGCACCGTCTATCTGGAAAATGGCGGCGACATGACGGAGGAACAGAAGAACGGGCTGATCCGCCACATCCGGGAAGATTCGGACTGGCTGCTGAACATGGTGGAGAATCTGCTTTCCGTCACCCGCATCAACAGCGACAACGCGGCGAAGGTGAACAAGAAGCCGGAACCGGTGGAAGAGGTGCTGGAAGGTGCCATTGCCCGGCTGAAAAAGAGGATCCCATGGGCAAAAGTCCGTGCCAGACTTCCGGAAGAATTTTATATGATCCCGATGGATGCCATTCTGATCGAGCAGGTGCTGATCAATCTGATGGAGAATTCCATCGTGCATTCCGGAACGAAGCAGGCCATCGATGTGACGGTGGAATCCGACGGGGAAGGTATCATTTTCCATGTGCGGGATTACGGCGTGGGAATCCCGCCGGAGCGGATCCGGACCATTTTTGACGGCACGACGTCGGAGCCGAACAACACCGGAGATGTGCGAAAAGGGATGGGAATCGGGCTCTCGATCTGCAAGGCGATCGTGCGGGCCCATGACGGTGAGATCTGGGTGCGGAATATGGAACCGGGGGCGGAATTCAGCTTCCGTCTGCCGCGGGGACAGTATAAGACAGATGAGGATGATGGATCATGAGTCAGAAACTGGAAGTACTTATCGTAGAAGATGAGAAGAATATATGCGATTTTATCACGACGTTCCTGAGCGCGGAGGGGTGCCACACGGAGACGGCCACAAAGGGAAAAGAGGCGGTGTCCATGATTGCCTCCCATGCGCCGGATGTGGTCCTGCTGGATCTCGGACTTCCGGATATCGACGGAATGGAAGTGATTGAGAAAGTCCGCGAGTGGAGCAGCGTCCCGATCATCGTGATCAGTGCCAGAACCCAGGAGGACGAAAAGGTCCGCGCGCTGGACGCGGGAGCGGACGACTATCTCAGCAAGCCCATCGGAACGGGTGAACTGATGGCCCGGATCCGCACGGCACTTCGCCACAGCAACCGGCTGAAGACCGGTGCCGAGCTCTATACGAAGCCGTTTCACGCCCGGGATCTCACCATCGATTTCGAGAAGCATCTGGTGTTGAAGGGAGATGAACCCATCCATCTGACACAGATCGAGTTCCGGATCATTGCCCTTCTCGCGCAGAACGGAGGGAGAGTGATGACGTATGACGCCATCATCAGGGCGATCTGGGGCCCCTATGCGGACGGTGACAACAGTATTCTCCGGGTCAATATGGCACATATCCGCCGCAAACTGGAGAGCAATCCGGCCGAGCCGGAGTACGTCTTCACCGAGATGGGGATCGGATACCGCATGATTGAGGATGAGTCGGCCGTGTGATATAATACGTTGGATGTTTTGGAGGAACGGACGATGTTCCGAATATGATAAATGAGGAAATAATACAATGAAAGATACAGCACTTGTGATCATGGCTGCGGGGATCGGAAGCCGTTTCGGCGGAGGAATCAAGCAGCTGACTCCGATGGGCCCGAACGGCGAGATTATCATGGATTATTCGATCCACGATGCGATGGAGGCAGGGTTCAACCGGGTCGTGTTTATTATAAGAAAAGATCTGGAAGCTGATTTTAAGGAGATCGTCGGTGACCGCATCGCGAAGATCATTCCGGTTGCCTATGCCTATCAGGAGGTGGATGATCTTCCGGAGGGGTACACCGCACCGGCGGAGAGGAACAAACCCTGGGGAACCGGTCATGCGGTTCTGGCGGTCCGCGGCATTGTCCATGAGCCGTTCCTCGTGATCAATGCGGATGATTACTACGGAAAAGAAGGATTCCGCCGGATCCATGACTACATGGTCCATGAGATGGACGAGAACGCGGAATATATCGATATGTGCATGGGCGGCTTTATGCTCAAAAACACACTCAGCGAAAACGGCGGCGTGGCCCGCGGTGTCTGTGAGGTCCGGGAGGACGGAACACTCGCCAGAGTTACGGAGACATATAACATCCGCCGGACGGAACACGGCATGGAGGCGACGGATGCGGAAGGCAATCCGGTTGCGGTGCGGGAAGATCAGCACGTATCCATGAACATGTGGGGGCTGACCCCGCGCTTTCTGGATGTCCTTGCAGAAGGATTTCCGAAATTCCTCGACGGTTTGAGTGAGGAAGGAAGAAAAAAGGCGGAGTATCTTCTGCCGGCAATGATCGATGAGCAGATCCAGAACGGAACCGGTAGAGTCCGGGTACTGGAGACACCGGACCGCTGGTTCGGCGTAACATATAAAGAGGACAGGGAGAGCGTAACGGCGGCATTTGCCCGGCTGATCGCCGAAGGCGTCTACCCTGAAAAACTGTACAGCTGATGGAGAAAAAAACACAGATAGTGCTTGCCGCGGCCTGTGCGGTTACGGTGGCAGCTCTCGGAGCTGCGGCCTATGTCCGCGGGGCGAAGGCCGACAGCCGGAATAAAGATAACGGAGCAGTCTTTACTTCGGTGGCCGGCGGGCAGGTACCGGTGATCAGCTTCCAGTCCTGCGGCAGAGAAATGAACCCGACGTGCGGGTACACGGATCGGGAACGGGCAGATTCGGGACGTCCGGATCTGACGGTTCTGCCGGAAGACCGGAATCTGAAAATCTGGATTGACGGGCAGGACAGCGCAGTCACGTCCGCCCGCTATGAGATCCGCGAATCGGGGGTGGATCACCTGGTTGAGCGGACAGATATAAAAGAGATCAACAAAGACGGAGACGGCAGGCTCACGGCGTCCCTTCCGATTGAGAATCTGATCGCGGCGGGAAAAGAATACGATATGACGGTCATTCTGACCGGAACCGGCGGACAGGAGATCTACTACTGCACAAGAATTCTGCTTCCGGAGAAGTCGCCGGAGCAGGAAGAGGCCATGGTGAAGCTCGCCGAGGAGTTTTCGGAGAAGACCTTTGACAAGGCGGCGGCGACCTCTCTGACCACGTATCTGGAAGCAAATGAGATGGCGGACAACTCCTCTCTCGGCCACCAGACACTGAAGAATAATTTTGACATGCTGACCTGGCACAACACCGGAATGCAGCGGCCGGAGAAGGTGAATCTCCATCTCCGCGAACTGGCCGGGAATTTTGGGGTGGTCAGTCTGGATTATACCTCCTCAATCTCCGGTGATTCCGGGACCCGGTATTACGACGTGGAGGAGAGCTTTACCATGCGTCAGGGGACGGAGCGCGTCTATATGATGGACTATGACCGCACCGTCAATCAGGTGTTTAACGGAGCAGAGAGCGCATTTTCTGACTCCAGAATCTCTCTCGGAGTGTCCGACGGAACCGGGATTTCGGCGAAAGCCAGCGAATCCGGAAAGGTCCGGGCGTTTACGGTCAACGGCACGCTGTGGCTTCAGAATGCGGACAAGAGCAAGACCACGCAGGTTTGGAATTCCCGTGAGAAGGAGGAGGTCCGCCAGACCGGCGATGAGGATCATGCAATCCGTATCCTGAACGTGGATGATAAGGGAAATGTGGACTTTGCGGTTGCCGGATATATGACCGGCTACGGTCATGCAGGCAGTGTCGGTACCGGCATCTATCATTATGATGAGAACCGGTCGCTGTTGACGGAGCGCGTTTTCATCCCGTCCAATGAGGACACGGACGATCTTCTGGACGACACCGGAAAACTGATGAATCTTCCGGACAGCGACAGCCTGTATTTTCTGATGAACGGGACGCTGTATCATGTCGACTGCAGCGAGGGAACGAGTGAGGTCGTGGCGAGCGGACTCAATTCCGATAATTTCGCCGTGAGCAGCGATTCTTCAAAGATTGCATGGCAGAACGGCGACAGCTCCTGGTATGGCGACAGTCTGACCGTTATGAATTTTGCGAATGGCGAGAAGACACAGAAGGACCCGGAAGACGGCAGTGTGATCCGGCTCGTCGGTTTTGTGGGAGATGATCTCGTTTACGGACTCGGAAAATCGACGGATCTTCGGAAGTCGGACGGACGGATCATTGATTTCCCGCTCTATGCGGTTGAGATCGTGAATGACCGGATGGAAGTGGAGACGCGGTATCAGAAAGAGGGCATCGCCATGACGGGCGTGTTCATTCAGGACAGCCGTGTGCACCTGCAGAGAGCACAGAAGACGGCAGCCGGTCTCACACCCATCGATGAGGACACGCTGGTCTCGAATTCCGTCGAGAGCGGCGCCGGTGCCGGTTTTGGAACCTATAATGACGGTGTTATGGGCCGGAGTTACTATGTTTCGGTCACTCACGGAAACGCATGCGCGAAGATCCGGAAACCGGCGAAGCAGGAGGCACGCAGTGCCAATGTTGCCGCACCGGAATCGAATGCGGCACGGATGGATGTCTGGTACGCGTATGCCTGCGGAAAACGTCAGGGTGTGTACGTGGACTTTGCCGATGCGGTGAATGCGGCCTGGGACAGAATGGGACTTGTGACCGATCCGCAGGGCCGGATTCTCTGGGCGAGAGCGAACCGGAAATCCTCCGCGTCCATTTCCGCCACCGGCGGGGCGGTATCCGCCGCGAAAACGCATGTGGAGGACTTTATCAAAGGAAACCGCGGTTCCTCAGACGGAACGGTCTATCTGGACGGCCGGGGCCTTTCCCTCGGTCAGGTTTTGTACTTTGTGTCGAAAGGGCAGCCGGTGGCGGTAATCAGCCCGGACGGAAGCGTCGGATTTATCATTGCCTATGATCAGTTTGACAATGTGACCTATCTTCGCGGAGCCGGTACAGAGGGCGCGACAGCGGAGAAAATAGGAATCAACGATGCCACGCACTACTTCAGTACGCTCGGAAACAATTATATTTGTTTTGCAATTCCCTGAGGATTGTTATATAATACCCACCGAGTATACGCTAACAGAGGTGAAAAATGGGTCAATATATAATGAAAGGCGGCATTCCGCTCGTTGGTGATGTTACCATCAGCGGTGCAAAGAATGCTGCGCTCGGCATTCTGGCCGCGGCGGTCATGACGGATGATGATGTCCTGATCGAGAATCTGCCGGATGTTCGAGATATCAATGTCATGATTGAGGCATTGGCTGAGATCGGGGCCGGGGTCGATCGAATCGACCGCCACACCGTCCGCATTCATGCGGGCACGATCCGTCAGTTCAGTGTCGATGATGAATATATTCGTAAAATCCGCGCATCCTACTATTTCCTGGGAGCTCTTCTCGGCAAATACAGAAGTGCGCAGGTTCCGCTTCCGGGCGGCTGCAATATCGGAAGCCGTCCGATCGATCTTCACTTGAAGGGATTCAGAGCGCTGGGCGCGGAAGTCCGGATCGAGAACGGTATCGTGTTTGCGCAGGCTGATGAACTGAGGGGCAGCCACATTTACCTGGATGTCGTGTCGGTCGGTGCGACCATCAATATCATGATGGCAGCGGCGCTGGCGGTCGGTGAGACGATCATTGAGAACCCGGCAAAGGAGCCGCACGTCGTTGATGTGGCGAACTTCCTGAACAGCATGGGTGCCAATATCAAGGGAGCCGGTACGGATGTCATCCGCATCCGCGGTGTGAAATCCCTTCACGGAACGGAGTATTCCATCATTCCGGATCAGATCGAGGCCGGTACCTTTATGTGTGCGGCGGCGATCACCAGAGGTGATGTCACCGTTCAGAATGTCATTCCGAAGCATCTCGAGGCAATCAGTGCAAAGCTCGTTGAGCTTGGCTGTGAGGTGACGGAATTTGACGAGGCGGTCCGTGTAGTCGGCCGCTCCAGACAGAATCACATGAATATCAAGACGCTTCCGTATCCGGGATTTCCGACGGATATGCAGCCGCAGATCACGGTGACGCTGGCACTCGCACAGGGAACCAGCATTGTTACGGAGAGCATTTTCGAGAATCGCTTTAAGTACGTGGATGAGCTGGCCAGAATGGGCAGCAGTATCCATGTCGAGGGAAATTCCGCGATCATTACGGGCGTGGAAAAGCTGACCGGCGCGGATGTCATCGCACCGGATCTGCGCGCGGGCGCAGCCCTTGTTCTGGCGGGGCTTGCCGCAGACGGTTATACCTGCGTGGATGAGATCGGCTTTATTCTGAGAGGGTATGAGTGCTTCGATCAGAAACTTCAGGGACTCGGTGCCTGCATCGAGCTGGTGGATTCTGACAGAGAAGTTCAGAAGTTCCGCATGAAAGTGGTCTGAGGAGAGTTTCCGGCCATTGACAGCAGAACCGACAATTCAATCACTGAGGCGGTGAGGAATCGCTGCCTCGAACGGCCGCCGGCATATGCCGGCGGTTTTTTCATTTCATTCGGAAATTTCTCCAGGCGTAACATTTTCCTGTTTTTTCGGGGAAATGCATAAGACAACAACCGGATTCCGCCGGAAAAAGCGGAAAACTTGACAGTAAAAAAATACTGTGTTATAAAGTATATCCGGTCTGCCGATATATACAGCAGATTTACAATTGCATACTATAGATTATCCCTTATTCAGAGTGATGGAGATACAGAGGATCGATGAAGTCACGGCAACCCCGTTGGTCTGCACATCAATAGTCAGTGTACGGACGGAAGCGGAAGGTGCCAACCTGAGCGCGGAATGAATGATGAAGCGAGCAATAAGAGGATTTGATTTGACGTAAATGATAATCAGGTCCGCACTCGCGGACCTGATTTTTTCGTTTCATAGGAAATTTCTCCGAAATTCCCTATGAAACAAAACGCTCCGCGAGGATGCGCACGCCGCTGTAAGGAAGCCACACAGAAAACGCTGGAAGGCCCTTTGACCGGGCAGTGTCGAGCATAGTGGATTTGCGTTCAGGGATTCTTATGAATAGGGCGTTGTTTCAGAAAGGACATAAACAAAAATGGAGAGAAGATTATTTACATCTGAATCGGTAACCGAAGGACATCCGGACAAAATGTGCGACCAGATTTCCGATGCAATTCTGGATGCCATGCTGGCACAGGACCCGATGAGCCGTGTTGCCTGCGAGACCGTAACCACAACCGGTATCGTTGCTGTTATGGGTGAGATCACCACAAAGGCAAATGTAGACATTCAGAAGATTGTCCGCGATACCGTCCGCAAGATCGGATACACCAGCTCCGATATGGGCTTTGACGCAGACAGCTGTGCGGTACAGGTTATCCTGGATCACCAGTCTGCCGACATCGCCATGGGTGTAGACAAGGCGCTGGAAGCCCGCGAGAACGAGATGAACGATGCCGAGCTCGACGCGATCGGCGCCGGCGATCAGGGTATGATGTTCGGATTTGCTACCAACGAGACCCCGGAGCTTATGCCGTATCCGATTGCGCTTGCACACAAGATGGCAAGAAGACTGACAGAGGTAAGAAAGAACGGAACCCTCGCGTATCTTCGCCCGGACGGCAAGACACAGGTTACCGTAGAGTATGACGAGAACGGCAAGCCGGCCCGCATTGACGCCGTAGTCCTCTCCACACAGCACTCTGCGGATGTTTCTCAGGAGACCATCCATAAAGACATCAAAAAGTATGTGTTCGATGAGGTGATTCCGCAGGATATGGTGGATGAGAACACCAAGTATTTCATCAACCCGACCGGCCGCTTCGTTATCGGCGGACCGAACGGAGACAGCGGTCTTACCGGCCGCAAGATCATCGTTGATACCTACGGCGGTGCCGCAAGACACGGCGGCGGCGCATTCTCCGGAAAGGACTGCACCAAGGTTGACCGCTCCGCAGCGTATGCTGCCCGCTATGTTGCCAAGAACATTGTTGCGGCAGGTCTGGCGGACAAGTGTGAGATCCAGCTCTCCTATGCAATCGGTGTTGCGCATCCGACATCCATCATGATCGATACCTTTGATACCGGAAAACTCTCCGAGGAGAAACTGGTTGAGATCGTTCGCGAGAACTTCGATCTTCGTCCGGCCGGCATCATCCGTATGCTTGACCTTCGCCGCCCGATCTACGAGCAGACCGCAGCTTACGGTCATTTCGGCCGCACTGATATCGAGCTTCCGTGGGAGCAGACCGATAAGGCAGAGACGCTGAAGAAGTATCTCGGCTGAGAAAACCGTTAAAATATATCATTTTTCAAATTATCAGCAGGCCGTCGTACCGGAAATCCGGTGCGGCGGCTTTGTGTATGTATTTGCCTCTTCTTCCGTGGTAAAATATTTCCATACGAGGCAAATCGGAGGTAAAACCCATGAAGATAAAGACCCAGCTCATGCTCACGTTCTTTACGGCAACCGTGGTTCCTCTTCTTCTGATCGTGCTGATGGTCGCCGGAATGATGCGGTATCAGCTGCATGTGATTGAGGAGACCTACGGAGTTGAGGGCCAGTATGATATGCTCCTCGGCGATTCCACCCAGCTTCTCAGCCGCATGACGCAGACGACGGCCCGGGCGGTGGCGGATACGACAAAGAGTTCGCCGGATACCCTGATGGACAAGAGTTACCTTGATACGGTCAATGATCAGCTGTCCAAAATCTTTTCCGGCATCATCGTCCGGCAGAATAACCGGATTATATACAACGGATACAGGGAAGATACCCTGACGATCGCCGATCTTCCGGATTTTCAGGATCCGAGTCAGAATACCGGCGCAGGATTCTATATCGACGGCGCGAAAGCCAATATGCTCAAACAGATTGACTTCCGCTTTACCGACGGCGCTTACGGATCCGTTTTTATCGTGACAAGCCTTTCCGGTCTGATTCCGTTAATCCGTCAGATGTTCTGGCAGATGATTCTGATGGCAATCATGATCATGGTTCTGGCCGGCATGTTCCTGACCACATGGCTGTTCCGCACGATCCTGCAGCCGATCTCGAAACTGCAGGAGGCGACCAAGCAGATCCGGGACGGAAACCTTGATTTCACATTGGAAGTGCAGAGCGACAATGAGATTGGCCTTCTCTGTCAGGATTTCGAGGACATGCGGATTCGACTGAAGGAATCCGCCGAGGAAAAAGTGGAAAATGAGCGCGAGAGCCGCGTGCTCATCCGCAATATATCCCATGATCTGCGAACGCCGCTGACGGCGATCAAGGGATATGTCGAGGGGATCCGGGACGGAATTGCGGATTCACCGGAGAAACTGGACAGGTACCTTCGCACCATCTACAATAAAACCAACGACATGGATCACCTGATCGATGAGCTGACACTGTATTCACGCATCGACACCAACCGTATTCCGTACAACTTTGTGAAGGTGCGGGTCAATGATTACTTCCGCGACTGCAGTGAGGAAGTCGGCGTGGATATGGATGCCAGAGGGGTGGAATTCTCCTACGGATCCAATGTGGCGGACAATGTGAAAGTCATTTTGGACCCGGAGCAGATGAAGCGCGTCGTTAACAATATCATCGGAAACTCTCTGAAATACATGGATAAAAAGCCCGGGCGCATCACGATCCGGATTCTGGACAAGGGTGATTTCATCCAGACGGTGATCGAAGATAATGGTGTCGGAATCCCGAAGGAAGATCTCCGAAAAATTTTTGAGCGGTTCTACCGCACGGACAAATCGCGGAATTCCAAGCGTGGCGGCAGCGGAATCGGGCTTTCGATCGTGAAGAAGATCATCGAAGACCATGGTGGCCGGATCTGGGCGACCAGCGACGAGAACAAAGGAACCGCCATGCACTTTGAACTCCGGAAAGCGGAGGATGAGGAGAAATATGCTTCGGATTCGGAGCAGACAGATGAAGGAGGAAATGGGAAATGAGCAACATTCTTGTGATAGAGGACGAGGAGAGCATCGCGGAGCTGGAGCGGGATTATCTGGAGATCTCCGGTTTTTCGGTTGAGATTGAGAATACCGGCGAAGGCGGACTTGAGCGTGCGCTGCGGGATGATTTTGACTTGATTCTGCTGGATCTGATGCTTCCGGGAATCGACGGCTTTGAGATCTGCCGTCAGATTCGCGAGAAGAAGAATACTCCTCTGATCATCGTGTCGGCGCGGAGAGACGATATCGACAAGGTTCGCGGACTCGGCCTCGGCGCGGACGACTATATCACAAAGCCGTTCAGCCCGAGCGAGATGGTTGCCCGGGTGAAAGCGCATCTGGCGCGGTATGAGCGCCTGATCGGCACCGGCCATCCGGAAAACGAGATCATTGAGATCCGCGGACTTCGCATTGACCGCACCGCCCGCAGAGTCTGGGTGAACGGAAAGGAGACAAACTTTACGACCAAGGAGTTTGATCTTCTGACATTCCTGGCATCCAACCCGAATCATGTATACACCAAGGAAGAACTCTTCCGGGAGATCTGGGGCATGGAGTCTCTGGGAGATATCGCCACCATCACGGTTCACATCAAGAAGATCCGCGAGAAGATCGAGACCAACACCGCGAAACCGCAGTATATCGAGACGATCTGGGGCGTGGGCTATCGGTTCCGTGTCTGAGAGATGGCACATAATCAGAGATGGCAACTAATTTTTAAGGCACAGATGCAGAAAGAAGGACATCCGAAGGCGTAAACACAGCCGGGGATGTCCTTCTTTTTTGAAAGAAAGATGGAATTTAATCGTCTCGAAAATCAAAAAGCTGTTTTGGTTTGATTTCTGACAGGATTCTCAGCAGGAAATGCAATCCGCAATTCTCAGATGGAAGCGGAGATGAAGATATCGTAGATTGCCTTTACGGCCGTCTCGAAGTCTTCATTGCGCACGCCGATGATGATGTTCAGCTCACTGGAACCCTGATCAATCATCTTGACGTTGACGCGGGCATGAGCCAGCGCGGAGAAGATTCTGCCGGCGGTGCCGCGGGCACTCTTCATGCCGCGGCCGACAACCGCGATCAGGGCGAGATCCGACTCCAGCTCGATGGAATCCGGATGTACGGCGCGGTGGATGCCGCTGATGACCTGCTGTTCCTTGTTCACGAACTCATCCTGATGGATGAAGACCGTCATCGTATCGATGCCGGACGGGATGTGCTCGAAGGAGAGGCCAAGATCCTCAAATACGCTCAGAACCTTGCGGCCGTAGCCGATCTCCGCATTCATCATTGCCTTCTCGGTTGTGATGGAGCAGAAGCCCTTCTTGCCGGCGATGCCGGTAATGGTGTAATGCGGCTTACGGCAGGTGTTCTCGACGATCAGAGTGCCCGGATCCTGCGGACGGTTGGTATTCATGATGTGGATCGGAATTCCCTCTTTTCGTACCGGGAAGATCGCA
Source organism: [Clostridium] aminophilum (assembly GCF_900101295.1). GTDB lineage: Bacteria > Bacillota > Clostridia > Lachnospirales > Lachnospiraceae > Clostridium_R > Clostridium_R aminophilum_A. The sequence goes on along the minus strand of NZ_FOIL01000036.1, from coordinate 7,964 downwards.
TCCTCATGAAGAACGCTTGCACCCATGTAGGACAGCTCGCGGAGCTCACGGTAGGTGATGGTATCGATCGGGAGCGGATCCTCGACGATGCGCGGGTCGGTAACCAGAAAACCGGAAACGTCGGTCCAGTTTTCATAGACATCGGCGCGAACAGCGCGCGCGACGATGGAACCCGTGATGTCGGAACCGCCGCGGGAGAAGGTGTGGATGCTTCCGTCCGGAAGAGAACCGTAGAATCCCGGGATGACGGCATTGTCCATGGTGGAAAGCCGTTCAGCGAGCTCCTCGTTGGTCTTTTCGGAATCAAAATTGCCGTTTTCATCGAAGAAAATGACATCGGCCGCATCGATGAACTCGTAACCGAGATAGTTTGCCATGATGATGCCGTTCAGATATTCTCCGCGGGAAGCGGCATAGTGACGGCCTGCTTTCGCGTTGAAATTCTCTTCGATCTTTTTGAATTCAAAGTCCAGATTCAGGTTGAGGCCGAGACCTTCGATGATGGAGTTGTAGCGGTCCTGAATGGTCTGGAAAATCTTTCCGTAGGGCTGACCGCTTTCCACCGCGTCATAGCAGCGGTAGAGAAGATCGGTTACCTTGTCATCGGTCTTGGTGCGTTTTCCCGGAGCAGACGGAACGACAAAACGTCTGGAGCGGTCGGCGCGGATGATATCGCCGACTTTCTGGAACTGCTTGCTGCTTGCTAAGGAGCTTCCCCCGAATTTCACAACTTTGATCATATTCAGCCTCGTTTCTTCCTTTTAAAATATTGATCAATGGGCATAATCTTCATTCTTGTCGATCAGCCACTCCACTCCCGGGAAATACCGGAAATAGACTTTGCCGATCAGCTTGTCCCGTTTGACGAACTTGTTTTTCCACCGGCGGGAGTCGTTGGAGTAATTGCGGTTATCTCCGAGCATGAAGTAGGATCCCTCCGGCACAGTGAAGTGCATCGGTGCCTCCTCCATCATATCTTCCGCGATGTACGGTTCATTCAGCGGAGTATCGGAGCCGTTCAGATAAACCTTTCCGTTCACGATATCCACGGTGTCGCCGGGCATGCCCATGATTCTCTTGACATAATAGGTACGGATTCCCTTTTCCTCATCGTCCGGATAAACAAAGATGGCGATGTCGCCGCGTTCCGGTTCCCCGAAGGTATAGGTGAGCCGGAGTCCCATAACGCGGTCGCCCGGCAGGATGGTATTCTCCATGGATCCTGTCGGTACGGTGCTGTTGGCGATGATGAAATGGTTCAGGAAAAATGCGATTGCCGCGGCACAGAGAAGCATCTCCACCCAGCTCAGCAGTTCCTTCCAGAATCCGTTCCCGCTTGGTTCCGGTTTTTTTCGGGATGTATGGTCCCCATCCGTAACATTTTCTGGAGTGTTCTGTTCACTCCGCATGTTGTCGTCCATTTTATCACACTTTCTTTAACGGTTTAAGCCGTGAAATCAACTGTTATAACAGAAGTTATAACGGGATCGGGTGAAAAGTTATACAATTATAAAGTGTAAGATAACTTACATGAATAAGCAAGATTTTTTTGTTGTTTCAAATCGTCATGAAATATTGTATTATATTGACATGGAAAGTAAAGCGGAGGCCATGTAAAACTCAAAATCGGGAGGCAGACATATGGATGGAAAGTTGTATGATCTGATGGACTGGAAAGCAATTGAGGAAATTACATATTCGGAGTCTTCTGACCCGCATCGGATCCTGGGCGCGCACCGAAAGAAAAAGGGTACACTGGTGCAGGCGTATCTTCCGACAGCAAGGGGAATCTCTGTCTGCCTGAATGGGAGCAGAAAGAAATATCCGATGGAACTCGTGGATGAGAGCGGTTTCTTTGCGGTTTTCATTCCGCTTGCGGACATCGGAACCTATCATTATGAAGTTCTGTTTGACAACGGAACCCTCTGCGATATGTGCGATCCATATGCGTTCCCTGCGCAGATTAAAGACGGCGACCTGAAAAAGTTCAGTGCCGGAACTCATTATGAGATCTGGAAGATTCTGGGCGCGCATCCGAAGACCGTGGATGGTGTGGACGGCGTTGATTTTGCGGTCTGGGCACCGTGCGCGATGCGCGTGTCGGTGGTCGGAGATTTTAACCTCTGGGACGGCCGGCGTCATCAGATGAGACGTCTGGGCGATTCCGGAGTTTTTGAGCTGTTCATCCCGGGACTGAAGGCAGGGGACCTTTATAAATTTGAAATTAAGAATCACAACAGTGCGCCGTTCCTGAAGGCCGATCCGTATGCAAATCAGACGGAGATGCGCCCGAAGACGGCGTCCGTTGTCTGCAGTGCCGATCCGTTCCACTGGACCGATGACAAATGGATGGCGGAACGGAAAAGACACAGTCAGGATGAGCTTCCGATGGCGGTCTATGAGGTCCATCTGGGATCCTGGAAGCGGAAAGATGCAGAGGGAAGTGAGGCGGAAAAGGCATATCTCGGCACGGAATTCTATAATTACCGGGAGATCGCCCATGACCTTGCGGCATATGTGAAGGATATGGGATACACTCATGTCGAACTCCTTCCGGTGATGGAGCATCCGCTGGACGCCTCCTGGGGATACCAGACGACCGGTTATTATGCACCGACAAGCCGGTTCGGAACGCCGGACGATTTCCGGTACTTCGTCAACTATATGCACTCGAAGGGTATCGGTGTCATTCTTGACTGGGTTCCGGCACATTTCCCGCGCGATGCCTGGGGAATGGCACAGTTTGACGGAACCTGCGTCTATGAACATGCAGATCCGAGACAGGGTTGTCATCCGGACTGGGGTACACTCATCTTCAATTACGGCCGTCCGCAGGTATCCAACTTCCTGATCGGAAGTGCGCTGTACTGGACCGAAGAGTTCCATGCCGATGGACTTCGCTTCGATGCGGTTGCGTCCATGCTGTACCTCGACTACGGAAGAAAGCCGGGCGAGTGGGTGGCCAATATCTATGGCGGTAATGAGAATCTTGAAGCGGTGGAATTCCTGAAGCATCTGAATTCGGTCTTCCGGGAGCGCGAAAAGGGCGCAGTCCTGATCGCGGAAGAGTCCACTGCATGGCCGAATGTCACCGGCGACGTGAAGGAGAATTCTCTCGGTTTCCATTACAAATGGAATATGGGATGGATGAACGACTTCCTGCGTTATATGCAGTGTGATCCGTATTTCCGCCACAGCCGGTACAATGATCTGACGTTCAGCATGATCTATGCGTACAGCGAGAAGTTCATTCTCCCGCTCAGTCATGACGAGGTCGTTCACGGAAAGGGATCTCTGGTGAACAAGATGCCGGGGGCGACGCTGGAGGAAAAGTATGCGGAGCTTCGTGCCGCATACGGATTCATGACCGGACATCCGGGAAAAAAGCTCCTTTTCATGGGACAGGAATTCGGTCAGATGGATGAATGGAGTGAAGAACATTCCCTTGAGTGGGACCTGTTAGAGTACCCGATCCATAAAAATACGCAGAATTATGTACGGGATCTGAACAAATTGTACCGGAAGCATTCGGCACTTTGGAAAAAAGACTTCGATTCTGACGGTTTTGAGTGGATAAACTGTATGGATGCGGAGCAGAATATTGTCGTATTCATCCGAAAGACGGATGACCCGGCAGAAACGCTGCTGTTTGTCTGCAATTTTGCGCCGGTGGCACATAAGAAGTTCCGTGTCGGCGTTCCGTTTGCCGGAAAATTCAAGGAAATCTTCGGAAGTGAAGACGCACGGTACGGCGGCCCCGGTCTCGGCAATCCGAGGTCGAAGACATCAAGGAAAGAAGCATGGAACGGCCGGGAGGACTCGATCGAAGTGGATGTTCCGGAACTGGCTGTCATGATCTTCAGCTGCACCCCGACGGAAGCGCCAAAGAAACTTTCCGGAAGAACAAAGAAGACCGGCGGCGGATCGACTGCGGAGACTGTCGATGCGATGCCGAAGGCGGAAGCTGCGGATGATGAATCGGCGGCGGAAGTGATCCTTGCAACAGTGGAGTCCGCAACGGATACGGTAAAAAAGGCAGCGGATAAAGTCGCAAAGACGGCAAAGAAGAAGGCGGCCGACGCCGGAAAGACCGCGGACAGGATCGCGGAGACGGCGAAGAAGAAGGCGGTCTATGTTTTAAAGACCGCGGACAGGATCGCGGAGACGGCGAAGAAGAAGGCGGCCGAGGCCGGAAAGACCGCGGACAGGATCGCGGAGACGGCGAAGAAGAAGGCGGCCGACGCCGGAAAGACCGCGGACAGGATCGCGAAGAAAGCGAAGAAAAAGGCGGCCGACGCCGGAAAAGCGGCCGATAAGATTGCACAGAAGGCGAAGAAAAGTGTCATCAGAGAGAACGAAGAATCCGACGGAGCGAAGTAACTTCACATACCTTCTCCGGTGTGCGGACGGAACGCTCTACTGCGGATGGACCAATGATTTGGAGCACCGGCTGAAAGCTCACAATTCCGGCCGGGGAGCCAAATACACCAAAAGCCGAAGACCGGTGACACTGGCCTATTATGAAGCTTTTGAAACCAGAAACGAGGCGATGCGCCGCGAGGCGGCCATAAAAAAACTGACGAAAGACGAGAAAGAGAATCTGGTCCGCGAGGGCGGAGCGGAAGTCGAGTCCGGACGGAGGGGCCGCAAAGCGGTAATCGGAGAAGAATATCAGGAGGAAGAGAAATCGGATGTTTGACGGAAAAGAATATGTCTATGCAGTATATAAGGAGAAGAGCTTTTCCAAGGCGGCGCAGAAGCTGTATATTTCCCAGCCGGCGCTGAGTACGGCGATCAAGAAAGTAGAGAAGAAGATCGGAAAACCCATCTTTGACCGCAGTACCAATCCGATCAGTCTGACTCCGAGCGGAGAGATCTATATCGAGGCGATCGAGAAGCTGTTCTCGCTGGAACAGAACACGGTCAATCAGCTGAACAATCTGAACGGACTGATCGCCGGAAGCCTGAAACTCGGCGGAACAAACTTCTACACTTCATTTATCCTGCCGAGGATGCTGAGCGATTTTTCGCATACCTATCCGAAGATCAAGATTGAACTGGTGGAGGGAACGACACAGCAACTGGTGGAGAAGCTGCTCAGCGAGGATCTGGATCTCATCCTGGACAATACCGAATTCGGCGACCGGAATTATCAGAAATATTATTATGATTCCGAACACATCCTTCTGGCAGTGCCCCGCAGCATGGAAATCAACGAGCGGCTTGCGGACTACCGGCTGACGCAGGATGAGGTTCGCACCGGCAGAAACAACGAGCCGGACTGCCCGGAACTGCCGCTGGAAAAGATGGAAGACACGCCGTTTGTCATGCTGAAGGACGAGAACAATCTCTATCAGCGCGCGATGGCGATGGCGCAGATGCACAATTTCCAGCCGCAGATCATTCTGAAACTGGACAGTGTGGTTTCCGCGTTCAATATGGCCTGCTCCGGTATCGGTGCGGCCTTTATTCCGGATGGCCTGGCAAAGCACATCGCATATGATGTGCCGCTGTATTTCTATCGCCTGGATGAAAAACTTTCCCTTCGCCGCATTCATTTTGTGAAGAAGCGCAACAAATACATGACCCGCGCGATGGAAGAATTTATACGGATCGCGGTTGGTGACGAAGTATATGAGACGGTGTCCTCGGAGGAGACCGAATAAGGAATCAGACAAGTATGCCCCCGTCTGAAACGCCGCCTGCGGCGTTGGACAGGGGCATAATCGTGCATTAGGAGAATCCCATGAAATATGAAGGAATATTATACCGGCCGCCGAGTGAGGCGAGAAGCCTGATCCTGCAGGTGACCATCGGATGTGCGCATAATACCTGCACATTCTGCAATATGTACAAGGAGAAAAAATTCCGTGTCCGGAGTCTGGAGGAGATCTTTCGGGACATTCAGGAACTGGAGGATGATGGATACGGTCCGTATTTCCGCAAGGCGTTCCTCGCGGACGGCGATGCCCTGATGATGAAGACGGAGGACCTCGTGAAGATCATGAACCGGATTCATGCGGCATTTCCCTTTGTGAACCGGATTTCATCGTACGGAACCGCAAAGGATATTCTGAACAAGACCGAAGAGGAGCTGATCGCGCTCCGGGACGCCGGTCTCGGCCTGGTCTATGTGGGAGCGGAATCGGGAGACGACGAGATTCTTCGCTACATCCATAAAGGCGTGACCGCGGAGGAGATCATCCGGGCGGGGCAGAAACTGAAAAAATGCGGCATCGGCACATCGGTGACGCTGATCTCCGGTCTCGGCGGGCGCGGTAAAGTCCGCGTTCACGCGGAGGCGTGCGCGGATCTGATCTCAAAGATGAACCCGGAATACGCATCCTTTCTGACGCTCCGTCTGTATGAAGGGACAGAGATGTACGATGATGTGGTGAGCGGCCGGTTCGAGCGGATCACGCCGGACGAGATCATGGATGAGATGGAGATATTCCTGAAAAAGGTGGACTCTCCGGGAACGGTGTTCCGCACCAACCATGCATCGAACTACGTGATCCTTGCGGGAGATCTGAACGATGACATTCCGGAGATGCTGGAACAGGTTGCCACGGCGAGAGAAAAACATCTGTACCGGAGATTCCGGGAGACCGGCGACCTGATGTAGGCGAAAAGGCCCCGCTTCTTGCAAGAATGCGGGCTTTAGGGTAAGATGTTGATACAAATGGAAGGACACAGGAATATGTCTGCGGCCGCGAATCCGGCGTGCCGCACATTCTGAGGTCCGGGCTGTGAGAATATACGGCTGAAAAGAAACCATATGAGGAGAGGAAGACATGTTTTTTATCGGGGGAGTGAATCAGGGCATTCAGACATTGTCATATCTGAGAGATATTCTGTGTCCGAAATGCGGGAAAAAAGCCCGAGGGGACGTATATGTGATCTACTGGTACTTCAGCTTCTTCTTTATTCCCCTGTTTAAATGGGGAAAACACTATTTCGTCCGGATGAAATGCTGTCATGCGGTGTATGAGATCGACCCGGTGCGCGGAAGAGCGCTGGAGCGGGGCGAGGACATCGACATTGATCCGGAGGATCTGGCTTTTGTCGGATATATGAACGGGAAGAACCCGATTTATGGATACGGCGGAATGTTTGGAGACGAGCCGGACGATACCGGCCGCCGCGATTATTCCCGGCAGGCGGAAAACAGCGCGTGCTGTCCGGACGGATCCTGCGCGGCGGGCCGGTCCGACCGGAACGGACAGGTGTCCGGGGCGGCGGTGTCCTCCGCCGGTTCTTCAAAAGAAGACGGATACGGGCGGACAGAAAAAACGGAAGAACCGGCAGAAACACAGGATTTCTCCGGAAACGCGGATACTGCCGGGAATGCGGATGCTGCCTGGGATGCGGACACTGTATGGAACACGGAGACGGAGAATCCTGCGGCGGGAGAAAACCGCTTCGGAAAGGGAAGCTCCGGCACGGATAATGCAGAGGCAGAGCCGGAGAAATCGGCGATTCCGGACCGGATTCCGCGCTACTGCAGCACCTGCGGCACCGAACTTTTCGAGGGGATGCGCATCTGTCCGAAATGCGGCAGAAAGCTGAACTGGTACAAAACGGAGAGATAAGCACTGTTAACATTAAGTTTTTATTTCATAGGAATTTCTCCGAAATTCCCTATGAAATAAAACGCTCCGCGAGGATGCGCACGCCGCTGTAAGGAAGCTGTCACCTAACGGTGACCAGCGGCGGCGCGCAAAGTCCGCGGGGCTCCCCTCAGGACTGAGGGGATAGGGGAGCCGAAGTCCGCTTGCGGACTTTGTTCTAGAAAGAAACAGATTCTTAAGGAGGAAAAAGCATCATGATCGAGACAGGAATCAAGGGCAGACAGGAGACGATCGTTACCGAGGAAAATTCCGCGAAGGCAGTCGGAAGCGGAACACTGCTGGTGTTTGCGACACCGGCGATGATCGCTCTGATCGAAGAGACAGCATGGAAAT